>NZ_CP042326.1:1330783-1996175 GCF_007904085.1 Euhalothece natronophila Z-M001
TGTTCTAAATCGTCATAGCAACAGGGGGGGCCATCAGAACCCAAACTTTGCATATAGCCAGCAACCGCTGAAGACATACACAAGCGAGAATTGGCATCAAAATTATTCGTCCCTAAACAGCCTTTGAGCAGTTTTTGGGCAGTATAATAATCTTCAGTTTGAAATTGCCCAGAACCATACATACAGATGCCATCTGCCCCATGAGTCAGAGACACTTTTTTAATCTCATCAGTGAGGCGAGTTAAGGCTTCTTCCCAACTCACCCGACGGAAGGGCTGATCAAGAGAGTCTCGTAACAGGGGATATTTCAGGCGATTTTTATGGGTAGATTCAGTAATGGTTGCCCCTTTGACACAAACCATCCCCTTGCTAGAAGGATGAGCGCGATCGCCGCGTACTTGCCAAATGGGATTCCCTTCACTATCACGATGGACAGATTTCCCAGGTTGGGCGGGTGGCAAAACTTCTAACCCACAACCAACACCACAGTAAGGACAAAGTGTTTTTTCAGTCATTTGTTGTTTCTCCTTGGTCATTGCTTTGTCACCCCTATCAACTCTTACTCAGAAATATTACGATTAGAAACTGGTTCAGCCACGGGTTCTAACTCCTCTTCTCCTTCATGGAACTCAGAGAACGAGCCTTTGGGTTCTTTCAAGAAAAAGACACAGAGGAAGCCGACAATTAACCCTGCAACTCCCAGCATTTGGAAGAAAGTCCGATCAGCAGGAGGCCCTGAAGGCATCAAGCTATAGATGGTTAAATAAGCTACCGCACCGACATTACCGTAAGCGCCGACACTGCCAGCAATTTGCCCTGTTACCCGACGTTTAATTAGGGGAACAATCGCATAAGTAGAACCCTCTGAAGCCTGAACAAAGAAGGAACACATCATAGTTACGACTACCGCTAAGGGTAAAAACCAACTGCTGTTGATCATGCCCATCATTAAGAAGCCAATTCCCATGGCAATCAGTAATACTGCCATCGTCCATTTCCGACTTCCCATTTTGTCGGAGATAAGTCCTCCACCGGGGCGAGACATCAGGTTCATAAAGGCAAAACTAGAGGCAATCATGCCAGCACGAGCAGGATCCAATTCAAACGTCATCTCAAAGAAAGCAGGTAACATGGAAACAACTGCTAATTCTGCGCCAAAGTTAACCACATAAGTTAGCTGTAAAATTGCCACTTGCTTAAACTCATAGCGATCTTCGGCAGGATACCGTTTCTTACCTGTCATTAAAGCCTTATTAGCATCCCATGCTTTATAGGATTGATAGGCATAGAGAGCCACTAACCCTAAACAGATCAAGAGAAACTGTTGCTGACTGAGAAAATCAACTCGGGTTAAACGCCAGGCAAGAACTCCTAAAATTCCAACGAGAGGAATATTCATTAATAAGGAGAACCAAAAGTCCCGTTTGGTGGTTACTTCCATGCCACCGCTACGTTCAGGACGCTGATAAACTCGTCCTGGTGGAGTATCTTCAACATTAAAGAAGTAAATCACTCCATAAACCGCTGCAATCACCCCTGTGAGCATAATTGCTAAACGCCAGTTGTAGTCCCCAGCCGCAAAAACGCCAAATCCAAGAGCAATACTGGGAAGGCTAAAAGCAGCAGCAGCCGAGCCAAAATTCCCCCAACCCCCATAAATTCCTTCTGCAACGCCAATTTCTTTCGGGGGAAACCACTCGGAAACCATGCGAATGCCAATGACAAATCCAGCCCCAACAATTCCTAGTAGCAAACGACCAATAACAAGGGTATTAAAGTCTTGTGCTGAGGCAAAAATGAAACAAGGAATTGCCGCATAAACGAGCAAGGCTGAATAGGTAATTCGGGGGCCAAATCGATCCAAAGCCATCCCAATTAAAATCCGTGCAGGTACTGTCAAGGCAACATTGGCAATACCAAGGGTTCTCATTTGGTCAGAGTCTAATCCCATATCCCTCATAATGGTGGTTTCTAAGGGAGCCATGTTGAACCAGACCACAAAACTGAGGAAAAAGGCAAACCACGTTAGGTGTAAAATTCGATAACGACCTTGAAAAGATAAAATGTTCATCATAAGCAATTTTTTGGTATTTTCGAGTTAGTTAGAGATCATCTTTTTCTCTTGAGAAATAACCAAGATCAGAGATGGCATACCGCTCTGAATTTCCTCTAATTTACTGATTGTTTTTAGATACTTGTGTAGCTTTTTTTACAAAATACAAATTATTATTACAAAATTGCATTAATGGTTTTCCTTTTTTACATTAAAATTGATATTGATTGCTATTTGATGCACTCAGGATGCAGCTTTATGATCAATTCTCTTGCTTTGTGTAGCCCATTGAGGGATTCCTATGGCGATGGGCTGGAATGATCAATGACGATGACTAATGACGGCATTTGGGTAGTCAAACAAGCTACACTGAAGCAAAAACAGTAAATTAATGGAGAAGACTATTGCTAGACGAAAAGGCGAAAAAAACAATTTTGCGTAAGATCCCCCATGGGCTTTATATTTGTGGGGTCAAAGATGGTGAAGAAATTAATGGTTTTACTGCTAGTTGGGTTATGCAAACCTCTTTTCAGCCCCCTCTAATCATTAATTGTGTGCGTCAAGACTCTGGTTCCCATGAGATGATTAAAAATAGTGGGGTGTTTGCCCTTAGTTTTCTCGATAGTGAACAGAAGGACGTGGCTGCTCAGTTTTTTAAGCCCCAACGACGAGTGGGTAATAAATTAGCAGATGTAGAATTTTATTCAGGTGAGGAAACAGGTTGCCCGATCATTAAGGATACCCTTGGTTATGTAGAATGCCAGGTGGTGGAATCAGTAATGAAAGGCGATCACACGATTTTTGTTGCTGAAGTGATTGGGGCTGGCGTTCATCGCGAAGGCAGTGCCCTTTTATTAGAAACCACAGGCTGGCAATATGGAGGATAGTTTGCTGACTCTAACATTAATCAAGGAGGAGTTTTATGCCTTTAATTAAAGTTCATACCTCAGTAGCGAAGCCTGATCAAAGTCAAGTAGAAGATTTACTTAAGACTTTATCAGGAAAATTATCTAAGCATTTAGGAAAACCTGAGTCTTATGTAATGACGGCTTTACAACCTGATGTGTCAATGACATTTTCAGGAACAACTGATCCTGTTTGCTACATTGAAATTAAAAATGTTGGCAGTATGAAACCTGACCAAACACGCTCTATGAGTGAAGATTTTTGTCAAGAAGTGGAGAAAAATTTAGGAGTTCCTGCTAATCGTACTTATATTGAATTTGCTGATGCTAAAGGGGCAATGTGGGGCTGGAATGGCTCAACTTTAGGTTAAAATTAGTCCTGCAATTGTTCACTACTGTAGGTTGGGCAGAAAGTACGCTAACCCAACCTACCAAAAGCTCTATGATATTTAAAACTATTAAAGTCTCTTTTCCTTTCTTCTTATTTTTTATCTTTTTTTCCCACTTAGAAGCCAGGGCTAACCCTGATTTGGCAGAAGAATTAGACTTAGATCCAGAGGTTATTGAAAACAGTCCTGTTTTACAAAAATGGGGAGACGAAATTCCTAATGTTTTAAGAGAAATTCGCCATGATCCCAGTTTTAAGACAAGAGTACAATTTGGGGTTGTGCAATATCCCTCTAGTGATGATATTGGTGGTTTTAAAGTAGGAGTTGAAGATATTTTTCTGGGAGAAACTGGGCTTACCGCAAATTTAGGCTATAGTCAGAGTTTTAATCGCGATCGCGCTCATTTTGAAAGTAATCTTGCTTATTCTCTTCTCCCGATGGGAAACTACTTTAATGTCGCTCCCATCGTTGGCTATCATTCTATTGAAACAGAAGAATTTAGTGAAGATGGGGTAAATGTGGGGTTACAGTTGCGATTAACGTTATCTCGCACAGGGGCAGCTGATTTACGACTCACACAAAGTTTTATTTCCCCCGGACAAGATGGGGAAGTGGGATTAACAACGATCGCTGCTGGTTATAGCGTAACCGAACAATTGCGCTTAGGGGTAGAAATTCAAAAACAAAATTCTTCCTTTGCTAATGATAGTCGTGTTGGTATTTTAAGCGAGTGGCAATTTCGTTAAACTATACCTAGCGATTTATGCTATGATACTGAAGTAATTGGGGTACAGAGAGACTAGCACAAACTTAGTGCATTTTCTTTGTAAATCAATATTAAAATTTATTTTTTGCTTTCGGAGTCTGTTTTTTTCATGTCGATTTATGTTGGTAACTTGCCTTACGAAGTTACAGAACAAGAACTGAACGAAGTTTTTTCTGACTATGGAACTGTAAAGCGTGTGACTATTCCAGTTGACCGGGAAACTGGTAAAGTGCGCGGTTTCGGTTTTGTGGAAATGGAAACTGAGTCTGATGAATCCCCAGCTATTGAAGCTCTTGATGGCGCAGAATGGATGGGAAGAGAGTTACGAGTAAATAAAGCTCGCCCTCGTAGTGAAAATAACAATCGCAATCGCGGGAGAGGGGATAGAGAGCGTTTTTAAAATCTAGTTAAGACGAATTGTCAATCTCTAGATGATGGGGATTGTATGTTACAATGGCTAACAGGGAAAGCGAGAAAGTTTTCCCTATTTATTGCTGTTAATTTAGTTTGTGTAGAAAATTTTAAGAAAATTGCTCAAACCTTTATTCACAAATCTAAGGTTGATGTTCATCAAGTAGTGGTCAGAACGACTCAAATCTGACACTAGCTTAATTAATATTATAGTTGCGAGTATTGTATATTAAGGAGGTATCTATGACTCAAGTGACCGTTGGTCAAAACGAAAATATTGAATCAGCACTGCGTCGTTTTAAGCGTCAAGTGTCCAAGGCGGGGATTTTTGCAGATATTAAGCGCACTCGCTTCCACGAAACTCCAATTGAAAAGAAAAAACGTAAAGAAATTGCTCGTCGTAAGAAGCGTTTTCGTAATTAATTAGTGTGATTCCTGTTTCCCGCGCTAGCTACTCGCGGGGAATTCCCAAATGATTTAAGTTTACTTTCATCCCGACAAAAGGTAATTGTCAATTTTGTTAGAGCAATTTTCTTCTTTATGCGCGATCGCGCCCACTTCTAAAGCGATAAAAACGCTACAACCTCTCTGTAATCGCAGTGGTATCACCTTATTTGTTCCCGATGATTTAGAAAATTTTACCCCGAATACAGTAACTTATAAGGGGAAGTTAAGTCAGCATTTAGAGGAAATTTGGTCCCAGTATCAGGGAATTATTTTTGTTTTTGCTACAGGGGCAGTAGTGAGATTAATTGCCCCTTTATTACAAGATAAAAAGAGTGATCCTGCAGTTATTGTGATGGATGAAGCAGGGGAGAATATTGTTAGTTTATGTGGAGGACATCAGGGCGGTGGTGAAACTCTCAGCCGTTGCCTAGCGCAAGAGTTAGGTGGCAAGGCGATTATTACTGGGGCTTCAGCAAGTTTGAATCTCCCAGGAATTGATGTCATCGGTAAGCCCTTTGGTTGGCGGAAAGGGAAGGGAAATTGGACAGCAGTCAGTCGCGCGATCGCGCATCAAAAGCCAGTTGCAGTTATTCAAGAAGTGGGATCAACCCTCTGGCAAAATCATCTCCCCGAAAACCATTGTTTTCAGTTTGAAACCAGAGAAACTGAAGCACAAGTAATTATTACTGATCGTGCTGTAGAAATTAATCCACAGTTATCACAAGTTCTCTGGCATCCTCGCGTATTGTGGGTGGGAATTGGCTGTGAACGCGGAACTCCCCAAAACGTTATTCAAGAAGCCTTAGAAACAACATTTAAGGAGTTTGGACTCAGTGAAAGCGCGATCGCAGGATTAGCAACCATTGATATTAAAGCCGATGAATTAGGGCTTGTAGAACTAGCAACAGAGCAAAATTACCCCTTAAAAACTTATACTCCCGAAGAATTAAACTTAGTAAGAGTGCCCAATCCCTCCTCCGTTGTTGCCCAAGAAGTGGGAACAGCCAGTGTAGCTGAAGCAGCAGCCTTAAAAGTCGCCCAAGCCTCAGAGTTAGTGGTTAATAAGCAAATTTTTAAGTCAGATCAGGGCGCGGTTACCATAGCAGTAGCGCGATCGCGCAATGAGTATATTGGAAAGAGTGGACAACTTTACCTTATTGGCACCGGGCCTGGAGATATTAATCAAATTACCCCTGCAGCCCGAGCTGCCATTACTGAAGCCGATGTCATTCTTGGTTATGGGCTATATCTCGACTTAATTCACTCCCTGCAACGCCCCGGGCAAATCATTGAACGTTATGCCATTACTGAAGAGAAAAAACGGGCTGAACGTGCCATTAGCCTTGCTAATTGGGGATTAAACGTTGCTATGGTCTCTTCAGGAGATGCAGGAATTTATGGCATGGCGGGATTAGTCTTTGAAGAATTAACCACCGAAAATTGGGATGGCAAAACTCCTGCAGTAGAAGTATTTCCCGGAATTACTGCCATGCAAGCGGCGGCGGCGAAAATAGGTGCTCCCCTTATGCACGATTTTTGTGCGATTAGTCTCAGCGATTTATTAACCCCATGGAACGTCATTAAAAAACGCCTAATGGCAGCTGCAGAGGGAGACTTTATTACCAGTTTATACAATCCGCGATCGCGCAGCCGTACTGAACACATTAAAATTGCTCAACAAATTTTTAGTAAACATCGTCCCCCGGATACCCCAGTTGCACTTGTGCGTTCTGTTTCCCGAGAGGATGAACAAATAACATTAACCACTCTCCAAGAAATGTTAGATCATCCGATTGATATGCTAACCGTTGTTATTATCGGTAATTCTAGCACCCGACAGCATCATCACTGGATGATTACACCGAGGGGATATTTAGGATTTCAACCGTAAAACTTGTGCAAAGGATAAAAAAATTCGTTCAAGAATTTTTGAAAAATTTTTTATAATGATCTAACTTTTTTCAGTATAAGTCAAAGCATTTTTAGCTTTAATTTTTTCTTTAATAGCTTCAGTTAGTTCGGCTATTTTTTTAGCCACAAAACTTTTCTGTTTTTGTTAATCCCGTGCCTGAATCCTTAGATTAGTTATTAGTCATAAGGTTAAAAACTGCTATATTTACATAATTTTACAAACAAAAGTGAGATTACCTCCATATAATAAACTTAAACCAATCTTCCCCCATGAGTGAACTGTACTGCATCGTTTCAATTCCAATGTTTTTCTATTTTATGAAGTAAACAAAATGAAAACAATTTTGCTGTCCGTCGTGACCATTCTGTCTGCAAGCGCTTTCATGAGTTCAGCCCAAGGAGTTCCTCTTTACCAACATCAGGACGCAGCAGAACCGCAAAGAGATAAAGAGGCTAGTGATATTGTTGGTGAGAATGGGATGCCAAGTCCTCAACGGATGGAACCTGGGTCAGGGGTAGGTCCTTATCCTCACCTGAAACCTCGGCATGGCATCGATACGCCCACAGTGCCACAGTTAGATCGAGCTAACCCGCGACTTCGTCCTGGATATGGCACTACTACTCCAACTGAGCCAGATGGACATGGTACGGGGCCCACAGTGCCAGAGTTAGATCGAGCTAATCCACAAATTAACCCTGGAGATGGAGTAGCAACCCCAACCCGTACCATACTAGGTGATGCTTTTAATTGTGATCCTGCAATCGCAGGATGTGGTCCGATTGGCCCTGATGGGAATCCTGCGCCTTCAGGACCTAATCCTTGCCATGGACCTTATTGTCCTCCAAGAATTCCTTAGTCAACCATAAAAAACCCCCCTCCCGAAAGAGGGGGTGAAATCGAACTAGCTAACTAGAAATTAGCCATTGATTTCAGGCGCTTGCATGGCAACAGGAGTTGCTTCGCCAGATGCTAAGTCTAAGGGGAAGTTATGAGCATTCCGTTCGTGCATTACCTCAAATCCGAGGTTAGCGCGGTTTAATACGTCTGCCCAAGTGTTGATGACACGCCCTTGACTATCAAGGATGGACTGGTTGAAATTGAATCCGTTCAAGTTGAACGCCATGGTACTGATACCTAAGGCGGTGAACCAGATTCCGATTACTGGCCACGCTGCTAAGAAGAAGTGCAAGCTGCGACTATTGTTGAAGCTGGCATATTGGAAAATTAAGCGACCAAAGTAGCCGTGGGCAGCAACAATGTTGTAGGTTTCTTCTTCTTGTCCGAATTTATAGCCATTGTTTTGGCTTTCGTTTTCAGTGGTCTCACGCACTAAGCTAGAAGTGACAAGAGAACCGTGCATTGCGGAGAATAATGCGCCTCCGAATACGCCGGCGACACCGAGCATATGGAAGGGATGCATTAAGATGTTATGTTCAGCTTGGAACACGAACATGAAGTTAAATGTTCCACTAATGCCGAGTGGCATACCATCAGAGAAGCTACCTTGTCCGATAGGATAGATGAGGAACACTGCGGTTGCGGCTGCGACAGGTGCAGAGAAGGCAACGCAGATCCAAGGACGCATTCCTAGACGATAGGAAAGCTCCCATTCACGACCGAGGTAGGAGAATACCCCGATTAAAAAGTGGAATACGATTAGCTGATAAGGACCACCGTTATAAAGCCACTCATCTAAGCTTGCTGCTTCCCAAATGGGATAGAAGTGCAGTCCGATGGCATTGGAGGAGGGAACTACTGCTCCTGAAATAATGTTGTTGCCATAAAGCAAGGAACCTGATACCGGCTCACGAATCCCGTCAATATCAACAGGAGGGGCTGCGATGAAGGCGATAATAAAGCAGGTAGTTGCGGTTAAGAGGGTGGGAATCATCAAAACGCCAAACCAACCGATATAGAGACGGTTGTTGGTACTAGTTACCCACTGACAAAACCGTTCCCAAAGGTTCTGGCTTTGTTGTTGTTGTATGGTAGTAGTCATAGTTTTATGATTCCGTTCAACACTACAATTTAGTGTCTCGTAGCTTTTCAACTGCTACACCTTTAATTTAAACAATACATTGCGTTTTGTAAAGACTGTTCATAAAAAATTAATTCTTAGGGTATAGGGCTTAATTACTATGGCTACGGGGTTGAATGTCAGGTTTGCTTTTTTGAGGAGGATTTGAAGAATTGACTTGTGAGGTTTCCCCTTTTTGAACTTGATAGGGGAGGGTCTCATTTTTTTCTAAGGCTTGTAAATTTTTGTCTAGGACAGATTGAGGTTGTTCACCAATCACTGACGCGATCGCGCTTCCCTCTCGATCTAAAAAGGCAAAGTGAGGAATACCATCAACTTTATACTGCACCATCTCTGGCAACCATTTATCGTTATCAACATTGAGCATGACAAAATTAATATTGTCGCGATATTTTTCTTTCAATTCCCCAATCTCTTCCGCCATAGCCTGACAGCTGGTACACCAATTGGCATAAAATTCTAGGAAAGTAGGTTTATTATTCCCAAGGGCTACCTCTAGAGGCGTTGAGGTTTCTGCTTGCTTTTCTAGAGATAAAGAAGGATTATCACTTTGTAAGCCGAAAAAAAGAGCAAAACTAATGGCAATTGCCCCGAAGGCGATTATAAGGTTACGAATGCGGGTGCTAAGGTCGGACTGAGTCATTGTTACTTTCCTTTACATTAATTCATTTTTTCCTCCATTGTTACAGTAACAAGTAAAAGACTTTCCTTAATTGCCATGAAAAAACGAGTTACTCTCACCTTTCCTAAAAACCGTGTTCCGATGCCAGTTACTTACCGTTTGGCAAAAGATTTTAATGTTGCCGGTAATATTATTCGCGCTCAAGTTGCACCCAACCGCACGAGTAAATTAGTGGTGGAGTTATTGGGGGATATTGATGAAATTGAAGCTGCCATTGAGTGGATGAAGCTACAAGATATTAGCGTCTCTCTAGCCAGTCGAGAAATTATCATTGATGAAGAGAGTTGTGTTGATTGTGGCTTATGCACAGGAGTGTGTCCAACAGAAGCGTTGACCCTTGATCCTGAGAGTTTTAAGCTCAATTTTACCCGATCGCGCTGTGTCGTCTGTGAACAATGCATTCCCACTTGCCCTGTGCAAGCCATTTCTACTAATTTCTAGCGAGGTCAGTTTCTAACCTTGCTAATTTTACTTGTCGATAGTAATGCCCTAAAATTTGGCGATAGTTCGCTCCTTCTTGGGCAAGGTAATGAGCACCCCATTGGCTTAATCCAATCCCGTGACCAAAGCCGCGTCCTGTAATCACAAACCTGTCACTCTTCTTTTGAACTTGAAAGAGAGTGCTACGTAGATTCAGAGCGTGACGAAACTGATCCCCACTCAAGGTTCTAGTATCGCGATCGCCGACTACTTTTAAGCGTCTTATCCGTCCTTGAGGGCTAGCTTGTTGCGGAATGATTTCTTGTACTGTTCCAACTCTTAAACGACGACCCATTGCCGTAGGAGAAAAGGCTTGTTGCCATTGATAAACCGGTGCTGTCTGATCATAATCAGCAACTCCCCGTAAATAAGGTAAGGGGCTACTCCATACATCCTCAACATTTTCAGTATGTCCCCCTGAAGAGGAATGAAACACCGCTAAAATGACATTTCCATTATGTTGTAAGACTTCTCCTTCAGTGCTATTAACGGCTTGATGAGTGCGTTCAGTTTCACTATTCACACCTTTATACACTTGAGAAGCTGTAGTGCTTTGTACATCATAGAGCCCATTCCCAGTATTTTCTTGCTGATGCAAAGCATAGGATCGGGCGGCTACTGCTTGGGCTTTTAACGCTTCTAGGGGCCAACTCGGGGGCATTTCTGCGCCTACAACACTGTAAAGATAATCCTCTAAATTCACCTTATTAATGACTGTCAAATTGGAGTCACGATTCACTAATCGGACTTTTCCGCGATACCAACGATTCCCAATCCATACATAGCCATCATCTCGGGGGGTAATCGAAAGTTGATTGGCTTGCCAGTCCCCTAACTTAACTCCTTGGCCACTTCCCACAGCCCGAAACGCACTCATGCCCTCAATTTCCCCTAAAGCATTTCCTTGAGCATCTTTCACTACGGCAGTGGTAGAACTGCCAACGGGCACTTGTTTAGCATTTTCCTGTAAGAGAACCCTTAATGCTGTTGTGGCTTGGGCTGAAGCTGACAGTAATAGCCATAAAAACACACTGGATAAAAGAGACTGTAAGAACACACGAAACTCCTTCTTCGGGGCGGACAATATCATAACCGAACACTCCTCTGTAAATGGTTATCTGGGTTTAATCATGGATCGATCATCGTTTTCATTAGTAACTTCTTGACTTTAATCCATAACTATGATTAACTCAAGCGTGATGTTTAACTTGATTTGGATAAGGACTTAACTATGCCTGAAATTGTTTCCTTCTCTCCTGAGGATTTCACGTCATTCTCACAGTATAATAATACAGTTGTCATTGCTCAGGCAATTGAAGACCCAGATGTTTTACAACAAATTGAGGACGGGTGGAACAACTTTATTGAGTCTGGGCAGGTATGGGCTTTAATTATTGGATTTTTCTTAGGTTATCTGCTTCGTACCTTTATTTCCTAAAGTCATTAGTCATTGGTCATTAGTCATTGGTCATTAGTCATTGGTTTACAAACAACGAAGGACAAAAGACAGAGGACAAACAACTAAAATCAAATATGCTAGATTATTAGCAAGTCTAGACTAAAAGAATTTAATGAATCGCGGAAAAATTATTGCTATTATCACTGGGGCAATTTCAGTGCTTATTGCCGTTGCTTACTTAGTTTTAGTATTAATTTTGGATAGTCGTGGCGAGATGAAGCCTGCTCCGATTACTGAAACAACTCCCATCATAGAAATACACCAACCTATAACTAGCTATTTTTTCTGAAATGAGTAATCTAGATCGTGATTCTTGGTGGGAATATTTAAGCACATCACGCCTAGTTTATTATTTACTATTGTTTGCATTTGGTTGGGCAATTACCCAGATTTTAGCCTATTTCCAAACTGTTATTATAATCTTTGTTTTTGCCACCATTTTAGCTTTCTTATTACATTATCCAGTGCGCTGGTTAGAACAATATACAACTCATACTTTTGCGACAGTTGTTATTTTTTTAGGTAGCTTATTTTTATTCACGATCTTAATTTTTACACTAGGCGCAACTGTGATCGCTGAGTTGCAAGTATTTTTGGAACAAGCACCTGAAGTGGCAGCGTCTTTAATAGAGGGATTAGAGCAAATCGAAGCATGGTTAGAGGAACTTACGATCCCTGTTGATTTTGGTGTTTTAGAAGAAGAATTACAAAGACAGCTAGGAAATGCCGTTGGGATTAGTACTACTTTAGTTACCAATATTTTAACTAGTTTTGTTGAATTAATTATTATCCTAGTGATTGCATTTTTTATGCTTTTAGATGGGGAAAAACTTTGGCAGTTTATTGTTCAATTATTTCCTGAGCGATGGCAAGCTGAAATTACTTCTTCTTTAAGAGATAATTTTCTAGGTTTTTTTCGAGGCAGATTAATTTTATCAATCTTTTTTGGGGTTTCTGCCTTTTTTGTTTATTGGGCTTTACAAACTCCCTATCCTTGGTTATTAGCCGCGATCGCGGGCGTATTTGATTTAATTCCAGGGATAGGTGCTACCTTAGGAGTAGGATTAACAGGGTTAATGGTATTGCCACAAGGACTTTTAATTAGTTTACAGGTGGTGGTTTATTGTGTTGTTTTACAGCAAATCGAAGAAAATGTTTTGATGCCACGCATTATGCAAGACTCTGTTAATCTCAATCCTGTAGTTATCTTTTTTTCTTTACTCGTAGGGGCAAGAATTGCAGGATTTTTAGGGATATTTTTAGCAATTCCTACAGCTGCGGTGATTGTTGGGTTATTTAGGTTAGATGCAATGAAAAGTTAGAGGGATGTTAAAAAATCAGGGGTATTAATAATATCAAAATAGAGTAATACCACAATTACAACCGTATAAAGAGTGGAACCCGTTAGCCCTAAAATCATATCGCGTTTCCAATTGGACTGGCGTTCCTCAAAGAATAAGTCAAATGTTCCCCATTGCATCATTAAAATGCCAATAATGTTGGAAAGCCAATAACCAATGACGGTTAAGATCATAAAGGCATCGGTAAACATCCAATTAAATAGATAAGCAAAGGCATAAGCAATGGGAAGATTAAAGAATAAATCATTCCACCAAGACAGGGGAGATAAGAGATAACCTAATCCTACTAAAAATGTTCCTTTTGATTTTTTAATTATTGAGCGACTTTGGGACGACATTGATGCAATACAGAATGTAAATCAACAACATGACCAATAATAGCAACTGCAGGGGCACTAAAGTCTGCTTCTTTCATTTTCTCGATTATTGTCTCAAGAGAGCCTGTTATTTCTTCTTGTTCGGGACAAGTTCCCCATCTTACTAAGGCGATGGGCGTTTGAGGGGTTAATCCTGCTTTTAAGAGTTCCCCAATAATGTTTTCTAGGTTGTGAATGCCCATATAAATGACGATGGTTTCTGATCCTTGCGCGATCGCGCTCCAGTTAATTTTCGGGCGATATTTCCCTGCGGCTTCATGTCCCGTGACAAAAGTGACTGAGGAACTAATATTACGGTGAGTCAGAGGGATTCCTGCATAAGCTGGGGCAGCCACTCCTGCAGTAATGCCAGGGATAACTTCTACAGCAACCCCTGCTTCAACTAAATCTCCCATTTCTTCGCCACCGCGCCCAAATACAAAAGGATCGCCTCCTTTTAAGCGGACAACTACCGCATGATCTTGGGCTTTTTCGATCATTAACTGGGTGGTTTCTCCTTGCAGTTTAGAATGTCGTCCGCGCCGTTTGCCAGCGTTAATTTTCTCCGCTTGGGGATTAATCATGGCTAAAATCCCAGGGCTAACTAAGGCATCATAAATGACCACATCAGCGTGTTCCAGTAAGGTTTTTCCTTTCAGGGTAAATAACCCAGGATCCCCTGGCCCTGCGCCAATTAAATAAACTTTACCAAGCAGTGTTTGATCAGTCATAGACAAATATATTCCTGAAGAATTAAATCAGCAAGGGAGAGGCGATCGCTGAGGGGATTTCCGAACTCGAACCTAACTTGGGGAAACTGAGTTTGTAAGGTGTGAACCTGTTGCGCGATCGCGTCAGTAATTCCCCCTGGAAAGAGAAAATACGGAATAATCTCAATTTCCTGCTTCCCTTCAGCGATTAAGGCTTCTACTTGTTCGCTTAAGGTGGGAGATACTGACCAATAGGCAACATTTGCCTTTAACTGTTTCCCTAGAGTCGCGATCGGTAAATTCCCTCCTTTACGCCGACTTCCATGTGAGATTATTATTTTAGCGGATGAGGGAGAATTAAATGGAAGCGAGGGGGAGGCAGTGCTTGCAATTTTTTGTGCCATGAGGGGGGATGATCCCAAATAAGACTTAAGATCAATCGTGAAGCGGTGTCCCACCTGTTCTTGTGCCTGTAAAATTGCGTTAGGGATATCTTCTTGAACATGAACCCCTGGTAGGAGAAAAAGGGGAATAACTTGTAAGTGAGTTTTCCCTTGCTGTTGCATTTTCGGGACAATTTCTTGCGCGATCGTTTCCTCAAGGCTAAGAGGAGCTAATTCCAACGCCGCAGCTGCCACAAAGGGTTCTGGAGGTCTTGTCATTACCGTTGCCCTCGATGAGGCAGAAACCGCCAATTCCATCGCCATTTGATGACGTACCCCTTGTACTAACTTAGAAACCTCTTTAGCGGGGCGAGGATCGCGACTGCCATGATATACCAGTAAATAAGCAGTTTTGTCTAACAACAGCTATAAATTGCAACTAAACTTAACGTCTAGCCTCATCATAACCTGAGACGACAAAATAAGCTGTAACATTTGTACCACATTAAGGCGCTAACCGTTCTCGCAACCAATTGCCATCAGACTGCTGATTGTAGCGAATTCGATCATGTAGCCGATTCGGACGACCCTGCCAAAATTCAATTTCTGTAGGAATGAGACGATAACCTCCCCAATGAGGGGGCTTGGGAATAGCTTTATTGTGATACTTCTGTTCTAATTCCCAACTTTTTTCTTCTAACACGCGACGAGATTCAATTACCCGACTTTGAGGAGAAGCCCACGCCCCTAATTGAGAACCAAAAGGACGACTGGCAAAGTATTCTTCTGATTCCGCTTCCGATACCTTTTCAACAGATCCTTCAATGCGAACTTGACGTTCTAGTTCCGCCCACCAAAACACTAACGCCGCGCTAGGATTCTCAGCTAATTGCTCTCCTTTGCGACTTTTATAATTGGTATAAAACACAAAGCCTGTCTCATCCACCCCTTTGAGTAACACAATACGCGCTGACGGTTTTCCCTCAGAATCAGCCGTAGCCAACGTCATAGCATTGGGTTCAGGTAAGTCAGCATCAAGGGCTTGATCAAACCAAGTTTGAAACTGAATTAAAGGATTGGGATCAGTTTCACTTTTACTTAAGCCAGCGCGACTATAATTTCGACGTAAGTTAGCAACATGAGAAGTCATAGATTAATTCGTGCTTAAATTCATTCCCCATTACATATATTCTAGAATAGGCTCAGGCACAACTCTGACTTGTCTGGAGCGACATTTTTCTAAATCAACCCAACGTGCTATTTTTTTGCGTTCTCCCTCATTAAAAGTAATTTCTTCTAATTGATAAAAGTTTGGATTAGCAAAATCACATTGATAAACTTGGATCACTTCATGGCCAGGTTGACCATTAAAAGAAAAAATGCTTTCTAAACAAGTGACATATTGAATATTAACTAACTCAGCATTTAACTCTTCTTGAAATTCTCGTTTGAGAGCTTTTAAGCTACTTTCACCAAAGTCAACGCCTCCTCCTAAAGCGCGATAAAAATATTCTTGTTTGATTTTGTCGTAACCTTCTGAGAGAAAAACCCGATTATTGTGATCTTTAATTAAACCGAGTACCAAAAAACGAATTTCATTAGGATCGTGCATAATGATTAAAATAGTGCCTTTAATCGCCCAAAACTATACTTAAAGCGGAATACAGTTTAAATTGACAAATAATTTCCTTATGGTAAAGCAAGAAAACCCTGAAATCAATGGCTTCTATGGAACCCATGGGTCTTAATGACCTCGCTACAGTGACGGCGATTTTTAACGAAGCAATTAAAGCTGGGGAAACCACCCAAGCCCTTGAACCAAAAACGATTCAGCAATGTCAGAGTTGGCTACTGAATAACAAGCCTGAGTATGAGGCTTATGTGTATAGGGAAAAAGCTGAAATCAAGGGTTGGATGGCGCTTACCCCTTTCCATGAGCGTGAAGCCTATTCTCCAACAGTAGAATTATCAGTTTATGTCACGCTATCTGCTCGCAGTCAGGGAATTGGTAATCAACTCGCAAAACTAGGGTTAACGAGAGCTAGAACACTGGGATTTCATTCTGCGATGTTATTACTGTTTCCTCAACCAGTTTATCGTTTAAATTGGGCTAAACGGTTAGGCTTTGTAGAGCGAGGTCGCTTAGAGGGAGTAGTGCCAATAGAACAGGGGTGGCGAGATGTCATGTTATTTCAACTTTACTGTATTTAAAGAGTGAGGAGCTTATGATTCGTGCTGCTGATCCGTCTGATGCTGTAGCCATTGCTAGAATTTATAATCAAGCCATTACCGATGGGAGCTATGCCACTTGTGATCTTAAACCTGTTTCTGCAGAGAGTCGCATAGATTGGTTAAAGCAACATCAACCTCCCTATCCTGTCTTTGTCTGGGAAAATCAATTGGGAGAAGTCATTGGATATTCGGCACTGAGTCCTTTTTCGATTCGACCATCTTATCGCTCTATTGCTGAGGTTGCTATCTATGTTGACCAAGCCCAGAGAAGGGGAATTGTCGGAGGGCGACTATTGATTCATCTTATGAAAACTGCTAAAAAGTTGGGCTTTCGGGCTTTAGTCGCTCTTATTTTAGAAAAAAATCAATCTAGTTTTGAGGCGGCAATAGGCTTAGGATTTCAAAGGGTTGCTTATCTTCCAGAAGTGGCAAAGATGAAACAACAGTGGGAAGGCGTAATTTGGGTGCAAAAAGATCTCACTGCTTCATCTCAGTAAATGTTAGTTATTATTGTTGCTGCGATACTCGCATCACTGATACTTCTCAGTCAGATAGGTGACATAATCCGCTTGGGCATTGCTTTCGCCTGTAGCTACCGAAATTTTGGCAATACCTCGCAAATGCGATAGATTTCTCCGCTTGGGCTTGAGGTTTGCTTCCCGTTTCAGAGAGTCTAAAAGAACTTGTACCAACTGCCAGCGATCACCATTTGAAAGTTGTAGTGCTTGCTTTTGTAAGTTTTGTAATTCTTGTGATGTCATTTGTAGTGAGCGTAATGAACGAAAAATCCCTCCGAGTTCAGGGAATTATTAGGCATTCATTGAATCAGCTTCTTAATATCTGATATAACAGCTTCCGGCATATTCCATTCTAATGCGTCCAGTATCGATAAACAATTGTTCTTGCCAACTTCAACCGTGATTCCTAGATCAGTTTCCAATGCATCAAGCATATTTCTCACCTGTTCTCTCGGAGCCCCCTCATCCCAATGCATGGCATGATTGCGACCCTCCCAGACCACGTCCACAATATTCTGTGTCCCCACCGATCTAGCGTACGGAAGATCTGGTTTTCCTGCGTAACGTATGGACAGCGCCTGTTTCGCAATCTGTAAGACCGCACCCGCCAGGCTAGACATTGATTCGATAGTTGACCCCATATTGAAAAGTGCCCTTTCTATTTTTTCCACCTTATTTTCTTGAGCCTCGGCTCTCTGCTTTTCTAGCGCTTCCATGCGCGTTCTGTACTGTGCATAGTTATGATTGGCATTGGGAGACCACTGATCACGATACATAAATAGATCAGAAAAGAACTGTTTGGAGTTTTCGACTTCCTCAACAGTAGCCTCAGCCCTTTTTAAAACTTCCTCATACGCACCTAGTGCATCGAAAAGGTGTTCAATTGCAGGGCGACTGTTTTCAATGAACTTTTCAGCTTGTTCTTTCATAGCCATACTGATTCCTAACTGCCATACATTTCATTAAGGGTTATTTTACTAATTAGGAATTACAACTCCCCAAAGCCTTTCTTTTTCTTCTTCTTTTTCTTCTTCTTGCCCGTACCGGCAGGTTGACGGAAACCAGGTTGGGTTTGACCGCCGCCACCGCCAAACATTCCACCGAGTCCGCCCATGCCAGGCATCTCCATATTCCCTTGTCCCATTTGTTGCATCATGGAACGCATTTTAGTAAAGTCGCTGACTAATTTTTCCACATCTTTTTGTTCATGTCCTGAGCCTTTGCCAACACGACGACGACGACTGGGAGATTTCGCTAATAATTCTGGCTGTTCCCGTTCTTCTTTGGTCATGGAGTTAATCATCGCCTCAGTGCGTTTGAGTTGACTTTCTCCTTTCTCTAAATCTGACCCACTGAGTTTATTCATCCCCGGAATCATTTTCATCACGCTACCGAATGATCCCATATTTTTTAGCAGGCGCATTTGTTTCAGGAAGTCGTTAAAGTCAAATCGCGCTTCCATCATTTTTGCCTGCATTGCTTCGGCATCTGCCATGTCGATTTCTTCTTGGGCTTTTTCGACCAGAGAAACCACATCGCCCATGCCAAGGATACGAGATGCCATTCTTTCAGGATAAAAGGGTTGTAGGGCTTCTACTTTTTCTCCTACCCCGATAAATTTAATGGGTTGTCCAGAAACTTGGCGCACGGATAAGGCAGCCCCACCACGGGTATCGCCATCAAGTTTGGTTAGAATTGCCCCAGTAACTCCAACTTGTTCATGGAAGGTTGCGGTGAGACTGGCCGCTTCTTGTCCTGTCATCGCATCCACGACTAACAAGACTTCATGGGGAGAAACAGCATTTTTAATGCTAATCAGTTCCTCCATCATGTCTTGGTCAATTTGCAAGCGTCCGGCGGTGTCAATGATGACGGTATTAATCCCTTCTGCTTGTGCTTTCTCGATGCCTTTTTGGGCTACTTCTACGGGGTTGGCTTCTGTTCCCATTTCAAACACAGGAACTTCTATTTGTTCGCCAAGGGTTTTTAATTGGTCAATGGCAGCCGGGCGATATACGTCTGTTCCTACCATTAAGGCACTGCGCTCTTGTTTACGCAGATGCAGGGCAAGTTTTGCAGTGGCAGTGGTTTTCCCTGTTCCTTGTAACCCTGCCATCAGAATAATTGTGGGTGGGGTATCGGCTTCGGCAAGGGGAACATTGCTTTCTCCCATCACCTTGACCAGTTCATCGTTGACAATTTTGATGAATTGCTGGTCAGGACGTACGCCAGAAATTACGTCTGCCCCTTGAGCAGCTTTTTCTACGTCGGCAATAAAGTTTTTGACAACTTGTAAGTTAACATCTGCTGAGAGGAGGGAACGACGGACTTCTTGTAGGGCAGGTTTAATGTTGTTGGCGGTAATTTTATCTTGACCGCGCAGTTTTTTCCAAGCTGATTCTAAACTTTCTGAGAGGGCATCAAACATAGCTTTTCGATCTTATAAGAGTTTCAGTATAAAGTCTTTCTCTAATTTAGCAAGGAGAGGGGCTTAGTGATGAGATAAACTGGGGAGTTGCTAGGTTGTGGAATTAATCTGAAATTATCTCTATGGTCAAAATTAACGAAAATTATCTCAAACTGAAAGCAGGCTATCTTTTTCCTGAAATTGCGCGACGGGTGAATACGTTTGCAGAAAATAACCCTGATGCCGATATTATTAAGTTGGGAATTGGGGATGTGACAGAACCGTTACCGCAGGCTTGCTGTGATGCCATGGCGAAGGCGGTGGATGAAATGCGCGATCGCGCTACCTTTAAAGGATATGGCCCCGAACAAGGATATCCTTGGCTACGAGAGAAGATTGCTTCCCATGATTACCAACGCCGTGGTTGTGACATTGATGCCTCTGAGATTTTTATTTCCGATGGCTCTAAGTGCGACACAGGGAATATCTTAGATATTTTAGGGGATGATAACGCGATCGCGGTTACTGATCCAGTTTATCCTGTTTATGTGGATACCAATGTCATGGCAGGACACACGGGGCCAGCCAATGATGAGGGAAAATATGAGGGATTACTGTATATTCCCATCACTGCTGATAATAACTTTACTGCCAAAGTGCCCACCGATCAGAAAGTAGATTTAATCTATCTCTGTTTTCCCAATAACCCCACTGGTGCGGTAGCCACTAAGGAACATCTACAAGAGTGGGTTAATTATGCTAAATCTGTGGATGCTCTGATTTTATTTGATGCGGCTTACGAAGCCTATATTACGGATGACAGTCTCCCTCATTCCATTTATGAAGTGGAAGGGGCAAAAGATTGCGCGATCGAGTTTCGCTCTTTCTCAAAAAATGCTGGTTTCACAGGAACACGGTGTGCTTTAACCGTTATCCCTAAAACCCTTACCGCTAAGGCTTCTGATGGCTCTGAGGTGCAACTGTGGCAACTGTGGAATCGTCGCCACTCCACCAAATTTAATGGCGTTTCCTACATTGTACAACGCGGTGCTGAGGCAGTTTATTCAGAACAAGGACAAGCAGAAGTGAAAGCCCTTGTTAACTTCTATCTCGAAAATGCCAAAATTATTCGGGAAAAACTCACCGCAGCCGGATTAACTGTTTATGGTGGCATTCATGCGCCCTATATTTGGGTGCAAGCACCAGAAGGGCTTTCGAGTTGGGATTTATTCGATAAATTGCTTAATGCTGCTAATATCGTGGGAACTCCTGGTTCTGGTTTTGGAGCAGCAGGAGAAGGCTATTTCCGCATTTCTGCTTTTAACAGCCGTGAAAATGTCAATGAAGCAATGAAACGCATTACTGAGAACTTAAAAGTTTAATTTTCTATTTCCCCCAAAATGGGGGATTTTTTGGATTCGTCCTCTGTCCTTTGTTATTTGTAAACCAATAACCAATGACTAAGTTTCTACCTCAACAGATTAAGAAGCGCTATAAAACTACTACTTATCATCTGACTTAGAACGACGATACTCCTGTACCAGTTCAAAAAATTGTACAGAATCTACTTCACCATAAGCTTGTCTCTCAGGTTGTTCATCTACACGCTCCATTAAAGCCTGAAAAGCAGCATGATCATTTCGGTTCTCTAATACGTATTTTTTAAGTTCTTTTATGGTCATCGTTTGAAATTCAGAGTTCATAGATAAATCTCCAGTTTCCATTGGGGTAAACCTCGATTAAAACTTCATTTCCTGCAATAATGACACAAGATCCCGTTCTCATATCTAAGCGAAGCATATCTATAGGAAGATACATATCGGTGAGGTTTTGGCAAAGCTGAAAACAGCGTAGTGCTTGTTCAACTGTTGGCAAGTGTTTGATTCTCCTATAATGTAGCTTACATATCTTACTAGCAAAGTGATGATGAAATCTTCTTAAAAACTGTAATTCCCACTAGAAAGGCGACTAAGCAATACCTAGGATGTAATTCATGAGTCAAATTTAACTTGATGCGAAAGAAAAAGAGATTCTGCACGTAACAAGTCGCTTAACTCGAAAATCTGGGCAAAACAAATTAGTTGAAAGCGCGATCACGTTAAAAAGCAGTCATAGAAAATAAAGACATTTGTTTATATTGTGTAGTATTCCCCTCCATATATTGTTTAAGTGCAGAAGCAATATATTTCGCTAACTTGACGGGAACTGCATTAGCAATCGTCAGTTCAATATTTGCATGGCGCGATACAATTAAAAAGTTCTTAACGCCAATAAGGGCGACCTCGCCAAAAAACTCCAATGATTACGCCAATAAAAATCGGATAAGAGAACCGTAGTAAAAAACTGGGAAAGGGAATTAAAGCATTAACGCCTAAAGCAATCATCAAGCAAAGCACTAACGCCCATAAACTCCCTGCATTGAGGAATATTTTTGAGCGATAGTAATCACAAATAGAAACCCCTAATGCCCCCACTCCTGCTGCAACGGCTAGAGGAATTAAAATGCCCAATGGTGGGGATAAAAGTAAGCGAATACTGTCTTGTATGGCAGCAACATTGGAAATTAGAAAAATTAATAAAAAGTCAAGGACAGAAACAGCAATAACAGTAGCAAAAGCAACTCCAAAAAGCGGTTTCCAAGGTTGAGACTTTAAGCGACGGATGGGGTCATTCATCATCAGACTTTTACCTAGCTAGAGGTGGCTTCAGTGGTTTCAGTTGTCTTCAAAAATCGTTCAGTAATATTACTGGTAATAATATGAGAAAGGAGTCCTACTGGCCCAGCAAATAAACATAAAATAATGGAATGAACAGTAAAGATTCCCTTTTCTTGTCCTTGCCAATATACCCAACGTCCAACAAATAAATCCATCACTAAAAAGTGAGCCCAACCTGTTGCAGCAGCATTTTCTTCAGAGAAGAACTTGGCAATTGTGGGCAAGTCTGGGTTTGACAAGGCTTGGGCTGATTCTCCACTTAAGGTATTGGCAAAAAAGAAAATATAAAACCCAACTAAGATAATAAAGGGGATAAAAGAGGACATAACTTTTTTGGTTACGCCCCAATTCGGAAGGAAAATCATTAAAGCCCAAAAGGGTAAGACAAAGAGGTTAGCGATATCAAAAACTAAGCTAATATTCATGGTAATTATTTTACTGACTGAGTGCTTTTAAGAAACGTTGTAAATTACTAAAAATTCCTTGCTTTTGTGAGGATTTATTCGCAAAAACAGCTTCCTCTTCTGCGGAAACATCTTCTCCCGCAGCTTTTCTTAGCAAGCGATCTAAATCATCTCCAACTGGCTTTTCAGGTTCTTCACAGAAAAATTCATATTGATTTTCTGCTTTTTCAAGCCAAATTTGCCAGCCAGACGGATAATGTCTCAAGATTGCTGCATCTTCTAGAGGCTGTAAATAATAGCAAGTGGTAATGGTACTTAAAAAGCGTTCTCTGAGTTGTCGCGCGGCATAACCAATGCCAACTGTTGCCACATCTTCTAATTGTGGAATTAATAAAATAACGGGTCGATCTCCTGCTAAGTTACAGAGTTTTTCTACTTTTTGTACTTCTACCGCCGAAGGAGAAATAATTAAGAAAAGCTGATCTTCCTCTGATATTTTGTTCTCAATTGGTGTGTTACGACTCCCTAAATCATTGACGTAAAATGGAATATCTTCCCAGTTGCGTCTGGCTAAAGCGGCTGCCCCCGTATCAGGAAATAAGACTTTTAAGCCTGCGCCATAGTCATCAGCAAATAAGTCAGCAAATTGTTTCGCAATGACTTCTCCTTGCAGGGCAATTTCAGGAATTTTTAATTCCACTTGTAAGCGGGTTTCTCCTGCTTCAAGGGCGGTAAGGGTGGCTTGTTTGGATTGCGCGATCGCGCTTTCTAATGTGGTTGGAAACTCCATAATTCCTTATTGTGCTAAAACCAAACTTGATTCTTGTCTTAACCGTTGTAACACTTGTTTGAAAACCATTGCTGTCCATTCAATATCTTCGGCAGTGGTACTACGCCCTAAGGTTAATCGTAACCCTGATAACGCTCTTTTTTCGGAATAGCCCATTGCCAATAAAACGGGACTTGGTTTCAGTTTACCACTATTACAAGCTGATCCAGCACTAACCCCAATTCCTGCTAAATTCAGTTGTCTAACTAAGGTTTTTCCAGTAATATTTTCCAGAGGCGAATCAACGATCAAGCTGACATGATGGGGCAGACGATGAGCGCGATCGCCAGTGGGAATCACATAAGGACAATCGGCTAATAAATCAAATAATTGTTCCCGTAACCCTTCTAAACGGGGAGTTTCTTGAGGCATTTCTAAACGGGCAAGTTTGGCTGCCACCCCTAAAGCCGCGATCGCGCTAACCGCTTGTGTTCCAGATCGCAATCCTCGTTCTTGCCCTCCCCCAATTAGCCAAGGCTGAATTTCTAATCCCTCTCGCACATATAAAGCGCCAGCCCCCTGTACCCCATACATTTTATGTCCAGACAAAGACAGTAAATCCACATCTAGCTGTTGCACATCAATCGGTAATCTGCCAGCCACTTGCACCGCATCAGTATGAAATAAAATGCCCTGAGAGCGAGCAATTTTGGCTAACTCAGGAATCGGCTGTAAAGTTCCCACCTCACTTTGCCCATAAATAATAGAAATTAGAACTGTATTCGGTTGAATCGCTTGTTCTAAATCCCACGGATGAACGCGCCCTTTTTCATTCACTGGAAGACAAGTCACTTCCCATCCCCAAGACTCTAAGCGTTGGGCAGTTTTAGCAATTGCTGAATGTTCCACACTGGAAATAATCAGATGTTGGGGAGAGGCATATTGTTCCGCTACCCCCAATAAGGCTAAATTATCCGCTTCTGTTCCCCCTGAGGTGAAAATAATATTCTCAGGCTTTGGGGCCTTAATTAACTGGGCAGTTTCCACACGCGCCATTTCTAACTCCATAGCAGAACGTTCTCCCCAAGCATGAAGACTAGAGGGATTGCCCCATTGTTCGCTTAAAACAGCTTGGACTTTTGCTATGACATCAGGATGGGGGGGAGTGGTTGCGCTGTGGTCGAGATAAATCTGCATAAGGGATATTAAAAATGATTGATCAATCGTGCCAGTTTATTTTCTATGTTAAAGCTGCTACCTATTGCCTTCACTCTTTCGTTAGATTTTAACTTTTGTAAAGAGCGTTAACATTAATAATAAAGTCAGTCAGAGGTTACACCTTTCTAAAAGAAAAGAGCCTGCTCTGACCGTTGGTTAAATAACTTCCGACATTCTTATGGCTTCCGAATCAGAACAACAATTATTAAAAGCAGTTTTAGCGCCGTTATTGGATGACTTTCAATATTGGTTTTCCCATTCCCGCGAGATTCTTGAATCTCAAGATGTGGCTGTTTTATCTCCCCAAGAACAAGCAGATTTATTAGAGCGCGTTAAGTCTGCCCAACAGGAAGTAACAGCAAGCCAAAGTTTATTTCAAGCTACTGACGGTACGATTGGGTTAGAAATGTCGACGATCGCGCCCTGGCACCAGTTAGTGACAGAATGCTGGCAGGTAGCCCAACGAAATCGACAATACCAATCCGGATCAGAGAATAGCTGATACAGGTTAGAATATGAATTAATAACAAAATTCTAAACTGCCTAGTTCACTCAAACTTTTTTGTGTTGCTTATTCATTTAGTAAATTTCTAGAACTTCAGTCATTTCGAGGAAACTATGTTGCACCTACTCTACATTATTGCTTTTACGGTCATCGCTTTTTTTGCCGTCAGTAACTTAATCCGTAGCCTAATTAATGTTGGCTTTGAATCCCAAAAAATAGGCAACAACTGGAATACCGATGGAAATCGAGGCAATCCTTCCAATCGTCGCTATACTCCCTCATCAACTACTCCCCACCCTGAGTTGTTAGACGACCAAGGGAAACCTGTTAATGAACCTTTGTTAGTCATGCGTTCTGTGAATGTGGATGATGAGCGAGAAAGACTAGATGCCTTATATAATGACTCCCCTGGCAATACTTCCGATGAAAGCAAAGGATAACATTCTTCTGTTAGCTCTGACCCAGCTACAAGTTTCTTAGAGAGTAGCTGGTTTTTCCATCTGGATCAGAATAAAATTAGAGCTTGCGCCTTAGCTATCCTTGAGGTTGAGCAGAGCAAGCCCTTTTTTAGCTTTAAATTAAAACTCCCCAGGCAGGATTCGAACCTGCGACTAATCGGTTAACAGCCGACCGCTCTACCGCTGAGCTACTGAGGATTAAGTGAGTTGCCTTTTCGACAACAGTAACTAATTATATACATAGGAGAATGATCTTGGCAAGTAATTTGGTAAAAAATTTTCCCCGAGACTTTCCAGAACTTGATAAACTGTGAGAACGGATTTTTGGACGGCTCTCCTAGATTATGGTCAGTTACCTGTTAGAAGTTGGTACAGAAGAACTCCCTGCAGATTTTGTAGAAAGCGCGATCGCGCAGTGGCAAACTCGGATTCCGACTACGCTACAAGAACAATTTTTAACCCCAGAAACGGTTAAGGTTTATGGTACGCCGCGTCGTTTAGCCATGGTAATTACAGGATTACCACCCAAACAAGCGGATCGAGAAGAGGAAATTAAAGGTCCACCAGCACAAATGGCTTTCAAAGATGGTGAACCCACTAAGGCAGCCCAAGGTTTTGCCAAAAAACAAGGGGTTACTGTCGAAGACCTTGAAATTCGCCCCACTGACAAGGGAGACTTTGTTTTCCTCAAAAAAAATCTAATCGGTCGTTCTACTGCTGAGATTTTGCAGGAATTGACCCCAGAATGGATTTTAGGATTAGAGGGGAAACGATTTATGCGCTGGGGGGATGGCAATTTAAGATTTGCACGCCCAATTCGTTGGCTAGTTGCCCTTTTAGATGAGGAAGTTTTACCTATAACGCTGGAAAATGGCTCAGAAACTATTGCTGCGGATCGGTATGCTTGGGGGCATCGTGTCTTATCCCCCTACCAAATTGAAATTTCCCATCCTGAAGCCTATGTGGAAACCCTAAGACAAGCTCAAATTACTGTTGATCCTGAAGAAAGAAAAAGCGCGATCGCTGAAC
Source organism: Euhalothece natronophila Z-M001 (assembly GCF_007904085.1). Lineage (GTDB taxonomy): Bacteria > Cyanobacteriota > Cyanobacteriia > Cyanobacteriales > Rubidibacteraceae > Halothece > Halothece natronophila. The sequence goes on from NZ_CP042326.1 coordinate 1,357,393, forward strand.
AAGTGCAAGTGGAGGCAAAAACGAAAGGCGGTTATGCACTGATTGATGAGGAATTATTAGCAGAAGTAACCCACCTAGTCGAATTTCCCTTTGTGGTTACAGGCAATTTTGATCAGGAATTTCTCAATTTACCGCCAGAAGTGATTACTACCGAAATGAGTAGCCATCAGCGTTACTTCCCGATTTGGAAAGATGAAAATGCGACCACTCTTTTACCTTATTTTATTACTGCAGCCAATGGGGATCCCAAAAAAGCTGATTTAATTATTCGGGGTAATGAACGGGTGATTCGGGCACGGTTAGCTGATGGTCAATTTTTCTATAATGCTGACTTAAGTAAGCCATTAGCCGATTATGTTCCAGACTTAGATCAGGTTACTTTTCAAGAGAAATTAGGCTCAATTGGGGACAAGGTTCAACGCATTCATAAATATGCTCACTGGATTGGTGAACAATTAGGAATTTCCGAGGGAGAAAGCAAGCAAATTCAACGCGCTGTGCAACTGTGTAAAGCTGATTTAGTGACGCAAATGGTGGATGAATTTCCTGAATTACAGGGGATTATGGGCGAAAAATATGCCCGTGCTAGTGGTGAAACTGAAGCCGTAGCAACTGCAATTTCTCAACATTATCTCCCAAAAGGAGCCGATGATGATCTCCCTGAAAACATTATTGCTCAAGTGGTTGCCATCAGCGATCGCGCTGACACCTTAGTTAGCATTTTTGGCTTAGGAATGCTTCCTACCGGCTCATCTGATCCTTTTGCTCTGCGTCGGGCTGCCAATGGCATTATTAGAATTATGTGGGAAAATCATCTTTCTCTCAACCTGCAACAACTCTTAAGCCAAGGAGTGGAGGACTTTATTGTAACCTTTGGAGAAAGCGAACATACTGCCAATTTGTTTTCCCAACTGCAAGATTTCTTTTTACAACGGATACGTGTTCTCTTAGGAGAGAAAAATATTGATTATGATTTGATCAATGCTGTACTAGGAGATAATGACGAAGAATATCGTCAACGAGCCTTAACTGCAGTTCTAGATGTAGAAGCCCGCGCCCACTTTTTAAAACTAATTCGGGAAAATCAAGTTCTAGATGCCATTTATGAAACGGTGAATCGTTCTACGCGACTAGCAGCCAAAGGAACCCTAGACACCGCTACTCTTGATCCTAGAGCAGTCATTGATCCCAATTTATTTGAACAAACCTCAGAGCAAACCTTGTACAATCAATTAATCGACTTACTTCCTAAAACTCAAGCAAGTCAGCAACAACGGGATTATCAGCAACTCGTCGATGGATTAGCCCAAATTTCTCCTGCAGTTAGTGCCTTCTTTGACGGAGAAGATAGTGTTTTAGTTATGGCAAAAGATCCTGCTGTTCAACAAAATCGCTTAAACTTATTAGGAGTCTTACGCAATCATGGCAGAGTTTTAGCTGACTTTGGACAAATTGTTAAAAACTAGAGTGATTTTCTAATCAAGTTCGGAAATTCTAGCCCAGATTGCTCTCCACAGGTGAAATCAATCCCTTAATTGGCAAAAGAGCGTTGCGTGAGATTAGCCTGTTTAATTTGGGCAATGTCTAAAGTGGGGGCAAAAGACCCCATTTCCGTTAACTCTTTTTGCGCCGCTTCTTCCCAGACTTGTTCCATAGTAGAAGCTAATTCTAAACGCAACTGTTGAGCTTGAATATGTCCTAAAATCCCTAATCGAATGGCAGCTCCCATTATTCCAGTCACAAAGCCATGAAGATAGGCTAAAGCAGCATCATTTTCCTCTAACCTTGCAGCTCGACTAACCACCGCAAAAATAATGGGATGTAAGCCATAGCAGGGACTTTCTCTTGATGAGAGAGCTTCTAACTGGGAATCCAACCAGACAGGAGTGGCAACGCTTAACAAAGCCCGACCACTGCGAAGGAGACTATCTCGGGTGGTTGTGACCAAAGTTTGTGACCAAAGGTGTTGTTCTATTTGCGCGATCGCGCTGATGTTTCCCTGTTGACTCGCGCGATGGGTGTGAATTAGTGCAACCAGTTCACTCGCTCCCACCTTTTGCCATAACGCCAGTTCTATCATGTCTCTTAATTCTTGGCTAGAGGTAATTTCACCTGTTTGTACAAAGGTTTCTAGCCCATGGGAAAGAGTATAAGTTCCCGAAGGAAAAAAAGAATCCGCTAATTGCAGTAAAGCTAACTGTTGAGAAGATTGCACCATGATTTAATGGCTATGATGAGTGTAAAAAGTCAATGTATCGGCTTGGTATTCCTCATAACGAATTTCTAACCCAGGAATCCCCAAGGAGTGAATTAGGGCTTCCATCATTTTTGGTTCTGTCACCAGTTTGATATAAAGGCAGTTTTCTTGAATCTGAATGGGATAATGATGATTCCCTAAAACGTGACCAAAATTAATAAAATCCTGAAGTTGATAAGAAATCTGAGAATCCCATTGCACAACCATAACCGTTTCCCGTTGTAACGTAATTAATAACCAATGTCCCTGATCCGTTTTGAAAATATCACCCTCTCGTAAAGACTGAAATCGCTCTTTAATAATGCCTATGGGGTTTCCTTGCCGCGTTTGGGTATAAATGCGCCCTTTACGGTTCTCTTCTGGGGTAATTTCTACCTCTAAATAAGTTTCTTGCTGAATTTGATGCTTTAACTCAGACTGATCTTGAATATTGCCGAAATAATGACGGGCTGTCCACATTACTTGGGTATCTCCGGTAACGTTGGTAATCCTAAAAAATGGCGAAAGAGACTGACCGCTTCCTTGATATAGTGGAGACTATCACTAGCATGACTGGCTAGTAAACGAATCAGTAATCCTTCACAGTTGGGTAGAGTTGAAACCCCTACTTTCAAATCTTTGCCATAGTCTTTTACCAATATTTGTAATTTCTCTTGTAAGACAGATAGCGTGATTGCCTTCGGGGGGACTAAATAAAGTGTTCCCATAATCGGCAATGCTGTTAAAAGATGACTCTTTCTCAAGGGATTTTTCTTGCCAAACAGTTGACCTGAATCTTGAAAAAGACATTTCCCCTGTTGATTCTTCACAATGAATTGATTACTGTAATGGCGAAATTGATAAGATTCTCCTCGCGCCAGCCGTCCGGGGATAAGAATTTCACTGATGGCAAATCCTGAGTTGTCAGCAATGGTAATTTCCGATTTTTGCTGAAAACAAGCATCTTGATAAAGGATAATGGGTTCTGGTAGCCATTCTAGAAAAGCCCCCTCCGCAAGCGTGACGCAATGGGTTAATTGTGCTGATTCTTCAAGGTTAGGCATGGTATGAACTTTAGTCGCCGCTTGATCTGTAAGAAATAAATGGCTATTTTTTGCGAGGGTAATTTCCCCAAAACAGCCATCGCCAGCTAACCAACCTGGCGCAGTATTCATGAGATAGAGATAAAGACAGCGTCGATCCTGAGAAGATAGCATCAGCGGGGGAGACAAGCGAAATGGATAGGTTGCATAAGTTCGCATGGCTTGGGAATAACCTTGAGCATCTTGACCCACTTTTAACTGTAAATGTAGAGTCATAACGAAACCGAATCAACAAATAATAAGGTTTGGAAAATAAATTCCATTACAGAAGATAAGCCCTCCCCAGTTTTACAGTTGGTATAAATAACAGGTTTTCCTTGCCGATTGGCAGTTGCTTCTTCTCGAATTACCTTGAGATCTGCCCCCACGTATGGCGCTAAATCAATTTTGTTAATTACTACCAAATCAGCTTGGGTAAAGCCAGGGCCGCGCTTAGAAGGAATATCATCTCCGGCCCCCACATCAAGGACAAAAATATAGGCATCTACCAAATCATAGCTAAACGTTGAGGCTAAATTATCGCCACCACTTTCCACTAAAATTAAATCTAGGTCTGGAAAGCGTTGTTCTAAATCAGCGATCGCGAGTAAATTCATGGAAGGATCTTCACGAATCGCCGTATGAGGGCAACTTCCAGTTTCTACCCCCACAATGCGCTCTGTAGGTAATAAACTCCCTCGTTTTAATCGATCTGCATCTTGTTGGGTGAGTAAATCATTGGTGACAATGGCTAACTGAATCTCTTTGTCTAGGAGTCGTGGCACTAAATTTTCAATTAAGGCTGTTTTTCCACTGCCAACTGGACCACCAATCCCTAAGCGAGCAACAGAAGGGCTTTCCATCATTTTTTACCTCAACGGAACATATAAAGTCGTCCTAAAGGAACGCGATCAACGGGATTACAGGTTGCAATTTCCCCATCCACTCGCACTTGGAAGGTATCAGGATCTACCTCAATTTCTGGACACGCTGTATTATGCTTTAAGTCTGCTTTACTCAGTTGACGAGTATTCTGCACAGGTAAGAAGGCTTTGTTTAAGCCCAAGCGGTCAGCAATCCCATAATCAAGTGCCGATTGTGTCACAAAACAGGCTGAAGTGGCAGCGGCGGCTGTCCCATGGCTTCCCCATTGTGGTCGATATAAAATTGGCTCACAAGTCATTAATGAGGCATTCGATTCTCCCATCGCAGACCATGCAATAAAGCCTCCTTTAATAATTACTTCTGGCTTAATCCCAAAAAATCCAGGTTGCCAAAGCACAATGTCTGCCATTTTCCCTGTTTCTAATGAACCGACATGATCAGCAATCCCATAGGTAATCGCAGGATTAATCGTGTATTTGGCTAGGTAGCGCAGAATCCGTTGGTTATCATTGCGGTCATTATCTTCGGGAAGGGGGCCCCGTTGATCCTTCATTTTGGAAGCGAGTTGCCATGTGCGACAAATAACCTCGCCAATGCGCCCCATCCCTTGGCTATCGGATCCCATCATTGTGATACTGCCAAGATCATGAAGAATATCCTCAGCGGCAATAGTTTCTGCACGAATCCGAGATTCTGCAAAGGCAACATCTTCAGGAATACGACGGTTGAGATGATGACACACCATCACCATATCTAAATGTTCATCAAACGTATTAACTGTATAGGGATTTGTGGGATTAGTCGAAGAAGGAAGACAGTTAGCAACTCCAGCAACTTTAATAATATCAGGAGCATGACCGCCTCCTGCCCCTTCTGCATGATACATATGAATGGTACGTCCCGCGATCGCGCTTAAGGTATCTTCCACATACCCTGATTCATTAAGGGTATCTGTATGCAATTGCACCTGAAAATCATAAGTATCAGCTACTTGCAAGCATTGATCAATGGTAGCTGGCATTGCCCCCCAGTCTTCATGAATTTTTAGCCCGATCGCGCCTCCTAATATCTGTTCTACTAAACTTGACGGCAAACTGGAACTCCCTTTGCCAATAAAGCCAAAATTAAGGGGAAAGTCTTCAGACGCTCGCAACATCATCTCTAAATTGCGTCTGCCACTAGAACAAATTCCCACAGTAACTGGACCTAATCCCCCTCCTATCATCGTCGTAATGCCACTGGATAGAGCCTCTGGACATAACCCAGCACTATCAAAATGAACGTGACCATCTAACCCCCCAGCAGTGGCAATTAATCCTTCTCCTGCGCGGACATCTGTATTGGCACTGACAATTAAGTTGGGATCTACCCCATCCATAATCCCGGGGTTTCCAGCCTTGCCAATCCCTGCAATTTTTCCATTTTTGATTCCAATATCCCCCTTAATAATGCCCAGTACAGGATCCATTACCGTTACATTCGTAATTACAAAGTCCAGCGCCCCTTCGGCAGCCGTTACCCCAGCCGCTAACCCTAAGCCATCTCTGAGAGTTTTCCCTCCACCAAACACACATTCATCCCCATAAGTGGTGAAATCCTGTTCTACTTCAGCAACTAAAGAGGTATCTGCCAACCGAATTCGATCTCCTGTGGTGGGACCAAATAACTCTGCATATCGCTCACGACTAATTCGCATCCTTTCTGTTCCTTCAAGCTAGTTAAATCCGTTTTCTTCAGCCTTTTTTAGGGCTCGTTTTCGCGCCATTTCTTCTTGGCAATTCCCATTCACTAAATTGTTCAATCCGATAACTGTTTTGTCTCCCCCTAAAGCCACTAAGGTAACTTCTTTCGTGTCGCCAGGTTCAAATCTCACCGCTGTTCCAGCAGGAATATCAAGGCGAAATCCTAGAGCTTTTTTTCGGTCAAATTTTAAGGCGCGATTAACTTCAAAAAAGTGATAATGTGACCCAACTTGAATTGGTCGATCTCCTTCGTTAGCCACTCTAATTTGACAACTTTCGCGATTTTTATTGAGTTCAATTTCTCCTTCAACACAATCAATTTGACCGGGAAATTCAAAGGGAAATGAGCTTTCTGTCATTAATATTACTCCTCAAAAACAGGACGAATCGGATTATCAATACTGACTAATTTAGTTCCATCGGCAAAATGAGCTTCTACTTGAATAATAGGAATTAATTGAGCAACCCCGGGCAAAACATCCTCTGTTGTCAATAAAGTAGCCCCTTCTGACATTAACTGAGCCACTGATTTATCTTCCCTTGCCCCTTCAATAATGACATCCGTAATAAAAGCAATCGCCTCAGGAACATTCAATTTCAGACCTTTTTCCTTTCGCCGTCGTGCAATTTCAGCAGCGGTAAAAATGGTTAATCGCTCTTGCTCTTTGGGCGTGAGATACATAAGTTCAAAAAATAATTTGACAGGATTTAATCTTGAAGTGACTTTTTAACCTATCATTTCGTTAGCTAAACAGTTTGTAGCGTTTAATACCATTATTAACAATCTAGCGTTTGAGTTAACTCCCAAGGGGTAATTTCTTGATGGTAATGTTGCCATTCTTGTTGTTTTAATTTTAGATAAGACGCGACAAATTCTTCCCCAAGTCGGGGAATGAGAATTTGATCAGCTTCTAGATAGCGTAGGGCATCGAGTAAATTGCCTGGAAGTTGTTTCACTTTTTCCAAGGGGAGGGGATCAGTATAATTGTTATTATCAAATCGTGGACCCGGATCGCGCTGTTGGCTAGCCCCATCAAGTCCAGCAGCAATCATCGCCGCTTGTAAGAGATAGGGATTGGCAGAACCATCTCCCATACGAAGTTCAAAGCGATCGCGATCGGGAATCCGAATGGCATGAGTGCGATTGTTCCCGCCATAACTCGCGGTATTGGGTGACCAAGTTGCCCCAGACGCGGTGGCAGCGGCATTAATGCGTTTATAAGAATTAATAGTAGGATTACTAAAGGCACATAAGGCTTGGGAAGAATGAAGAATACCTGCAATAAACTGATAAGCCAGATTAGATAACCCTAATTCCCCTTGCGGATCGCAAAATAGATTCTTGTTGTCATCATTCCAAACTGATATATGAACATGACAACCATTCCCTGTCAGATGCTGAAAAGGCTTGGGCATAAACGTTGCCCTTAATCCATGTTTTTCCGCAATAGATTTCACCATATACTTAAAAAACGTATGGCGATCGGCTGTGGTTAAAGCATCTGCATAATCCCAATTCATCTCAAATTGACCATTGGCATCTTCATGATCATTTTGATAAGGATTCCAGCCAAGGACTTGCATCCCATCACAAATTTCTCGAATTACCTCATAGCGACGCATTAAGGCTTGTTGATCATAACAAGGTTTACTTTGTTGATCGAAACCATCGGCAATTTGATCCCCTTGGGAAGTGAGTAGGAAATATTCGCATTCTACGCCCGTTTTCACTTGATAGCCTTGGGCTTTTGCCTCAGCAAGCACTCGCTTTAAAACTAATCGGGGAGTTTGTAATAAAGGATCACCGTCACTGGTATAAATATCGGCAGGCATCCATGCAATATCTGATTGCCAAGGTAACTGAAAAAGGCGATCGCGATCGGGAATTGCTAAAATATCAGGGTCAGCTGGGGTTAAGTCTAACCAAGCGGCAAACCCAGCAAAGCCAGCCCCACTTTCTGCCATGGTATCAATACTACTGGCTGGAACCAGTTTAGATCGCTGTACCCCAAATAAATCGGTAAACGAAATTAAAAAATAGCGGATTCCTTTTTCCGTTGCCAGTTGAGATAGCGTTTCTTGGGTCATTTTTTTTGTTAGCCACTGCATCCTTGCCCTGTATTATCTATCGCTAGTGAGAGGGGAAATGTGTTGTGTGATACTCCAACAAGAAATCCTTTACGTTATCTCTAGAATCGGTGAATAAATGGATATTGATTTTATGTTAAGCCAATCAACACAACAGCAAAATTTGAAGCCTCAACAACTACTCCCTGTAGAAACTCTGAAAAGCCTTAATCAACGCTCTAATGTCAAAGGAATTTTGCAATTAATGGCGCACTTAATGGTTATGGGGGTTAGTGGCTATCTTTGGGGAAGTCAGGTTTTAGAAGGTTGGCTAGCTGTTCCGTTTCTCGTAATCTACGGCTTTAGTTTGGCTTCAATGTTTGCCACGCTTCATGAGTGTGTCCATCGCACAGCCTTTGCGAGTCAACGTTTTAATGATCTTGTTGCCTGGTGGGCTGGCGTTTTATCCCTTTATAACAGTACCTACTACCGCCCTTATCACAAGTGGCATCACCGTTACACCCAAATTCCAGGTAAAGATCCCGAACTCGCCGAGGCAAAACCAAGTAACTGGCGTGAGTATCTTTTACATTTAAGTGGTTTGCCCTGGTGGTGGGGGAAACTTCAAACTTATTGGGAATTGATAACGGGACAACTCGATAATTATTATTTTATTAAAGAAAACAATCGTGAAGCGATTATCCGTTCGGCGCGGTTACAGATATTGGTCTATGGTAGCGCGATCGCGCTGACAACAGCGTTAGGACACCCAGAAGCCTTCTTTCTATATTGGTTACTCCCGTTAGCAGTGGGTCAACCCATTCTCCGCTTTATCCTCCTAGCAGAACATACTGGTTGCACCTATGATGATAATCCTCTTACCAATACTCGCACGACATTAACGGTCTTTCCCATCCGTCTTTTAATGTGGAATATGCCCTATCATAGTGAACATCATTTATATCCGTCTCTTCCTTTCCATGCCTTACCCAAAGCCCATCAACAACTTGCCCCCTATTTCCAGCAAATTGAAAACGGCTATCTGAAAGTCAATCAAAATCTTGTGCAACAGTTTTAATCACCGATTTTATGAGTGCAGCCGCTGGTCATTTTATTCTCCCTAATTTTCAACTGCAATGTGGCAAAGTCCTCTCAGAAGCGCAACTTGTCTATCAAACTTATGGCGAACTCTCACCCAAACGAGATAATGTAATCCTCTATCCCACTTCCTACGGTGGACACCATTCAGACTTAGACTGGCTAATTCATCCCGAGGGCATTTTAGACCCTCAGCAATGGTTTATTATTATTCCTAATCAGTTTGGGAATGGTCTTTCTAGTTCTCCCAGTAATCACCCGAGTTGTCAGCTAAGAGAATCAGGGTTTTGGTTTACCCATGGGGATAATATTCGCGCCCAAAAACAACTATTAACAGAGGTTTTTAAGGTGGAAAAACTTGCCATGGTTTATGGTTGGTCAATGGGGGCGCAACAAGCCTATCATTGGGGGGCTTTGTATCCAGAACAAGTGGAACGCATTGTCGCGATTTGTGGAACCGCCCGTACTACTGAACATAATCAAGTTTTTTTAGAAAGCCTACGTTATGCCCTCACCGCTGATCCTTGTTGGCAAGGAGATCATTTTGAAGGCATACCAGAACGAGGCTATCGCGCTTTTGCTAGGATTTATGCCAGTTGGGCAGCCTCACAAGCCTATTATCGAGAAGGATTACACTATAAACAAGGGTTTGCTTCTTTAGAAGATTATCTGTTGCGAGGCTGGGAACCCAATTATCGTCGCCATGATCCTCATGATCTGCTGTCGATGTTAGAGACGTGGCGATGTTGTGACATTAGTAATAATCCTCTTTATCAAGGAGACTACGATCGCGCTTTGCAGTCTATTACTGCCAAAACTCTTGTGATGCCAGCAACGACAGACTTATATTTTACTCCAGAAGACTGTGAAGCTGAAGCGAAACAGATTCCCCATGCTAAATATTACCCTATTCCCTCCATTTGGGGGCATCGTGCAGGAAATCCTCATCAAAACCCCACTGATGAAGCCTTTATTAAAAAAGCAGTGAGAGACTGGCTTGCTTAGCCGTAGGGAACTTAATTGGAATGACTATAACCAGTTCTTGACTCGATTAACTGCTTTCCAGTTTGGCTTTCTCGCTAAACCATCGTCTAAGTTGGCAATAATTTCTTCTCGTAATTGGGAACTTAAGCCAATTATTTCTTGTGTGGCTTCAATTTGTTCTCGAACCCCTGTTTTTCCTGTTTCTAATAATGCTAAAGCAAGATTGATGCGGGCTTGGGGTGCTTGTTTATCAAATTTAACACTTTTTTGAGCAGCTTTCAGGGCAGCATTTGGTTTATCAGAAAGTAAATAGAGCCATGCTAAACTACACCAGATGGCAGAATCCTTGGGAGCGCGATCGCTGAGGTCTTTAAAGTAAGCAATTAAATCTTCTAAGGGTTCTCCTGCTTGATATTTTTGCAACCCTTGTTCATATAACTCATTAATTCCCTCAGCCATACTGATATCTCCTAAAATACACACAAAAGGCAGACATTTCACCTGCCTGCCCAAAATGTACTTTAGCAAAAAACGCAACTAGACACCAAATGACTTACCACAGCCACAGGTTTGTGAGGCATTAGGATTAGTAAATTGGAAACCTCCGCCAATTAGCGCATTACTATAATCGAGTTGTAAACCGTAAATATAGAGCAAACTTTTGGGGTCACAGATAATCTTAAACCCGTTGTAATCAAAGACCTCATCATCGTCGCGAACATTACTAGGATCTTCAAAATCCATCATATAGGACATGCCAGAACAGCCACCGTTACGAACACCGACTCTGAGGTAAAGGTCTTGTCCTTGTTGTTCCCGTAATTGTGTCAAGTGGGTTAAAGCAGTTTCTGAAACTTGAATTCCTTGTTGTTGGGACTGAGTTGCTTGTGTCATATTTCCCATTATTAAAGCAGCGGTTTTCTTAATTCTACTCTAACAGACACCGCTAAGAAGTCCCCATCCATAATTTTCAATCAAGGAATCGTTGATGATATCAAAGCCAGAGGGAACAAAAGCCTCCATGACAACTAACGTACACCAGCCATTGATCCAAACTTCCCCTTTTAGAGTAAAGTAATCAATAAGACTCCCATTACCATAATTGTTGCCCCTAGCATTCTTTCTCTTAACCCTTTTTCCTTAAAAATTAAATGCCCCCAAATTACACTTAATAAGGCGCTCATGCGTTTTATAGAAATGACATGAGCTACCAAAGTTAAATTAATCGCCTGCATTTGAAACAGAACGCCTAACCCCTGTAATAAACCAATAGGAACAAGCGTCGGTAAATTTTGACTCACTTGTTGCAACGCCTTAGGAGATTTTAAGAGCATAATTGGCAACATTCCAGTGGCAATATAGATATAAATCGCGATCGCCCAAAATGTTGGGGAAGAATTTTGTACCCCGACTTTATCAATTGTGGAACTGAAGCTCCAAATAAACGCCACTAATAACATTACTTGTGACCCTTTATTATTGACTAAGGCTTTAAAGGGAGCCAAATAACCTTGAGCCTTGTGTTTCAAATTTAATAAATAAGAGCCACTAACAATACAAAAAATTCCTACAGCATCTGTTGGTGTTGGTATCTCTCCTACAATAATAGGAGAAGTCACTAATAAAAATAATGGCGTAAAAGTTATTAAAGGAACTGCTAATGATAAATCTGCTAGCTTGAGAGCACGAATATAAAGCAACATTGAAACAATATTTAAACTCCCCCCTGCTAATAACGCCCAAATAAAATTTTCTCCTAACTCGGGACGCTCAATAATTCCTAACAAGGGAAGCATCAGTGGCAAGGTAAAAAAAATCATTGACCAAGCCACAACATATTCATCTAAAGTGTTTAAACCGCGCTTACTGGTAACATCTTTCAATGATTCAAAAAGCGCGGTTAATGTAGCAAAAATTACCCAAGTCATTCGCTTTTAGACCTTAGCAAATAATTCTTCCCAGCTAGAAGAAACAGCTTCAGGTTGAGCGACAATTTCCACAATTTTATTTTGGGCTTGCGGTTGCTGTAGGGCTTGTACACAAACTTGTGCTACTTTTTGTCGAGGAATACTGCCTTCAAAGAGGGTATCAGCTTGTGACATCACTACGGCATCAGGAGTGTCTTCATTTTTTAATCCCCCAGGGCGAACAATGGTATAAGTTAAGCCACTATTTTGTAAGTCGCTTTCGGCTTGCTTTTTCCAAAACAGAACCAGCCAAAATAAATTCAGGGGATGGAAAAATTTAGAAACACACAGAGAAGACACCATCACAAAATGCTCAATGTTTTTCTCTTTCGCCACCTCAATGAGGTTCTTCGTTCCTTGATAATCTACCTGATAGGGCCCAGTAGGATTAAAACTGGGACGCGCTCCAGTAGCGGATAAAACCACAGTACAGTCTCCTATCGCCTCGCGCAAGCTGTCTGGTTTCAACACATCCCCTAATACTAATTCTGCTTCTGGGGGTAAAATGGTTTGCGCTGTTTCTAAATTTCTAACCATAGCGCGAACCGAAATATTTGCGTTTACTAACTCTTGGACAATTCTGCGTCCCGTTTCTCCCGTTGCACCAGCGACAAATGCTTTCATAATGACTAATTTCTCCCTTAAAAGCGGTCTTTCATTCCTCGTAACCGTGCAAAGGTTTGTACGGCATTTTTAGCTTTGGTTACAGTTTGTAAATTTTTATCTTCCCAACGGAGGAAAGGATTCGTTTGTTTTTCCTGTGCTAATAATGAAGGCACGGTCGCTTGCCCCTCACGACGGGCTTGTTGTACGTCCTGATACCGTTGCTGTACTACAGGATTATCGGGTTCGACACTAATCGCAAATTGATAATTTTTTAGGGTATATTCATGGGCGCACCAGAGACGAGTTTGGTCAGGCAGTGCTTTTAATTTCCCTAAAGAGTCCACCATTTGTGTTGGTGTGCCTTCAAATAAACGCCCACAACCTCCCACAAACATGGTATCACCAGCAAATAGTTCTCCCACTTCTGCTCCTTCTACAGGGGGGAAATAATAGGCAATGTGGCCACTAGTATGTCCTGGAACAAACAAGACTTCTCCTTGACGTTGAGCAAAGGTAACTGTGTCTCCCTCTTGTAAAAAGACTTCTTGATGGGGAATGCGACCTTCATCTTCGGCACTTCCATAGACTACTGCTTGGGGATAATGCTTTTTTAGCTCACGGTTTCCTCCCACATGATCAAAGTGGTGGTGGGTATTAAAAATCGCGACTAAGTCTGCATTTAGTTCCTTTAATAACGTTAAGACAGGTTTCGCCTCGGCTGGATCAACGGTAGCAGCAATTTTTTGCTGGGGATCATAGAGGACAAACACATAATTATCGGATAAAGCAGGTAAACGTTTAACTTCCATAAACTTCCTCCTAGCGAGAGGTTACGTCTGTTCTTGTACAGTTGAGGGGTTGGCTGGTTGGTTATTGGTTTCCACTTCACTGGGCAATTCTAGACAATACCCTGCTCCATAGACGGTTTTAATGTATATGGGATGACGGGGTTCTGGTTCTAGTTTGGTTCGCAAATGGCGAATATGAACACGAATGGTCTCGATGTCATCATCGGGATCATATCCCCACACTTCTTCAAGAATGTCACTAGGGGAAACTGTCTGACCATGACGTTGCAATAAGCAGTGTAGAAGTTCAAATTCGAGATGCGTTAACCTGATAGTTTTGTTATACCAAATTGCCTCAAACCGTTCTGGGACTAGAGTTAACGGCCCATAATTCAGGATTTCACTATGCTTGGCAGCTTTAGGAATGCGGTCAGTGCGACGAAGTAGGGCGCGAACTCTTGCCAACATTTCTTCCACTTCAAATGGCTTGGTGAGATAGTCATCTGCACCAGCATTAAAACCTTCGACTTTATCTTGGGTTTGACCTAAAGCCGTCAGCATCAACACAGGGATATCTGCGGTTCGATCATCTCGGCGTAATCGTTGACAGATGGTTAACCCATCCACACGCGGTAACATCAGGTCAAGCATAATTAGGTCTGGCTGTAGCTGCACAGCAAGGGCTTGACCTTTAACACCATCGTTTACGGGTTCTACAGTGTAACCGGCCATTTCGAGGTTAATGGTCACGAGTTCGCAAATGGCGGGATCATCATCAATAACAAGAATTCGGGGCATCATTATGATAGCGTTAGCTATACTTTTATTTACAGTTTGACAAGATGTGTTAATTAAAAATTAAGATTCCTATACCGATTATAGGGGTTTTGCTTCGATTGGTTTTTGGATGTAAAGATTTTTTGAAAAATTATAGAGAATGATTGACAGTTTTTTTAGGAAGTCTTAAGAATTATAACGAATGATAGGTCTTTATTACCAGTCAGTTTTCTTCTTGACTTAAGAAGAGGTTAAGCTAAGTCAACTTATGCTTTACTGGAAGGGGTTTGAGGCTTTTTGATCTAGCCCTCTGTAGTCTTTCTGAAGCAGACTGTTAAGTTAATCACATTTAAAAGGAGAAAGATTTACTAGAATTAACGTAAGTTTACTTATTAACAAATTCTTTCAAGCCATGATAGAAGCCGAAACACAGGGAAATTGCCTGTTGCAGGTTGTATTATGGCAAAGGTTTTATTGAACCCCTAGACCATTTAATGTTGGTAATTAAGTATGAGTAATGCAGTGCTAGTAGTACAGAAAAATAACTCTGATCATAAGATTTGGGAGAAAATGCTGGAAAGCCAGAACTTAGTTGCAATTACAGAATCTCCTCAAGCTAATTTGCGAGATTTGATTATGCGTAACCAAGTGTCTGGTCAAAGTTTTCCCAAACTCATGATTTTAGACATGTCTATTGAACACTTGAATCCCTATGAGTTCTGTCGCTGGGTTCAAGAAAATTACCCGTCTCTCAAGATCATTTTGACAAATCAGGAGCGTAAGACAATTTCCGATATTGAGCGGCGTTGGGCAACCAGTCAAGGTGCTTATGAGTTGATCCCTGGATTTGATTATAATAATCTTCCTTCTAGTCTTAGTGAGAGAATTAAGTTAGTTTTAAAGGCTTTAGGAAAATGGGACAATCAAGAGAAGTTTTTAGTTCCCGTAGTGGAAGATTTAATGAAGCACTTATTTCCCCAACAATATGAGGAAAGCGCGGATCAAGAAACTTCCCCTTCTCAATCTGAAGCTGAAGAAAAGCAGTTAGTGACAGCAAATCAGAGTAATGGTAGCAAATCCCGTGGCTATAAGTTAAAGCCAAAGGTGAAACGGTTTCGGGGGTTACCGTACTAAAGACAGTTAATCGTAAAGACGTTCCCCAGAACTGTTATAAATCAAAATATCCCAATTACCATCAGGGTTGGCTTCAAAGGCGATGGTTGACCCGTCAGCACTGATGCTGGGGTTTCTCACTTGGGCAGATAGGTTTTCTGTGAGATTACGTTTGGCTCGAGTTTCGCGATTATATAAGTAAATATCAGATCGACCGCGACGAGTTCTGGTAAAAGCAATTAAACGTCCATCTTTGGAGACGCTTGGATCTTGGGCCATTTCATCAAGAGAATTAAGCCCCGGTAAATCAATTAAAGCGCGATCGCGCCAATCATATAAATAAACATCCTGAGAACCATTCCGATCTGAGACAAAGGCGACATAGCGACCTGAAATTTGTGGCTTAAATTCTGAAGCTGGACTATTAAAGCCTTCTCTCCCTTGAGAAAACGGTAAATCAACCACTTGGGGATATCCACCACAACTGGCTAAAACTGAGGTCAATAGAAGTCCTGAAAAGAGTTTTAGGAACTTACTGGGTTTGATTAATTTCTTCATAAATTTCTGCCCCTTCTTCTAAATCAGGCTCTACATTGGGACCACGATCTAATACTTCCACATCCCATTGACCACGACGAGCGGTTTCAAACACCACATAACGCCCATCACCACTAATATTGGGATTACGAACCCAATGGGGATAAGAATCAGTTAAAATTTCGGTCTCTTCTGCAAACCGATCATATAGCGCGATCGCGGGACGGCCATCACGACTAACTAAATAAACTAAATAACGCCCTGTTAAGCTCAAACTTGGGCTTTCTTGCAGCGCATCCTCTGACTCTAACCCTGGTAAGGGCATAAACTGCTCCTGAGACAGGTCATACAACAACACTTGATGGCGACCATTGCGACCTGATACCCAAGCCAAATAACGCCCATTACCACTTAAACTGGGTTGTTGGTCATTATAACGACTATTAATTCCCGCTGATCCTTGGGGAAGTTCAGGAGAACCGCAAGCAGCAAGGAGACTCATTGCACTCACTCCCAGTCCCCAGCTCAATCCTTGTCGAATCTTTTTTCCTTGAAGCCAAGATGGTATCAGATATTTCAGATTAATAATCAAACTGATCGTAATCATCGGGGTCGTCATTTTCATTTTCTGGCGGATCAATCGGTTTATAATCCACATAATCTTCCCGAGGTGGGGAAGGACGACGACGAGAAGAACTGCGATTCGCTGGTGGGCGAGAACGAACCGGAGACTCGGAACTACTACGTCTGGGGCTATCTTCCCGAGTACGGGGCTTACGGGGATAACGAGAAGATGAAGATGAAGAAGTTTCTTCGCGACGGGGACGGCGAGGGGGTAAATACTCGTCAGTGTCTTCTTCGTCTAAATTACGCCGACGGCGATCATCATAGCGGGGTTTGGGTTCGTCATAATCTTCCTCATAGTCATAGAAATCGGAACCCCTGCGACTACTCGGACGAGGAGAAGATGACCGACGATTACGAGTAGAGCGACTTCTACTTGGCCGGGAAGATTCTTCTTCATAAGCAGTGTTGCGGGGAGAACGCTCAGTGGCAGTTCCGCGTAGGCGACGGCGGCTATCAACGGGTTCTTCCTCTTCAAAAGAGGGTTCCATATCATCAATTTCAGCGCGATAAACCTTACTAGCACGGCGATCGCGATCTACAGTCGGTGCGCTCCGTTTCGCTTGTTCGGCAGTTGCTGATCGTAAACGAATCGTCTCCACCCCAAAAGCAACCGCCATAGCCGTCAGTAAAAACTGACCAAATTGCAAAATGGGATCTAGTCGCCATCCTTGGAATAAAAGAATAAAACCGCAAAGTAATCCCACTGCAGCGAAAAAAATATCTTGATCTCGTGATAATTCTGGGCGAAAAGAGCGCATAAAATATAAAGACGCTCCCGCTACGGCCAGAAAGATGCCAAGAATGCTGGCTGAATTCAGCCCAAAGTTTACCATTGTTCTGCTCCTTGCTTGGGTTTTCTGCTTGCAGTAATTAAGACCTTCTCTTTAATGTTAATACCTATTACTGATCAGGCTCTGTGAAATTTGAGCCCACCATAAAAGTTATCCAGAGGATAAGAACCCCTCGGCTCATATAATAATTGAACCGCAGAGTAGAAACTTTTTACCCCCTGGACAAGCATCTGTCTCAATTCAAGAATCGCTTAGGAGCGACGAACCCGATCTTTGACACTAACAAAAACGATTCCAACAATTACTGGGATAACGACAATTAGCGTTCCAGCAAGTAAACTATAAAGAAAATTTGCTAAAGATGGTGTCATAGTTAAGTGACTGATTTAATGATTTGTTACAGCAATAAACCCTATGCTACCTTACAGGATAACAGGAAATATATCTAATCTGGTTTTTAATTCCTGATTAATCTAGCATAGAATATCTTTATTAATAATTTTAATAATTGAGTCATGGATTTATCAACACTGGTGGACTGGGGTTTAGGGTCATTTTTAGCGATCATGACAATTCTATTTATTTTTCGGATTGTTTTGACCTGGTATCCTCAAATTAACTTGAAACAATTTCCCTATAACTTAGTTGCTTATCCCACCGAGCCCTTTTTAGCCCCTTTACGCAAAGTTATTTCCCCCATTGGCGGCGTTGATATTACCCCCATCATTTGGGTAGGAATTTTTACCCTCCTGCGAGAACTTTTATTAGGACAGCAAGGACTCTTAAATTAAGGTTGCATAACTGACAACCCAAATTTTAACGAAAAAAACTTCTCTCTCAGGCTATTTTTTTTTGTACGATAGAGAGCAAGAAGCATTTTCCCCAGATGGGGAGTTGCGTTTGGTGATGGAGAAACAATATCGAGCCTGTTAATGGACAGATCGACTTCTTTGGTGGCGGAGTTATTAAAAACAGTACCTCGCCTGCGAACTCAAATTTATTTCAAATCCTCCTTGACAGCCCTTTCTCACGCCATGGAGGATCAAGTTTTGGCAAGTTTTGATCCGCCGCTGGTAATTGCTAGCTTTCAACAAGAACGATTTTATCGTCAAGAAGCGCACCGCTATCGGCGTTTAGGAAAAAAGAGTGACCAGATTTATATTTTTTCGGCCCCAGATACGTCTTTTAATGACGAAGATAGTCGTTCCACAACCATTAACTTTGCTGCCGAAGATACGTTAGCAAATGAATGGCATCTCGTGGTGATTGGCAAAACCTTTACCAGTTGTTTAGTTTGTCAGGAATGTTCCGTTAGCGAAAATCAGCAAGCAAGTTCGGTTGATTCAGCAAGACGGTTTGAGGGAATTTGGACATTTGATGAGGAAGTAGCCAAAACCACTGCTTCTTTCTTACTAGACAAAGTCTTAGATTATCGCCCAGAATTATCTGACAAAATTGCAACTGCCCGTGAACATTATTGTCAACAAGTATCATCGTTAACAACAGAAGACAAAAAAGCACAGCCTGATCCTTTTGTAGAAAGGCTATTAACTCATTTACAAGCCGGACAATATCGTCTCATTCGTGCCTATAGCTCGATCGCGCAGAAAGAGGAAAAAGAAAGACTGCTACGATCCCTAACCAATGCCATCCGCCAATCGTTAGATATCCACGAAATTTTAGAAATTACCGTGCAGGAATTGGGAGAAGCCTTATCTGCTTGCCGTTGCCTAGTTTATCGCTGTCGTACTGACACCACCACCGCCAAAATTAAGCATGAATTTTTACAATCTCATGTTATCTCCGTTAAAGACGAAACTTGGCCAGTTGCCAATAATCCCCTTTTAAAAAAGGTACAACAAGATCAAACTCCACTGTATATTCAAGAAACCGCCAAGGAAACCACCATTCAGGAAAGCCCCCTGTTATCTTCTCTGGTGAAAGAAAATCAAATTCAAAGCTGGCTACTGGTTCCCCTGCTTTATCAAGGAGACGTTATTGGCATGATAGAACTCCATCATTGTCAAGAAAATGGCAGTCCTTGGAGTGAGAATGATATTGAACTAGTTGAAGCGATCGCGCCGCAAATTGGACTCGCCCTTACCCAAGCCGAAGCCTATGCCAACTTAGAAAGCCTGAATGAACAACTCGAAGCCCTTGAACAAACTCGTTCTAATCTCGTTGCCATTACTGGGCATGAACTACGCACTCCCCTTTCTACAATCCAAGTTTGCCTAGAAAGCCTCATTAGTGAACCTGATATGTCGGAAGAACTCCGACAAGTGATGTTATCTACAGCCATGAATGATGCGGAACGGATGCGCCGCTTAGTTCAAGATTTTCTCACCCTCTCTCGCCTCGAAAGTGGGCGGATTGAATGGAATCCTGAACCCATGTCGGTGGAAGAATGTATTGAATTATCCCTGAGTAATATTCGGGGACAAAATACAGAAAATCCCCTACCTACTATTGAAAATGAAAGCAAAGAGGAACTTCCCCTTGCTTATGTGGATGGAGAATGGCTAGTGGAAGTGTTAGCTAAACTTCTCGATAACGCCTGTAAATTTACAGAAAAAGACGGTAAGATTACCCTTTCAGCAACCCCACAATCCGGAAATACCGTTCAAGTAACCGTCGCTGACACTGGGCGAGGCATAGAACCCTCTCGCTTAGAAACGGTGTTTGACCGTTTTTATCAAGAAGAAGGGGCGCTACAGCGAACTACGGGGGGAACCGGGTTAGGATTAGCGATTTGCCGTCAAATTGTGAATAAATGGGGAGGAGAAATTTGGGCAGAATCGAAAGGGAAAAATAATGGTACCAAATTTCACTTTACCGTTCCCATTGCAAAAGAGGCGCGAGTGAAATCTGCTGCCAGAAGTTAAAGGCAATCTAGATTACACTATGGACTCGCAAATAACGATAAGCTAATTGATGATTGCTATTTAATAATCTGATATGGATATTCGTACTGTTAAAACCCAACCCTTTGATGATCAAAAACCCGGAACTTCTGGACTTCGCAAAGCGGTTCCTACGTTTCAAACCCCTAACTACTTAGAAAACTTCATTCAGTCCATTTTCGATAGCCAAGACAACTACCAAGGGCAGCGTTTAGTCTTAGGCGGTGATGGTCGCTATTACAACCGCACTGCTATTCAAACGATTCTCAAAATGGCTGCTGCCAATGGTGTGGGACGAGTTTTAGTTGGACAAGGGGGGATTCTATCCACTCCGGCTGCGTCCTGTCTTATCCGTAAATATCAAGCATTTGGGGGCATTATTTTATCTGCTAGCCATAACCCTGGTGGCCCCGAGGGAGATTTTGGCGTAAAATTTAATACTCGTAATGGTGGCCCCGCGCCTGCTGATGTGACAGAGGCAATTTTCGCCAAGAGTAAAGAGATTAGCGAATATAAAATCCTTGAAGCTGAAGACATTAATCTGGATCAGCAAGGGGAAACTAAACTCGGTGAGATGACGGTAGAAGTCGTCGATGCCGTAGAAGCCTATGCTGATTTAATGGCTTCCATTTTTGATTTTGATGCGATTCGTAATCTCTTGAGTGGAGGATTCCGTATGGTAATGGACTCTCTCCACGCGGTTACGGGGCCCTATGCCAAAGAAATTTTTGAACGCCGCTTAAAGGCCCCAACAGGAACAGTGCAAAATGGGGAACCTCTAGAAGACTTCGGCGGTGGACACCCTGATCCCAATTTAGTCTATGCCCGAGAATTAGTCGAAACCATGTATGGGGATAATCCTCCTGATTTTGGGGCTGCTTCTGATGGCGATGGCGATCGCAATATGATTTTGGGTAGTAAGTTTTTTGTTACCCCTAGTGATAGTTTGGCAATTTTAGCCGCGAATGCCCAATTAGTGCCGGGTTATGCAAAGGGGATTACAGGAGTAGCGCGATCGATGCCCACTTCTCAAGCACCTGATCGCGTTGCAAAACAATTAGGAATTAACTGTTATGAAACCCCCACTGGCTGGAAATTCTTTGGCAATCTTCTTGATGCAGGGAAAGTTACCCTCTGCGGTGAGGAAAGTTTTGGCACGGGTTCCAACCATGTTCGGGAAAAAGACGGACTTTGGGCAGTTTTATTTTGGTTAAATATCATCGCTAAACGCGGGCAAAGCGTAGAAGAAATCGTTAAAGAACATTGGCAAACCTACGGACGCACTTACTATTCCCGTCACGATTACGAGGAAGTGGATAAAGATTCCGCAAATACTTTAATGGACAATCTGCGTTCCGCATTCGGAAACTTACCCGGAAAGCAATTTAAGGGCTATGAAATTGCCTTAGCGGATGATTTTAGCTACACTGACCCTATTGATGGCAGTATTGCCGAGAAACAGGGCATTCGCATTGTGTTTAAGGACGGTTCTCGCATCGTCTTTCGCCTCTCTGGTACGGGAACTCACGGGGCAACTTTGCGCGTCTATTTAGAACGATATGAGCCTGACTCTAGTAAGCAGAATCAGGATCCGCAAGTCGCTTTGGCTGATTTGATTAATATTGCTCACGAAATTGCCCAGATTAAGCAATTAACAGGACGAGATGAGCCTTCTGTGATTACTTAATCGTCCCACAGATTAATCCCCTCTCCTTAGAAATTCCACTCAGATCGGGAGATGGGGAGACAAGGGAGACTGGGGAGATGGGGGGGATGGGGAATTTTATTTAACTTTCATGAAGTTTTTGTCCTTTGTCCTTTGTCAACCAATGACTAATGACTAATAACGAATACAGACTAAGAAGCACTATAGCAACATGATCTCATTTGTAAAAACTAGCTCAACATTACGTAGGCTGAAAGCCGTGCCGAAGGCTTCCCCCCCACCCCCCTTAGTAAGGGGGGAATTAAAGGGGGGATCCCAAATCCCAACTAAAAATTTACAACTGATTTAGGATTGCTATATATTATCTATCTGCTTTTTTCAAACGATTAATCCAACCTTGATTAGCTTGCAAAATTTCACGATAAGAGATATTAGAATCTAATAATAAATCAAAAACAAAGGGCTTAAATAAATTGGGAAATAACCGATTTAAGAATCGTTTTATTTTTAATCTTAAGAATAGCTCGGCAACTAAAATTTTACGACGGGGAAAGGCATAATCTGATAATTCTTTAAGCGCATGAGCATCAGGAACTCTCTTCTCGGAAAATGCTGGTAGGGTTTTTTCCCAGTTATCTTGATATTGATCTAATACTTGATCAAAAATCAGGACATCTTCTAACCCGGCATTGCAGCCCTGACCAAGGGAAGGAGAAACCGCATGGGCAGCATCTCCAAGCATTAAAATTTTACTATCCTCATGGAAGCGATCGCAGCGTACTGTTAAAACTTTTCCTATAGGGCGTTCTAGTAATGCTTCTGCTTCTTCTCCTGAAAGACAAGGACTAAAAAAGGGAAAATTAGTCTTCATAAACTCGAAAACATCTGCTTGACTAGAGAAGTTTTCAAAAGGATTATTTTTAGTATCAAACACAATAACGCCATTAAGTTGGTCTTCCGGTTGCGGCACTAATAACATTCGCGTTCTATCTTTCAAAGTTTGAGCATGAATAGTATCTCGATCTAACTGAAGATCAGGGTTAGAAGGTTGCTGGAAAAAGACGGATTTATAATCTTCAGGAACATAACTTACTTCACTTTCTAATCCCTTTTTGTTGACTAAATGTTGTCGAATGCGCGATCGCGCTCCATCTGCCGCAACAAGCCGATCATAATTTACTGTTAAGACTTCCCCATTTTCTACTTCAATATTAACAGTATTTTTTGTATCATCTAGGGAAATTAATTTAGAATTAAAGCTCAGTTTTAAGCGATTACTGTCAACAGTTTTCTCTAAATGTTGTAGAATAAGTTTAACTAATTGGTTACGGTCAAGACAAACTAAGGGTTGTTTGCGAGGAATACGACGGGATTTTTTACTGTGGCTGTTTGTTCCATAAATCCAAACACTTTCTTCGGTAATTGCATTTTCTAACCCCTCAATTTTTCGTAATGCCTTGCGTCCGCGTTCTTGCAAATTAATAGGAAAAGTTCGCTCCGCCTCAAATTCTTTGCGAAGAGGATCGTCGCGACGTTCATAAATTTCTACTTGATACTGTTCTCGACGTAAAAGATAATGAGCTAATAATAAACCAGTTGGTCCAGCACCAATAATAACAACTTTTTTCCACATATTGGAAATTTTTAATTTATTCGTTATTTCCTTACTTTGACTAGTTTACAAAATAGACACACTATCTTAAACTAAATCTATATTAATTCTTAATTATCATTAAAATCGCTTAAGTGAATTTTAAAAATGTTATTCTGCTGCCATTATAATTTATAATGAGCTGATTAAGCATCAATCTACTGCTCTGTTAAAACAATATGAAATTGCTTGATCGCGCTCGTTTAGCATTAGCCGTTATCGTTGCAAAAACAGTTCCTCCTATTATCAGAAAATTAGGACTAGGGGCTGGTAGTGTCCTCCCCGGGGAAATTGCCCGTCGTCTTCACCCTAATCTTTTAGCCCTTCTTTGTGAACAAGTACGAGAAGGTGTAATTTTAATTGTAGGAACCAATGGCAAAACCACTACTTCCCTGCTTTTAAGAACAATTTTAGAAGAAAATGGGGCAAAAATTACTCATAATGCTACAGGAGCTAACCTGATTAATGGCTTAATTACGGCTCTTTTATTTGACACTAATTTATTGGGTAAACTTAATGCTGATTATGCCATTTTAGAAGTTGATGAAAATATTTTTCCCTTAATTGTTCAACCCTGCCAACCAACAATTATTTTAGGATTAAATTTATTTCGAGATCAGCTAGATCGATATGGAGAAGTAGATGCTATTAGCGAAAAATGGCAACAAGCAATTACACCACTTCCCTTAACTACGACCATTATCTTAAATGCCGATGATCCCACTCTTTGCTACTTAGGAAATAATTTACCACAAAATGTGTTATTTTTTGGCTTAACTGAATCTGAATTATATTTAGAAGAAATTCCTCATGCTGTTGATTCCATTTATTGTCCTGCTTGTGGTGCTTCTTTAGACTACCAAGGGGTTTATTTATCTCACTTAGGAGACTATGACTGTCCAAGCTGTGATTTTACTAAGGCAAAATTAGATATTTACAGTCCAGAGTGGGGGCAAATTTTAGTGGGAATTTATAATAAATATAATACTTTAGCCGCTGCTTTAGCCTCACAAGCCTTAAATATCCCGACTTCTAATATTGAAAAAACCATCAAAACCTTTCGGGCAGCTTTTGGACGCGCAGAAGAACTCAATGTTAATGGAAAATCCGTCAGAATTCTGTTATCAAAAAATCCGGTAGGGATGAATGAAACCATCCGCACGGTTAATGAAATCAAACAACAAGGAAAAGCTCAAGCCACGTTATTGATTTTAAATGATCGCACCCCTGATGGAACTGATGTATCATGGATTTGGGACGTGGACACTGAGCAATTAGTCTCTCAAGGTGGCACAATTATTATCAGCGGCGATCGCGTTTATGATCTGGCTCTACGCATTCAGTATAGCCAAGAAACCCTAAATGATGCTCAATTGAACCTCATTATTAAAGAGGACTTAAAAGAAGCAGTGGAGACTGCCCTTAATCATACTGCCCCTGATGAAACTTTGCACATTCTTCCCACCTACTCGGCTATGTTAGAAGTGCGACAATTGTTAACCGGACGCAAAATTCAATAGATGCAAACCTTAGAACCGAATTCCACGCGCCAAACGATTCAACGAACTACCCTCGATAATGGGATTACCCTAATTGTGATTGAAAATCCCACTGCTGATATTATTGCAGGAAGACTCTTTCTGAAAAATGCTGGCAACCGTGTTGAATCACCGTCTCAAGCAGGACTTTCCCATTTACTATCTACTGTAATAACTAAAGGTACAGCCACCCTCAACGCGGCTGACATCGCTGAAAAAATAGAATCAGTGGGGGCAGGAATTAATGCTGAAACTGCTAACGATTATTTTAGCCTCAGTCTGAAAACTGTTTCCCAAGACTTTCCCGAAATTTTCTCTTTAGTGGGAGAAATTATGCGCGCGCCTAGTTTTCCTGACAGTGAAGTCGAACTTGAACAAGCCCTCACTCTACAAGCCATTGCCGCGCAACAGGAACAACCTTTCAATCTTGCCTTTAATCAACTGCGATCGCAGATGTATCCGCAACATCCCTACGGTAGCCCTGTTTTAGGGACAGAAGAAACCGTTTCTGCTTTGAGCGTAGCTGATCTCAAATCGTATCATCAAACCTACTTCCGTCCTGATAACTTAGTAATTAGTCTCTCAGGACGAATTACCCTAGAACAAGCAATTACAGAAGTAAAGCAAGTGTTTGGAGATTGGCAACCACCTGCTACCCCTCAACCGACTCCCTCTCTTGTTTCTCCCACCCCCCAGCCATATCAAGAATTTATGCATCAAGAAACCCAACAGAGTATTATTATGTTGGGATATCTCACTGCTTCTGTGAAAGATTCTGACTACCCAATTTTGAAACTGCTTAATACCTATCTCGGAAATGGACTCTCCTCACGGTTATTTGTCGAATTACGGGAAAAAAAAGGACTTGCTTATGATGTCTCATCCTTGTATCCGACTCGGCTAGAACCCTCTTACTTCGTTACCTATATGGGAACTGCCCCTAATAATCTTGAGATTGCTTACCAGGGATTACGCCAAGAAGTAGAAAGACTCTGTGAGGTGCAGTTAACTGAAGAAGAGTTACAAGCTAGTAAGAATAAGTTGTTAGGACAATATGCCCTCGGAAAGCAAAGTAATGGGCAACTGGCGCAATTATTTGGTTGGTATGAAACCTTAAATCAAGGAATAGAGTTTGATGATCGGTTTCAAGAAATGGTGGCTGGAGTAAGTAGTGAACAGATCCAAGCCGTGGCTCAAAAATATCTGCAAGTTGATCCCTATGTCTCAATCGTGGGGTCTAGTTGACACTAGCAATCAACTCTACCACCGAAAGGAGGCGGATTCTCGCTTCAATCCCTGCTTGAGTGCATTGTACCATAAAACACCTTAAATGGCGGGGCTTTAGACCCGTGATTTTTGGTAAAATAATAAAACGCTGGAGTCATCGCAATAACAAAAATCATGGTAGCTGCATCCCAATACAACCCTGCTGAAATTGAACCCAAATGGCAACAATGCTGGCTAGAAACTAACGCAGATACAGCCTCAGAAGATCCAAATCGACCCAAATTTTATGCCCTCTCCATGTTTCCTTACCCCTCAGGAAACTTACACATGGGTCATGTTCGCAATTATGTGATTACTGATGTTATGGCAAGGTGGCGCAAAATGCAGGGTTATCGGGTTTTACATCCCATGGGTTGGGATGCCTTTGGACTTCCTGCTGAAAATGCTGCTATTGATCGAGGGAGTCATCCAGCCCAATGGACAGAACAAAATATCCAGCAAATGAAAAAACAACTCCAGCAATTAGGATTATCCCTCGACTGGAGTCGGGAAGTTGCCACTTGTTCCCCTGACTATTATAAGTGGACACAATGGCTGTTTCTCCAGTTTTTCCAAGCTGGACTTGCCTATCAGAAAGAATCAGCCGTGAATTGGGATCCCATTGATCAAACTGTTCTCGCTAATGAACAAGTGGATGGCGAAGGCAAATCTTGGCGTAGTGGGGCAAAAGTAGAACGGAAACTCCTAAAGCAGTGGTTTTTCAAAATTACTGAATATGCCGAAGAACTCCTCAATGATCTTGAACAACTCCCAGGATGGCCCGATCGCGTTAAACTAATGCAAGCCAACTGGATCGGAAAATCTGTAGGCGCTTATTTAGAATTTCCCGTTACAGGCAGAGACGATAAAATTGGCGTTTTTACCACCCGTCCTGATACCGTTTATGGCGTAACTTATGTGGTTCTTGCCCCAGAACATCCTCTCACCCCAAAAGTAACCACAGCAGCCCAAAAAGAAGCCGTAGAAGCCTTTATTCAAGAAGTCAGTAACGAAAGCGAACTGGAACGCACCGCCGAAGACAAACCGAAACGTGGCATTCCTACAGGTGGCAAAGCCCTTAATCCCTTCACTGGAGAAGAAATCCCCATATTAATCGCCGATTATGTTCTTTACGAATATGGCACGGGGGCAGTCATGGGAGTTCCAGCCCATGATGAGCGTGATTTTCAATTTGCCACCCAAAATCAACTGCCGATTCAACAAGTCATTGTACCCGAAGGCGAAAAACCCAGTGAAAAACTAGAAAAAGCCTACACCGAATCGGGGATAATGATCAACTCGGGTCAATTTGACGGGATGAACTCAGTGGAAGGAAAAGAAGCAATTATTCAGTATGCTGAGAAACAAGGTTGGGGAAAAGCAAGAGTTCAATATCGCCTCCGTGACTGGTTAATCTCTCGCCAACGCTATTGGGGCGCACCCATTCCCATTATTCATTGTCCCAGTTGTGGGGCAGTCCCCGTTCCTGATGAAGACTTACCCGTAGAACTTCCTGAAGATGTGGAATTTACAGGGCGTGGCGGTTCTCCTCTCACCCAACTAGAAAGCTGGTTAAATGTTCCTTGTCCCAGTTGTGGCGAACCAGCGCAACGAGAAACCGACACTATGGACACCTTTATTGACTCTTCTTGGTATTTTCTCCGTTATACCGATGCTAATAACCCCAAAGAAGCCTTTAACAAAGAAAAAGTCAATGATTGGATGCCAGTGGATCAATATGTGGGAGGAATTGAACACGCCATTCTGCACTTATTATATTCCCGTTTCTTTACCAAAGTTCTTCGAGACCGAGGACTCTTGAACTGTGATGAACCCTTTAAGCGTCTTCTCACCCAAGGGATGGTTCAGGGAATGACCTACAAAAACCCGAACACAGGAAAATATATTCCCTCAGAAGAAGTTAACCCTGATGATCCCAAAGATCCTAATACAGGAGAGCCTTTAAGCGTCTTTTACGAAAAGATGTCAAAATCAAAATATAATGGCGTTGACCCCTTGGAAGTCTTGGAAAAATATGGGGCAGACACAGCGCGAATGTTTATTTTATTTAAAGCCCCACCTGAGAAGGATTTAGAATGGGATAGTGCTGATGTGGAAGGGCAATTCCGTTTCTTAAATAAGGTATGGCGGTTAGTTACAGATTTTATTCATCATCATTCTGTCACTGAGAACCCCTCTGAACTCTCTAAAGAAGAAAAAGACTTACGTCGCGCCATTCATACCGCAATTCAATCCATTTCTGAAGATTTAGAGGGAGATTATCAATTTAATACCGCCGTTTCCGAATTAATGAAGCTCAATAATGCCCTGAGTGAGGCAAAATGTAAAACCTCTCCTGTCTATCAAGAGGGAATTGAAGCCTTAGTGAAATTACTCGCTCCTTTTGCACCCCATTTAACGGAAGAATTGTGGCATGCCTTAGGAAATGAAGACTCAGTGCATCAACAAAACTGGTTAGAACCTGATCCCGAAGCCCTAACCGTTGATGAAATTAATCTTGTGATTCAAATTAAAGGCAAAACTCGTGGGACAATTGCTGTTCCTGCTAATGCAAGTCGGGAGGAATTAGAAACCTATGCCCGAGAATCTGATATTGCCCAACGTTATCTTGATGGGAAAGAGGTGAAAAAGGTGATTGTAGTTCCTGGAAAGTTGGTTAATTTTGTGGTGTAGGACGGGTAGTGTTAAGATTAGTAAAATAATGTTAAATTATTCTTAACACTACCAATTTCTCCCACTCACTTATGACTTTTTTCAATTCCACAGAGCCAATTATTCGTCGCAAACAAACTGCTCTCGATTTACAAGACCTGTGCGGACTGCTTAAAATTAAAATAAAAATTGGGGATTATCAGCTATTTTCTCGCTTTTATACCCGTGTTGATCAAGCCCTACTTTTGTGGGGAGTGATTGCTCTAACCATTTTTACGGCAGCTCAATTTTTGCCCTTGAGTTGGATTACTCAAGCCTATTTTTGGTCAGCTTTGACAGTAGTGGCGACAGTGTGGATGATCAGTTTGACGAACTTTTGGACAAAGGTGGAACAACTTTCTTGGGTGATGTATCTTTGGGGTGGCTTAATGCTGTTCACTCTCATTTTAACTAACCTTGGTATTTTTGGCGGTTGGGGAGTCATTTTGATGAATTTGTGTTCATTATGGCTTGGAAGTTGCGCGATCGGATATTTTCTCACCGGATGGGGGTTGAAATCCCGTTTATTTATACTGATTGGTTTGATTCATCTTTTGGCTATTCCCTTTCTTCCCGTGATTGCAGGTTGGCAGTTTTTAGCCACAGGTTTAATTATTAGTGGTAGTTTGGTTCTATTATCAGAATTACAGTGGGATATGCGTGAGCCTATTTATTCCCCAGTTTTATCTGAACAAGAACGAGCATTTAATCAGCAACAGCAACAACAACGACAAAATTAGTGAGTTAGCAGTAACAGAAAGTGGTGTGATCAGGAACGAACGTTAATTTAATGGGAATTTTTGAATATCTTGGTAAAGCTATCAATGCTTGGTTTCTAGGCTTTTTTCCTTACTTTGAAATTTATTTAGCCATCCCGATCGCGATCGCGATGGGGCTTGATTACATCTCAGCCGTTTTCTGGTCAGCATTTGGTAATTTTACCGCCGTTCCCCTGATCATTTTCTTTTACCAACAGCTGATGAGAATTGGATGGCTTAACCGTTGGTTGCACAAGATTGAAAAACGCTCATTAAATAAGTTTGGTCGCTCTCTAAATCGTTATGGCCCTTGGTTTGTGCTCGCGATGACTCCCATTGTCGGGGTATGGGTAGTTGCCGTCATAGCACGAGCGGTGGGGATGAACTCAAGAGTAATTATTTTTTCTACTCTCGGTAGCATTATCCTGTACGCGATTGTAATAGCTCAATTGGTTGCCCTTGGAGTGGATATATTTGGTTAGTAATATTTTTAAGAATTGAATATAAAGTTTTTTGTAGCAAAACTTACATTTCAGAAAAAAAATTCTAATATTTAAATAGAGTAGTTTATGAAAAATAGCTTTTCACCATCAGTTGTTTTGCTGTTTGGACTGAGAATTTTCTTCTGAAGGAGAACGACCGTCAAGAAGAAAAGGGGCTAACTGATAGAAAAAAGTGCCGTTTTTAGTGAATGTTTAATTAAACAGGAAGAGACAGGAGTTAAAACTGAGTTAGGGGTTTGGGGTTTTTGTCGTTTCCCCCAATTTATAGCTTTGAAGGGAGTGCGAAACCACTCATCAGAACAGCCTGACAAGGCTAACCTACCTAAGACGCAATTAGGTTTAACAACTAGCCTCAGCTAAACTCCTACTATCATCACTTACTGACTAATTCCTCAGCCATTTTATTAGAAGGAATGTAATTTTATTCTAAGTAGGTTTTCTTTGATCTCCTCACCTCTTTTTAAAAACTCTAATTTTCATGGAGGCGGGTGGAGCCATCGTTAACCCCCGTCGAGCAGGGCGAATAGCACCAGATCGAGATAGACTAAAGTTAAAATCTTGTAATAGGGTGGCGGTACTGAGCTTGAGTTCCATCATTGCTAAAGCTGATCCCAGACAACGGCGATGCCCCCCACCAAAAGGCAGATATTCGTGAGGGGCATATTGATGTTCTAAAAATCGCTCTGGGCGAAACTGTTTGGATTCAGGATAGAGATCCTCGCGGTGGTGAATAATGTAAGTTGCTGGCATCACGGCAGTTCCCGCCTCAAACGAGTATCCTGCAAGGGTCATGGATTGGCGTAACGTGCGTGGAAATGTGGTTGGCGCAATGGGATAAATTCGTAAGGCTTCTTGGCAAACTGCGCTTAAATAAGGGAGTTGAGTAATTGCTTCGGGATCAGGAGAAGAGCCTAAACTGGCTAATTCTGACCGAATTTTTGTTTCTACCTCAGGTAAATGGTGAATCCAGTACAGTATCCAAACTAAAGCAGAAGTGGTGGTTTCATGTCCAGCAAATAGAAGGGTTATCAGTTCATCATGAAGTTCTAGATCACTCATCCCTTCCCCGTTTTCATCTCTTGCCTGAATCAGTAGGGTGAGGATATCAGTTCTTTTTTCTGATGTTTCTCCAGCTTGTTCTAAGTATTGACGGCGATCGCGAATTTCATCATAAATCAATTGCCGTAACTGTTCCCGCCAGTAAATAAAGCGTCCCCAAGGACTCCAACGCCCCCAGTCTTTTTGCAAAGATGGGAAAAATAAGAAGACAGAAGTAATAGGGTAAGCAAAGGAGTCCAACATCAGACTCATTAAACTTTGAATTTGAGACAATCGAGTTCCTTCCCGAAGCCCAAAAACCGCCTGCAACATGATACTTAAGGTCAATTTTTGCATGGGGGGACGTGCCACAATTGATTGACCTGATTGCCAATTCGCACTAATTTCACGAGTTAAATTGCAAATTAGTTGCCGATAACTACGAAGGTAATCTCCATGGAAACTAGGCATGAGCAGTTTACGTTGCCGTTTATGGGCGTTGCCATCTAGCAGTAGGATTGAGTAATCTCCGACCATTGCTCTAAGAATGCCGTTATTTTGCCCAGTATTTACTTGCGTAGCATCGAGGGCAAAAATTTCTTGCACTAGCTTAGGATCCCCTGCATAGATTAACGGGGGAGAATTATCACCACCAATCTGAAAGACATGACCATATCGCTGAACGTTGTCCTCCATGTATCCCATTGGATCTAAAACTAGGCGTAATAGTCGTAAAGTCCGTTTTAGCCCTTTTCCTTC
Organism: Euhalothece natronophila Z-M001; assembly: GCF_007904085.1. Taxonomy (GTDB): domain Bacteria; phylum Cyanobacteriota; class Cyanobacteriia; order Cyanobacteriales; family Rubidibacteraceae; genus Halothece; species Halothece natronophila. The sequence goes on from NZ_CP042326.1 coordinate 1,389,487, forward strand.
AGGCCCTTTTAATTGCTGATACTGGGATGCAGTGTCTGTCTGTACAAATTTACTGGTCATTGAGATATTGTTGACTTACCTTTCTTATTCAAATGTTAGCAACTCCCGTCTTTTCAAAATTGAGTTCTCTTTCTAGCAACGGTTTAAAACTTGCTTTAGAGAAACTGGACTATAATTACACCGGCAACAACGACAAACAAGCCAACAATATCTGCTATTTGAGGGACATCGCCAAACGCTATCCAAGCCATTACCATGGTGACAGGTGGCCCTAAATAAAATAAACTGGCGACTCGCGTGGCATCAAAACGAGAAAGAAGTTGCCACATTAAAGCATAAGCCCCAAGGGAAACGCCAATGATGAGCCAGCTTAAAGTGGCAATAAAGGGGACATTCCACTCAATTTCTAGTTGTTCAACCATTATTGCAGGGATCGCTAAGGCTAAAGTAGTGGCAGAGCTTTGATAGAACAAATTACTGCCAATAGAAAGAGAGGAATGATTCTGCGGTGAGGTTTCTCGCCGTCTTTGCAGTAAACTTGCTATGGTAATGGCGATAACTGAACCGAAAGGAATAAAATAACCGATAGGAGAAACGTCAGAATCAACCCGAATGCGAGTTCCTACCGCGATCGCGACTCCTAAAAATCCCACAATTAAGCCTAACCATTGCCATAAACGGGTTTTTTCTCCCACCACTAAGCCAGAAAAAGCCCCAGTTGCTAGAGGTTGTAGGGCAACCACTAACGCCACAATTCCTGCAGGAACATTCTCTTCTAACGCTAGTAAAGCACAACTTAACCATACGCCATGAGCTAAGATTCCCACGATGGAAACATGAGTAATGGTTTTTATTTCAGGTAATACTAATTGTCTAGAGTAAATGAGATAAATTAATAAAATTAAGGTCAGAAGACTGTATCGCCAGAATAATAAGGTAAATGTGCCAGCGTAAGGTAAACCAAATTCTGCGCCAATGAAACCAGAGTTCCATAGTAAAACAAAGAAGGTAGCAAGGCTGAAATCAGATTTAATTAGGTTCTGCATAAGTGATTCGTTATAAGTTTTGCCATTCCTTGAAACATAAGGGTTTGATCAACAAGTGTTTTATTACCACAAAATAGAGATTTTTCTTGCAAAAATTGTTGCAGTAATAAGCCATCGCCACCAGTTAGAATAACTTTTCCTTGGGGAAATTGCTCCCACCAAGCGGTAAGATAGTTATCAATCCCACTGATGATTGTGTGAATAACACCACTCGCGATCGCGCTTTTGGTGCTATCTCCCCATAATTGTGGTAATGTATCAGGTAAGCTCACTTGTGGTAGGGCTGCAGTGTTTTGGTTTAACGCTCTCAATTGTAATCGCAATCCAGGTAAAATTGCTCCACCTAGAAAATTATATTCTTTTCCAACCGCCGTATAGGTAAGAGCCGTTCCCCCATCAATTACTAAGACAGGATAACCATAAGTTTCTCCAGCACCATAAACACACAAAGCGCGATCGACTCCTAATGTTGCATAAGTATTAGTAAGGGGAATGTCTTCGAGGGTAATGATTTTTTTATGCGGATAGTCATCCCAAAGTTGTGTTTGTTTGCTAACAACTGAAGCGATATAAACAGGGAGATTGTTAAGTGAAAATTGATCCCCCCAATCCTCACTAAAGCTCCGGCCCTTAATAAAGGGGGGCGAAGGGGGGATCGGTACGCTAAATAAATTGTTAGATTTTATAAAATTATCCCCTTGATAAGAGGAGGTATCATCTATTACTTCTCTAGGAAAAAGAGCCGTTGGTAAGTCTGTAATTGCTTTCTCTAAATGATTAGTATTCCAAGTTGTTATTAGTTGTCTATTTTGAAAATATCCCCAATGTAGGCGAGAGTTACCAATAATTAGAGTAATAAAATTTTGTGAAAGTAGGCTCATTTTACGATCCCCCCTAGCCCCCCCTTATTAAATGGGGGAACTAATATGGAAGTTTAAAACTCAATTAGAATTGCTATATAGCGTTTGAAAGAATGTTAAATAAGTATTACCATATTTTTTTTGACGAATTAGCTCTAACCCCTCAATTTCGTGATTATTCCACTGTTTAGGATCATGTTCAACGGCAATTTCCCCTTCTACTGCTAATAATTTTAGCTCAACAATACTCCTTAAAATTGAATCATATAAATCACTACCATAGGGCGGATCAAAATAAATAAAATGAAATTCCTCTCCTTGTAACGCTTTTATTTTCTCTTGAACGTCTCCCTTTAGCACTCTAAATTCTTGCTCTAGACTTGCTACTTTTTGCCAGTTTTCTTGAATAATTCGACAGGCTTTAGGATATTTTTCAATTCCGACTAAATATGTAATTCCCCGACAGAGTGCCTCCGCTCCAATTGTCCCATTTCCAGCACATAAATCAAGCCAATGAGCTTCTTTGAGGTTTCCTTGCCAAATATTAAATAGAGCCTCTCGAACTTTTGCTGAGGTAGGACGAGTATTGTCTCCTGGCAAAGTTTTTAAGAGGCGATTCCCATAAATTCGCATGGTTTGAAGTTAAATTTCAGCAAAGGAACGCTCAATTAAACGGCGAGCAATAGTTTGTGTGCCAGTATGTTCATAATAATTGGTAGTTAGGTCTAAAAAGGCAGCTAAATAGTCTAATTGTTCATCAGAAAATTCCACAAAACTTTCTAAGTTACTAACTACTTTTTTCGGCGTTAAATCTTTGCTTTCTACAAAATCTCCCATCCAACCTTGCACCGAATTAAAGGCTTCATTAATAAATCCTAATTGTTCTTCTGTTTCTTCTCCAGGTATGAAATCATTGACATTTTTAAAAGTTTCATTACTTTCTAATTCGCCTGGGTTTAGATTTTCGATCATCTCTCCACCTTTTTGAATAAAATCGGGGCCAAGGGGGATTAATCCATCTAAACACACCAAGGCTGCCATCCGCATTAATTCTTCTCCACCGTAATCAGCAAGGGAGTTAACAAAGTCGCCAATACTATCTCCTGGAAGACCATTAATTTGGCAAAACGCAAGCAGTTCTACGACAGTTTTTAGGGCAAGATCAATGGTTTGGGCTTTGTCCGCTTTCGGAGTAATTTTACTTAAAAATCCCATTAAAGGGATACGTTCCCCTGCTTTATGGGCGAGGGCAGCACTAGCTAAAGCGCGATCGCTGCGATCAACGGTTTGATACAACCAGAGAGCGCATTGATAGCCTTGGGAGTCATCATTAAATAATCTGACAGCGCGATCGCCGACTTGTTGAATTATCTCTTCATCATCTTCCCCTGTCACTTTGCGGATCATATTCTCAAAGCCAACAGTATTTTCCCATTCCCCAGGAACAACAAAATCTAACGCCCTGAGAACCCGAATTGTCATGTTTTGTTCGGGAAGTTCATCAACTAATTGAAAAATTGGGTCTGTCATTTGTTTTTAGTCATTCGTCATTTGTCATTAGTCATTGGTCATTAGTCATTAGTCATTTGATCACTGGTCACTGCTTAGTGTTTATGACCATGAGTGGGGCATGGGGGCGCAGAAATGGAGCGATCAAGCCAGCCTACTGCTTGTTGAAGATGGGCGAGGGCTTCTTCTGTTTGCGAAGTTTGTAAATAAACTAACGCTGCCGTAATGTGTTGATTGGCTTGGGCTTTACGATTAGATTTTAGACGATGCCAGTCATTAGGCGCGATCGCGCATTTATCGGCTAACATCTGCGCTAACTCTAGGGTGCTTTTCTCTAAAAGTTCTTGGGAAGTGGCTTGTGACATAATAATTTAACGTCCTGTCTAAAAGTACAATAACTAAAGAGCTATATCTATTCTAATGAAAACACTTTTACAAAGAGAAGGCGTTAAGGTAAATATGGAGTCTTTAATGCAAAAATAAAATTATTAATCCGTGCAGGAAATAGTTAACACCTAAAGGCCAGCATATTGAACTGGCTGAGCCCAAAAATAACGACTAATACGTTCGGGACATTTCTGAAGACTGTATAAATAAGAGCGAACCCTTTTCATGAGTTCATTACGATTACGGGGTCTTTGTCGTCTCATAGCATTGCTTTTAATGTCCTGATTGAGAAATTCATCGGGATTTCGTTCTGGGCTGTAGGGGGGAAGATAAAACAGTTCCAATTCATCCTGATGTTGAGCTACCCATTGTTGAACTTTACGGGAGCGATGTACTGGGTGGCGATCTACAATCAAAAAAACTTTGTTTTCCCTGGAGCGAATTAATCGGCGTAAAAATTCCAAAAAGACATCGCTATTAAATCCCCCTTGAAATACTTGAAAGCGTAGGGTTCCTCGATTGGTCAGGGCGGAAATTAAGTTGCAACTGAAACGTTGCCCAGTTCCTTCTACAATTGGCGTTTTCCCTACCTCAGACCAACAAGTCCCTGCTTGATGGTCCGAACGCAATCCCATTTCATCACCCCAATGAATCTCAGCTCCTTCCTGCTGTGCTCGCTTGTGAATCGCTGGATATTCATGAGTTAACCAATGCTGAAGCTGGTGAGGACATTGCTCACGAGCGCATTTGGCAGGCTTTTGTGGAGACAGTCCCCAACGACGCAGATAACGACCAATCGTCGTTTGAGAAAGAGTAATTCCCCAACATTGTTCAATGAGCTGAGATACGGCTTGTCGAGTCCAGAGAGTAAATGGCAGTTGTAGTTGTTCTGGGCTGTAATCCCGAATGAGACGAGTAATTGTCGTTACCTGCGATCGCGCCAAGGTAGGATGCTCACGACGACCTTGTTTACAAGCTTTGAGAGCTGTCTCACCCCCACGACGGTAACGTTGCACCCACTGATTAACTGCTGTACGAGTAACTCCAAACTCTTGGGCCACTTCTCCTTGAGAACGTTTGTTCTCAATCACTGCCATGACCGCCCTTTTACGGATTGCTTGTTGAGCTTGAGGGGGTAAACTCCGAGCGTCTTTTAATTGCATATAGAAAACTGCCGTACTTCACTTTCCCATGTTAACTATTTAGCGCACGGATTAATAAATTCATTCTCCAATTGTATCATAAAAATCATTTTGTAGTTAAAGCTACACAATAATTTATAGAAAGTAAATAACCTAGAAGCAAAGTTTCAAGTCCAAGGAATAATACTTCTAATGTTGACTGCTTCCTTTCGTTTTCTAGGTTCAATTAAATTTGCGATCCCCTTATTAACGGCTATTGTTTTAATTTTAATTGGAGCAACAATTTATGAGTCAGAAGTTGGCACTTCCGCCGTTCAAGACATGATTTATAAAAGCCCTTGGTTTGGAGGGCTAATGTTTTTATTAGCGATTAATCTTGGGGCTTCGGCGCTGTCTCGCTATCCTTGGCGTGGTGCAAGAAAAATTGGGTTTGCAATTACTCATTTGGGATTAATCGTCATTATTGCTGGATCAGCAGCAGTGATTCATCTGGGAACAGAAGGTTTATTGTTAGTTCGCACTGATGGCGCTGGTAATAACCAAATGCGGGTTGACGGTGAAGTGGTAGAAGTTTTAACCCCCGATCAAAATTTAATTCAACAAGAATTATTTATTAAACCTAATGGAAAAATTCGCCCCAACACTGTGGGTGATGTTCAATTATTACAGTATGCGGAAAATACGATGCAAACTGTACGGTTTGAAGAAGGAGAGAATAGTAATAACTTAGCCGTACAATTACAATTAAACAGCGATCGCATGGGGCAAAATTTAACTCGCCACTTAGCCCTACATCCTATTTCTTATCAGGAAATTGATCTGGGAATGGCAACTTTAGAAATGATTGAAGTAGATTCAAAGTTAGATCAATATTTATCCCCTGATCAAAAAGCAGATTCCCCCTATTTTCAAATTTTAGTATCCCCTGAAGAGAAACTGTATTATGCGGTTAATAGTTCTCAAGGATTTCAATCTGGGGAATTAACAGTTAATAATCCCATTAAAACAGGGTGGGCGGACTTTCAAGTTAAGGTAAATCAGGTCATTCCTCATGCAGAAATTCAACGAGACGTGATCCCCATTGCTAGTCAAGACAATCAAACCCCAGGTTTATTAGTACAGATGCCTACAGGAAAAAAGCAGTGGTTACAGTGGGGAGAACCGAGAAAAATTAACACAAATCAAGGTAATTTTTATGTTGCATTTACGCCAAACTTAAAACAACTTCCCTTTACCATTCATTTAGATGATTTTATTGTGGAACGGAATGAGGGGAGTCAATCTGTTGCCATGTGGACAAGTCAAATTACTATCAAAAATTCTGAGGAAGAAGTGCAGCGAGAAGTTTGGATGAATCATCCCACTTGGTATCAAGGATGGAAAATTGCTCAAGCCTCATGGAACCCTGGAGATTTAGAACAATCAACTTTGCAAGTTAAACGAGAACCCATTTGGGTTACGGCACTAACTTTTGGGGGATCAGGTTTAGTCGTTTTAGGCATTGTCATTATGTTTTATGGACGTAGCCTTTCCAAACAAGTCACTGCGATGAAACCGAAAGAAGAATCCACCGCTACTGAAGCCATTCATGTTAATTAGGAGTCAATTATGAAACTATTAAAATTTATCATTGGATTAAGTTTAGGATTACTATTAATTCTCGTTACGTTTAGTCAGTTTCAGTCCTCTCCTCTTGAGTCTTTAAAAACATTAACGGTTCAATTAGATGGTCGTAAAAAGCCTTTAGATACTGTCGCCCGAGAAACCTTAACCCAAATTCATGGCAAAGAAACTTATACGACAGAAAATGGGGAAAAACTAGATTATCTAGAAACCTATTTTTCCCTCATGTTTAATAATCGGGATTGGAACCAAGAATCCTTTATTCTCGTAAATTATCGCCCCTTAAAAGAAGCAGTGGGATTAGATTCCGAACAAAAATACTTTACCTTTCAAGAATTAGTTACCTCTGGATTACGAGAACTGGTTTTGCAAGCTGAAGCCAAAGATTAACAAGGGGAAGATTTAACTCGGAATGAACGAGAAGCCCTTACCATTTCAGATCGGCTGGCGTTAATGTTAAGCACAGTTAGTCAGCAAGACTTACCTCTTGTTCCCCATCCTAGTGATAAAAAAGGAACTTGGGTCAGTATTGATCAAGCCCAACAGTATTATCCCAGCGAAGCAGTTACCCCCATTCAACAGCAATGGGAAGCACTGCAAAAAACTTACTATCAGCATCCTCAACAACTGAATACATTAGGATCAATCGCGAGTGAGTTACACACATCGTTACAGAATTTAAGCCCCCAAGTTTATCCTGAGTTAGAAACGATGGCAAGAGAAGTTAAATTTGCTGAATTTGGGGCATTTGGTAAGGCGTGGCAACTTTACGCGATCGCGCTAGGAGTGATGTTACTGGTAACGATGATTCCCTCGTTTCAATGGTATTGGGGGGCAATCGGAATTTTTGTTGCTGGTTTAGGTGTTCAAAGCTATGGCTTTATCGAACGGATGCAAATTGCAGGGCGACCTCCCGTTACCAATATGTATGAATCTGTGATCTGGGTAGCCTTAGGAATTGCCGCGATCGGGCTTCTGTTGGAATTAATTTACCGTCCCCGTTACTATCTACTAGCAGCCGCCCCCTTATCCGTCGTTTGTTTACTGCTAGCAGATAATTTACCTGCGGTACTTGATCCCACAATTTCTCCCCTTGTTCCCGTCTTAAGAGATAACTTCTGGCTTAGTGTTCATGTTCCCACCATTACCCTCGGTTATGCCAGCTTTTTCCTTGCCTTTGGATTAGGACATCTCATTCTCGGACAATATTGGTTTAATACGCCCAAAGTAGAACGGATTAATTACCTTTCCCAATTAAACTACCGCGTTTTACAAGTAGGGGTTTTACTCCTCACCACAGGGGTAATTCTTGGAGGCGTTTGGGCGCATTATGCGTGGGGACGTTTTTGGGGTTGGGATCCTAAAGAAACATGGGCGTTAATTGCCCTCTTATCCTATCTCGTTCCCCTCCATGGTCGCCTAGCAGGATGGCTGAAAAACTTTGGCATGGCAGTCGTCAGTGTCATTTGCTTTAATACCGTTTTAATGGCGTGGTATGGCGTTAACTTTATCCTTGGAACAGGCTTACACAGCTATGGTTTTTCCACTGGCGGATCAGAATTAATTATCGGTAGTCTGGTATTGCTAGATTTAGTGTTTGTTCTGGCAACCTATATCCGAGTTTCACTTCGTCGTCGCTTACAAGCAAATGTAACCACTTCTTTTGTAAACTTAGATGAAGAACTGAAGGCTGTTGAATAAAAATTGGGAGATAAGCCAATGAGATTAAAAGTCGTGATTCATGAAGCGGAAGAAGGAGGATTTTGGGCAGAAGTTCCTGCCATTCCTGGCTGTGGAACACAGGGGGATAATTTTGAGGAGTTATTACAAAATCTCTATGAAGCGGTAGAAGGTTGCTTATCGGTTGATATTGAATCCCTTGAAATGGATGACAAAAGCCGAGTTATGGAAATTGCCATATGAAGTCCATTTCTGGAAAAGAATTTGCCAAGATTCTAGAAAAGCATGGATGGCATTTACTGAGAGTAAAGGGGAGTCATCACATTTACTGTAAACCTGGTCAAACTACTCGAATTTCAGTTCCAATTCACGGGAACAAGGACTTAAAACTTGGACTACTCCGTTACTTTATGAAACAAGCCTCGCTGTCTGAAGATGATCTTAAATGAGATCAATTAGGATTTATCAACAGTTACTCTTAGCATTTAATTGGAATTAAACAGGAGTCTATTGACATGAACATGAAACGACGAGAATTTATGGGTTGGATGACCATGGGCGCAATTGTTACCTCAGTAGTGGGGTGCAATGCTGAAACTGGAGCAAATTCTGACCAAGAAGAAACCTCAAATGAGTTTCAAGTAATCGGGACAGTAGATGAACTAGAAGCAGAAGGTAGCTTAACCGATAGCACGACAGGTGTAATTGTCCTTCGCAATGCAGAGGGAGAGTTAATTGCTCTTGATCGCACTTGCCCTCATCAAAGCTGCGCCGTTAGTCTCGATGATAATGGCGAAACCCTCACTTGTCCTTGTCATGACTCTCAGTTTACCTTAGAAGGGGAACTGGTAGATGGGCCAGCACAAACGGATTTAACCAATTATGAAGTGAAAACCGAAGATAACGAAGTTTTAGTTAAAGTCTAGCTGATGAAACTTTATAGCCCTCTATTTTGGTCGTTAGGAGTCATTTTATTTAGCACCGCTTGTGAAATGTCTCCTATCGCTTCCCAAGACTTATCACATCAAGAGATTATCCAAGAATTAACCGAAGCCGATATTGTCTATCTGGGAGAAGTCCATGATCGCACTCAAGATCACGAAGCACAATTAAAAATTTTAGAAGCCCTCCATGAGGAAAATGAGGACGTTACCATTGCCTTAGAAATGTTCCAACGTCCCTTTCAAGGGGCAATTGATCGCTATTTAGACGGGGAAATCAACGAAGAGGAACTACGAGAACAAACCCAATATGATCAACGTTGGGGGTTTCCTTGGTCTTATTATGCCCCTCTCCTGCGATTTGCCCAAGAAAATGATTTACCTGTTCTTGCACTGAATACTCCCACTGAAATTACTCGCCAAGTCTCATCCCAAGGATTAGACAGTTTAGAAGGGGATGATTTTCGTTATATTCCCCCTCGCGAGGAAATTCGCACTGATGATAACCCCGAGTATCGGGAAATGCTAGAGGAAGTTTTTGATCAACATCATAGTCATGGGAGAAGTGGTAATCCTGAAAACTTTATTGCCGCCCAAATTCTCTGGGATGAAACTATGGCAGAAAAGGTAGCAGAGTCTTATCAAGATAATCCTGAACAACAAATTTTAGTGATTGCAGGTCAAGGACATATTATCTATGGTCATGGGATTCCCAACCGTGTTGAAAGGCGATTAGAGGATATTCCATTTACGCAGCGATCTGTTGTTTTTGTGGAATCTGATACTGAAACAGAGGATGCACTGGCTGACTATTTATGGCATCATTAATTTTGTTCATTTAGCCCCTACTATTATGACGCTTATTACTCCAGAAGAGGTTACTCATAAAATTGAATTAAGACAATCCTTGGCTTATGCTGAGTTAAGTAATATTAATCTTGAAGGTACACAACTCAGTGGCGGACAGTTTTTTAGTGCTTACTTACGAACCGCCAATTTAGCGAAGGCTCGCTGTCAAGGAACAGATTTTAGTCGTGCTGTTTTAATTCGGGCTAATCTGTCTCAAGGGAGTTTTAATGCGGCAAATTTTAGCAAGGCGAGTTTAATTCAAGCAAACTGCGAAGGGGCAATTTTTCGGGAAGCTCTGTTTTTAAAAGCGCAATTAGCAGGAACTAATTTTACAGGCGTAGAAGGATCATGTGCTGATTTTACTGAGGCGAATTTAGAAGAAGCAAAGGGACAACAAATCAATTTTACACAAGCTAATTTCCAAAAAGCTAATCTTGTGAAAACTCAATTCCAAGAAAGTAATTTTACGCAAATTATTTTAAGACAAGCGAGTTGTATTAATATTAATTGGTCAGGGATTATTTTGCCTGATAGTAATTTGCAAGGAACTGACTTTACTGGGGGAAAATTGGAAAAGCTTAATTTTGAAAATTCTAGTTTAGTTACGGCAAGTTTTGCTAAAGCACAATTAAGGGACTTGCAAGAAAAAAGAATACCCATCAGAACGAACCAACAGTAACTGACCATTTGGGCAGAGATTCTGAAGGATACCAATCAACCCGATAGTCTGCTAAAGACTCAGGGTCAACTTTGACACCAGTTTGATAAAGCTTAGTGACATGGTGAACCACAGGCTGAGAACCTTTCCAACTCATCTTACTTGCCCATCTCAGAGCCGTGTCAATAGAGTCCAGAATCGCTCCGTTCCAGAATTGTTCAAGGGCAGCCCAACAACGCTCAATGGGATTGTATTTACTATGATAGGGAGGATAGTAAATTAAGCGAATCTGGAGCTGGTAATGACGAGAAAATTCTACAATCCTTTTGATGAACTGAGTGCGATTGGAACGGGTAGCACTGCCGCCATCCAAGTTAATGGCTAAGGTGTTAACCTCGGGAAAGTTTCCTTGATTGCTTTTCCACCAGTGCTCTAGACAATCAACAATGAAATCTGAGGTTTCAGGGGACTCACTCATGTAAAGAGCTAAGTTGTCTGTACGGAGGTTAAGAATCCCAAAGGGAAGTAGAGTCGTGTGCCATTGAGTATCATGGTCATCGGCTTGAGGGGGAGCTTGGCGACGGTCTTTCCCACCCCGTGAGAGGTTTCCTAGTTTGACTTTGGCTTTCGAGTCAATTGAGATGCGTAAGACGGTTGGGTCATCATCGGCCGCTTGATTAGCTGTTGCCACTTGTTCAAAAATAGCATCAGTTTCAGGGATTTTCTTCAATGGCTTGGTTTTTAAGGTTTTTTTAAACGGTAGCCGAGGCGATTTAACATTGCTCCAATTGTTTGTCGGGTTGGTAATTGTTCATCGCTGTATCCTTTTTCCCTAATCAGAGCATTTCTCACCGCTTGAGCACTCATGCGGCTATACTGAAATGTGGTTTGGAATTTTGGGTCGGCTTGAGATTGTTCCTCTACTAGGTCGCGAATCTCCTTTCCTAAATTGGGCAAGTTTTCTTCGCTTTTTTTCCGACCCCGCTCCTGATACTTGTCCTGATAGGAGATTCCCCTTTCCAGATGGTCAAGACCTCTTTGAACACACACTCTCCCCCAACCCATTTGCCTTTCTGTCCGACGGGCTGAACCTTGAAAGTAGTCAAGGCACACCTGAGCGACAAACACTCGTTTTTTCTCTCCTGTTAATTTTCTCGCTGCATCTTTAAGAGTTCTTTTGAACTGTTCGTTTAACTCTTGCATCCTCTTTTTACCAATATCATCTCTTCTAGTTTCCTGGGTAATTCATTTTTTCGCAAGTCCCTAACTCGCATTGAATGTCGTCAAACAGAGTTAGAGGAAGCTACTTTTCAGCAAGCCCAGTTATCAGATGTTGATTTTACTAATTCATCTCTATTTGGGGCTAATTTTGAAGGGGCAACTTTATCTAAAGTTAATTTAACAGGGGTAAATTTAGAAGGGGCAAATTTAGAAAATACAGTTTGGCATGGTGCGACATTTTCCAATACTTCTGTGGCTAATGCTGTTTTTAGTAAGGCTCAAGGACTGACAGCAGACCAAAAAAGATACTTAAAAGAGAATGGGGCTTTAAATGTGCCTTAAGATCTTGAAAGAGATAAAAACACATCTTTCAAAATTGGCTTCGGTACTTTCCCCGTAAAGGTTTCTGCTACGGTTTGATTCTCGCTTAAAAAGACCAAGTGAGGAACACCTGTTACTTGATAAGTTTTCATCGGCTTACTTGCTTGGGGTTTGTCAATATTAAGCATGACAAAATTGACATTGGGATATTGTTGATGCAATTTAAAAAGAGTAGGCGCGATCGCGCGACAAGTGCTACACCAATCAGCATAAAATTCAACCACAGTGGGCTTAGAATTAGTTAAGGCTTCTTCATAAGAAATTGTCTCCTCTGCCATTTCCTGTAAGGTGACAAATCCTTTTAATGCTGAAGGGGATTCTGTTTCCGTTTGCCAAAAATTGAAAATCCCGAAACTAAAGATAATTAAAGATAAAAAAACACTATAAGCACGCATGATTTATTGATAATAATACGCCAAAAAAATATGAAACCCAAGCATCACAATAAAAGCACTAACTAAAAAGATATGAGTTGATAACCAAACTGCCCGTAAATTGCGAATTAAAGCTCCTTTTTGTACCCCTTGACCCCCAATAAAAGGTAATAACTTAAAATACCGTTTTGATGATTCAACCACCCCTGTTTCCGCTACAACTCCCACTAAAGCTGATAAACTCACGCCAAAAAAGACCCATAAAAAAGCTGCATTAAAATTTAATCCTCTCACACCTACTGTATGGACTGCTGTGACTGCTACTAAAGCAACTCCCATAAAAATATGTAAAACTCGCCAAAACTGCATTGATCCCGGTAAAACAATTTTAATTTTCCAACCGCGACCGCGTTTTCTTAAAGTTAAAACCATTTCTAAAACAACAAAGAATAACGCCACATATCCAGTGATTTGCTTATAAACATTTCCTTGTAAAAATAAATACCAATTAAAACTCTCTTCTCGCAAGATTGGCATATACAGTGGACTAAACCTCAAGGGGTGACGACTGGCTTAAGCCCCTTGCTGTATAAGTTCCATAGCTCTTAACCCTTTCTGATAAAAGGGAAACTTATTGCGATTAAGACTCATCAATTCTTCTACCCAATTTTTGACAAAAATCTGAGTGATGATCCAAGTTTGACCATATAAGCCGATTAAGAAATTACTATTTTTCGTCATTTTTTGCTTCACTGTTCTCAGACGACCGAGATATTCTTGTTGACCTTTGAACCGAATGGATTGCCCCTTTAAACTGGAGACCGTGTACGCGATTGCGCACAACAAAACCAAATTACTTAGTCTTTTTACTGAAGCCTTAGAGCCTTCTAAATTATAACCTCCGATCTTACAATCCTTAAACATGGCTTCGATTCCCATACGCTTTTGATAAGCTTTGATTGCCGAGTCGAGATCGGGAAGATTAGTCAGAAGATACCAAGGCTCTTTTTCGACACTTCCTCGGTATTTCTTTTTCCATTTAACGGCAACAGAAAATTGACCGAATCCGTTTTTACCCACTTTTATATTAGGAAAGAAATGAGAGTCTCCTGGTTGAAAGTCGAAGCAACTAAGAGATTGACAATCTTTTCCTTTGACTTGAATGTTTCGGTCTTTTTTCTGACGCAGAACAAAGCCCACTTTCTCTCTCCGTAACCATTTAGCCAGCTCGATGCTATGAAATTCACGGTCTCCTAAAATGATTAATCGATAACCTCTCAGAAGTTTCAAAATCGGTTTGAGTAAAGCTTTTTGTTCTTTTAAATTACTGGCTCCTTTCTTTGATAAAAATTGCCAATAAATGGGAAGAGCTCGTTTCTGATGAATGAAGGCGACAACAAACAAGTTTTTATCTTGCCACTGCGTTCTGTCTAAAGCTAAGTAAAGAGGTTGATTACTTGGGTGAATGAGTTTAATAATTTCTTTAATGATTGGAAACCAAATTAGGGCCATGGACAGGGAAGGAAGCACTAGAAATCTTTGAAGACGACGGCGACGACTTTCATACTTAATCGGTAAAGGATAGTACGCAGCTAGTTTTTCGATTTTCACATTTTTATGAACTTGTAACAGCCATACCCAGATTTCTAGGCTTAATAATTGGGCACGAGTGAGTCGATTAGCAAGGTGATTGCGATATAATTTTGGTAGCATTTTTTAAGTTCATTTTGGTTTCTGCGATCGCACAGTTAGCGCGATCGCGTAGCCTGATCTTTTTATTATAAAAGACTCTCTACGTCAGCGCTTGAGGCGATTACAACACGATTGTCACCCCGTGAGGGACTAAACACAAAAGGAGTCAGTAGCAACGCTGAGAGTAAGGTTAAGAAAATTAGGGTTGAGAACTTGGGTTTCATAACTCACCAAATAACTGAGTCTTTAACTAGAAAAAGGGAAAGGAAATAATCCTTCCCCATAGCACTAAAACTAACCTTCATCAATGGGAAGATTAATGACAACACCTCCCATAAGAAGCAATTGTCGCACCATTAAAAAATGTGAAGAAAGGAAACTCCCCCTAGATAACGTGACGAGAGGAGCTAACTAGGCTAAAGTGTTGCTAGACTTACACCTGAATCTGAAAAGATATCGTTATGGCAAATCCGCTGATCAAACGATTGCGCCGTCAGTTCCAAAAGAAGAAACCTGCAAAATCTGTAAAAATAGGTTCGCGCAGTCGTCGTCTCAATCGCTGGTTTATGTGGCTTGCCCCAGGCATTTTTATCAAACGCTGGTTATTTATCAGCATTTTAGGCGTGCTATTAACCAGTCTCGGACTCGCGATATGGGCGCAATTAACTCCCATTTTCTTTTTCATTGAGCTCATATCAGGTTTTTTAGAAACCATTGCCACATTTGTTCCTAGTTATATTTCTGGCCCGATCGCGCTTTTGTTAGGATTATTCTTAATCTTTTGGGGACAATCTCGCACCGTGGGTTCTATTTCAGAAGTGCTGAACCCTGATCAAGATAAAGAACTCATTGATGTTCTCACCACCCATCGTAAATTAGTTAAAGGTCCCAAAATTGTTGCTATTGGAGGCGGCACTGGACTTTCTACGCTCTTGCGAGGCATTAAAACCTACAGCGCGAATATTTCTGCTATTGTCACTGTGGCTGATGATGGCGGCTCTTCTGGAAGACTAAGGCGAGAACAGGGAATGCTTCCCCCTGGGGATATTCGTAACTGTTTAGCCGCCCTTGCTGATGAAGAAAAGCTACTCACTGAATTATTCCAATATCGGTTTAGTGCAGGAGAAGGGTTAACAGGACATAGTTTTGGCAATCTTTTTCTCTCAGCAATGAATAATGTAACGGGAGACTTAGAGCAAGCCATTTCTGCTAGTTCTAAAGTATTAGCGGTGCGCGGACAAGTTTTACCGGCCACCCTAGTTGATATGCGATTAGTTGCCGAAATGGAAGATGGGCAAATTATTGAAGGGGAATCACAAATTACAGAAGCAGGGGGCAAAATTCGTCATTTAGGGTGTTATCCTGAAAACCCACCAGCCCTACCAGCAGCAGTAAAAGCCATTGAAGAAGCGGATTTAATTTTAATTGGCCCCGGAAGCCTCTATACCAGTATTATTCCTAACTTACTAGTTCCCGAAATTCGTCAAGCCTTGCAACGCAGTCAAGCTCCCAGCCTCTATATCTGTAATATTATGACCCAACCTGGGGAAACTGATGACTATACCGTCTCAGATCATATTCGTGCCATTGATCAGGTGTCTCCCCATCCTTTATTCAAAGCCGTTTTAGCCCAGAGCCGTTCTCCTAACCCTACTAGCCTACAACGTTACGCCGAAGAACTTTCTCATCCGGTTTATGTAGATCGAGAAGCAATTAGAAGCCTAAAGCGTCGCTTAGTGCTTGCTAATGTTATGTTTGAAGACCCCAAAATTGGTCATGTTCGCCATGATCCTTATCGTTTAGGGAAAGCGATTATGCGCTGGTATAGCAGAGCGCAATAAGATAAGTTTCTATAGACTAGATTGGGAGTCCCCAGCACAAGGATACAACATAGGTTAATTGCGATTCATTAAAGATTCTTGATAAGACTTAATTGCTTCTTGATAAAGTATTTCTAATTGGGAAATATTATTTTGAAGGGTATAGCGATCTAAAACCCTTGCTCTGGCTTTTTCTCCTAAAAGTTTCGTTAATTCGGGATGTTCTTCTAGAACAGGCAATAAGGTTTTTAGTTGAGCCGTAACGCGATTGGTCTTTAAAACAACCCCAGCCCCATCTTCTAATACTTCTCCGTCTGCACCAGCATCAGTGGCGACACAAGCAATTCCACACCCCATTCCCTCTAATAGAGATAATGATAATCCTTCTACTAAAGAGGGGAGAATAAACACATCTGCAGCCCTCAGAATTTCAATGCGTTTTTCTTCATTAGCTACAAAGCCAAACCAAATCACCCCATGACGTTTGTTATAAAACGGCTTGAGAGAACTTACTAAGGGACCATCACCAACAATGACTAACTTTGAAGTTTCTCCTAATTCACAATGCTTCCAGGCTTTTAATAAAGACTCAACATTTTTTTCCGTAGAAACTCGTCCTTGATACACAAATAGACGTTCTGCCCCAATCGACTCCTTAAAATTAGACTGACCAGGAGAATATTTGGATTCATCAATGCCATTGGGAATAACGGCTAAAGTCTCTTCTGGAACCCCAAGACGTACCAATAAATCCCGTTGTAGGCGAGAAAAAACAATCACGCGATCATAATGGGCAAGAAATGGGGCATAAAGTTGGTAAGTAAGAAGTTGGGTACTTGACTTAAGATTGCGAAGTTTTTTATCAAAAGCAGGGTGAAAAGTTGCCACCAGAGGAATATTGAGGGATCGACAAATTTCTGGCAATCGAAAATCTAGTGGCGAAAGGGTGAGAGAAGCATGAACCAGATCAGGCTTAAGTTTTTCTAAACTTTGGCGCAATCGGTGGCTAGAACCTAATGTGGGAATAGTATAAACCTGAGATTTATAAAGACAGGGTAAAAATACCTCAGTAAAATCTGGCCATTCTTGAGAGTCAGCTTCTCCTTGGGTAAAGTGAAGAAAGCTAACATCATAGCCTCGTTCAATTAAGGCATTAGTAATCGTACGACTATAGGTAACATTCCCACAAAAAGGCGACTTTTTTCCTAGCCAAGCGATGTGCATATAACTCAAACTTAAAAGTGGACGTGATCAGCTATCAGTGATCGACCACCATAACAGTAATCAATAACTAATAAAGAATTTTCAGTTATTAACTGTTACTTGTCAATTTTTGCCTCCTGTCTGGGAAATATACCAAGTTAAAATACCACCGACAATGGCTGTTGCTGCTAATCCTAATAACACAGCTTCTAAGCCAAAAATGGTTTCAGCAACACTGGCTAAAGCTAGGGGTAAACTTAAGGCAATATTTACCGCATTATTTTGTAATCCAAAGACTTTTCCGCGTTTACTTTCAGGGGTTTCTTCTTGGATAGTGGTTTGCATGGGAATCCCCACTAATGCCCCAAAAAAGCCTAATAATGTGGTAATAATTAAGGAAAAGGTGAGATCCGTAGTAAACAAGGCTAATCCCACTAGAGAACCTGCCATGCCAAATGACCCCCATAAGCCTAATTGTCGCCGTGAGATGCGTTGTCCCCAGTTACCGAGGAATGCTGCCCCCACTGCCATGCCAACACCACCAGCGGCTAAAATAAAGCCAAACTGGTCTGATTCTAAGTTAGGTAACGTTTCAGCTAAACGCACCGCTAAAACAGCTAAGGCGGCAAAAATACAGAATAAAATTACTAACTGTACCATGGCGTTACGCACGCGATGATTTTGGCGTAAGTATTGAATGCCTTCCCAGATATCTTGAAAAACATGGGGTTTTTCTTCTTTACTTTGGGGGCTTTCTGTGAGATTGAGAGGAATTAAAATTAATCCCGCGATCGCGTAGCCCCCTCCCACAACTAATTCTTTACTAAAATCCCAAGTTAATCCTAACCAGTTGGTAAAGGTTTCAGTTAAACCTAATAACGGTTCTCCTACAGCAAAACCAATAATCACTGAAGCCATCATGGTAGTTGTGTAAAGAGAGTTTGCCGGAAGCAGGTTTTTCCGTTTCACTAATAGAGGAATTGCCGTTTGTTCAGCAGGGGCAAAAAACTGAGTAAGGGTGGAAACTAAAAAGGTAATAATTAATAATATCCAAAAACCTACAGGTAAATTAAACCAAGGAGATAAGTCTTGAGATAAGTAAAGTAGTGCTGGAACTGACCAAACTAGAAGTCCACGCACCAGATTAGTTCCCACTAAAACCAATTTTTTCGACCAACGATCAACATAAACTCCGGCTAACGATCCAAATAAAACTGCCGGGATGGTAAAGGCAATCATAATCGCTGATACCCAACCGCTAATCGTTTGATCCGGGCGTTGAAAATGACTAGCAATGATGCCAATCATTAACACTAAATACACTTTATCCGCGAGTTGGGAAAAAATTTGACCATTCCAAAGCGTTAAAAAGCGATAATTTTTAAGCACCGGAAGAAAGCCTTGAGTGTTCTCTTCTGACTGAGAAAGGGGTGCTTCTGTGTTATTAGTGGTATCTTCTGTTGTTTTAGCTTGTTCTTGTTCTGATAGCTTCATTTTTATATGGGTAATTTATCGAATTGGCAACACCTGAGTGGGCATTAAATAAGGTATCAACTAGACTAGCTGCTCGAATTGAACGATGAAAATGATATTGAGTATAATTTCTTAGTAATTTTTCTATGGTCTGCAAATTAGCCACTTCTTTTGTTAACCCATGGGGAAGTTGCGATTGCGATAACTGCTGCAATAATTTTAATTGTCCAACATTAAGGACATGATTGACCAATGGGGAATGCTGAATTTCTTCCTGTGGGGAAATAATCCCTCCAGCCTGGTAACTAAAACCAATGCACCATTGTGGATCCCCTTCATTAATCATCAACGGCGTTTGGGTTAGGCAACAGTAGTTCAATTGGGGGGCAATGCCGGCTAAGGATAAAAGATGAAAAATACCTTGATTGAGTAAGGGGAGGAGGGTTTCTGTCTGGTTATGGCTAGTGACATAAGCATTTTCAATACGGTGTAAATGTTCGCAAAACAGGGCAAAAAGTTCCGCTTGCGGTTGCTCACTAAGGGCAAAGCAAAGGACAATTTCTGCTAAGTATTGACTAATCGCAAGTTTACCCAAATTTTGACTAAGTTGAGAGTAAGTGTGTTGCGTTTCTGCTTGTGTCAGGCGATAAAGGGAGGAACGCCCTTTTACTAGTAGCAGTTGATTAACCACAAATAATTCACTACGACCCCGTAATCGCGACTGATATTTTCGCGCTCCCCCAGCAACAGCTTGAATCAGCCCATATTCTGGGGTCAGAATCGTTAATAGCCGATCGCGCTCTCCCATAGGCATCCCTTTTAAGTTAATGCCCGTTACTTGATAGGTTTGACTCATGCTGACACAATTAAACCACACTCTTCACCATAGCAGGGAAATCCTACTTACCGGCATCCTCTGAAAAGCCCATTTTTTTCTGTTGTTGTAGTAAAAGTATGCCCCGAGAGGTACCAAGACGGTTTGCCCCAGCATCAATGAGCGCGATCGCGCTTTGAACATCCCGAATCCCTCCTGAGGCTTTGATCCCCACTTGTCCGCCACTAATTTCGCGAATTAACTCCACATCAGCAACGGTTGCGCCTCCAAACCAGCCAGTATTAGTTTTAATAAAGGCAACTCCCGCATCTAAACAGGCTTCTACTGCTAATTGTTTTTCTTCCTGATTTAATAATCCTGTTTCAATAATCGCCTTTACAGTTACCCCAGTTTCCTCACAAATTTGAGCAATTTCTTTATTCACCCGATTGGCATCTCCTGATTTTAGCCAACCGAGATTAATCACCACATCTAATTCTGTTGCCCCATTTTCCACCGCTTCTTGGGCTTCATACAATTTAGCCCCTGTGGTGGTTGCCCCTGTAGGAAACCCAATTACCGTACAGACTTGTTGCAATTTTCCCTGTAAGTAGTCTCTTGCTTGTCGTACCGCCGTGGGATAGACACAAACTGTCGGAAAATTATGTTGCCACGCTTCATTACAGCATCGTTGCACGTCTTCTACCGTTGCTGCTGGATTAAGCAGGGCATGATCAATATACTTTGCAATCTCAATATCTCGACTAATTACCATAGATCAACCTTTTAGAAACTTATTTTATTAAATAGATTCATAACGAAGACAATAAAAAATTAACAGAAGTAACAACACTACAACCTGACTACTGAGAAGCACTTGGGCATTAGTGTTGCCAATAGTTCTTGGTCATCTATTCCTTGTTTGCAAACAAAATCCGCCGGGACATCCCTATTCTAATTAGTGTTATCTTAGATGCGATCAGAACCCCCCAATAAAATTGTTAATGGAGTCGTTTTAACTTTACCCTTGAAACAACCTTTTTCTTATTGGCAACTGTTGCCCTATCTTCGTCCAGAATTTATTACCATTAGTCAAGCTCTTGTCTGTACCGTCGTTTTTGTTGGTCTTTGGCCAGTTCTAGCTTCATTAGCAGGATTAATTTCTACGGCGGTAGGAGAAGGGGATGTGGCTCGTAGTGCTCAATTGGCTGGGCTGATTGCCCTGACTTTCCTTGTTCAGAAGGTGGCACAATATGGGCAAGACTCAATCATGGCAAAGGCAGCGCTTAATATTGCCTATCAGGTGAGAACA
This sequence comes from Euhalothece natronophila Z-M001, assembly GCF_007904085.1. Classification (GTDB taxonomy): domain Bacteria; phylum Cyanobacteriota; class Cyanobacteriia; order Cyanobacteriales; family Rubidibacteraceae; genus Halothece; species Halothece natronophila. The sequence continues at coordinate 1,410,472 of NZ_CP042326.1, forward strand.
AGTGTCTATCAACATTTGCAAACTCTGAGCATTGATTACTTTGAAGCTACTCGCACTGGCGACTTATCGTATCGTCTCACAGAAGATATTGATCGTGTAGGGGAAGTGGTGAACAAGTTTTTCCAGCAATTTGTTCCTAGTCTTTTACAGTTAATAGCGATTTTTATCTATGTGATTTATCTTAATTGGCAGTTAACCCTTGCTTTAATGGTAATTGCTCCTGTGATCGCTTTTATTGTCACTTGGTTTGGTGAAAAAGTGCAAACCCTCTCTCGACGGAGTCAAAATTATATTGCTGATCTTTCCTCAAGTTTAACGGAAGTGTTTAGTGGGATCCGTTTAATTAAAGCCTTTGCTGCCGAGGATTACACCTTTAATAAATTTTGTGCTGAAGCCGAACAAAATCGTAAAGCCAGATATGCTACCGAACGCTTAAAGGCAATTCAATTTCCGATTGTGGGATTTTTAGAAGCCTTAGCTGTTTTACTACTGTTTTTGTTAGGGGGATGGCAAATTGCTGCTGGTAATTTGAGTACCAGTGAGTTTATCAGTTATGGGGCGGCGGTTTTAATGCTTATTGATCCTATTTCGATTACCACCGCTAATTACAATGAGTTTAAGCAGGGGGAAGCGTCAGTGGGGAGAGTATTTGAGTTAATGAGGGTGCAGCCACGAGAAAAAGAACAAGATGGCGCGATCGCGCTTCCCAGTGTACAAGGAAAAATAAAATATGATCATGTTTGGTTCGCTTATTCTCAAACTAAGGAATGGGTATTAAAAGATCTTAATTTCACCGTTGATCCTGGAGAAATGATCGCCTTAGTTGGAAGTTCTGGAGCGGGAAAAACCAGTTTAGTAAATTTACTTCTTCGGTTTTACGATCCTCAACAGGGCAATATTTTCATTGATGGAATCAACATTCGAGAGGTCACACTCAATAGTTTACGTGGTCAAATTGCCCTTGTTCCTCAAGAAACGATCTTATTTTCTGGGACAATTGCAGACAATATTGCCTTTGGACAACCTAACAAGCCTTTAGAAACTATCCAAGAAGCAGCCAAAATTGCCAATGCTCATCAGTTTATTTCTCAATTATCTCAGGGGTATTATACTTATGTGGGAGAACGAGGGGTTAATCTTTCTGGCGGACAACGACAGCGAATCGCGATCGCGCGGGCTGTTTTACTTGACCCCACAATCCTTATTTTAGATGAAGCCACTTCTGCTCTTGATTCCGAATCAGAAGCACTGGTTCAAGAAGCCTTAGATCGATTACTCAAAGATCGCACTGTTTTTATTATTGCTCATCGTCTCGCAACAGTACGTGGAGCAGATCGCATTTTTGTCTTAGAAAATGGCAAAATTATTGAAACAGGAACTCATGGACAACTCCTTGCAGAGCGATCTCGTTATGCTCAATTTTATGCCCAGCAGTTCTATCAAGGTTAAAGGGTTTCTAAATACCCTAATAAATCTGACATATCTTGAGGATCTGGTTGAAACTTAGGCATAGGTGGAGTATCGCCACTAATGACTTGATTAATTAAATTTAATTCAGATTTCCGTTCTGAGATATTGTGAAGACTGGGACCCACATGTCCATCAGCTTTTGTCCCATGACAGCCAGCACAATTAATTTGAAAAATTGCTTTGCCTCTTTCAGGATCACTCGATACCGATAAAACCTCTTGAACATAGGGATCAGAAACTCGATAGAGGTACACGCCAACCACCACAACCCCAACTAGAAGCACAGCTCCAATGATTACAATTGCCAATTGCTTCACCGTTGCTATTGCTGGTTTAGCCGCCTGATCTGCCACGATCTTTTCTGTACTCTCCACGTTTAATTAAGTTTGTTAAACACTTCTAACTAAATGTTACCGTTAATTTGGTTTCTTGTGTTATGCATTATTTTGCCTCTATCTTAGGTAATTGAGAAAAATTGATATTGGGGCGTTCCCTACCCTATAATCTCAGGGGAAAAGATGTCAAAATGTAAAATATTGATTTAATATTCCTTAAGGAGCAACCCTTTATGATTGAACCACTATTACTCGGAATCGTACTTGGCTTAATTTTTGTTACGCTAGCTGGCTTATTCTTTGCTGCTTATCAGCAGTATCGACGCACAAACTAACTTCTAGTCGTGAGGGGGAATATGTCATGTCAGATAGGGAGAGTGGGAGAAAAGGTGAGTGTGATTATTGTTAGTTATGGATCGACAAACATTTGCAGGGGATGGCTCAACTAACCGTCTTCCTAATCCTTATCCTTGGACTGAAAAGTTAATTGTAATTACCCTGTTACTGGCAGGGTTATTATTATTTACGATTAACTTAGGCAATTTGCCGCTTCGAGATTGGAATGAAGGCACGATCGCGCAAGTGGCCCGAGAGATCATTAATGCACCTGAAAACAGCGATCGCTGGTTATTTCCAACTCTGTGGGGAGAACCTTATCTTGAGCAACTACCGTTAGTACACAATCTTATTGCTCTTTTCTATCGACTTTTTGGTATCAATGAAACAGCAGCTCGCTTGCCTATTGCGCTGTTAATGACGATCTCTGTCCCTTTATTTTATGGCGTGGGAAGAGAACTTTTCATCATTCGACAACCAGCTTTATTGTCCACATTAGTTTATTTAACCAGTTTACCATTAGTCCGTAATGGGCGTTTCGCCATGTTAGGAGGGGCTTTAATTGCCTTTCAGGTTTTATTATTATGGTCTTTGCTGCGATCGCGCCGTGATTTACGTTGGTGTTTAGGCATTGGATTAAGTTTAAGCCTTATTTCTCTCACTCAAGGAATCATAGCAGTCTTACTAGCAAGTATTGCGTTTGGCTTTCTAGCTTGGGATACCCCACGCTTATTAAGGAGTTTCTATTTTTGGGGAGGTATTTTCATTGGCTGTTTACCGGCAATTGCTTGCTATGGAATTCACTGGTTTCATTATCAAGATCAATTGCTAGACACAGAGATACTTTTTCAATCTTTCCAACCAATTTGGGAATCAGTAGGTGATAGTAATCGCCCTTGGTATCATTGGTTGCACTTACTTCAGTTCCTACCATGGCTAATTTTTACTATTGCGGGACTACGTTTCGCTTGGGAAGAACAACTCTGGGGTTGGGCGAAGTTAACTTTAGTAGGCAGTGGGTTTTATTTTGTTTTTGTCTTTGTAATGAGTGCAAGATTACCCTGGTATATTTTGCCCCTTTACCCTTTTTTAGCATTGATAACAGGCGCAATTCTAAATGAGGTGTTACGTTATCCCCAAGAATACAATTACCCTCGTCATTGGGGCTTTTTGTTACTACTGTTGGGCTTAGGTGCAATTGGAATCAGTATTTATTATGCCTTAGAAGAACAAACCAGCTATGAATTAATTTTAATTTTTTTAACTGTGGGATTGACCACAGGAATTAGTGGTTCTTTAATTCTAAAACGAGATTCCCAATTTATTAGTATGTTAGTCTGGGGAACTTATTTATCCTTACTATTTTTAGTCAGTTCTCCCCATTGGATCTGGGAATTAAATGAAGCCTATCCTGTGCAACCAGTGGCTATGTTAATCCGAGACTATGTTCCTGATCAAGCCCCAATTTATACCTCCTATCCTGAGGAACGACCTTCTTTGAATTTTTATGCACAAAGGGAAGTTATCCCAGCAAGTACAGAAGAATTAAAATTTTATGCAGAACAATCTAAAAATACTTATTTATTAGTTGATACCGAAACTTTAGAGGAACTAGATTTCATTGATCATGACTGGCAACATCATCAAGCGCCACCTAACTGGAATTTACTCACTCCTTCTACCTTAGAATAGCTTTTCTTCGGTCTGCATTCAAGGAAACTTCAATTAGGGGAATATACAGAAAGTTGCAGTAGAATAAGCATACTTAACAAACTGCGGAAAATTTGCCAAAATAGGTATTATGACTACTCTAACCACTTCTTCTACCAACTATACCTTTCCGCTTACCGCAGTTGTCGGACAAGAAGCCATCAAGCTGGCGTTACTCCTCGGTGCAGTTGATCCCAAACTGGGAGGAATTGCTATCTCTGGCAAACGCGGGACAGCAAAATCAGTGATGGCGCGGGCGATTCATTCTCTATTGCCACCCATTGAAATTGTTAAAGATTCCATTGCTAACTGTGATCCCCAAAATCCTGAGGAATGGGATGATGATACGTTTAAACTCTATGGTGATACGACGGAAATCCCGACAGAGGTGATTCGCGCTCCTTTTGTCCAAATTCCCCTCGGTGTGACAGAAGATCGCTTACTGGGCTCAGTGGATGTAGAAAAGTCAGTGCGAGAAGGAAAAACGGTCTTTCAACCTGGACTGTTAGCCCAAGCCCATCGCGGCGTTCTCTACATTGATGAAATTAATCTCCTCGATGACCAAATTGCGAATCAGTTACTATCCGTTTTAACCGAGGGACGCAATATTATTGAACGGGAGGGGATTAGTTTTCAGCACCCTTGCAAACCTCTTCTGATTGCGACATATAATCCAGAAGAAAAGCCTTTACGAGAACATTTATTAGATCGCATTGCCATTACCCTTTCTGCAGATGGCGTATTAGCCTTAGATCAAAGAGTGCAAGCAGTAGAACAGGCAATTGGCTTTGCTAGCTCTCAAAATGAATTTCTGCAGCAATATGAGGAGGATTTAGAGGGGTTACGCACTGATATTATTCTTGCTCGGGAATGGTTGAAAGAGGTGACCATTTCCCCAGAACAAATTAATTATCTGGTAGAAGAAGCGGTAAGAGGGGTGGTACAAGGACATCGCGCTGAATTGTTTGCGGTGAGAGTGGCAAAAGCTGCTGCAGCCTTAGATGGGCGTAATCAGGTAACAGGGGATGATTTACGCCGTGCTGTGGAGTTAGTAATTGTTCCTCGTTCCACAGTGGCGCAAACGCCGCCAGATGAACAAGAACCGCCACCCCCTCCCCCGGAAAATGAACCCGAAGATCAGGATCAAAATCAGGATCAAGAACAGCCTCAAGAGGATAATTCCCCTCAAGATCAGCCGGAACAACCTCCTGAAAGTCAAGAGGAGGAGTCTCCCCAAGATGATGAGGGAGAAGAGGATGAGGAACAAGAAGCGCCGCAAATTCCTGAGGAGTTTGTATTTGATTCAGAGGGGGTAATTATGGATCCCACGGTGCTGTATTTTTCGCAAATGGCGAAACAGCAGGGAACATCAGGAAGTCGCGGTTTAATTTTCTCGGATGAACGGGGGCGTTATGTGAAACCGATGCTTCCGAAAGGGAAAGTAAAACGGATTGCAGTGGATGCGACTTTAAGAGCAGCTGCCCCCTATCAAAAAGCCCGACGACTCCGTTATCCAGATCGGCGTGTCATTGTGGAACAAAGTGATATGCGCTCGAAACGTCTGGCACGGAAAGCTGGGGCTTTAGTAGTCTTTTTGGTGGATGCATCGGGATCAATGGCGCTTAATCGGATGCAGTCGGCGAAAGGGGCAGTATTAAAACTGTTGACAGAGGCGTATGAAAATCGCGATCAGGTGGCGTTAATTCCCTTCCGAGGAGAACAAGCGGAGGTGTTGTTACCGCCGACTCGTTCTATTTCTATGGCAAGAAATCGTTTAGAGAAGTTACCTTGCGGTGGGGGATCTCCTTTAGCCCACGGTTTAACGCAGGCGGTTCATGTGGGAATGAATGCTCAAATGTCTGGAGATGTGGGACAAGTGATTTTGGTGGCGATTACGGATGGACGGGGGAATATTCCCTTAGCGCGATCGCTGGGTGAACCTTTACCAGAAGAAAAGCCTAATATTAAGGAGGAGTTATTAGAAATTGCTGGCAAAATTCGCGCGATTGGAGTGAAATTATTAGTGATTGATACTGAGAATAAGTTTGTTTCTACGGGGTTTGCTAAAGAGTTAGCAAAAGCTGCCGGAGGGAATTATTATCATCTTCCGAAAGCCACAGATAGCGCGATCGCGGGAATGGCAAAACAAGCGATTGGGGATATGAAATAGTTAAGCGTCCTCAATTACTCTGTAGGTACTACTAACTTTTTAAGCCAATAACTAATGACATTAGCAATTGAATCAGATGTACCTTAACAATTACACCACGGGTGATTATACCGTTGGTGCTTCATTAATCAAACAAATTCTCTGGTACTTTGTTGGCTGCCCGTTAGTGAAAAGTTATTGGCTTCCTTTATCAGGATTAAAAGTATTTTTATTACGTTTATTCGGGGCTAAAATTGGGGAAGGAGTGAGGATTAAGCCTGGCGTTTTAGTTAAGTTTCCTTGGCGATTATCAGTAGGAAATTATGCTTGGTTAGGCGAAAATCTTTGGATTGATAATTTAGCGCAAGTGACAATTGAAAGTCATGTTTGTTTATCTCAAGGGGTTTATTTATGTACAGGAAATCATAGTTGGAGCGATCCTAATTTTAAGTTAATTACTGAACCAATTATTATTGAAACTGGAAGTTGGATTGCAGCCCAGGCTATCATTGGGCCAGGGGTTACTATTAAAAAAGGAGCAATTTTAGGCTTAGGTTCTGTAACAGGAAAATCTTTAGAGGCGATGACAATTTATGTGGGAAACCCAGCCCAAGCCACGAAAAAGCGTATTATTAATAACTAATGTTAATATCGGGTTAGTGTCCTCAAGAGGGTAACCATGGAGTTAGATTCACTTCCCACTGAGATTATTCTCACCGATACCCGCCAGTCTTTAGGAAAAATTTACCTTGACTCAAAACCACAGCCTGGACAACATATTGAGATTCATGGGGAGACCTATCGCATTCTGGAACGTCACCACCATTATCAATACCGAGTTGGTGGCTATAAATTAGACAAGATGTCGGTTTATGTGCAACCAGCCCAACCCCCAGAGGAAGCCACTTATTTAGAAGGAAAATGGGTAATTGGCGATATTACTTGTCAGTATAACGCGCGATCAGAACTTTTACGCTGTGCAGTAAATCCCAATGGCCCCTGTCAAGGATGTCCATTTTACGAACCTATTAAGGATTAATGTTATTCTTCCTTCTCTGCTAATTCTAACCAGCGATTCGTTGCGGTTTCAATAGACTCTTCTAAACTAGCCACTTGTTCCGATAACTTTTGCAATTCACTATATTTTTCCGCAGGAATGGTGTACATAGTTTGTTCTAATTCTTCTTTTTCTGCTTCCATTTGAGGAATTTTTGTTTCTAGTTCTTCTAACTCTTTTCTTTCCCAATTGGAGAGACGGCGAGATTTTTGTAAAGGTTGTTTTTTTGCTTTTCTATTGGTTTTAGATTTCGTTTTTTCTGTTTTAGTGACAGATTTTTCTGAGTTTTTTTCTGCCTCTTCAGCTTGCTTATAATCTAAATAGGTGGAATAATTACCAGGGTAAAGTTTAATATTTCCTCCCTCAGTAAAGGCGAAAATTTGATTAACTGTTCGATCTAGAAAATAGCGATCATGAGAAACAGTAATCACGCAGCCGTTAAATTCTTCGAGATAGTCTTCTAACACACTTAAGGTTTGGACATCTAAATCATTGGTGGGTTCGTCTAAAATTAAAACATTGGGCGCACTCATTAAGACTTTCAGCAGAAATAAGCGTCTTCTTTCACCGCCAGAGAGTTTATGTAAGGGAATATATTGTTGGTTCGGTGGAAATAAAAATCGTTCCAACATTTGCGAGGCGGTGATTAATGTTCCATCTGCGGTTTTGACATATTCTGCAATGTCTTTAAGGTATTCAATGACACGCTGATTTTCATTTTTCGCTTGAAGAAGGTTCTCAGAATGCTGATCAAAGTAACCGATATGAATGGTTCCGCCGATATCAACTTTTCCTGTATCAGGTTCAACACGACCCGTTACAATATCCATTAAAGTAGATTTTCCAGCCCCATTTTTGCCAATAATCCCAATGCGATCATTAGGACTAAATTCATAGGTGAAATCTTTAATTAAGGTTTGATTTTTATAAGATTTACTGATATTCTCTACTTCAATAACTTTCTTCCCAATACGACGAGTCGGGGTAGAAATATCAACTTTTCCTTTTTCTTCTTTAAATTCTGTATTTTTTAGTTCGTCAATGGCTTTAATACGGGCTTTTTGTTTTGTACTTCTTGCTTTTGGCCCCTGTTTTAACCATGCTAGTTCTCGTCTTAACACAGTTTTATATTTTTGTCGGTGACTAGCTTCAGCCGCTTCAATTTCTCCTTTTTTCTCTAAGTAATAAGAATAATTGCCATCATAGTTATACAAATCAGCGCGATCAATTTCTAAAATGCGATTGGTAACGCGATCTAAAAAGTAACGATCATGAGTGATTAATAATAAGGCACCGCGAAAGTTATTTAAATAGTTTTGTAGCCATTCCACAGAGTCAGCGTCTAAATGGTTAGTGGGTTCGTCCATTAATAAAACATCAGGATCAGAGAGTAAAGCAGCGGTTAACGCGACTCGTTTCCGTTCTCCTCCTGATAAGTTTTTAACGGGGGTATGAAAATCATGTAATCCTAATTTATCTAATATAATCTGGGCTTGGGTTTCTAACTCCCATGTTCCCATGGCATCCATTTGTTGAGTGACTGTAGAAAAGCGAGATAGTAGTTGATTATTATTGGGATCACTGGCTAGTTTTTCAGAGAGATTTTCGTATTCTTTAATCAGTTTAATTTGTTCGCCACTACTGGCTAAAACTTGTTCTAAAACGGTGTTATTTTCATCAACTTCTGGTTGTTGGGGAAGATAAACTGATCGCGCATTTTGATTTTTGATCAATTCTCCACTATCAATCGGTTCTAGTCCTGCTAACATTTTAAGAAGCGTGGATTTCCCAGAACCATTAGTACCAATTAACCCGACTTTATCCGTTTCATCAATGCTAAACGTTGCATCCCGTAAAATTTCTTTAATTCCAAAGTCTTTTTGAACAGATTTGAGGGTAAAAATTGACATTTTTGTTATTTATTATTCCTTACTTGTTATTGCTTATTCCCTGATCCGTAAATATCATAGTTACCCTAAAATAGCCCAATAAGGTTATCAATATGATTTTTCAATCATTATTTTAGCTAGAATAGAGAGAAGCCGTTAATAATTTGTTACAAACATCATCATGACCCAATCACTTACTCAGGAAATCAGCTTAACGAGAGAATATTGGCAGTGGCAAGGATATAAAACTGTTTATACAGTACAAGGGGAAGGACAGCCATTATTATTAATTCATGGTTTTGGGGCTTCTGTGGGGCATTGGCGGAAAAATATCCCCATGCTTGCTGATGCTGGCTACAAAGTCTTTGCTATTGACTTATTGGGCTTTGGGGGCTCAGATAAGCCTGCTTTAGACTATAGCGTTGAGTTGTGGCAACAGCAACTCTATGATTTCTGGGAAGCGAAAATTAATGAACCCACAGTGTTTGTCGGAAACTCGATTGGTGGGTTATTAACCTTGATGATGCTTACCCAATATCCTGAAATTAGTACAGGTGGGGTTTTAATTAATTGTGCTGGGGGATTAAATCATCGTCCTGAGGAGTTACAATTTCCCTTAAATGTCATTATGGGAACCTTTACCCAATTAGTGGCAACCCCTGGCCTTGGCAAATTTGTCTTTAATCAAGTCAGACGGAAATCTCGCATTCGGAATACCTTAAAACAAGTTTATCGCGATCGCGCTGCCATTACCGATGAACTGGTAGATTTATTATATCAACCCTCTTGTGACCCAGGGGCGCACAAAGTTTTTGCCTCAGTATTAACTGCCCCAGCTGGCCCCAAACCGAAGGATTTATTACCGCAAGTGCAATGTCCTTTACTGGTATTATGGGGAGAAGATGACCCTTGGACTCCTATTAGTGGCGCAAAAATTTATCAAGATCGAAGTGAGAGTGACTCGCAAGTAGAATTTTATCCTATCCCCCAAGCGGGACACTGCGCCCATGATGAGAAGCCTGAAGCAGTGAATGAGTTAATAATCAACTGGTTACTAGATCGCCAGTAAAATATCAATAGCACATAATCCAAATCGGAACTATATCACTTTCCGTCGCTAATCCCCCGAAAACGATTCAGGGGAAAAGCGAGGGAAATTAATGGACAAATTTGGGCATGATATCAGCAGCGGTCAAAAGTCCCGACCAACCCCGTTGCTGAAATTCTAGTCCAGCTTTGAGATAGCCAAAAGCGGTTCCGCAGACATTGGCAGCCATGCTAGTTTCATCACCAAGGGTAAAAGTATGAGTAGAGATTTTGCCTTCAAAAGTGCGTCCTGTTACTTGAACATTGGTACTAAGGGGTTTTTTTGCATTACGAGTATCCACAACCCCACCAACCGAAACGCGATCGCGCGGACAAATTCCTGCCAACTCTAACATCAGATCATCGGCGTGTTCCATATTTTCTAGCTTCAAAATGCCATCAGTTTGATCTAACAACTTGGCTACCTCTTCATCCGTCATGGCTTTCGCTTGTTCCACCGTATAACCAGGCATATGGGCAATATCTTCACGAATCGTTGCCCGATACGCTTCCCAATTGGCAATCCCGACACCGAAAGTGACATTGACGGCGTGAATTTCTGCATAGCTTTGGGCAGCCACAGTAGCAGCGGCGGTTAAAAGTCCAGGAGTTGCGCCACAACCAGTGAGGTAAGTAATGCCAGCAGCTTGTAACTCCTCTCTCATATCGAGTAAAATTTCCATAGCACTGGTGCGCTTGAGGGCATCCACTAAAACCCCTTGCCAACCCGCATCAATAAACTCTCTCACCACCGAACCCATAAACGTATTCGGTAAGTTGGGAAGGGCAAGAAAATAACCATCAACAGGATACTGACGCATTAAATCCCGAATACTGGTACTAGAAAGCGTGCCAATATTCTCTAAACTACCCACTGATCCTTGTTGGCGATAACTGTCTTGACAAGCCTTAACTTCTAATCCTGTCTCATCATAAGCAAATCCTTTTTGATCTGCCACCGCCACCCATTCCATTTCCTGTTTCGAGGTTAAAATGTGAGCAGCTGCTTGTCCTAAACCACCAAAGCCTAAAATACCAATTTTCATTGTTGCCATAGTTTCCTAACTATTAATTTCATGATTCGTTACCAAGGAGGCTTGACGCTTTAAAAAACTTAAGCCAAACTTACATATATTGGGGCAAATTATCATTAAAGCATTAACAATTGCTAAAAATCAATGCAAACCATTGAAATTAACCCCTTGTCATGAGTTCTTATCATTTTTTAACAATCGCTTATGAGCATGGAAACTTTAGAATTTGTCATTCACCCTGATGGGCGAGTACAAGAGAAAGTAACAGGCATTATCGGAAACTCTTGTACTGAGGTCACAGCCAAGATTGAATCTCAACTGGGACAAGTCGTTTCACAGGAAACAACCTCGGAATATTTCGCCCAAAATACTCTCGACTCTACCACAACGACGACGCAATCTCACGTCACTTCTTGGTAAATTTTTCTATAGAAAGGTTTGTTTTGTTAAATTTAAGTAAACTGGTCTGGAGATAAACGTAGCAATGTCACATTTTAGCCAAATCAAAACCCAAATTCGCAATCTCTCTTCCTTACAAGAGGCCCTCAATGATTTAGGAATCGACTGGAAACAGGGGCCAGCAACTGTTCGCGGCTATCAGGGGCAAACTCATAGCGCAGAAGTTGTCATTCCTCAAGAAAATCAATATGATGTTGGCTTCCGTTGGAATGGCAACGAATACGAACTAGTTGCTGACTTACAGTATTGGCAACAGCCGTTAACCGTTAATGGTTTCCTCAACCAAGTTAGCCAACGCTATGCTTACCACACGGTTAAAAATACAACCTCTGCCGAGGGGTTTCAAGTGGCTGAAGAACAAAAAAATGAAGATGGTTCCATTCGCCTTGTTGTTCAACGCTGGAGTGCGTAATGTCTGATTCACAAAATCCCCAACGGTCTGGCTTAGAGCCAGAATTGGGTGGTATTTTACGCCATAACCCGAACCGCTCAGGGTTTGAACCAGAATTGGGCGGACAATTTCGGGAAAAAGGAGTCTATGTGGATGAGTTAACCTGTATTGGGTGTAAACATTGCGCTCATACCGCACAGAATACCTTTTATATTGAACCTGAGTATGGACGAGCGCGGGCAATTCGTCAAGATGGTGATCCTGAAGAGGTGATCCAAGAGGCGATTGATACCTGTCCTGTAAATTGCATCCATTGGGTTGACTATACCGAGTTGAAAAAACTCGAAGCAGAACGTCAATTCCAGGTTATTCCAGTTGCTGGCTTTCCTGTCAGTAAGGGCGTAATTGCTGCCCAACAAAGACGCTTACAACAAAAAAAGAAACAGTCCTAGTTGATTAATTATTGTTGTTTTCTGATGGTAGAAGCGTTTCTTGATTTAGAGCGTTTCTACCATATTTTTTAGATTAAATTATTGATTTTTTCCTGAAAGTAGGCTTCTTGATAACTCAAAGATCGTGCTAACTCTAGGGCATTTTCAAATGCAGAAAGGGCTTGCTGATCGCGATCGCGCTGTTGATGAATTTCTCCAATTTTATTATAGGTCATCATCAAACCATAATAATCAGTAGCTCTTTCTTGGACAATTAATAATTGCTCATAAATATTGAGAGTTGTTTCTAAAGATTCATCACGGCGGTATAACTGTGCTAGATTTTCTAGTGCGTTTGACGCGATCGCGTATTTTTGTTGCGACCAAGCACGACGATAAGCTTGCTCATAGGCATTACTGGCAGCATTAAACCGTCCCATTTCTTGATAATCTTCTCCTAAAGAAAAGAAGAGAGAGGGAAGGGGTTGCTCATTATTTTGCTGTTGGTATATGCTAGCTAAACGCTCCTTTGTGGTAATTCCTTTCTCAGGATTATTCGCCTGTTCATATAAACTTCTTAAACGGCGGAGATAATTAATTTCTGCTCTAGCATTATTTTGAGCCTCAGCCATTGCTAAAAGCTTTTCATAAGTTTCTGCTGCTTGGTCATACTGAAAGCGAGATTCGTAGAGACTGGCAATATTTTCTAACAAAGGGCGCGGATTTTCACTATCTTCTAGTAAAAAATTATAAACCGCGATCGCGCGATCGTTGACTCGCATTCTTTCATAACTTTCTGCTACTTGTTGTAACAATTCACGGTGATTATTCTCTTGGGCAGTAGTTTCAATATTGCTTAGTCGTTGTCGAATATTTCGTAAATCCTCAGAACGGTTTTCACGCCAAGCAACTTCTCCCACTCTTGCTAAGGCTTCCACTTCCTTAGAAACCTCAAGCTCTTGACGTAACCTTAATTCCCGATACCAAATATTAAAGGCTTCATCAACATTTCCGTCTTCATAAGTTGCTCTAGCACGGCGATTTAATTCTTCTAATTGTTGTTGTAATCTTAACTGCTCTAAAGGGCTTAAAGAACGTTGAATTGGCGGACTAGGTAGTAATGGATCTTCAATTTCCTCTACTTTTAAAGGATTTTGAAAAGGAGCTTGCGCCCCAGCTAAATTAGCTCCCAGTGCCGATAAAACAATACCAAAACTAAGCAATAAAACTTTTAGCAAAAATCGTAATTTCATTTGAGTATAGGAAAATAAAAGATAAAGAGGAGTTGCTAAGTGAGGACAGCAAGAAGGCTTCAAAGCTAGAGTAGCTTACCAAATTCCCAAAAATATTGTAATGCAATCGCACCAAAGAAATGCTATCCTAGTAGGGCTAAAAAACTATCATTCAACTCGCACATTTAGGGCTTCGGGTGTTTCCCTACAGGAAATTCCCCCTAAATGGAGGTTCAACCCGAAACAGGAGAACAATTAATCATGGCAGTTATTACCCTCAGAGAATTACTAGAGTCTGGTGTTCACTTTGGACACCAAACCCGTCGTTGGCATCCCGCCATGCGTCCTTATATTTACACCGCACGCAATGGCGTTCATATCATTGACTTAGTGCAAACTGCACAGTTAATGGAGGAAGCCTATAGTTATCTCCAAGATGCTTCGGCAAAAGGACGGAAAGTCTTATTTGTGGGAACAAAACGCCAAGCGGCAGGAATTATTGCCCAAGAAGCGGAACGATGTGGGGCCTTTTATGTGAACCAACGTTGGTTAGGGGGAATGCTGACCAACTGGGAAACCATTAAAACCCGTGTGGAACGTCTCAAAGAATTAGAACGTCTCAAAGAAAGTGGGGCAATGGCGCGTCGTCCGAAAAAAGAAGCAGCTGTATTAGGACGAGAACTAGAAAAACTGCAAAAATATCTCGGTGGCATTAAATTGATGCGTCGCCTTCCTGACATTGTGGTTATTGTTGACCAGCGCCGTGAACACAATGCCATCATGGAATGTCAAAAATTAGGCATTCCCATTATTTCTATGCTAGATACGAACTGTGACCCGGCATTAGTGGATATTCCCATTCCCGCCAATGACGATGCGATTCGTTCGGTGAAATTAATTATGGGTAAACTCGCTAATGCCATTTATGAAGGTCGTCATGGTGAACTCGACATGGAAACCGAAGCAGAGTACGAGGAATTAGAAGAAGGAATTGAGAGTGATGAGTATGAAGAGGATGAAGAAGAAATGACCTCTGACTATGACTCTGAAATGGTAGCAGCAAGTGACACCGAAGGTGAACAAAACTAAGCTATTTCAAAATGATAACGGTGTTACACTTCTCAAAGGGGTGTAACACTTGTTTCCTCTCTCTAGTCACGGCTTTTTTTGTGGCTTTTACTCTTTATAATTAGTCTTGTAGAAAAGGAAAACTAACATGGCGGAAATCTCAGCAAAACTGGTTAAAGAACTGCGGGAAAAAACTAGCGCAGGCATGATGGACTGTAAAAAAGCCCTTGCCGAAACCGATGGCGATATCACGAAGGCAATGGAGTGGTTGCGACAAAAAGGCATCACCTCCGCCGAGAAAAAGCAAGGACGGGCTGCTAGCGAAGGGATTATTGATAGTTATATCCACACTGGGGGACGCATTGGGGTCTTAGTGGAAGTTAACTGCGAAACTGACTTTGTGGCCCGTCGTGAAGAGTTCCAAACTCTGGTACGAGATATTGCGATGCAGATTGCTGCTTATGGGAATGTGGAGTATGTTTCCACTGATGATGTTCCCCAAGAAATCGTAGAAAAAGAAAAGGAAATTGAAAAAGGGCGCGAAGATTTACAGGGAAAACCTGACGAGATTAAAGAAAAAATTGTCTCAGGACGGATTGATAAGCGCTTAAAAGAAGTTTCCTTATTAGATCAGCCCTTTATTAAAGATCAGAGTATCACTGTCGAAGAATATATTAAGCAAGGAATTGCCACTTTAGGAGAGAATATTCAAGTTAGACGCTTCTCTCGGTTTGTGTTAGGAGAAGGGAAAGACGACGAACAATCTTCTGAAGAGTAATTTATTTGTCTAAGCCAATTCCTTGCACCTAGAAAGGCAAAGGTCAGTGATCTCTCGCTAACTTTTGCCTTTTTATAATGTTTGTTGACTTACTATTGATTAAGATGACTAGAGACATTAATCTCATTGAAAACGATCTTGAAAAATTACAACAACAAGTAGAAGAAATTTCAAATCGCTTAAAAACTGCTTATGAGAACTATACCGTAATTTTAGGGGAGACGTTACAACAGCAATTAGTATTTTCCGTTTATCAAATTTGCACCCAAGAATATCCAAAAGGGTTTTTAAGTTTATCACTGTCTCAACAGCAGGAGTTACAACAAGAAATTCGGGAGTTAGGGAAAAAGGCAACTGAAAACTTAAAGTTGGGAGGTGAGTTATTACAAGCGATGAATTTTGAAGATGATGATGATAACGATAACGATAACGAAAATGAACAAGAAGAGGAAGAAGCCTCATCAGCTAATATTTTTTCTGAACAGTGGGAGACATTTTCTGAGGGGAAAATTATTGAAGAAAATCAGTTTAATGAGGAAGAATTTAATTCAGAAGATGCAGTCTCTCAACTTCAAGCATTAACTCCAGATAGTCTCATGGCTTGGTCACAGTTACAAGAAGAAGCCATTGCCATGATTTTGGCAACAGTTTCGAGTCAAGCTAATACTCTACTCCAAAAAATGGGAGTTTTACCACAGGAATTACCTCAAGAAATGATTGAGGCTGCATTGCAAACAGAAGGCGCAGGTTCGATTAGTAATCGCGCTCCTGGGGTGTTACATTTAATGTTAGAAGTAGAACGAAAAAATCAAAAAGAAAAATCGAGAAAGGATAATAATAATGAGGTGATGCAGTTAGCTGTGGTGCGTCTGCGAGTAGGAGAGTTAGAGTTTGCAGCCCCAACTTTAAATACTAAACGTCGCGAAATTAGAACGATTGAACAGCAGTTACAGAAGTTACAAGAACAACATCGAAGATTAACCCAAGAACGCGCGATCGCGCAAGCTGAACTTGCCTGGCGCAGTAGTTGGCATGAGGATCATTAGTTATTAGTGAAGTTCACTCCAGCGTTCTACTATAACGCTAATGAGATTTGGGTTTTATACTTGATAAGAGGGGTTAAATTCTCAATACTATGCAAGCCTTTCCTAGCCAACACAATGCCTCGTAACTCATGACAGATGACAATACTTTCGACTGGGAACGTCTCCATAAAGCCCTCGCCGTAGAAGCGAAAAATGGCTATTCTGATATTGTCGGAAACCAGTATCGCTTTAGTGAGTTTTTTTGTTTAACCTTTGGGAAAGTTCCCCCTCAAACGACCCTGGAACAGGAAAAGCGGTGGCGGAATTTAGCCATAGAATTTTCTAATTATGGAGAAAAAACAGTTACCGAACGACAGCAACTAATTGTCAAAGCCAGCCGTCTCCTTAAGGAAGTTCAAGAAGGGAAAACCGATACTCCTACTTCGGAACGAAAACCACTTGCCACAAAAAGTCCAGTTGCTAATTCCCAAGCCAACCTAGACTTAGATCAACCGCTACGAGATGTTCCTGGCATTGGGAGAAGTCGCAGTAATAGTTTATATCGTCTTGGTTTGGAAACAGTACGAGATGTTTTATTCTATTATCCCCGTGAACATATTGATTACGCCCAACAAGTTAATATTGCTGACTTAGTGGAAGGGGAAACAGTGACCATTGTTGGCACTGTCAAGAGTTGTAACTGCTTTACCAGCCCAAAAAATAAGAAACTCACAATTTTGCAACTGGTTATTAAAGACCGCACCGGAGAAGTTAAACTCAGTCGCTTTTTCGCTGGGACACGGTTTGCCCATCGCGGTTGGCAAGAGAAACAAAAACGATTATACCCGAGAAGCGCGATCGTGGCAGCGTCAGGATTGGTCAAAAAGAATAAATATGGCATTACCCTTGATAACCCAGAAATTGAACTCCTCGACTCTCCGGGGGGTGAAATTGAATCAGTGAATATTGGGCGAGTGTTACCCGTTTATCCCCTGACTGAGGGGGTATCTGCTGATGTCATTCGTAAAGCGGTCATTACTGTGTTACCCGCCGCGAAAAAGCTGCAAGACCCCTTACCAACCCCTCTCCGTGAACAATATGGCTTTCCCACCCTATCAGAAGCCGTCACTAACCTTCATTTTCCCCCTGACCATGATACGCTTGCCCACGCTAGACGCAGACTAATTTTTGATGAATTTTTCTTCTTACAACTGGGGTTTCTAACTCGTCGTCAACAGCAAAAAGAAACGCAACAAAGTGCCATTCTCAACCCCACAGGAAAACTCATTGACCAGTTTAAGCAATTCCTTCCCTTCTCCTTAACCAATGCCCAACAACGGGTGGTGAGTGATATTTTACAAGACTTAAATTCGGAAACTCCTATGAACCGACTGGTACAAGGGGATGTGGGGTCAGGGAAAACCGTTGTTGCTGTATTTGCGATTCTCGCTGCCATTCAGTCAGGATATCAAGCGGCGTTAATGGCCCCCACAGAAGTTCTTGCTGAACAACATTATCGCAAATTAGTGGGTTGGTTTAACTTATTACATTTGCCTGTAGAACTCCTCACAGGGTCAACGAAAACGGCAAAGCGTCGCGAGATTCATCAGCAATTAGAAACGGGAGAACTACCGCTTTTAGTGGGAACTCATGCCTTAATTCAAGATACCGTCAATTTTCAACGTTTAGGCTTAGTCGTCATTGATGAACAACATCGGTTTGGGGTACAACAACGGGCGCGGTTATTAGATAAGGGTCATTCTCCCCATGTTTTAAGTATGACAGCAACGCCTATTCCTCGTACGTTAGCGTTAACCCTGCATGGGGATTTAGATGTATCACAAATTGATGAGTTACCCCCCGGACGACAGGAAATTCAGACAACGGTTTTACAAGGCAAAGAACGCCGTCAAGCCTACGAATTAATCCGCCGCGAAATTGCCCAAGGAAGACAGGCTTATATTGTTCTCCCTTTAGTGGAAGAATCAGAAAAATTAGATGTTCGTTCGGCGATTGAAGAACAAGAAAGATTACAAGAAAGTGTGTTTCCTGAGTTTAATGTAGGCTTATTACATGGGCGCATGAGTTCCCAAGAAAAGGATGAGGCGTTAACAGCTTTTCGGGATAATGAAACGCAAATTATTGTCTCCACAACGGTAATTGAAGTGGGGGTCGATGTTCCCAATGCAACCGTGATGTTAATTGAAAATGCGGAACGATTTGGCTTATCGCAATTACACCAATTAAGAGGAAGAGTGGGACGAGGAGAAGAGAAGTCTTATTGTTTGTTAATTAGTGGGTCTAAAACAGATACGGCTAAACAAAGATTGGGGGTTTTAGAACAGTCGAGAGATGGCTTTTTTATTTCGGAAATGGATATGCGATTTCGGGGTCCTGGAGAAGTATTAGGGAAACGCCAGTCTGGATTACCTGATTTTGCTTTAGCCAGTTTAGTTGAGGATCAAGAGGTGTTAGTTTTAGCTAGAGAAGCTGCGGAAAAATTGGTCTTTGTGGATAAAAGTTTAGAGGATTATCCCCTTTTAGAAGAAGAATTAGAACGACGCTATCGGAAGTTAATGGGTAGCACTATTTTAGCTTAAAATTAACGGGAAGAACGACAGTCTCTTAACCACAGTTGAATTGCTTGTCCGACAATTCCATCATGGGTTTCTTTGGGAGGAGTTGGGGGATGCTCTTCATCAACTAAGCCAAAGCGAGAATAGAGGCTTACTAAGTACCAACCTTGTTCGCTTTCAGTTAAGAATAACCAGTGATAATTTTGAACAGAATGAACTTCAGTTTTTTGATATTTACGCTCTAATGTGGTAAAAAAGATTTGCTTAACATCGTCACTTTCAGCATTGGGAAAAGCAGGGGTATAATCTCCTTTTCTGTCTGTTTTTAATGGATTCAAGTCAGGTTTTCCTGCTACAATAAAGTAGGTGGAATCACTTTGTGTCCGCGAGGGAGACTTGCTTCGTTGAATGACACGGTTAGCATAACTGGGCAGGTCATCTAAGAGCTTTTCACTGAGCGATTCAAAGTTTTGAGGACAACTTGAAGCAGCGATCGCCTCTGGCGCTGAACGGAGTTCAATCGCGCTTTGAGGAAATAACATCAACATTACTCCCCCTAATCCAATTAAAAAAGTTTTTCTCATGGTTCATTTTAACTATAGTATTTTAATAATAAAGCAATAGGTAATAACGAATGACTAATGACTAATGACTAATAATTTATTCCATAATTTCTTGACAGATTTTTTGCCAAATTAGTTGTGGTGTTTCTGATTGAGTAATGGGGCGACCAATGACTAAATAATCAGCACCTGCATTTAGAGCTTGTTTCGGGGTCATGACTCGTTTTTGATCGCCATTATCAGCAAACTCAGGACGCACCCCCGGACAAATTAACCAAAAGTTATCCCCACAAACTTCTCTTAATTTAGCCACTTCTTGAGGGGAACAAACTGCTCCATCTATGCCATTTTCTTGAGCTAACATTGCCATTTTTAAGATATATTCTGGTAGTTCAATGGGAACTTGTAAATCAAAAGCAAGAGAACGATCATTAATACTGGTTAAGAGGGTAACTGCGAGTAATTTGGGGGGGGCAGTTGAGGCTTGTTTGGTTTCTACAGCTGCTTGTAGGGCTTCTTTCCCTGCGCTAGCATGGATGGTTAGAAAGTCCACATTGTATTTGATGGCAGCTCGACACGCACCAGCAACAGTATTGGGAATATCATGGAATTTCAGATCGAGAAAAATGCGTTTATTATGTTGTTTAAGGTAATCTAAAATAGCGGGGCCGGCACTCACAAATAATTCTAATCCTACTTTCCAAAAGGTAACATCAGGAAGGGTCTCTACTTGCGCGATCGCGCTTTCTAAATCTGGAACATCTAAAGGGACAATAATACGCTCTTGCGGTAACATAAACAATTAATTATTTATTATGACCAAAACAACACAGAAAAACTCAACTTCCTCAATTTGGCAAGAAAAGCCATGGTGGTGTCAACCTTGGTCGATTATCCTTACAGGAATCACGATCCCTACGGTGACTTGGCTACTTACTCATCTCTGGTGGGTAACTGTGCCAGTTATCATTGCTATTTTAGCTTGGTGGTGGCTGTTTCTTTATATTGTTCCTAGAGGATATGCTGGGGGAAAAACTCAAGTTAAATGAAAGACTACAAAGTATTTGAACAATCCATTCAGATCAACGCTAGCGCGACAATGGTAGAAAAATGTATCAGCGATCGCGCTTTGATGCACCGTTGGCTTAATCCCCGTCTCCGTTGCGAACCGGTTGGAGAATGGGATACCCGTTTAGGCAGTCGTAGTCGTTTTATTATTAATCTTCCCGGAATTGAACCCACTCTGAAAAATACAGTTGTAGAAAGAGAACCAGGGTTAATTGTGTGGGAATTTGTTGGGTTTTTTAAAGGGCGCGATCGTTGGGAATGTCAACCTAATGATGAGGGAACTAAATTAATTAACCGCTTTGAATTTAAAATTCCTAACCCTTTAGTAAAAGTAGGCTTTGAAATAGTTGCCGCCCGTTCCACTGAACAAGAAATGTCTGCCCAACTTCGTCGTCTCAAGCGAGTAGCAGAAGCCCTCTATATTCAAAGTGGCTTTACCTGATCTCATCAACGCGATCGCAGATAAACAGATGAGGATAAATCCCTCCTGTTTCCACTAAACGTTCTTCACGAATTTGAAATAACCCTGACTTAAAAACAAGCCTTTTAAAAAGACCGCGTCCTTTTCCTACTAAGATAACAAGGCGACCCCCAGGGGCTAAAATTTTTCCAGCCCCCCGTAAAAATTTAAGATATAACTGATAAAAATTAATTTCTGCTCCCAAATGCATTCCAAATGGAGGATTCGTTACAATAGCATCAAAATGCTGGTGAGGATACATTATGTCTAAGTCTCTAGCATCAACTTCCTTGAGACTAACTCGATGAGAAATTTTAGCAGTGTCAATATTTGTTTGTGCTCCCCTAACCGCTTCCTCACGGCGATCGCTGCCATATAATTCTAAATGAGGAAACATGGTCGCCGCTTCTAATAACAGAGTAGCAGAACCACAAAAAGGGTCTAATAAACGAGTTTTTTCTTCTAAACCACCTAACCGTAACATGGCATAAGCCATAGTCGTTTTAAGGCTAATTCTCGGTCGCCACACCAGATGATGTCGCCGATCTAAAGATGCTTTAGTTAGTTGAACACTGACTAAACAAAGCCGATCAAAAACATCAACACGGACATTAACATCATACTGTTCTAAGCTAACAGCTTTTTGATAACGCTCAATTAAAGCTGCCCCTGCAATTTTTTGGACATCTATACTATTAAATAAATGTCGCCCATTGCGCTGAGTGGTTACTCGAAACTTTTTCGCCCCTTCCATTTCTGGAATATCAAGTTCGAGTAATTCCTGCTTGATTGTTTCTAAAAAATCAGCCTTTTTAGGCACTGAAAAATGATAAATTTGACGCATCACATGAAAAACTGATCGCGCTTTGAGGGCAATTTGAGACAAGAGTTCTTTCTCATCAACACTTTCTACTAAAATTTGTCCCTCAAGATTAAAAGGTTTTCGTTTAATTTGCGTCAAGCAACAGGAGACAGCCGTAGCGCGATCGCGCAATTCCTGTTCCACAATATCTTCAATGCCGGGATTAGTTGTTAAGCGCAGTTGGGTCATTAAATAAACTTAATAATTTGGGCTCTCACCAAAACTTGGAATCTCTCAAATTCTGTCCTTAGATTGGTGAGATAACAATCACTCTATGTTATCCTTTTCTTACACTTAAATGAATATTAACTGGAATGTTCTAATTGGAAGCAATAATTCCAAACGTAGCTAAACCTTGTAAAAATAATTACAGCTAAAAGCAACGAAGATCTAATTCCTTTCCATCTTTGCTAACAATAGCAATTTAATCACTCTATCAGCTTATTTATCCCATTGGAGGTAAACAGCAACTATGAAATCTTCTTTAGTAATTCTCTATCATCGTCAACCCTATGATGAAGTAATGGATGACGACGGCGTAATTCATTATAAAGCCAAGCAAAGCCCAAACGGAATTGTTCCCACCTTAAAAGGATTCTTTTCTAATGTGAATCAAGGCACCTGGGTAGCTTGGAAAGCAGTGAATCAAGTTGATCAAGCTAACTTCAAAGAAAGAGTTGCCGTTGATGAAATTGAAGATGGTGGTAACTATAATGTTCGTCGCATTCCTTTAACAGAAAAACAAGTAGAGGATTTCTATCATATTACGTCAAAAGAAGCCTTTTGGCCGATCCTGCACTCATTTCCTTATCACTTTACCTACGAAACCTCTAACTGGGAAAACTTTAAAGAAGTAAACCGTTTATTCGCCAAAGCCGCCTGTGAAGAAGCAACAGATGATGCTTTAATTTGGGTACATGACTATAACCTGTGGCTTGCTCCCTATTATATTCGCGAACTGAAACCCAACGCACAAATTGCCTTTTTCCATCACACCCCATTCCCCTCGGTAGATATCTTTAACATTCTTCCCTGGCGTGAGGAAATTGTCGATAGTCTGCTTTGTTGTAATATCGTTGGCTTTCATATTCCTCGCTATTCCGAAAACTTTGTCAATGTTGCCCGAAGTTTACGTAAGGTAGAAGTAGTGGAACAAGACTCGGTTCCTGAACATATTACCCCAGTGGGAACAGCTTTAGCCGAACCAGAAATGACGACAAAATTACGGTGGAATAACCGCATTGTCAATATCGACGCATTTCCTGTAGGAACCAACCCCCAACATATTACTAATACCCTACATAAAGAGGAAACCGAACAACGCTATCAAGAAATTTTAGAACGGCTACAAGGGCGTAAGTTAATTATTTCCGCAGGGCGTGTTGACTATGTCAAAGGGGTGCGAGAGATGCTAGAAGCCTATGGTCGCCTCTTGGAACGTCGCCCAAACTTACAAGGAAAAGTAAATATGATGGTCACTTGTGTTTCTCCAGCTAGTGGGATGCGGGTTTATGAAACTGCCCAAAACCTCATTGAACAGTTAGTGGGGCAAATTAATGGACAGTTTGCCACTCTCGAGTGGATTCCCATCATGTTATTTACCCAGCCCATTCCTTTTGCTGATTTAATGTGCTACTACCGCGCCGCAGATGTTTGCTGGACAACCCCGTTACGAGATGGCTTAAATTTAGTGGCGAAAGAATATGTGATTGCTCGTGAAGGAAAAGGGGGAAATTTAATTCTGTCTGAATTTGTTGGAGCAGCAGTAGAACTACCCGAAGCGATTCTCACCAACCCTTATTCTATGGATCGCATGGATGATGCCATTGATAAGGCGCTAGATATGCCTCAAGCAGAACAGGAACAACGGATGCAAAAGATGTACAAAACGGTCACTCAATATGATGTAGCTTATTGGGGTGATCGCCTGTTTAATAAGTTCCAAGAAGTTCAAAAAGAAATGGAACAAAAAGCCACAACCCTTTAATCAATAAACCCCCCCTATTAATCTCAGGGGGGTAGTCAAAATTAAAACTTAAGTTGAGAATTATTCACCAGTAAATAGACTTTTAACTTTTTCAATAATACCGCCACCTTCTTCATTAGAGGCTTGTTCGTCGCCTTGGAAGTTATCTTCAACGGCTTCTTTAGTTTCTTCAGCTTTCTGAGTTGCGTTTTCTACCCCTTCTTCTACAGATTTCTGGGCATCTTCAGCCATCTCCTTCATTTGAGACGTAGCATCTTCAGCCATGTCTTCCGCCGCAGCCAAGGGGCTAACTTCAGCAAGTGCGGTTGAACCCTGCTCAAAGCTAGACGCGATCGCGCTAGAGGTAAAAATACCTAAACTCGAAAATGCAATAACAGTGAAACAAATAAATCCTAGAATAATTTGTTTGATAGATTTTAGATTCATATTCATCTTAATCCTCACACAACTCAGTTGCTTAGTTATGGGTTATCACCACCGATTATAGTCATTTTTACCCAAAAGTCAAGGAGATTTGTAAACTGATCTCTTTGATCTAACAGGGGAATTGTGGCAACTAAGAAAAACAAAGCTCACTGTAATATTTGAAACAGCATTAATAATTTAAGATCACATTTTACTAATTACTTAAAGCACCTATGCGACTATAAAAATCTTTCATTTCTTGCCAAAATGCGCTCCGTGACTCTGACCAAATATAAAACATATGACCACCACCGAACTGTCTGACTTGTAAATTTTCTGCCATTGTTTTATCAAGCTTCATCTGTTGGACAATACGGTTAGAAGCCTGAAACGGAGTCACTAAGTCATAATAACCATGACTAATATAAACCTTCATGTGAGGATTTAAAGCCATTCCATACCGTAAATCATCCGTTGCTCCAATTTGACTTTGCAAAACATGACGATCATAATCAAGCTGCCAACTGCGGTTAATATCAAGACTCAGCAGATGATAAGTTCGGTCAGTTTTCACCCCAATTACCTCTCGAAGTAAAACATTTACAGCACGACTGAAAACCCGATCAATGCCGAATAAAGTCGGATCAGGCCCCTCAAATTGTTCGCGATCAGGAAAAGGATCTGTGGCCTTAATCGTCGCATCATAAAGGCCACACACTTGACGTTGATCACGGAGTAAGTTCCGTACAAAAACTGGTTGGGTGATCCGTCCATGAGCCTTGGTTACTAAATCTAAGGGTAACCCTAACTGATTTGCCATCGACTGTAAAATAGACTCTCGTTCCGATGCTGGCATCCCTTCCCCTTGAATTAGCAAGCGCACCAGATCATTATTCGCAAATTTAATTGCCTCTGTAACTACTGTCTCTCTTGGCAAGTCTGCCGTATAAGTTTGACTCTTACCATGAAACGCTGCCGTTGCTGCCATAGACGGGAAAGTATCTATCCAGGAGAGAATATCATAATCAGAGGGATCAAGACTTTGGAACTCTAAGGCAGGGGACACAAGAATTGCGCCATTTAGCCCAATGCCATAGCTTTCCTGAAGTAACTTCGCTAGCTTGGCAACCCGAAACCCTCCATAACTCTCGCCAGCAATAAAAATAGGACTTCTCCAACGGTCATTTTCTGATAAAAACCGTTGCATCATCTCAGCTAAGGAGTCTAAATCCCGTTTTAGGGCATAAAATTCACGATTTTCTCCCTCATCTTCAGAAGACTTGCTATTACTAACAGCACTACTTTCTGAGGCTTTTTCGGAACTCCCTGATTTTTTAGGATGATCAATAGTACGACTAAACCCTGTTCCTACAGGATCAACAAAAACCAAATCAGTAAATGGTAGCCAGCTATAAGGATTTTCTAATAATTCTGCGGGAGGGGGTGGAGCAGATCCATCTTCATTAAATTTTGCCAAATGAGGCCCCATTGCGCCCAAGTGTAAGAAAGCGGCTGCCGCTCCAGGACCCCCATTAAAAGCAAATGTTATGGGGCGTTTTTGAGGGGATTGATTGCGGGCCAGATAAGCAACGTGGAAAATTTCTGCAACAGGTTTTTCCTTTTTGCGTAAAACCGTCCATTGAGCTCTAGTTTCGTAGGGAAGATCGTTGCCAAAAACCCCCTCAGTTACCGCACCCTCAGGAGGCTGATAGTTTTGGTTGTCTGCTTGTGATTGCTCTGAATTGGTCATTACTTATTGAAGAAACCCATCAAGGGACTTGTCAAACTTTAAAATACAGGGTACAATTTCCTGTTAGCTTTAGAAATGGATTTGCCTAGAAGATAGCTTAAATCACCTAGGGTAGCGAAAATGCTGAATCCATGATAGCTTGAAAAAAGAGTGTAAAAAAATTGTAATAATTTTGAGTGCAGTTAAAGCTAATTTCAGAAGTTCTTTCTTTGCGCGATTTGCGTTATTCCCATCGTCAAGGTAATAAACGTAAGGAAAGGTATGGGAAAACTAGTGATGAATTGTCATCCATGATTGGGAAGAAAAACAATTAATAAGGCTGAATCATTTTTTATCATGCACGTTTGTTGTAAAATTACCCAACTTATGAAATGAATGTTAACTGCGCTAAAAAAAGTTTTGAACAACTAAAATTAAAGTGAGGTATTTTTTATTATGTCTGTGCGCCTATATGTAGGAAATTTACCAAAGGATACAGTACAACAAGAAGAATTGCAAGAAGTTTTTGGCGAAGCTAGCAATTCCTTCTCCATTAAAGTTATTAAGGATCGTAAAACAGGAACCTGTCGTGGCTTTGCTTTTGTAACAGTCCCCAATGATGAGGTGGCTGATGAAATTATTGAAAAATATAATGGTCAAACTTTCAGAGAAAATGCTTTAAAAATTGAAAAAGCATTACCTCGTAACAAAGGAAAAGGTGAGGAAGATAGTTCTAAGCCAGAAAAAGAAGAGTCTTCTCAAGCCCGCAATTCTCGCCCGAATAAACAGAAAAACAAAGAAGCGACCTCTAGTAATAAACGACGAGGCAAAAGTAATAAAAAATCCAAGCAACCTGCCACTAGTACCAATAGCAGTAGCAGCGGTGCAACTCAGCCTGATCCACGATGGGCAGATGAATTAGCTAAACTGAAAGAAATGCTCAGTGCGGTGGAAAAATAGCTTTTGCCTAAACTTAAAGATGGATAATTGGCAGTCAGTTATCCATCTTTTTTTTAATTGCAAGCTATGCGAGCACGAGTCCTTTCGCTGCAATTGTAATACTCACTACTTTGGCTGGGAATATTGCGACGACGATAATGGCGCGGGGTGCGACTATCACGTTTAAATCGTCGGTCATGATTTCGATAACGACCCCTTCTTCTATCCTTAAAGGAATCGCGCCGATCTCGAATTGTACGTTTATCGTCAGAAGAGTCCCCAAATTGGATAGTTAAGTTACCGCGACGAATAGTAACAGAATTAGCATTAGCAGCAGAAGTGGGGAAGAATAAACCTAAGCTCATTGTTAATAAGCAAATACTTAATCCCCTCTTTACAATAGAACGATAGAATTGAGACTTATCCCTTATCATAATTCTCTCTTAGCTCTCTGCTATTATTATAATCAACAGATATTTCTCCAGAATAAAATTATTTGAGTAAATTCCTTAGACAAATACGTGAGTTGATCAAAGCTAGTGAAGTTCGGATTTCTGAACATGGCTATGAAGAACTAACAGAGGATAACTTAACAGTAGAAGAAATCGTTACAGGTATAGAAGAAGCCGTTATTGTGGAAGAGTACCGAGATTATCCCAAGGGAAGATGTATTTTAGTATTGCAACAAGACCAACTCGGAAAAGCTATCCATGTAGTATGGGGCATTCCTAAAGGTTACGAGAAACCAGCAGTTTTAATCACTGCATATAGACCCAGTTTAGAAAAATGGGATGAGAGTTTTCTAAGGAGACGGTAATTATGAGACAGCGAACAAAGACTAAATATATTCATCAACAGCCTTATCTTGCCACAGTAGAAGTTACCCTAATTGAAGATGAAACAGGGTGGTCTCCATATCTAAGTCTTAAAGATGCTTACAAATTAGATAAAGTGAAAAAAGCTCTTCGCCAAGGTGATTTAGAATCAGCAGCTCAATATGGTCAAATCTATGAACTGCATCCCATTTTAAGTTAGTTTAGGAAAATACATGATGCGGTGAATGGCGATCGCGCTAGAGAAGTAATTGGAATTAAAACCACTATGTGTTTATTCAGATTGGGATCTGGTTGTTCCACAGCGCGATCGCGCGATTATTCGGAATGGGAAACCAGAATCCTCTTCCTTCAAGGAAGGGGAGTATCAATACCTTTAGCACATTCTAGGAGAATCCCTTAAATTTTAAGATAAGCTATGATTGCTTAACAATGTGGGTTAATGTCTCATTAATTTCACTTGAACTATACAAATAGTAAAATTTAAGAATGCGAGATTTTCAAAATATTGCCAACACAAACTATGATCTGATTATTATTGGGGGAGGCGTTAATGGAGCTGCCACAGCCCGGGATGCTGCTTTGCGAGGGCTGAAGACTATTTTATTGGAAAAAAGTGACTATGCCAGTGGCACATCCAGTTGGTCAACTCGTCTCATTCATGGTGGGTTGCGCTATTTAGAATATTTCGAGTTTTCTTTAGTGCGAGAGTCGTTGCGAGAACGCGAAATTTTACTTCGTACGGCTCCCCATTTAGTGAAACCCCTGATGCTCACTGTACCTGTTTATGGAGATCGATCGCGCCCTTATTGGAAAATTCAAGCGGGAATGTTCCTCTATGATATTTTTAGCTATGATAAAACTCTTCCTTCCCATCGGATGTTACCCCAAGGGAAATTTCATCAACTTTTCCGTTATTTAGACCAAGACGGCTTAAAAGGGGGCGCACAGTATTATGATGGGCAAGCAGTTTACGCGGAACGTCTCTGTTTAGAAAATATTGTTGCGGCTACAGAAGCAGGGGCAACTTGCCTGAATTATACAGAGGTGACTAAGCTAGTGCAAGAGGGGAGCCAAATTACACAACTCCAGTGTGAGGACAAGTTAACAGGGGAAACTTTTACGGTTCAAGGCAGCGATCGCGCTACGATTATTAATACTACTGGCCCCTGGGTGGACGAAATTTGTCAACGGGGACAAGAAAACGGAAAGACAATTTCAATTAGCAATCAGCCCAAAATTGGCGGAACCAAAGGCAGCCATATTGTCGTACCCCCTTTCTCTGGCGCACCTGATACCGCCCTTTATGTGGAAGCGAAATCCGATGGTCGTCCCTTCTTTATCGTGCCGTGGTTAGGAATGTATTTAATCGGAACCACTGATTTGCGTTTTCAGGGCAATTTAGATCAAGTGAAAGCGGATAACGAGGAAATTGACTATCTGCTACAAGAGACTAACTTAATTATCCCTAGTGCCCAACTAACACGCGATGATATTAAATTTACCTACTCAGGGGTACGCCCACTTCCTTATACTCCTCCCGGACAAAAAACTGGTAGTGTTAGCCGTAAGCATATCCTGCATGATCATTCTAAGGAGGGCGTTAATAATGTGATCTCTTTAATCGGCGGAAAACTCACCACCTTCCGTCATGTGGGAGAAGAATTAGTGGAAGCTGTCTTGAAAAAGCAAAAACGGAAGCACTCTCCTTGTCCAACCGTAAAAACGCCATTTCCCGGAGCAATTGTTCCCAGTGATGAGAAAGTGACTGCAACGGTCAATCAATATCGCGATCGCGTTTCTCTTGCCACTTTAGATCATTTATTTACCCTCTACGGGGCAAGAGCCACTAATGTTTTACAATTAACAGATGAATATCCTGATCTAGCTAATCCCATTAGCCCCCAATTGCCTGATATTAAAGCACAAATTGTGTACGCTATCCGCCACGAATTTGCCCATAACTTTATTGATATCCTCCGTCGTCGTACTACTATTGCTATGCAGTTAAACTATGGTTTAGATGTGTTACCGATAGTTGGTGATATTTTAGAAAAGTATTGTGGCTGGAGTCAACAAGGAGTGGAAAAAGCACAGCAAGAGTATTACCAATATATGACAAAAAATTGCATTCCTGACTATGTCTTAGAAGAAAAAGAAATGACCGCGACCAAGAGATAATGGTAGAAACTTAAATTATTTTTTACAGGTTATCGGTTATGGGAAAAAGAGATAATTATCTTGGTTATCTCTAGAACTTATACCGATTTAAACTTACGAATGCTTATCTTTGTTCTAATTTTTAATACTGTTATTTGCCTCATTAATTGTTATTTACTGTGGCAAATAATAAGATGGAAAAAACAGTTAACTCACTTAGCAGATACCCTAGAAAATTTAGAAAAACAAGCGCCCTTTTTTCTAAATTTAATGGTTCTCAATTTACGCCAAGCTGAATATCAGAGTCTTCTATTCCGTCAACAGTATGAAAATTTACAGCAAAAATCACAGAAAATATTAGTATTGCTTAAGTTCTTAAAGTGGTTTTTGCAAAGGTATCGTACTTGGAAAATGATAGAAAATAGACAAGTAGCAAATCATGGGGGATAATGAGAGACAAGCTAAAACCAGAGTTATTCCAATCATCCCTGTCATTAAGATGAGATTGGTCGCTCGAGGAGCGAATTGACAAGTGCCTTAATTATTAGCTTCAATCGAGGACCATAACATAAACGTTAAGAATAAATTAATGATGAGTATATATCTAAGTTCTGTTCAACATATCATAAATACTTCTGTTATTGCTGCAGCAGAAAGGCTGGACATTTTAGTCCAGATTGATAACATTTTTGCTGAAATTGTCACGATCTTAAAAGCCATTTTCTTTTATCCCATATTTGGCTTTCCTATTATTGTCCTCTGGTTAATTTTGGGAGGCGTTTACTTCACCATTCGCATGGGATTGATTAATATTCGCGGTTTTAGTCATGCAGTAGCCGTTCTCACAGGACAATATCAAAATCAAAATAGTAGTGATGAGGATGATGAACAGGAGGGAGAAGTTTCACCATTTCAAGCTGCCTCTACTGCCCTTTCTGCAACTGTTGGCTTAGGAAGTATTGCAGGTTCTGCTATTGCCATTCAAATGGGTGGCCCAGGGGCAATTGTTTGGATGATTATTGCGGGCTTTTTGGGAATGTCCACCAAGTTTGTAGAATCCACCCTCGGACAGAAATATCGCCAAGTTAAGCCCGATGGTAGCGTTGCCGGTGGCCCCATGTATTATCTTGCTAATGGTTTGGGAGAGTTAGGCTTAGGTTCTCTGGGCACAGGGTTGGGCTTCTTATTTGCAATTTTCTGTGTGCTAGGAACCTTTGGGGCTGGGAATATGTTTCAGGCAAACCAGTCTTATGCTGCCTTAGCAGGGGTTTTACCTTTTATCGCAGAGCGCAGTTGGTTTTTTGGTATAATCATGGCGCTATTGGTAGGCGCAGTTATTCTCGGCGGTATTAGTCGCATTGGTGTCGTTACCAGTCGCCTTGTTCCCATCGTGGTCTTGTTTTATATTACGGGCTGTCTGTGGATTATTGGTACTAATTGGCAATTGATTCCAGAGGCGATCGGAACCATTCTTGAAGGCGCGTTTTCTCCTGGGGCTATTGAAGGAGGATTAGTGGGTGTAATTGTGCAAGGATTTCGTCGCGCAGCGTTTTCTAATGCCGCTGGGATTGGATCATCGGCGATCGCGCATTCAGCAACTAAAAGTGATCAACCGGTGCAAGAAGGCTTAATTGCTGCCACAGAACCAGTTATTGACACCATGATTGTCTGTAACTTAACCGCTATTTCCATTGTTATTACTGGGGTTTATAAAGGATTTGCCGTGGGAGAAGCCACAGGAATCCAACTCACTGCTGCTGCTTTTGGCACAGTCGTCAATTGGTTTCCCATTGTTCTTGCCATTGCCGTCATTTTATTTGCTTTCTCCAATATTGTTTCTTGGAGTTACTACGGAGAACAAGCATGGATGTTTATCTTTGGAGAAGACAGCGTTATTCTCTATAAACTCTTATTTGTTATCTTTGTTTTTCTTGGCTCAGTGATTGAACTAGGAACGGTGTTAGACTTTAGTGATATCATGCTGATTGCCATGTCAGTTCCCAACTTAATTGGTTGTTTCTTACTCGCAGGTCAAGTGGGAGATGATTTAAAAGTGTATATGGAAAAACTGCGCTTAGAACGAGCGATGGCAAAAAGTTCAGCCACTGAAACCACAGAAGAAGCTGAAGAATATACCGAGTCGAAAAAGTGAATAACTGGGAATATCGACAAGTAACGATTCAACAAGGAAAGCAACGACTCGATCGCGCTTTAGCCTCCCACTTCCCAGACTTATCTCGTTCTCGCTTACAAAAACTCATTGAACAGGGGAATATCACTGTTGATGGGGTAGTGGTAACGAATAAAAAATCTCCCGTCCAAGGTGGGGAAGAAATCTGTGTCTCTCTTCCTCCCTTACAACCTCTAAATTTAGAACCAGAGTTTATTCCTCTTGATGTTCTCTATGAAGACGAACAATTAATTATTATCAATAAACCAGCAGGGTTAGTTGTTCATCCCGCACCGGGGAATGAAACTGGCACTCTAGTTAATGCTTTACTCGCCCACTGTGACCATTTAGCAGGGATTGGCGGAGTGGAACGTCCTGGCATTGTTCATCGCTTAGATAAAGATACCAGTGGCGCGATCGTTGTGGCTAAAACTGATTTCAGTCATCAAAGTTTACAAGCCCAAATTCAAGAAAAAACCGCTATTCGCGAATATATGGGGATTGTCCATGGTTCTCCCAAAGAAGAGATTGGCGTGATTAACTTACCCATTGGTCGCCATCCTATCCATCGTAAAAAAATGGCAGTGGTAGAGAAGGGGGGAAGAAATGCGATTACCCATTGGTGGGTAGAACAGCGATTAGGGAACTATACTTTAATGGGGTTTCGTTTAGAAACTGGGCGCACCCATCAAATTCGTGTCCATTGTGCTGCCATGGGACATCCCATTGTGGGAGATCCCGTTTATAGTCGCGGTAAGTCCTTATACGGAGTGAAATTATCAGGACAAATATTACACGCGAGAAAATTAGAATTAACCCATCCTGTGACAGCAGAAAAAATCAGCGCGATCGCGCCGTTACCACCTGAATTCACTAAACTTATGAATTAGGGCAAAAAATCAGCAAAGCTGGATTGTCTTAACTGGCGGGGTTTTGAACCCGTGATTTTACGATAAAATCAAACCTTGTAACAACACATTAAATTTGAGTTCTCACAGACTACTTTTATGAGTAACCAACTAGACGCGATCGCGCCTCATGGGGGCGAATTAATTAACTGTATTGCTAACGAAGCAGAAAAAAAAGAATTTCTAGCCCAAGCAGACACCCTTCCCCGAGTACAATTAGACGGGCGGGCAACCTCTGACCTAGAAATGATTGCGATTGGTGGGTTTAGTCCTCTCCGTGGCTTCATGGAACAAAAAGACTATGAACAGGTAGTTACGGATATGCACTTAGAGAATGGCTTACCCTGGTCAATTCCTGTTACCCTGTCCGTCACGGAAGAAGAAGCCGAACCGCTTAAGGAAGGGGGTTGGGTACGCCTTGATGATCCCCAAGGGGATTTCATTGGCGTGTTAGAACTAACTCAAAAATACCGCTATAACAAAGCCCATGAAGCGACGAATGTTTATCGCACCGATGAAGAAAAACATCCCGGAGTCGCCGTCATTTACCAAAAAGGGCCAATTAATCTAGCAGGGCCGGTTTGGCTATTAGAACGCAAACCCCATCCTCTCTTTCCGAACTATCAAGTTGATCCTGCCGCATCTCGCGCCATGTTCCGCGATAAAGGTTGGAGAACGATTGTTGGTTTTCAAACTCGTAACCCCATTCACCGCGCCCATGAATATATCCAAAAATGTGCTTTAGAAACGGTAGATGGCTTATTTTTACATCCCCTTGTTGGCGCAACCAAAAGTGATGATATTCCAGCAGATGTGCGGATGCGCTGTTACGAAATTATGATTAATAATTATTTCCCTCAAGAACGGGTCATTTTAGCGATTAATCCTGCGGCTATGCGATATGCTGGCCCCAGAGAGGCAATTTTCCATGCTTTAGTGCGGAAAAACTATGGTTGCACCCATTTCATTGTCGGGCGCGATCATGCTGGCGTTGGGGATTATTATGGCACGTATGATGCTCAAGAAATTTTCAATGAGTTTGATCCTGAGAGTTTAGGGATTACTCCCATGCGCTTTGAACACGCCTTTTATTGCAAGCGCACTAAGCAAATGGCAACGACAAAAACCAGTCCTAGTACCCCTGAAGAAAGACTACATTTATCAGGAACAAAAGTTCGGGCGATGTTACGGGAAGGACAACTGCCTCCAGAGGAGTTTTCTCGTCCTGAGGTTGCCCAAGAGTTAGTGAAAGCGATGCAGGCTAATTAATATTAGTCATTAGTCATTGGTCATTTGTCCTTCGTCATTAGTCATTAGTCATTTGATCCCCCCTAGAGTTAATAAGGGGGGAATGATAGGGGGATTAGATTAAAATGAAGCCAAACGATCAGTTCTATTATTAATATGCAACCGAGAGATACACAAGTTCTTCCCATTGCACCAGAAACCACCGTCTATCGATCGCGCACTTGGGAGCGTTTAAAATTTGAAATTGAATATGGGCTACAACGGGGAACAACGGCTAATTCTTATTTAATTCAGGGAGAAAAAACTGCCCTATTAGATCCCCCAGGGGAATCATTTACTGAGATATTCTTAGAGTCGCTAAAACAACGAATCTCTCTGGCTAGCATTGATTATCTCATTCTCGGTCATGTTAATCCCAATCGCGCGGAAACTCTAAAAGCCTTCTTAAAACTTGTTCCTGATGTAACGATTGTCTGTTCTAATCCAGCAGCCATGTCTCTGCATCAGTTATTAGGAGAGAATGCAGTTCACTATCGGGTGATTAAAGGGGAAGAAACGCTCGATTTAGGGAATGGTCATCATTTAGAATTTCTATTAACTCCCACGCCACGCTGGTCAGATCAGCTTTGCACCTATGATCCTAAAACCAAGATTCTGTTTACAGATAAGTTATTTGGGGCGCATGTGTGTGGGGAACAGATTTTTGATGAAGGATGGCAGGTTTATCAAGAAGATCGGCGTTACTATTTTGATTGTCTAATGGCTCCTCATGCTAGTCAAGTGGGGACGATTTTAGAGAGATTTAAAGGGAAATCAGCTAATACTTATGGAACTGGTCATGGCCCCATTGTGCGTTATGGCTTACAGGCGTTAACCAATGCCTATCAAGAATGGATTACTCAACAACAGCAACAGGGGGTTAAAGTGGCTTTACTCTATGCCTCAGCTTATGGAAATACGGCGACCATTGCTAACGCGATCGCGCGAGGAGTGACTAAAGCAGGAGTTGCCATAGAATCCATTAACTGCGAATTTACTGACCCAGAAACCATTAAATCAGTGCTACAAAAAACATCTGGCTTTATTATGGGATCGCCAACATTAGGGGGACACGCACCGACACAAGTCCAAACTGCCCTCGGGATTGTTCTTTCTACCGCAGAAACCAGCCAGTTAGCAGGGGTTTTCGGTTCTTATGGTTGGAGTGGAGAAGCCATTGATATCCTCGAACAGAAAATTAAAGATGCTGGTTATCGCTTTGGCTTTGATCCCATTCGTGTCAAATTTAAACCCACTGATAGTACCCTCAAATACTGTGAAGAAGCAGGAACGGATTTTGCCCAAAAAGTAAAACGGAAACAGAAGAAACAAATTGCCCGTCAAAGTGTCAGTGATTCTCTGGCAGCGCGAACAGAACAAGCATTAGGGCGAGTTGTCGGTGCCTTATGTGTGGTAACGGCGAAAAAAGGGGAACTGGCAAATGGAATGTTAGCCTCTTGGGTATCGCAAGCAACATTCTCCCCTCCAGGTTTAACGGTAGCGGTGGCAAAAGAACGCGCGATCGAATCATTAATGTATGTTGGGAGTCCTTTTGTCCTAAATATCCTTCCTGAAGGAAAGCAATTACAAAAGCATTTTATGAAAAATTATGCCCCAGGGGAAGATCGTTTTGCCAATGTTGAAACGGAAGAAGCAGAAAATGGTTGTCCTATTTTAACCCAAGCCCTCGCCTATATTGAATTACAAGTGGAAAATCGCATGGAATGTGGCGATCACTGGTTAGTGTATGGTGTCGCCAAAGCTGGGAAGGTATTAGATCCTGAAAAAGTAACCGCCGTTCATCATCGTAATTCAGGTAGTCATTATTAACCGTAATTTCTTTAAGCCTTTTTCTGCGTGTTTGCGAGAGGTTGCCGGTTTAATATTCAGAACTTTCGCAATTTTACCGTGGGGAATGGCTTTTAAGTAGTAATGTCGGATCACATAGCTTTGGGAAGGGGGAAGCTGCGCGATCGCGCTTTCAAGACTTTCTCGTATTTCTTCTCGTACCGCCACCTCCTCAGGAGATAGTTGCTGATTGGGATAGTTTTCATTCCCTTCTAAAGTGAAGTAACGAATTGCCCGTTTCCGTCGGGACACATCTCGACAACGATTGCGCGTCATGGTCATGAAAAGACTTCTTAAACTGGTTAATCGTTCCCGATATTGACTGAGTTTAGAAAAGCCTTGACACATAATTTCTTGTTTTAGATCTTCTGCTTCTTCCACATTATTCTCCATCCAAACCAAACAATAGCGATAAATTTCTGCCTCATATAATTTCCATAATTGCCAATAAGCCTGTTGATTACCAGCAAAAAAACGCGCTAATAGTTCCGATTCATAAGAGTTTGCTGTAGATTTCACGGGAGACGAAGCAACCATAATCATCAAAAAATTACATACCATTAGAAGACAATCATAGTCTTCTGATTTTTTTTGAAAAGTGGTTTTGGATGACTTTAGTTCAAGAAATAATCACCTAAGTTCATCGAAGTTCACTTAAAATCACATAAAATCATTTAAGTTCACTTATTTTTTTTTGATTTAGAAGAATAAAATCCCCTATACTAGAAACTAGCGTGACTCTAAATCTGGCAATTAATGGACATCGAAACAGCAATTGCTTGTATTAACTATCTTCTGATCCATAACACTGCAAATGGTGAAAGAATTAACGAAATAGAAGAAGAACTTCTCCGTGGTTGTTGGGAAGGAAAAAGTTATCAACAAATTGCGCGAGAATCCAAGCGAACCAATGATAGAAGCTATATTAGTAACTGTGCCTCTGCTCTTTGGAAAGACTTATCAGAAGCTCTAGGAGAAAATATTAAACTCAGTTCTTTAAAAAATGCCCTTCAAGATTGGTATAATTCTGGTGGAAAAGCTAAATTAGAATCTCGTGGTTTTTATCCTCGCCAAAGACATCAATTTTTTAATTTATTAAATAACAACAACTATATTTATCGTCAAGAAGAAGAAACTTGTTATTATGCTATAGTTCAAAACATTTGTTTACGGTTAAAAGGCTTAACTCAAGTTGGTAAAACTGTCATGATCAAGCGAGTAATTTCTCGCTTAAAAGAAGAAAAAAAATATAATTTTGTTTATTTAAGCTTCAAAGAGATTGAAAACGAACGCTTAACTAATCTTGAAGATTTAATTCGCTGGTTAGCTGAAAAAATAACGAAAAAACTTAATTATAATTATGATCTTGACAATTACTGGAAACCCAAACGTCTTGGGGCAATTGTTCAATGTAGCAGTTATTTAGAGGAATATATTTTGTCTAAATTAGAATACCCAGTAGTTTTATGTATCGATGATGTCCATTTACTTTTACCTTACCAACAGATTAATGATAACTTTTTTAAAATGCTACGATCATGGTTAGAAAAGGAAGATCCAGTTTGGAGAGACTTTTTCCGTCTAGCGATTATCTATACCACTGATATTTATACCTCCCAAGATATTAACCGATCTCCATTTAATTTGGGAACAGTAGTTGAGTTATCGGAATTTAATGAAGATGAAGTCGAAAAAGTCATTAAAACTTATCCCCGTATTCAACCTGAACAATTACCTTCAAATTCAGTTACTCAATTCCGTCATCTCATTAATGATAATCCCTATTTACTAACTATTGCTCTTGAATACCTTAGTGTTCATCCCAAACAAACACTATTAGATATTATCTCCACTGCTTCAACTGATGTGGGAATTTATCAAGCCCATTTACGTAATTTATGGCTTAAATTAGAGCAAAATTCAGAACTAGAAGCCCTATTTAAAAAAGTTATCAAATCTCCAAATAAAGTAATGCTAAAACCACACCAAAGCGATTTTCTACAAAGAATGGGGCTAGTAAAAATTCTTCCTGAAGGTGGAGTTAAACCTCGTTGTGAGTTATATCGTCAGTATTTTAGTCGCTATTGGAGTTAAGTAATTTTGATTAATAATTATAAGAGTGACTTTCGATATAAATATGATGGAGGAAGTCTTTCTAGTAATTCTCCCACCTATGTAACCCGTCAAGCTGATTTTGATCTTTACCATGCTCTACTTAATCAGGAATATTGTCATATTTTTAATGCTAGACAGATGGGAAAATCAAGTTTAAGGAAACGTATTAAAGCACAATTGAATGAGCAAAATTTTGCTTGTTGTACTATTGACATGAGTACTATTTGTGGCAAAGAAGTCAGCAAAGAAAATTTTTATCAAGACTTATTTCATAATCTCAAAGTTAATCTTAAAATTGATCCCACTGAAGCTAATTACCTAGCGTGGGAACAAAATAGAGAATCATTTTCTTTAGAGAGGCAATTTATTGAATTAATAGAAAAAGTGATTCTGGTTCAAATTAGATCCCCTATTGTAATTTTTTTGATGAAATTGATAGTCTTTTAACACTTTCCTTTGAAAAGGATAAATGGTTACAATTAATTCGCAGTTTTTATGATCG
Source organism: Euhalothece natronophila Z-M001 (assembly GCF_007904085.1). GTDB lineage: Bacteria > Cyanobacteriota > Cyanobacteriia > Cyanobacteriales > Rubidibacteraceae > Halothece > Halothece natronophila. Next base: position 1,449,334 of record NZ_CP042326.1, read on the forward strand.
TCGCTATCATAATAAAGATCAAAAATTAACACGTTTAAGTTTCGTCTTTATTGGAGTAGTTAGTACATCAGATTTGATAATTAATGCTGATTCGACACTTTTTAATATCAGTAAATCAATTGAGATAACTGATTTTAAACTAAGAGAGTGCCAACCATTAGAAAGAGGATTGACTGATTTTGTTGAAGATACTCACACGGTAATGAAGGAGATATTAAAATGGACAGGGGGGCAACCTTTCTTAACTCAAAAAATATGCTGGTTAATCACTAAAAATGCACCTATAAAAAAGGGAAGTGAGTCTGTTAAAATTAGGCAAATCATTCTTAATGATATATTAACTAATTGGGAATCAACCGACAGTCCTGAACATTTAAAGACTATTCGCGATCGCCTTTTGTGGCAGTTTCGTTATCCTTTCACAGGTTCCAAAAGAATGAAGACTTGGCATCAAATACTAAGAAAAAAAGACGATTATAATTTTCCGCCTCCTAGTACACAAATTCTATCTTGGTACTTATTAATATTAAAACGCAGTTATATAATTTATTCCGAATGCAATCGCGCACAAAAGTATTTACTTAGATCAGGATTAGTACGATGCCAAAATAATCGCTTAGTGATCAAAAATGAAATCTACCGGGCTGTTTTTACAGAAGCATGGGCAAAACATCAGTTAAAAGCTATAAATTCAGGAAATCATTTACGACGATGGGTATTGCTAGGAGTTGGAGGACTCGGACTTTTATCAGTGTTTGGCTTACAATGCTTACCAATTGAGGAAGCTTTTCCCCCTATGCCAGAAGAAAATCAAGACCAACGTTTGAAAAACTCGCCACTAAATCCACATCTCACAGACCATAATCTTTGATTTGTCGAGGGAGGATGTCACACGAGAATACTAGGCTCTTTTTGAGTGGGAATCACTTTTAAAACATTTTGTTGAGCGCAATAAGCAAGGTCTTCGGTTTGTCCCAGTCGTAATAAGCGCTGTCCATGACTGGATAGATGAAACAACTCTAACAGGTTATCCTGCCATTGTGAGTATAGCGCGATCGCGCCAATCACTTCATCATTCCCCACACTTTTCGCTATTTTATGACTTAAAGGTGGTAAAAGGAGAGAAGCAATTTTCCCCGCGCAAGCTGTATCCTCAAGGGAATAACTCCCCTGCCAACCTGAACACACTAGCCACACAGTTTCTGGTTGTTCCTGCTTCAAATAATCAATAACAGAATGATCATTGACAAATGCTGCTGTCAGTACCACCGAGGAGTTTTCAACTCGATGCAGGGCGCGAGTGCCATTAGTGGTACTGAGAAAAAATCGTTTCCCTTTCACCAACTCACAAGTACAGTCTAGAGGAGAATTCCCTAAATCACACCCTTCTACCTTTGCGCCTCCCCTTTCCCCGGCTCGCAAACGCAGTTTGGTTTCCCATTTAGCACTGACATCCATTAATTCTTCAATATCACTAAAGGCTTGCACTGCTTCAGCCCCTGCAGCCAAGACTGTTGCAATGGTCGTTGTTGCCCTTAGCACATCAATTACAACTGCACAATCAGGCAGATAATCGGTTGGCGTTGCTTCTGGGGTCTCATAAACAAATAGCTTCACAGTTCTTAGGAGTTTTAGGCAAACATCACCCTGACAATTTAACCAGAAAATGTCATCATAGAGTTAAGAGTTTTGTAAAGAAGTATAACAAACTATGAGCGATAAAGAAAAGAATTATTCTTGGAAAGGAAGTCCTAATGCAGGGCTAGTGTTAAGCATTCTGGCATTATTAGGTGGCATTGCTTTTATCCTTGTCGGCTTTACGGGTTAACCAATTGAACCCCATCCCGTTAAATCAAAGATTATAACGGGAGATTCCCATATAGGCTCTTATCTAGGCTTCCCATACCTTAAAGTTCATAAAATGGTTTTTCCTTTAGGGATTTAATCGTGGTGGTAATCCAAAGATAAAAGTCTTTTTAGTATAACGAGGATGCCGTTTTCACCATGGTTCTTAATTAAAAATTATAAGATTGTTGTGGCATTTCTGCACCAACGTGCTTTTGTTGACGCTGTCTAGCAATTTGTTCTTGTCGCCAACGTTCGGCAAAACGATCGCGCTGTTCCTTAGTTAATTGATCATAGCAATAAGGACAAGAAACCCCAGGCTGATATTTCTCTGATTTACGATCTTCTGGAGATAAGGGATGACGACAGCCGTAACAAATTTCATGGTTTCCCTTTTCTAAATTCTCATTTACGGCAACACGATGATCAAAAACAAAACACTCTCCTTGCCATAACGATTCTTCAGGAGAAATGCTATCTAAATAATTTAATATGCCGCCGTTGAGTTGATAGACTTCTTCAAATCCTTGTTCTTTTAAGTAAGCACTAGCTTTTTCACAACGGATTCCGCCTGTGCAAAACATGGCAATTTTTTTGTGTTGTTTGGGATCAAGATTTTCTTCCACAAATTCAGGAAACTCACGAAAATGATCTGTTTTAGGAGAAATCGCATTTTGAAATGTTCCCACTTTATATTCATATTCATTACGAGTATCAATCACTAACACTTCGGGATCAGTAATTAATTTATTCCATGTTTCGGGATCAATATGTTGTCCTGTGGTAATTTTGGGATTAATTTCTTCAACTCCCATGGTGACAATTTCTGGCTTGATTTTAACTTTCATGCGATGAAAAGGGGGGTTATCACTTTCAGAAAATTTGGGCTGAATATCGGCAAAGCGCTGATCTTGTTTCAAAAAGTGAATAAAGTTATCAAGGTTTTCTTGTTCTCCAGAAAGGGTAGCATTAATTCCTTCTGATGCTAATAAAATGGTTCCTTTTAGATTTTGTTGTTGGCAAAAACTGAGAGCGCGATCGCGCAGTTCTTCTAAATTCTCTAATTCAATAAATTTATAAAACGTAACCACAAGCATTCTTGATACCTCCTTCTATTTAATCGCCAAAAATCCCTGAAAACAAATATATTTCATTATCGTTGTAATATCAACAAACCCTGCTCTTTCTAACAAGCCTAAATTCCCGGCTGTCGAAAATGGTTCTAACACCCCTTTTAAGCTACGACTCTTGGCGATAATTTCATCTCCAGAATATCCCTGATTTAGTTTATAATCATTATAAAGGGTGGTCATCATATCCTGAAAGCGAGCATCTGGACTGCGAACTTTTTCAAACAGTAAAAAACCACCGCCCCAATTAAGAGATTGATAAATGCGATTAAACAATAACTGGCGATGTTTTGGTTTGATAAACTGCATTGTATAGTAAGCAAAAATTAAATCTGCTTTTTCTAATTCTATCTCTAGTAAATTTTCTTCTCGAATTTCCACATTAGAAAAGTTTTGACAACTTTTTTGTGCATATTGAACCATCTCTGTTTCCACATCAATGCCAATAAATTGTATTCGCTTAGCTTGATGGTGTTGCGCTAACAGAGTAAGTAATTTTCCTGTAGAACAGCCCAAATCATAGCAAACTGAACTATCATCAAGGAAAAAATCAGAAATACTGACCCCTAGTTCGTGGGAAGCATTATAAAATGGGATAGATTTTTCTATATGCTGATCAAAGTGTTTAGTTAGATCACCACTAAATGACCAGTTAGCATTGTCTGCGTTAATTTGATCGCCCACGTGTATCATACTATTTTTAATACTTTAATCCTACATAATACTTTTAGCAGAAGGGCTGTGAATCCGACGACTACAACTCGCGCGTTCCTTTGCGCCGTACGAGGTAGTTTATTAGAGAATGCGCTCTTAAATCCATCCTCGTAGCCAATAAACAAAAATGCCAAGATATTCTTTGAGCACTCGGGTGCTTTGTTCAAGATGATCAGCATCAGGGAGAGAATTTAATAAAGTGGCTTGGGGGGTACTTTGTAGTTGTTGCCAATGTTGCCTAGTAATAGAAAAATCAGTGGGAGCTGGAATAATATCAATCTCCTGTTTTTTAAAGGTTAAAACTGACCGTGGCATATGAGAAGCCGAAGTCACTAACAAACATTGCTTAATCCCTTTTTCCTCTAAAATTTCTTGAGTGTAAACCGCATTATCATGGGTATTGAGGGCTTGCGGTTCTTCAATTACTGCCGAAGCTGGCACTCCGATTTCTACCAGTAACTGTTTCATATTTGTTGCTTCAGGAGTATCATTGCCTAACCAAGAAATGCGTCCGCCTGTTGCAATGATGAGAGGGGCTTTTCCTTGCTTATAAAGGTGAGCTGCATATAAAACGCGATCGCCTGCTCCTGTTATTTCCACAGTATTCCGCGGAGGAATGGGAGCTTGAGTTGATCCTCCTAATAAAATAATTGCCTCTGCTTCGGGTAATTTCTCATTCTCATTAGAAATATGTTGCCATTCTAAAGATTGAGTTAACCCAGAACTCACCCAAGCATTACTAAAAATTAAAAGTACCCCTAAAGCAATCCCCATCGGAAATAGAGCAAAATAAGGACGTTTCCAAGCAATAATTAACCCCACTAATAACAGAATACTTGCCAACCCTAGCGGATAAACAAAAAGCGGAAGTAGTTTAGAAAAAAAGAGAAACATATTTAATTCGTTATTCGTTTATGAAGGACAAACCCCAAACGACTCTCTCCAGAGAAAGATTCTGCTTCAAAGCTCTTTAATCAGAGGTCTAAGCACGATATAGTAGCAATTGTTAAGTTAAATCACAAAGGATTAAAGTCTAATGAGTGTAGCTGTTGAACAAATGGTTCCTGATGTCGTATTTCGGACTCGTGTCCGTGATGAATCTGTTGGAGGAGAAAATCCATTTCGCTGGCAAGATCGGACGACTCAAGAGATTTTTGGTGGCAAACGAATAGTTTTATTTGCTCTGCCTGGAGCATTTACTCCTACTTGTTCTTCTACTCACTTGCCTCGTTATGAAGAATTATATGATGAAATCCGCGCTCAGGGAATTGATGAGATAATTTGTCTCTCCGTGAATGATGCCTTTGTTATGTTCCAGTGGGCGAAAAAACAAGGAGCAGAAAAAGTATTTATGCTTCCCGATGGCAATGGAGATTTTACCCGTAAAATGGGAATGCTTGTAGAAAAAGAAAATCTTGGCTTTGGAATGCGCTCTTGGCGTTATTCGATGGTGGTTAACGATTGTAAAATTGAAAAAATGTTCATTGAGCCAGATTATCAGGATAACTGCCCCACTGATCCCTTTGAAGTTTCTGATGCTGATACCATGCTAGCTTATCTCAAAGGGTCAAAAAGTTAGTTTTGCTTAACCAATTTCCTCTTTTCCTAGAAAGGGGATCAGGTTTCTAATTAGCTACAATGCTGGTATAGTCGTTCCAATTCAGTTCCGTAGTGCAGCCATCTTGGCTGCTACTAGGGAGCAAGATGCTCCCACTACTTTTAGGTTGCTGTTTTTTATTTGGAATCACTATAAAACCTGACTCCCCTTTTGTTATGCTTACCCTAATTTTGTGCCATCAAACTGCTGACTTTGACGCTTTAGGGGCAGCAGTGGGGTTAACTCGCCTCCATACAGGGTCAAAATTTGTTTTAACAGGTGGAGCACATCCAGGAGTAAAATCCTTTCTCGCCTTACATCGGGATGAGTTAGCTGTCATTGAACAGCGCAGTGTTCATCCTGAAGATATTGAAACCTTAATTGTTGTTGATACCCAACACCGTCAGCGGTTAGGTAAAGCTCAAAGTTGGTTTGATCTTCCCCAACTCAAAAATATTCTGCTCTATGATCATCACCCCTTAGAAGGGGATATTCCCGCAACAATTACCCAAATTGATAACGTTGGGGCAACTTGCACCCTAGTAGTAGAAGAATTAAGGGCAAATGAGGCAAGTTTAAGCGCGATCGAAGCCACTGTGATGGCATTAGGGATTCATGCCGATACAGGATCACTTACTTTTCCTCAAAGTACCTCCCGCGATGCCAAGGCTTTAGCCTGGTTAATGGAACAAGGAGCCAATATTAGTCTCATTGCGGAGCATGGGGAACCCAGTCTTTCCCCTCAGCTACAAACACTTTTCTCAGAAGCCCTAGACACCGTCCAGACTGAAACAATACAGGGTTATACTTTAGGGTGGGTATTTCTCAGTGGAGAAAAATTTGTTCCGGGTTTATCCAGTGTCACCGAACGGTTAATTGAAGTCATTGAAGCTGATGCCCTTTTACTGGTTCATAGTTATTTTCACAGTAATGAACATCGAGCGAGTCTGATTGCCCGTTGCAGTATTCCTACAATTGATCTTAATGAAATTTTAGTGCCCTATGGCGGTGGCGGGCATAAGCAAGCGGCTTCGGCAAACTTAAAAACTGATCACCCTCAAGAAATTCTCACTGAACTCATAGAAACCCTCAAATCAAAAATTCCCCACCCTCCCACAGCAAGGGAACTAATGTCTTCTCCGGTTCGCACCATCCTTCCTGATACTACCATTGATGAAGCCCAACGCATTCTCCTCCGTTATGGACATTCGGGGTTATCAGTGGTTGATGAAAATCAAGAATTAGTGGGAATTATTTCGCGTCGGGATCTTGACCTCGCCTTACATCATGGTTTTGGTCATGCCCCAGTTAAAGGATATATGACGCGGAATCTTAAAACGATTACTACTGATACGGTTTTACCTGACATTGAAGACTTAATGGTCACCTATGACGTAGGCAGATTACCAGTTTTAGAGAATCATCAACTACTTGGCATTGTCACCCGTACCGATGTTTTACGCCAATTGCATCAAGAACGGGGAACCGAGAATAAAGATCAAGATCATCAGTCTTTAGTTTCCGCTTGCCTACTTCCCAATTTTAAGCAGCGACTGCGCCCCGAACTATGGAAATTACTCTCCTTTGCCGCTACTGAAGCACAAAAACGAGGGTGGCATCTTTACCTGGTTGGTGGTGCAGTACGAGATATTCTCCTTGCCAACCCCCAGCAAACAGACTCAGAAATTTTTCTGCAAGATATTGATTTAGTGGTTGATGGCTTCCATCGGGTTGCAGAAGTGGGCGCAGGAGTAGAACTTGCGAAAGCCTTACAAGCTGATTATCCATCCGCGCGTCTGGAAGTCCATGGGGAATTTCAAACGGCAGCTTTGCTCTGGCATAATGATCCTGAACTAGACTCATTATGGATTGATATTGCCACCGCGAGAACCGAGTTTTATCCCTATCCTGCAGCCAACCCAGAAGTAGAAGCGAGTTCTATTCGTCAAGATTTATACCGCCGTGACTTTACCATTAATGCCCTTGCCATTCGCTTAACTTCACCGAAAAGCGGGGAACTTCTTGACTTTTTTGGAGGATTACTCGATTTAAGATCAGGGCTAATTCGGGTGTTACATGCTAATAGTTTTATTGAAGATCCCACTCGCATTTATCGGGCGGTGCGTTTTGCGGTGCGTCTTGGTTTTGAAGTGGAAGCGCAAACAGAAGACTATATTCGCTATGCCATTGCCAGTGGGGCTTATGATCGCTCTCGCGCTGAAAATCGTAAAGCCCCCGCTTTGCAAACTCGCCTCAAAGGAGAACTTAAATACATTCTAGAGGCAAGCTATTGGCAACCAGCTCTTAAAAAGTTATCGGCTCTCAATGCGTTAAAGTGTCTGCATCCTAAACTGAGCTTAGATCGTCAGTTATGGTGGCAATTACGATTTTTAGGACGCTGTTTAAGACGATTTGATCCTAATCATACCCTAACCCATTGGCAAATGCGCTTAGAGGTGATGATTGCTTCTTTACCAGAACAAAGGGTGATGGTTGCTCAACAGTTAGAACTTCCCCATGACAGTATTAAACGCTTAGAACAGTTGGCAGCGAGAGAAGAGGAGGTAGAGAAAAAATTATCCCTCTCTCTTTCTTCTCAGGAGAAACATGATCTCTACGAAACTTTACGACAGAAACGGGGAGAATTATTGAATTTACCCCCTAATCAGGTGCAAATTCCCATTGAGAAAACTTTATTTCGCGAGGGATATCATCCTTACACTCTTGTAAAGCATTTAAGTTCTTATAAACTGCCGATGTTAGTTTTATTGGCAGTGCGTTGTTCTCCTCTTGTTAGAAAACGAATTTGGCACTATATTAACCATTGGTCGCAGGTGAAGGCTCCAGTAAATGGGAATGATCTTAAGGCATGGGGGTATAAACCCGGTCCCCAATATCGGGAGATGCTAGAAAGTGTATTAGAGGAAACCCTGAATGGGGTAATTCAAACTAAGGAAGAGGGAAAGCAGTTTTTAAGCTCAATTTACGAAAGCTGATTAAAAAAAGATTCATCCACGTCATAGCCTAACATTTGACTAAAAGCAGTAATCCGCCCATAGCCAGACACCTCTTGCGTTTTTAACCAGTCATATAAAATAAATACCTTACGCATCACGAACAATTCTAGGGCTTCAGGATTAAATTGGATGCCTTCAGCCCGACTAAACTGGTGAGGAACTAACATAGCAGTATAACGAGCTAATTCCCCATTGCGCCAGTCAAGAAAGAAGATAAACCAAGGATAAACCGTGTCTAGGCGTAAAAACCAGAGACGAACTTCAGGAACTTCTGACCACTCGCGAGGATCACTCTCCTCTCGGGGATAATCAAACTGGAATTGGAATTGTTGTTCAAATTCGGTTAGGTTTCCTTGCGTTAAAATTGGCTCTAATTCACGCTGTAATGGTGATAAATCAAGCTGATCAATGCTATCTTTAGTTAATTTGATGGTAATGGTCATTGTTAAAAAAGCTCGTTATTGTTGAATTATATTAGGACAAGATTGACTAAAACAGGGAATTTTATGGGCTTAAAACAGAATTTGTTTATTTCATTACTAGCTTGTGCAGGAATTTGGGGTGCGACAATTCCCCCCTCTTATTCCCAAGCCTTACTGCCACATACTTTAGAACCAAACTTTGAAAGTTTAGAAGAACAGGGAGTTCGGTTAGCTCAAGATGCGGCGCAACTGGTTCGCTTCCAACAATTTGATGCTGCCTTAGCACGGGTAAAAGTGGCAACCCAACTTGCGCCAGAAGTTTATGAACCTTGGTTTATTTTAGGCAGTTTACAAGTAAGAAACGATAATCCTGAAGAGGCAATTACTGCTCTTAAAAAAGCCCATGAACTTGCCCCAGATGAGTCAAGAGTGTTATTTACCCTTGGCTCGGCTTATTTTCGTCAAGGAGACTATGAGCAAGCAGTAGCAGAATTACAAGCAGGCTTAGAGATTGAACCAAACTCTCCCGAAGCTCTTTTTGATCTCGGTAATGCTTATTTCCAACTAGATGACTATGATAGCGCGATCGCGGCTTATGAAGAGGCATTTGAGTTAGAAGCAGGATTTTGGCCAGCCATTAATAATATTGGCTTAATTCGCTATGAACAAGGAGATGTGGAACAAGCCATTGCCGACTGGGAAACTGCCATGGAAATTACAGATGAGTTTGCCGAACCTAAACTCGCTATTGCTGTGGCGCTGTATCAACAAGGAAGAGAACAAGAAGCTCATTCTTTAGGAGAAGAAGCCTTACAGCAAGATGAACGTTATGGTACTCTTGACTTTCTAGAAGAAAACCTTTGGGGAGAAAAATTACTCACTGATGCAGCAGAGTTTTTCCTATCTCCCCCCATGGAAGAAACCCTCACTCGTTTACAAATTACCCCACCTGATCCAGAGTAGTTAAAGTCTCTCTAACAGCAATAGGTACTAGGCATGGCAAAACAGTTAAATCTTACGGGCGGTAATCAAATTATTCCCACAGCCCTCCACTCGGAAATGCAACAATCGTATTTAGAATATGCGATGAGCGTCATTGTGGGGCGAGCCTTACCCGATGTTCGTGATGGCTTAAAACCTGTTCATCGACGGATTTTATATGCAATGCATGAGCTAGGGTTAACCCCAGATCGTCCCTTTCGGAAATGCGCTCGCGTGGTTGGGGATGTTCTAGGGAAATATCATCCTCACGGGGATCAAGCGGTGTATGATGCGCTGGTGCGGATGGTACAGGAATTTGCCACTCGTTATCCACTGTTAGCAGGACATGGCAATTTTGGCTCTCTGGATAATGATCCTCCTGCTGCCATGCGTTACACCGAAACCCGACTTGCCCCCCTCGCCACTGAAGCCCTCCTCAATAACATTGGGGAAGCAACGGTGGATTTTGTGGGTAACTTTGATAATTCCCAACAAGAACCTGTGGTGTTACCAGCACAATTGCCAGTGCTGCTTCTCAATGGCTGTTCAGGAATTGCTGTGGGGATGGCAACGAATATTCCGCCTCATAATCTAGGGGAAGTGGTGGATGGGTTAATTGCCCTCATTGATAAGCCTGAGTTACCCGATGAAAAGTTATGGGAGTTAATTCCAGCCCCTGATTTTCCTACTGGTGGCGAAATTATTGATTTAGAGGGAGTGAAAGAAGCCTATCGCACAGGGCGCGGTACAGTTCGGGTGCGAGGAGTGGTAAAAGTAGAACAGTTGCATTACCGCCGTCGTCATCGTACCGCCCTAGTAGTGACTGAGTTTCCCTACCAAGTGAATAAGGCAAGTTGGATTGAAAAAGTTGCCGAGTTAGTGAATGGGGGACGCATTGAGGGCATTGCTGATATACGGGATGAGAGCGATCGCGCTGGCGTGCGTGTTGTCATTGAGTTAAAACGGGATGCTTCTTCCGATGAGGTATTGGGGCAACTCTATCATCAGACGGCTCTACAATCCAATTTTGGGACAATTCTTCTCGCTTTAGTGGATAATGCCCCCTGTCAACTGTCTTTAAGGGGATTATTAGAGAATTTTCTCCGCTTTCGAGAGGAAACTCTCACTCGTCAATATACCCACCAGTTAGAGGTGGCAAGAAAACGCTTACACCTGGCAGAAGGCTTATTAACGGCGCTTAATCATCTAGATGCAGTGATTGATATTCTCAGAAATGCCCCTGATGGTAGTACCGCGAAGGCACAGTTACAGGTGCAATTAGGTATTAGTGATCAGCAAGGGGATTCCATTTTAGCCATGCCCATGCGCCGTTTAACGGGGTTAGAGCGACAAAAATTAGAGGCGGAAGTGAATGAGTTACAGGGAGAAATTGAAAAGTTAGAAACGCTTTTAGGAGATCGTAAGGAGTTATTAAAATCTCTGAAAAAAGAATTACGGGGCTTAAAACGGCGTTATGGTAATGAGCGACGCACTCGCCTTGTGACAGAAACGAAAGTTGCGTCAAAATCAAAAGAAAAAACTGGGAAAAAGCAAACAGCAACTCCTGTCAAAGTTACGGATCAACCTTCAGACTCAGCGTTAATCGAAATTACCCAACAAGAGAAAATTTACTGGTGTGAACAGCCGACGGAAGAAAAGGGAAGTAAAAGCAAAGATTTTGTGGTATTTCGCGATCAATTAAAAACGGAATCCCCCTTAATTGCCATTACCGATTCAGGGAAAGCCTATGCTGTCAAAAAAGACAGTGTCAGTGCTGTTTATCAGCAGAAAACGCCATTAAAGAAAGTTTTACAAGGAATTGGCAGTAAAAGTGAAGAATCTTGTCTCCATTATGGCTATTTACCACAACAAGATTTAATTCTGTTAACACAACAAGGGCGGATTAAACGGTTGTCAGCGTCAGAAGTGGCAAATATTGGCAATCGGGGGCTAACATTGCTGAAATTAAAAGAGCGCGATCGCGTTGTCGATTTATGTTTAGCCAGAGAAGAAGAAGACTTATTACTGGCAACTTCTGCAGGACGAATTTTGCGATTTAAAATTGATGAAATTCAAGTTCCCCCCATGGGACGCAGCGCCCAAGGTAATCTTGCCACCCGTTTACGGCAAAATGAACAGCCTGTGGGATGTGTTTCCCTCTCATCGGAAGATTCTATTTTAGTGGTTTCAGAATTAGGCTATGGAAAAAGAATCCCTGTTAATGCACTGAGACGGGGAAGCCGTGGTGATATTGGCACACAGGGACTGCAATTTATAAATAGCAGCGATCGCGTTTCGGGAATGCTTCCAGGACAACCAGAAAAACAGATGGTTAAGTTAGTCAGTAATCAAGGGCGAGTCTTTACCCTGAATATTAAAGATGTCCCCTTTTGGGGAAAAGATGGTGTCGGCGATCGCGTGGTGCAATTAAAGGGAGAAGAGAAGATTACCCAACTCATTCCCCTTCATCTCGCCTAACTCGCATTTGCAATTTGTAAGCGAGTTTTTAACATCCGATCCATCCATTGTTCTAAATAACGGCGATTAGCCCGTTTTTCCTCAATATCAGTGGTATCAAAGGGATGAGGGGCAAGCCCTCGCACTGCCGCCGTCGTAACACAAAACATCGACTTTTGGAAACTCTGACAAATTTTAACTAATAAGTCTCCTTCTCCTCGTCCCCATTGCTGATAAAATTCTGTTAAATAGTCAGGGAGAAAATGTCTCATATCCTGCATCAATAAGGTTGGGGGAACACCAGCCGTTCCAGTGGCAACCACATCTGCGTGTAACGCTCCATAACCAAACTCCTCTTGTTGGACCGGAATTTGATAGGCTTGGGCATTATAGGAAACTAATCCGGGGAAGGGAGTCCCACGGAAGAAAATGGATTCCACATAGGGAACTGCTGTATCTGGAAGGAAAGTTAACCCTGCTGACTCGGGAATCAGATCATAGGTTTTACCCCGTAAGGTAACACTGTAAGTAATGGGGAAATTGGCATCAGCAACTAACCCATCTTGAATATGTTGGACAACATCGGGGACATTTTTAATTTCGCCGTTTAAGTAGCGATCGCTGAGTTCTAAAAAGATTTTACTCATGATCGTCCAAAAATCTCCCAGACCTTTATAATAAGCCATTTGACGCATATGCTCGGTCAAAAAGTCTTCAAAAACAACATGAAAACCGAACATTAGGGGATTAAACTTAAACTTTTCTCGAATTAGTTGATCAGCAATTTTTTTAAATTCTGGCGAGTCTAAATAGTCATCTAAACCGCCACCCCCATGCCACATCATCACTCGCATGACATATTCAGCATATTCATAATTAATGCGATCATGCCACCAGTGGCGCAATAGTTTTTTAGGAGTTACTTCCCCATTAAAATACTTAAAGAAATTGAAAAAAACTAAGAACTGATGTTCCGCAATATATTTTAAGTTCTTGGCATAGGCATCTAAAACAACACCATAACTCTTTAAAATCCCCACTACTTCAATTAAGTTTTCGGGGGAATCTTTTAATAGTGCTTCTCCTGCTTCTAAACGGTAAATGTCTTCAGCAAGACGATGTTGAGACGGTTCAAACTGTGTAGTAACCATAATAAAATTGTCCTTTGTTATTTGTCCTTTGTCCTTTGTATGCCAATGACCAATGACTAATTAATGAGATTCCAAACTAACCACAGCTTCTCCATGAAACTGAGATAAACTTGCTGTTTCCACTTCACTCCAACGTACAAGCCAATTCGGTTGTAATCCCAAAATGACAATTAAAGCTGCTAATACAATCGCTGGAATGCGGTCAGACCAAGGAACCACAGGTAAATCACTAAATGCTTGGGGTAAACGCCCGAAAAAGACACGGTTAATCATTAATAAGAAATAAACCGCCGTGAGTCCTGTTCCCACCATGCAAAGTAGGGTCGCAATGGTGAAAGTATTAAAAGCACTGCGAAAGACCATAAACTCGGTGATAAAGCCTACCATCCCCGGAATGCCAGCACTTGCCATCACCCCTAAAATCATTAAACTGCCAATAATTGGTAAACCGCGCTCAGGGTTTAGTAAGCCCCGTAAGGTATCCACATCTCGGGTTCCCGTTTTCTTGCCTACAACCCCAACTAATAAGAATAATAACGCTGAGATGAGACCATGACTAACCATTTGTGCCATAGCAGCAACTAAACTGAGGGAAGTAGCCGTGGCAGCCGCTAATAAAATATACGCCATGTGAGCAATGGAAGAATAGGCAACCACTCGCTTCATATCCTTCTGGGAAATGGCGGCTAAAGCCCCAAATAAAGCACTGATGGCGGCAATAATTGCTAAATACGGTGCAAGCACTGCCCATGCTTCAGGGAATAAGCCCACTCCAAAGCGTAAAAGACCATAAGTTCCCAGCTTTAAAAGCACCCCTGCTAAGAGGACAGAAATTGGGGTTGAGGCTTCCACGTGAGCATCAGGTAACCAAGTATGGAAGGGAAAAATGGGAATTTTAATGGCTAACCCCACTAGGAGGATAATCAGGAGAATGATTTGGCTACCAAGGGGAAGCATTTGGGAGCGTAAGGGTTCATAATCAAAGCTAGAAGCCCCACTTAGCCAAACTAATCCTAAGAAAGAAGCTAGGACTAATGCCCCAGAAAGGGCGGTATAAAGCAAGAATTTTGTGGCTGCATAGCCTCGATTGGTTCCTCCCCAAATGGCAATGAGGAAATAAAGGGGAATTAACTCAACTTCGTAAAAGAGGAAGAAGAGTAGCACATTTTGCGCTAAAAATGCTCCTGCTGTTCCTGCAGAGAGAAAGAGAAGGAGGGCATAGTAAAAGCGCGATCGCGCAATTTTGGGACTACTAGCATAAATAGCAACAAACGTGAGAAAACTATTCAAAAAAATTAATGGTAATGCTAGCCCATCAACTCCTAAGGAGTAAGTTAACCCTAATTGCTCTAACCAAGAAAAGGATTCAGACAGGAATAACCCACTTTGGTTAGGGTCAAATTGTAAAGCAATGGCAAAGGTAAAGGCGAGAATGATTCCCGCAAAAACAAACGCTAAAGGACGGGCTTTTTCCGCTTGTTTTTCTGGTAAGAAACCAATGATGATTCCACCAATAACTGGTATCCAAATTAAAGCACTAAGCATAGTTAGTTATTTGTTATTTGTTATTTGTTATAGCAATCGTTAATCAGTTGTAAACGTCCACCTTAGTTCCCCCTTTTAATAAGGGGGGTTAGGGGGGATCATAACCTTGAACTAATGTTTACAAATGAGATCATGTTGTTATCTCCCCCTCACCCCAAAGTTTTAAGCCTTAAAACGACCAATTCATCAGAAGCATCAGCAGTAATGCTCCCCCCATCAAAATTGTCAGTAAGTAAAATTGCGATTGACCAGAGGCACTATATTTCAGGCTTTGACCACTGAATAGCGTGCCAAACCCAACTAAATTAATTACGCCATCAATGACATAGCGGTCAAGCCAAGCACTAAATTTAGAGGCTAGTTCCACCACTAACACCACACTCCAACGATAAATCCGATCTAAATAAAAGTCGTAGGCAAGAAAGTCTTGGAGAAAGCGAGAACTACTCCGCACCGGTCGCATCCAAGTTCTGGGTAGAGCAATGGTTGCACCTAAAATTACCCCGATTAGACCCGATAACACCAGTAATAACATTTCAGGTTGTTGGATTACATCAATGGTGCTGGCAAGAGAGCCACTAGAAGCAAACCACAGTTGCCACTGTTGGGGAATTAACGGGGCAAGAAGCGCAATGACAATCAACGCCACCATGGGAAATGCCATTGGCCAGTTCACTTCTGGGGCGCGTCGGGTTTTGGGTTGCGGCTCTCCTAAAAAAACTAAACGGAATACTCGCGTTAAATTTAAGGCACTGAGCGCGTTAACTAGTAATACAAACGCCAGTAACCATTCAGGGAGCGTGCTAGCACTTTCTAGTTCTAGCCATTGTCCCATTACCCAAAAGTTCCCCAAGGGAAGAAGTACCACTAACCCTGATGAACCAACTAGGAAAGAAATAGTTGTCACGGGCATCTTTGACCATAAACCGCCCATTTGCGTAATGTTTTGATCGCTAGTGGTGAGAATAATTGCACCCACACTCATAAATAAGAGGGTTTTCGCGATCGCGTGAATTAATAACAGTAATAAGGCAATATCTAAGCGCCCTAATCCCACTGCCACAAATACTAGCCCCAGATAAGCACTAGTGGAATGGGATAACGCCCGTTTTAAGTCAATTTGCGCGATCGCGACAAAAGAAGCCCCCACAGCAGTCACTAAGCCAATGGCAATTAACGCCTCTTTCACAATGGGAGACAGTTCAAAAATGGGATGCAGTTTAATTAAAACATACGCCCCTGCTGTCACCACAATTGAATTTCGCATTAAAGATGCTGGGGCAGGAGCTTCCATGGCTTCATCTAACCACAAATTTAAGGGAAATTGGGCGCATTTTCCCACTGGGCCAGCAATAAGCGCTAAACCTAATAATGTAGCTGTTAAAGGAGCTAAATTAGCCGTCTCACTCCATTCCGCAATGCCACTAAACGTTAAATCAACCCCATAGCTAGACAGGGCAACTAACCCCATTAAGAGGAGGATATCCCCCACTCGTTTCGTTAAAAAGGCATCTCTGGCTGCAGTTACCACTAAAGGTTGAGCATACCAAAAGCCCACCAATAAGTAAGTAGAAAGAGTCAATAATTCCAATAACCCGTAACTGAGGAGTAAAGAATCACTAAGGACAATCCCTGACAAGGCAGCTTCAAAAAAGCCCATTAAGCCATAAAAACGAGCCAAAGACCAATCCTTTTCCATATAGCCTAAGCCATAAAGTAATGTCACCAGCGTTACCCCAGTGACTAACTCTAATCCTCCCAAACTCACGGGAGAAATTTCCATGGCTAAAGTTAGGTCTAAATCAGCAACTTGAAACCAATGCCAAATTAATTCTCTTGGTTCATCTCCCCAAGTGAGAATAAACACTGTCGAACCATGTAAAAACGCGATCGCGCTCATCAATAAATTAATATAGGCTGCAGGTCTTGGTCCTGTCTGCCGAATCAGCCTCATCGACCAAGGAAGCGTTAAAAGTGCTCCCATTAATCCATAAAATGGAATTAACCAAGTTCCTTGTATTAACAGATCACCCATATAAATAAGTTTCCCTAACGCATCTTATAAATTTTAGTTAACTTTAGTATCACACTGTATCATTTTACTTTACGTATCTAAAAAAATACCAATCTTTTTTTTCAAAACAAAATTTTTTATATTGAGAAACGCTTGAGCGTTTTAAGCACTTAACTCTCCTCCCTTTAATATTATTTTATTTAATTAAAATCTGCACTTTGGTCTTCTTATGGTAAAGATTGAAATTTATAATGTTAACAACTAAAGAATTAATTACAAATTAAAATTTGCGTAGCAATACCAAAAGCTCTCTATTTTACGAACATTTGCTCAAGTAACTTAATTTTTTATAAAGAGCAGAATAAACAATCAAAAATGCAACTTAAGACTCAAGAAAAGATTTTTCTTAAACTGAACCCCCATTATTTTTACATCAAGTTATATTATATTAAAAAGTTATAAAACAGTTTGAGTTTTGCAAAAGAGAGAAGCCTTAGTGAAACAGGGATCAGAGTTCATTACCAACATTAAAAAATATTAAACAGAGTAATTGGAAAATATTATCATAATTTATATTGTCAAAAGCGACAACGTCATTTATGCTTTTTTGTGGTAGGGAAAATAACCTGCCCGTCAGAAAGTAGCACCGAAGTTTTTTTTGAGGAGAACTAAATTCCTCATCAACACTGGGCATCCCCCTGAAGCTAATGATTCAGGAGAAGCCCCCTTACGTCGTGCCAAATTTGACGCTCTTGTATAGATAAATGTTTAGCTTGATAATCGAGGAAAACAAAAATGCCAATTGCGGTTGGAATGATTGAAACTTTAGGCTTCCCTGCTGTCGTCGAAGCAGCGGATGCGATGGTAAAAGCAGCCCGTGTTACACTTGTGGGCTATGAAAAAATTGGCACCGGACGTGTCACCGTGATTGTTCGTGGCGACGTTTCAGAAGTGCAAGCCTCGGTTAGTGCTGGGGTGGACTCAGCCAACCGAGTCAATGGCGGTGAAGTGTTATCCACCCACATTATTGCCCGTCCCCACGAAAACTTAGAGTATGTGCTACCAATTCGCTACACCGAAGCCGTAGAACAATTCCGATAGTGCAGGGGGGCATTTCAAGAGGAATTTGAGATGTCCCAACCTCGTCTCTGAGCAAGAATCAAACCTAGATAATCAAAGGAAATTAAACTTATGGCAATTGCAGTCGGAATGATTGAAACCTTAGGCTTTCCAGCTGTTGTTGAAGCAGCAGATGCGATGGTAAAAGCCGCCCGAGTAACCCTTGTGGGTTATGAAAAAATTGGTACTGGACGTGTCACCGTGATTGTACGCGGTGATGTGTCAGAGGTTCAGGCTTCAATTAACGCCGGAACCGAGTCTGTGAAACGAGTTAATGGCGGACAAGTGTTATCCACCCACATTATTGCTCGTCCTCACGAAAACTTAGAGTATGTTCTGCCCATTCGTTATACCGAAGCCGTAGAACAGTTCCGAGAAGGCGTAGGAAGCCCTCGTAACATTACTCGTCAATAAAATTAGGCTAAATTATGCAAATGGCAAAAGTTCGGGGGACCGTAGTTGGCACGCAAAAACTCCGCAGTATGACGGGGGTAAAGTTGCTATTACTACAGTTCATTGATCACAATGGCGAACTCCTCCCCAAATACGAAGTAGCGGCGGATCCAGTAGGTGCTGGACTCGAAGAATGGGTATTGGTTAATCGGGGAAGTGCCGCTCGCCAAGAAGAAGGTCATCAAAACCGTCCCCTCGATGCAATGGTGGTAGCCATTATTGATACCGTTACCGTCGATAATCGTCGGATTTACGGGGAACAGCAATCGTGACCTTTTGTCGCAATTAATCTCAGACGCGTTTATATTTTAGGAGGAACAGAAAATGGATGAAGCGGCTCCACCGACTCCGTGGTCAAGAGCCCTTGCTGAACCGAAAATTGATGAAACAGCTTATGTTCATTCTTTCTCCAACATTATTGGAGATGTTTCCGTTGGGCCAGGGGTCTTAGTTGCCCCCGGAACTTCAATTCGAGCCGATGAAGGCTTTCCCTTTGCCATTGGTGAAGATACCAATATCCAAGATGGGGTGGTTATTCATGGTTTAGAAGAGGGGCGTGTGGTTGGGGATGATCAGAAAGAATATTCGGTTTGGATTGGGCAAGATACCTGTATCACCCACATGGCATTAATTCATGGTCCCTGTTATATCGGGAACAATTGTTTTATTGGTTTTCGTTCTACTGTATTTAATGCTCGGGTTGGGGATGACTGTATTGTGATGATGCACGCTCTGATTCAGGACGTAGAAATTCCAGCAGGAAAATATATTCCCTCTGGTGCAGTAATTACCAACCAACAAGAGGCTAATCGCTTACCGGATGTGCAAGAGTCAGATCGGGAATTTGCTCACCATGTGGTAGAGGTTAATGAAGCTCTCAGAGCAGGATACCAGTGTGCTAAAGATGCAAACTGTATCATAAATGTCAAACAGAAAGAGAAATTAGCTAACGCCTCTGGTAATGGGAAAGCTGCTAGGAGCGGTTATCAAAAAGGTAATACAGCCTCGTCCTCTAATGGTGGCGTAAGTACGAGTAGAAATAATACACAACAGGGAGGAACAAAATTGAAACCGGAAGCAATTGAGCAAGTTCGATCACTGCTCAAGCAAGGATATCAAATTGGCACAGAACACGCAGATCAGCGTCGTTTTCGTCGTAACTCTTGGCAAAATTGCGCTCCCATTAAAGATCGACAAGAGCGCAGTGTTATTCAATCTTTAGAAGCCTGTTTAGCGGATCATGAAGGGGAATATGTCCGTTTATTTGGCATTGATCCCAAAGCCAAACGGCGAGTTTCAGAAACCATCATTCAAACTCCTGAAGATGAGCCTAGCCAAAACCGAACGACTCAGGGAGGATATCAAGGAAGTAGCCGTAGCTATCAACCTCGTCAAGGAGGAGGCAATAGCAGTGGCTTAGATCAAGAAGTTGTGGAACAAGTGCGTTCGCTATTAAATCAGGGCTATCGCATTAGCACAGAACACGCGGATCAGCGTCGTTTTCGTCGCAACTCTTGGCAAAATGGCGCACCGATTCAGAGTACACAAGTTTCCCAAGTAGTTTCGGAATTAGAAGCCTGCTTAAATGAATATAGTGGCGAATATGTGCGTTTAGTGGGAGTTGATCCGAAAGCGAAACGTCGGGTTTTAGAACAGTTGATTCAATCACCCGGGGACAACAATGGCGCGGCTCCATCTTCTGGCAAGAAAGCCACCTCTCAGGGAAATTCTGGCAATAATACTGGGCAACTCAGTAATGATTTGAGACAACAAGTGGAATCCTTGGTCAATCAAGGTTACAGTATTGGCTTAGAGTATGCAGATCAACGCCGTTTCCGTCGCAATTCTTGGCAAAATGCCGGCTTAATTGAAGGGAATGCGAAACAAGTTTTGGCAGAGTTAGAATCTCATTTGGCAGAACACAGCCAAGAGTATGTGCGTTTAGTGGGAATTGACCCTAAAGCCAAGCGTCGTATTGTGGAAACCTTGATTCAGTCACCTGGACAAAGCTCAAATAACCAAAAAGCAAACTCAGGCGGTCAAGGGTTTGGCGGTTATACCCAAAGTAATGGAAACCAAGGCAGTCAAAATGGCAGTGCTAAAGGTCGTTTAGATCAAAATACGGTGGAACAGGTGCGATCGCTGCTGAAGCAAGGCTATAAAATTAGCACGGAATACGCCGATAAACGTCGCTTTAGTCGCAATTCTTGGCAAGGTGGTTCTCCCATTGAAAGTACCCGCGAAGGAGATGTGTTATCAGCTTTAGAAAATTCTCTTGCAGAACATCAAGGAGAGTACGTGCGCCTTGTGGGAATTGACCCCAAAGCCAAACGCCGTGTATTGGAAACGACGATTCAGCAACCTGCCTAAGTGGAGTCCGATCAGGGGTCAGTCTTTTACTGAACTTACTCCTGATT
This sequence comes from Euhalothece natronophila Z-M001, assembly GCF_007904085.1. Lineage (GTDB taxonomy): Bacteria > Cyanobacteriota > Cyanobacteriia > Cyanobacteriales > Rubidibacteraceae > Halothece > Halothece natronophila. The sequence continues at coordinate 1,470,196 of NZ_CP042326.1, forward strand.
AAAAAATGTCATGTTTGTAAACCTTATTTGGAAGCCATTTAGTGGCCAGCGCCCATGTCTGTGCTTTCCTTGCCGATAACAGGTCATACCGAAGTTTATGTCAGTGGTGAGGTGACGATTGACGAAACTGCGACGATCGCGCCTGGGGTGATTCTCCAAGCGACCGCCCAGGGACGAATCATCATCAGAGCAGGGGCTTGCCTTGGAATGGGAACAATTTTAACGGCAACGGAAGGAACCATTGAAATTGGGGAAGGAGTGATTTTAGGGGCAGGAGTTTTAATTGTTGGTTCAGGTAAAATCAGCGATCGCGCTTGTATTGGCGCAGCGAGTACCCTAATTTCTACCTCCATTGAGGAAATGCAGTTAGTGTCTCCGGGTAGTCTTTTAGGTGCTCCCACTCGGGCTGAAAATCAAACTTCCACCTCCCAAAATGGACAAAGTCCTCCCTTTAACCCTGATAACAATGGGGGTGTCACCAATTCCGAGTCTAATAATTCTCCAGAAGAATTGTCCCCTGCAAGCAACAGTCATCCTCAACCCCAAGACGACAGCGATGATCCTTGGGATGAAAACGAAAATCCCTCTGAAGACGAAGAAAATAGCCCTTCTCAAGAGCAATCCCGTAACCAAGCCACAATTTATGGTCAAACTCATATTGAACGCTTAATGGTAACGTTATTTCCCCATAAAGATCAATTTAACAAACCCAACAATAACTCGTAATTAATCAGTAATGCGAGTAACAACTGAGTAACGAACAATAAAAAATAATGTAAATAAACGTAAATTAAAGAATACTTAATTAACCCGTTTTACTCCTGCCTCAATAAGATTCAAAAAATGCAGGAAAAGCGGGTTACTTCCCATTTTAAAATTAGAAACCTCTAGAGAAAAAGTGCGAAATTAAACATTAAATTAATAAGCAAAAACTATTTTACTAAAAATTAAGTTTAATATGTAAAATGCACTCTATTCATGTTAAAGTGAAAGGCAAAGTGAGGGAAAGCCAAAACCGAACAAGTATCACTTTTCGGAAAGCCAAGACTTGTGACTTATAAAACCTCAACATTCAGGAGAAAGAAATGGCACAAACAAAACAAGCATCGAGTGGTTTTAAAGCTGGGGTACAAGATTATGCCCTAACTTACTACACTCCCGATTACACCCCTAAAGATACTGATATTTTAGCCGCGTTCCGAGTAACAGCCCAGCCAGGAGTTCCTCCTGAAGAAGCAGGGGCAGCGGTTGCCGCTGAATCTTCCACAGGAACTTGGACAACAGTTTGGACAGACCATCTCACCGATTTAGACCGGTATAAAGGACGTTGCTACGAGATTGAGTCAATTCCAGGTGAAGAAAATCAGTTCTTTGCTTTTGTCGCCTATCCCCTTGACTTATTTGAAGAAGGATCCGTTACTAACTTATTAACCTCTATTGTTGGGAACGTCTTTGGCTTTAAAGCATTACGCGCCCTTCGTTTAGAAGACTTGCGGATTCCTGTAGCTTATCTCAAAACATTCCAAGGGCCTCCTCATGGCATCACCGTAGAACGGGATCTTCTCAATAAATATGGTCGTCCCTTACTCGGTTGCACCATTAAGCCCAAATTAGGACTATCCGCTAAAAACTATGGTCGCGCAGCTTATGAGTGTCTTCGTGGTGGCTTAGACTTCACCAAAGATGACGAAAACATTAACTCACAGCCCTTTATGCGGTGGCGCGATCGTTTCCTCTTTATTGCGGAAGCGGTTCATAAAGCCCAAGCTGAAACCAACGAAATTAAAGGTCACTATCTCAATGTCACTGCCTCTACCTGTGATGAGATGCTCAAGCGTGCCGAATTCGTCAAAGAATTAGAGATGCCCATTCTGATGCACGATTATCTCACTGGTGGCTTTACCGCAAACACCACCTTAGCGAAATGGTGTCGTGATAATGGCGTTCTCATGCACATCCACCGCGCGATGCACGCTGTTATTGACCGTCAGAAAAATCATGGGATTCACTTCCGTGTGCTGGCAAAATGCTTACGGATGTCTGGTGGCGATCACCTCCACTCAGGAACTGTTGTTGGGAAGTTAGAAGGTGAGCGCGATATTACCTTAGGTTTCGTGGATCAAATGCGCGAAGATCACGTGGAAGAAGATCGCTCTCGTGGTAACTTCTTTACTCAAGACTGGGCTTCCATGGGAGGAGTCATGCCTGTTGCTTCTGGCGGGATTCACATTTGGCATATGCCAGCGTTGGTTGATATCTTTGGAGATGATTCCTGCTTACAGTTTGGTGGCGGAACGTTAGGACACCCTTGGGGAAATGCCCCCGGTGCGACAGCGAACCGTGTTGCTCTAGAAGCCTGTATTCAAGCTCGTAATGAAGGTCGTAACCTTGCTCGTGAAGGTAGCGATATTATCAAAGAAGCAGCACGCTGGTCACCTGAACTGAAAGTTGCTTCCGAACTCTGGAAAGAAATTAAGTTCGAGTACGAAGCAGTGGATACTATCTAGATTTTTGACTCCCCACGATGCTGGGTCGGGAGAGGTTAATTATTATGAACTCAAAACGAGTGGCTCAAGAAACTGCCAAAGTGCTGCAAGATTATTTAACTTATCAAGCAGTGCGAACTATTCTGGATCAGTTATCAGAAACCAATCCCACCCAAGCTATCTGGTTACGTCAATTTTCTCAACAGCATAGTTTGCAAGATAGTGAAAGCTATCTCAACGCCTTAATGGTGGAGCGAAAAGACCTTGTCATGCGAATTATGACTGTGCGAGAAGACCTTGCAGAAAGAGTTTTGGAGTTTTTACCAGAGATGGTTCGTTCTGGTATTGACCAATCTAATCTGCACTATCGTTGCCAAATTTTAGAACGTTTAACTCAAACGCCATCTGAAAATATAGAAAACTCGAACCCAGATGAAACGGATTCGAGTGAATAATCCCTTTGTAAACTTCTGAGTGAAATCAATTATGAAAACGACACCAAAAGAGCCTCGTTACGAAACACTGTCTTATTTACCCCCTTTAACTGACCAGCAAATTGGTAAACAAATTCAATATATGTTGGATCAGGGGTTTATTCCTGCGGTTGAGTTTCAAGAATCCCCTAAACCTGAAGATCACCACTGGACTTTATGGAAATTGCCTTTGTTTGAGGTTAATTCTCCTCAAGAGGTTTTAAACGAAGTGCGCGAATGCCGTTCTGAATACTCTAATTCCTACATTCGTGTAGTTGGTTTTGATAATATTCGTCAATGCCAAATGATTAGCTTTATTGTTTATAAACCTGAAGGTGGCGTTCGCTACTAATACCATTTCCATAATGGGTCAACTTGATTAGGTAGAATCGGCTCTCCAGTTTTTACTGGAGAGTTTTTTTTGTGGTTTGAGGCTTCAATTTCTGACTACGCCCCTGAGGTTGCTTTAGTGATTTCTAATATGGCTTGACTGGTTTCTTCACCGCGACGTACACAGTCGCCAAGGGCTACCCCATCAAGATAGTTACTGCATAAAAAGAGGCCTGGCAAGTCTTTTAAGCCATCTTTTGCAGTCTTTAAACGCTCTAAATGCCCAACATTATATTGAGGAATTGCTTTTGACCACAAACGAACTGCTAACGGTTTAGGTTCGGTGTTGGGCTTAACTAAAACCTTTTCTAAGTCTTGATGCACTTGTTGGATAATTTCCTCTTCACTGAGTTGGGCAATTTCAGGATCAGTTGCGCCGCCAATAAAGTTGGTGAGAAGATACCAGCCTTGAGGCGTGCGCCCTGGGAATAGAATGGAACTCCAGATTGTGCCTAATGTCCGAAGATTTTGACTGCGAGGATTGAGATTACCAAAGCCATTGAGGGGGAAGCGTAGGGCATCAATGGGATAGGCGAGAACGACACAAGCCACAGGAGGATAGGGGATTTCAGCGAGGGCGTTACTGCTTTCAGGAGAGATATCTTGTAAGAGGGGAGAAGCTACATGAGCAGGTGTTGTTAAAACAACGGTTTTGGCTTCAATGGTTTGTTGCCCCTCAGGAGTAGAAAATTCAGCAATATAGCCCTGTTCGGGATGGCGAGAGAGGCTTTGCAGTTCCCAGTTGAGTTTTAGGTTATCTCCCAGTTTAGACGCGATCGCGCTTGGTAATTGTTGTAATCCTTGCTTAAAGGTTCCCAGTTCTCCAGATTTAGTTTCAGGAATCTCTTTATTGTCTGTTGCGGCAGGTTTCTTTTTCTTCCCACGAGATAATATTGCCCCTGCGACTAAACCACCGCCAGTATCCGCTAGTTTGGTGACTCGTCCAAAGGCAGCTGCAGCCTCTAGTTGATTGACATCTCCAGCATAAACCCCAGAAACAAAGGGACTAACCAGACGTTCGGCAACTTCACTTCCCAGATTACGGGAGAAAAATTCAGCAACGGTTTCTGGTTGATTGGTGACTTTCGGCGGTGCAAACCCTAATGCACCACTTAACGCCCGTAGTTTCCCCAAAGGACTGAGTAAAGGAGTTGTAATTGCAGCCGGGGGAGTCATGGGGACTTGACGTAATTTCCCTTGCCAATAAATATAACGAGGGAGAGCGCGATCGGCAAACACAAACTCATCTTTTAATCCGACATCCACAGCCAGTTTTAGCAATTCTGGGGTAGGGGAAAAACTATTGGGTCCTTCTTCCCAGAGAAATTCCCCTTGTTGTTGGCTAATGATATTACCACCAGCGCGATCGCGCTTTTCCGTCACTAAAATTTCTTGATTCTTTTCTTGTAACCGATAGGCGGTACTTAAACCACTAATGCCAGCGCCAATAATTAAACTATCTAACATATCCCCTCCCGCAAGTCATCAGCCCCCTATTTTACCTAAAAATCAGGACTTTTTACGACGAGGATTCTTGATTTTTTGTCTGAGATAATAACTCTGGTTTCACTCGATAGAAGAAAGAGACCAGAAGAGTGGTAAAAAAGCCTTCAATCACGGATAAAATACTGTAGGCAACTAACGCCAGTAATAGCGCATTTTGTTCCATTTCCGCATCAATCTCCGCAGGAAGGGTGGTAATAATAATCCCTGTAAAAATTAGTGCCGAAATGACTAATCCTCCCATACCCGCCACAAAAGCAAATCCATTTAGCCAGAAAGCTGATTCTCGAAACCGATGCCGTAATTGGAAAAAATGATAAGCTAAAATGGCTGGAAGTCCCATAATCACAGCATTAATCCCTAACGTTGAGAGTCCCCCATGTTGGAAAAAAACGGCTTGAAAAAATAAACCAATTAAAATCGCTGGAAAAGCAAAGTAGCCCAACACTACCCCCATTAGCCCATTCAAGACTAAATGAACGCTAGACGGGGGAACCGGAACATGAATTAAGGAGGCGACAAAAAACGCCGCCGTAAGTAAAGAAGCCTTGGGAATTTCCTCAGTGGGATTACTAAAGCGATTAATTTGCCGTAAAGAAAACCAAGTTAATCCGCCTGTGATGGCATAACCTGTAATTGTAACTGTGGGGGGAACAATACCGTCTGGGATGTGCATCAGCTTTCCTCTTGATTTGCAGACTTCTTACGAGCAAAGAAAAGGGCTGTCCCAACAAAGCCCCATACACCAAGGATTGCCATGAGAGCCGTTTGTAAAGGGGTATAACCGCCCCCTTCCCAACCTTCTGCCACTGATTCCACTTCTCCCTCTTCAGAGGCTTCCACCTCAATTGCTGTCATATCACCGTGTCCTGCTTCTCGTAATCTTGCTACCCAAGTCCCTGGTTTTTCAGGATCAGGTACAAACACAAATGTTCCGTCTTCATCAGTCGTTCCTTCTAACCAAGGCTCATCAGGGTTTTCAGGAGAGTAGATGGTAATTTGGGCTTCTGACATCGCTTCTCCCGTGTCATAAGTGCCTCGTACTTCAATGGCGGACACTTGACGATGTTCAGCGATCGCGGCGTGTCCCCAAGCAGGAGCAGATGTTCCTAACAAGAAGAAACCAAGGTATAACGGGATCAGTTTAGCATTCATTACTCTCTCTCCTATGATTACAAAGGTTTATAGTTACAGTTCAGTAATCCGACAGTGTCCTTCCCCAACATGACCTAATTCCGTAACACTATAGACAAGCGTGTCATGGAGATCATCGTCTAAATCTTCTCGCAGTTGTTCACTGGTAACATTAATACTGTCTCCATCGGCATACTCTAAGAACGGTTCAAAGCCAAAGGCTTCCGAGTTAGGAGACTCATCCATCCCCCGATCATCTCGACCAAAAAAGTGGTCAAAGTGGAATGTGGTATCTAATTCGGCTTCTCCACCAGCTTCCAACATTCCTTTACGCTCATCCCCTACATATTCCCCACAAGTATGGGCAACGGGCTTATCAAGAGAAATGACAAAATCAACGGTTCTACCATCTTTTTCCGCCGTTCCTTCCAGATACAGCGTTGAGCCTTCAGCATCACCACTTTCTGCCGTCACAAGTTCCCAATAGAGGGCATTATACATTCCTGCTGAGGCTTCCCCACTGACAACTGTTGGCGTGTCATCCTCCCCGACTAAATCCACCGTTTCAGGAGACTCTAATAGCATGGCGCTAGTTGTGGCTTCGAGATCGTCATCGCTATTGGCATCAAATGGGGGATCAGTTTGATGAGCTTCAATATTATTAAAGGTGACGTAAGCATGATTAAAACTCAAATCCCAGCCATCTTTACTCTGAAAGCCATCACGCAATCGGGACTCACCATCAGCGATTGCACTAAGTGTTCCCACTTCCCCAGAATCATCTATCGGCGTATCATCTTGAGCAATGTCATCTGGACCACAGCCCATGGCAATTAGTGGAAAACTGAAAGCAATGAAAAAAATTGGTAACGCTGATTTTCTTCTCATATTTTTTATATAAATAAAGAAACTAATCTCTAGTTTGCTTATTTTTTCTTATCATTACAATCCCCCCATAGGGCATTTCATCTTAATTTCGGGCTAGAAGATTAACATGAGACGCGATCGCGCTTATCCTTTCAAAGCAAGGGCTTAGAATATGCAGAAACTAATCATCAATCGCACCCTAACTTTAAGCTAAGATCAACAGTTGATATGCAAGCGACTTATCTTTATAAAAAAACGCGATAGATAACCATGGCAACGGGTAATATTAAAACGTCTTCAGTATCCGATCAGTCTCCAGATTCCCCTTCTCTCCCAACAGTGAATTTACTAACAATGTTTCGGTTGGGGTTATTTCAGTTGGGACTAGGGATGATGTCGATTTTAACCTTAGCGGTGTTAAATCGCGTCATGATTACAGAATTAGCCATTCCCGCTACCGTGACGGCAGGAGTGATTGCGCTTCATCAGTTTTTTGCGCCTGCACGGGTTTGGTTTGGACAATTATCCGATGGAAAGCCTCTTTTTGGCTTACATCGCAGTGGCTATGTTTGGTTGGGAACGATTGCCTTTGCCATTACTGTATTTGTAGCAGTGCAAGTTGTCTGGCAACTAGGAGGAACGGTTCGTGAGTTAGGAGATTGGGCTTGGACAGGAGAAACCATCTTTTTAACTGCTCTTCTCGGGATTATTTTCATTGTTTATGGATTAGCCTTAAGTGCTGGCTCAACTCCTTTTGCTGCTTTATTGGTGGATGTGTCAGAAGAGGAAAATCGCTCTAAAATCGTTAGCGTTACTTGGTCAATGCTGATGTTAGGAATTGTCATTGGGGGGATTACAGGAGGTGTTTTCCTCAATGTGTTACAGCAAGAGGGACTTCCTTGGGGCGCGAATGTTGGTAGTTTATTATTGACAAACGAAAGAGTGATTGAAAACCCCATTGAAAATTTACAGGGGGCAGTTAATCGGCTCTTTTTAATTGTTCCTTGGGTGGTTGTGGGGTTAGCCTTTTTAGCCACTTGGGGCATTGAAAAGAAGTTCTCTCGTTATACAAGTCGTTCAACTGTTGCGGAACGGGAAGATAGTGTCACTTTAGGGAAAGCATTTCGGGTTCTTACTTCTAGTCGCCAAACAGGATTATTTTTTGTGTTTTTAATGGTACTCACCATTAGTTTGTTTATGCAGGAGGCGGTATTAGAACCCTATGGGGGAGAAGTTTTTGATATGCCCATTGCTGAAACCACTCAGTTAAATGCCTTTTGGGGAGTAGGAACTTTAATTGGTTTTAGTACCACTGGTTTTTTAGTGGTTCCTCGTTTCGGGAAAAAGAATACCACTCGTTTAGGCTGTGTTTTAACAGCAATAACCTTTCTCCTCATTATTCTTGCAGGCTTTACTGAAGAAACAATTTTATTAAAAGGAGCAGTCTTTGTCTTTGGTTGGGGGGCTGGTTTGACAACGACAGGGGCAATTAGTTTAATGTTAGATTTTACCGCAGCCGAAACCGCAGGCACATTTATTGGCGCTTGGGGACTATCACAGGCTCTTTCTCGGGCGACAGCAACGGTTGCAGGGGGAGCGGTGTTAGATATTGGTCGCGGTATTTTTGAAGCACCTGTTTTAGCTTATGCCTTAGTGTTTGGCTTACAAGCAGTGGGAATGATTAGCGCGATCGCGCTTTTAAATCAAATTAGCCTCACTGAGTTTCGTAATTCCACACAAAAGGCGACAATGATGGCAATGGAAGGAGATATTGAGGGATAATGGAACAGTTTTGGTCGTCAGTTTTAGCATTTAGTGAAGAAGTTACCCAGCAAGTGGGAGCAATTCTCAGTCAGCAATTTGGCAAAGTACAAGCCACGAATAAACCTGATGGTTCTTTATTGACAGAGTCGGATCAATGGGCAGATGAGCAAATCCGAAGCGCGATCGCGCAAAAGTTCCCTGATCATGGCGTTCTCACAGAAGAGACTGTTCATATTTTTCCCGATACAGAATGGTGTTGGGTGATTGATCCCATTGATGGAACAACCAATTTTACCCGTGGGATTCCCGTTTGGGGGATTTCCATGGGCTTACTATATCAAGGAGAGCCTGTTTTTGGGTATGTCCACTTTCCCATTCTCCAACAGTCTTTTCATGGCTTCTGGCTGGAAAATTCTGGGTTAGAAGGCGAAAACGGGGCTTATTGCAACGGACAGCCAATTCACAGTAGCCCAGATGATCTCTCTACCAATCATTTATTTAGTCTCTGCGTTCGCAGTGCTGATATTTTAGGGCAGCCTTTTCCCTGTAAAACTCGGATTGTGGGCGTTTGCACTTATAGCTTTTTACTGGTGGGAATTGGGGCAGCTTTAGGCGCAGTGGAAGCGATTCCCAAAGTTTGGGATTTAGCCGCAGTCTGGGCAATTGTCCAAGGCGCAGGGGGAAAATTTGTATCTCTGACTCCTACTTCCCCTTTCCCCTTACAGCCAGGTGAAGATTATGGCAAAAAGCCTTTACCCACCCTTGTTCTTAGTCGTTCTGAATTAGCTTCTACATTTGAACCATTAGTTCAATCGGTTGCGAAATCAAGCAATTCCCCCAACCTCTCTTACTAAGGTAGGGCTGTTTCATTCTCCCTCAAAAATTTTCGATGAATTCCTAAAATTCTGATGAGGGGGGGTAAAATTTTAAGTTCCAGAGATAGGTATTGGTTAAAATTATATTAGTTAGGAACAATGACTTGAATTTTAGCGTACCAATTAAAGTCACTTTTATTAAAGGTATAAATTCTTTTAATTTGATAAGCTAACATAGTTGCCAAGTGGATTCTATCAAAAACTTCTGCGCCAATAACTGCAGTTTCTTCTAATAATGGGAGCCAATAGTCAATTAAATTTTCTGGTGGTGGCAAGATTCTCAGGTTAGGCATTTGGGAGAACCGTTTGATACGTGAGACAGCTTCTTGGGGAGATATTGGATTCGTAATACTTTTTGAACTGGTTACAACAGCATAAAATTCTGCCAAGATTTGTGGGGAAATACAAAGAATTTCTGTCTCATTCGGTCGGATAGTTTCTAAGGCTGCTCGATGTTTATCCCGATTTTCTGAACTTAAGTCAATGGAATAAACTAGAACATTGGTATCTAAAAATGTCTGTGTTTTATGAATTGATGCCATAAATGTCACTCCGATGTAAGGAATTTTTTATTCCAATATCGGCAACTAGCCAATCAAATTCTTGATGAAGCTGTTGTAACTTTTCGTCTTCATCTTTTTGACTTGTTTCTGGGATGGCTTCGTTTTGAGAGTTTTGTTTAAGACGTTCGATAAATGCTTGGACTTGACTAATTTGTTCGGGAGTTAATCCCGTTAAATCTACTTGAAAATTACTCATGGCTTTAACCTCTTTTAGTTCATTAATTCTAGATTAACTCTCCAGCTACTTTTGATAAATACTATAGCAACTTATCACTTACTAGAAATGGGATAAAAACTTAAAAAATAGCCCACTAAATATAACGAACCACATAAAATGACCGTTGGCGGCTGTGGATCAAGAAAAGACACCTTTTCTAAGGCAACTTCTAAACTCGAACAAGGAAAACAGTTTTTAACCTGTTGCTGCATTTCACACAACTCTTCAGGAGGCGTTGTACTATGGTCAGGAACCGGAACAGTGTAAAGGGTATCTTCAGGACGCAATAACAGGTTTAAGATACTCTTTTGATCCTTCGTGGATAAAATACCCATAATCCAAGTTACGGGTTGCGGTAATGTATCGACATATTGTCGTAACCCCTCTGCCGCTGCCGTATTATGCGCCCCATCGAGAAGTAACGAGCGTCCTTGCCAGTTTACCCATTGTAATCGTCCTAGCCAGCGTGTTTTCCTCATCCCTTCTGTAATTGCTTGTGAGGAAATATTCCAACCCTGTTGTCGTAAATATTGCAGAGTTGCTATAGCAAGTGCTGAATTGGTTAACTGCACCTCTCCGAATAATGGCAAAGGATATTCAAGGTTATTATAAACTGCCCAGTTGGGGCTTTCACTCCCAGTTGCAGGTTTCACCCAAGTTGTGGGACAATTCAAGGAATCTGCCCGTTGTTGAATCACTGTTGCTGCTTGTGACTCTTGGGGGGCAATAAAAGCGGGACAATTTGCTTTGAGAATCCCTGCTTTTTCGGTGGCAATTTTGCCCAGAGTATTTCCTAAAGCCTGCCAATGCTCGAAACTAACGGGAGTAATGACTGAAGCAATGACCTCCTGTTTAACATTAGTCGCATCCAGTCTTCCCCCTAAGCCGACTTCCATTACCGCAACATCTACTTGATTTTGAGCAAAATAAAGCCACGCCGCTGCTGTCACTACTTCAAACAGGGTTGGTGTTTCTTCCCCATTTATGACTGCTTTGACTTTTTCTAAAACCTTGAGAAATTCGGTTTCTGTAATAGGCTGTTCATTAATACTAAGGCGTTCTGTCCAGCTAATAAGATGAGGAGAGGTGTAACGTCCGACGCGATAACCCGCTTCAGTTAACACAGAGGAAAGATAAGCACAAACTGATCCCTTCCCATTTGTTCCCGCTACATGAATGATAGGAACTTGCTTTTCAGGATTGCCCAATTTAGCCAATAAATTCTGAATACGAGTTAAGCCTAAGTTAACGCCAAAGTATTGAAAAGAGGCTAAAAATTCATCAAGTTTCATTGTTCATTTTTTACGCCACCGAGTTGCTGACGAACATCATCAATGGCAAAGTTGAGTTGGCTAATTTTATCTTCTAGGCTACGACGGGCTGATTCAATACTTTCGTCATCTTCAGCGTTTTTGGCATTTTCACTATTAAAATTTAAGCCCTGATTGGCTTCTTTTTGACGAGAAGCCGCGATCGCGCCAATTACGCCTCCCACGACACCACCAACTAACGTTCCTAATAAAAAGCCACCACTGAATCCATCTCGTTCACTCATAGTTACCTCCTATTTGACTTAAGTTCCAAATGCGCGATCTCCAGCATCGCCCAAACCTGGAACAATATAACCGCGATCGTTTAATTCTTCATCCACAAACGCTGTATAAATTCTTAATTGCGGATAATTTTCACCAATTTGCTTTAATGCAGGTGGGGCAGCCACCACTGAAACAACCCGTAAAAATTCTGGATTAACCCCCCGACGAGTTAACTCCTCTAATACCATCATAATCGAACCGCCGGTGGCTAACATGGGTTCTAAGACTAAAACTCGGGTTTCGGGATCAAATTTTTCAGGAAGTTTATTTAAGTAGCAACTAGGGTTTAATGTCTCTTCATTACGCTCTAACCCCACATGATAAACTGAACACAGAGGGAGTAATGTTTGCGCGCCGTCTAATAAACTTAAGCCTGCACGTAAAATCGGAACTACCCCAATATTCACTTGCGGATTAATCATGGTCGCTGAACAAGGGGCTAATGGTGTTTCCACCTCAGTTTCCGCCGTAACTAACCAATGTCGAGAGGCTTCGTAGGTTAACCAACGTCCCAACTCTGTCATCGCTGTTTTGAATAAAGCATTGGGAGTATTTTTGTCTCGCGCCACCGCTAGCCAATGCTTAATCAGAGGATGGTCAGGGACATAAACGCGCAGTTGAAAGCTCATCTTCCACAATTAACCCTTAATAATCACCTATTAGTCATTCCTCATCGGTAAGAGCGACAACCAATAGTCCATAAGTCATTGTTGATGATCCCTGACCAATTGTCAATCGTCCCATTTATTGAAAATAATTCTGAATTATATTGACAATCTATTTCAATAAAGCTAGAGTATAGAGATAGTGTTCTCCTCTCGTTGAGAAGCAGGTGGGGTGATTCCAGCCGTTCGTGAAAACCTAGACAAACCTATCTAAGGTTGGTCAAAGCTATAAGCTGACGAACGTGCAGACAAGCGTGGTAAGACCTGTAATCAGGCACACTACGTTAATTGAGTCATCACACCCAAGTGTGAACGCCAGCATTTGGCTCTGTGGGCTATGGATTAATCAAAAGGCGAAAGGTTGATAAGCCTGTGTCCTAGCCGTAAAAAGCTCTTTTAACTTTGTCGAGGCCAACTTTACTGTTCATAACAGCTTGGCTTAAGAAGCCACTAACTACCATGTCAAACTATGTGTTTGTAATTGACCAAAACCAAACACCACTAAAACCAGTCCATCCTAAAAGAGCGAGGCAATTGCTTTCTTTTGGTAAAGCTGCCGTCTTTCGACTGTTTCCTTTCACTCTCATCCTTAAACAAGAGGTGTCTGAGCCAAATGTCCACCCACTAATCCTGAAAATTGACCCAGGCTCTCAAGTAACAGGCTTCGCTTTAGTTACCGAGGGAGGAGAAGTAGTTTGGAGAATGCAACTAGAGCATCGTGGAGGGATAATCAAGAAACGTTTAGAACAAAGACGAGCCTTAAGAAGACAGCGACGTTCAAGACTTCGTTATCGAAAGCCTCGTTTCTTAAACCGTAAGCGCAAAGAAGGATGGCTACCCCCCTCGTTAATGCACAGAGTCCAAACCACTGAGACTTGGGTGAAACGCTTGCTCAAGTTCTGTCCGATTCAAGAAATCTGGATAGAGAGAGTTAAGTTTGATACCCAGTTGATGGAAAATCCTGAGATTAGTGGCCAGGAATATCAGCAAGGAACCTTGCAAGGCTATACTGTCCGAGAATACCTCCTCGAAAAGTGGTACAGAAAATGTACTTACTGTAAGAAAGAAGGTATCCCTCTCCAAGTAGAACACATCTATCCTCGGTCTAAAGGAGGAAGTAACCGAGTGAGCAACCTTGGTCTGGCTTGTGAGAAGTGTAATCAAAAGAAAGGCAATACACTCATTGAAGATTTCTTGAAAAGGAAACCAACTCTCCTTGAGAGTGTCCTTAAACAAGCGAAGACTCCTCTTAAAGACACATCAGCAGTTAACGCCACCCGTAAAAAGATTGTCGAGGTAATCTCAAAACATTCCTCACTCAAAACAGCGACAGGGGCGCAAACCAAGATGAATCGAGTCCGTTTAGGATTACCAAAAGAACATTGTTTAGACGCTGCTTGTGTGGGAGAGGTTGAGAGGTTAACCATTTTGTCCGATCAACCACTAATGGTGACAGCGACAGGGACAGGAGGGAGACAAAAATGCCAAACTAATAAGTTTGGGTATCCAATCAAGCATCGTCCTTTGAGACCAATTCAAGGCTTTCAAACAGGAGACATTGTTAAAGTTGATATCCCGAAAGGGAAAAATCAAGGTCAATGGAGAGGGCGTTTGTGTCCTTATTCGGATGGAAACTGTGAGATTTACCCGAAAGGTCGTAAAAGACTGGGAACTAAATTATCTAATGTTTCAGAAGTAATGCATCGTAAAGATGGCTATAAATATCGCCATCAGCCTTAGAAATTGATTGAGATGACTAACTTTGTGGAATCATGTCTAAGATTTTATTTACTGTTAATACCCCCATCTTTTTTTTAATAGAGACTAAACTAGAAAAGAGAGTTAAGCTAGAGAACAGTTCATGACCACCGTTTCCCCTAAGCAGTCACCAACTGCAACCACCGACCACCTCTACGATGCAATTATCATTGGTTCAGGAATTGGAGGCTTAGTCACCGCCACCCAACTAGCGGCGAAAGGAGCAAATGTCCTTGTTTTAGAACGATACATTATTCCAGGAGGAAGTGCTGGTTATTTTGAACGTCAAGGCTATCGCTTTGATGTGGGGGCTTCCATGATTTTTGGCTTTGGTTCACAAGGCACAACGAACTTATTAACCCGCGCTTTAGAAGCAGTAGAAACCTCCCTTGAGACAATTCCTGATCCTGTTCAAATTCATTATCATCTTCCGAATAATTTAGAGGTTAAAGTCCATCGGGAGTACGAAAAATTTATTCAAGAACTGATTAATCAATTTCCCCATGAAGCAGAGGGCATTCGCAAATTTTATGATGAATGTTGGCAAGTTTTTAACTGTCTCAACTCCATGGAATTACTCTCTCTAGAAGAACCGAGATATTTAACGAGAGTATTCTTTCAACATCCCTTTGCTTGTCTGGGGTTAGTGAAATATTTACCGCAAAATGTTGGCGATATTGCCCGCCGTTATATTAGTGATCCTGCGTTACTAAAATTTATTGATATTGAATGTTATTGTTGGTCAGTTGTTCCCGCAGAAAAAACGCCGATGATTAATGCGGGAATGGTCTTTTCAGATCGACATTATGGGGGAATTAATTATCCAAAAGGAGGCGTGGGACAAATTGCCCAAAAGTTAGTCGAAGGCTTAGAGAAAAAAGGCAGTAAAATCGAATATAAAGCCAGAGTTAAAGAAATTATTATCGAAAATAATAAAGCGGTGGGAGTGCGTTTAGCTGATGGAAGAGAATATCGAGGAAAACGGATTATTTCTAATGCGACTCGGTGGGATACCTTTGAAAAACTCTTATCGGTTCAAAAGCCGAAAAAAGAACAGAAATGGCAACAACGTTATCAAAAATCTCCCAGTTTTCTAAGCCTTCATTTAGGAGTTAAGTCTGAAATTGTTCCTGAAAATAGCGATTGTCATCATATTCTTTTAGAAGAGTGGGAAAAAATGGAAGAACCAGAAGGGACAATTTTTCTCTCCATTCCCACTCTATTAGATCCTAGTTTAGCCCCAGAAGGTTGTCATATTTTCCATGCTTTTACACCCCATTGGATTGATGATTGGCAAGGATTATCACCGCAAGATTATGAACAGAAAAAAGAAGAAACAGCAGCGAAAGTGATTCAACGCCTAGAAAAAATCTTCCCGGGTTTAGAGGAAGGGTTAGACTATCAAGAAGTCGGAACCCCGCGCACTCATCGACGATTTTTAGGGCGTGATGATGGGACTTATGGGCCGATTCCCCAGAAAAAATTAATGGGATTATTAGCAATGCCTTTTAATCAAACGGCAATTTCAGGATTATATTGTGTGGGAGATAGTACGTTTCCCGGTCAAGGCTTAAATGCCGTTGCATTTTCTGGTTTTGCTTGCGCCCATCGCGTGGCGGTCGATCTAGGATTGTAACTGTAAGCTGATATATTTTTTCAGACTGGGAATGATTGTAAATCGTGTGATGTCATTATCAGTCAATTTTTCTAATAAGCAACGTCGATTTAAAGAATTTAGGGCTGCCATGAGATAAGATAAGTCTTTGTTTTCTGAAAAACTATTTTGAATCTCTTTTAAGGTTAAGCTTTCTGAGGCTAAATGTTCTATGACTTCTTTTTCTAAGGGAGATAAACGTTGTAGTTGTTGGGAGAAGTAATGAGACATGATTTCCCCCACAAATATGCTATTGTCTTGCAGTAAATCGTTAAAGTTTCCTGCAAATAAAGTTTGAACGGTGATCGCAAGTTCATTAATGGCGACAGGATGACCTGAGTAATGGTCTAAGAGTTGAGAAAAGATGGTATCATCTTGGCAATTCAATCCTTTTTCTGAGAGAAGTTGTTCAATGCCATCTCTGGTTAAGCCTTTGAGAGTAATCATGGGTGTAGTGGAAGTTCCCCCTGTTAAAGACATTAATTCGAGAGGGGTTTCTCGGCTGAGAAGTAAGAGACTGCTTTGATGGTGAGTTTGAGTGATTTGTTTTAAAAGTTCTCCATAGTTTTCATAGCCTGATTGGTAGTAGCCAGCGAAGTTTTGAGGCTGAAATAGGCTTTCAAAGTTATCGAGAATCACTAAACAGCGATCGCGCTGTAATTGTTGGATCAAATCTGCAATGACAGGCGGTGTATCTGATTCTTGCGATGATTGAAAACATCTCATTAAATCAGTGAGGAGACTCTCTAAAGTGGGAACAGAACGCAAGGAAAGGTTACGCCAAATTACATAATCATAGTTACTTGCAATTTGTTCCACTAAGCGAACGGTAAACACACTTTTTCCCATTCCCGCCATCCCTAAGACAGCCACTAAGGGGAATCTCTCTTGAATGAGAAACTCTTGGGCTTGGGTGAGTTCTGTCGCGCGATCGCAGAAGGTGCTTACAATTGGTACATCTCCCCATTGGAAGTGATTAGACTCGGTTGAGTCTGGATTTCCTTGGCGAATGTATTTCTCATACTCTTCTAGGAGAATTTTTTGTAGCTTGGCAAATTTACCTGGCCCTGATCCTTCAATGCGAAATTTCTTGTAAACTTCTCCGAGACGCTTTTGCAGGGCATTACGTTGGATCCCTAATTTCTGCGCGATCGCGCTTAAGTCTTCTCCTTCGAGGGTATCGAGTAGCACTTCTAACTCACTATCAGAGACCCCCACCCGTTTCGTAAACTTTTTCAAAAATTCTGGTGGAATAACCATAATGTAATGTTGGCGCTGCATTTTAATCTCACTTTATCATATTGTTTAGGAATAAAGTGAGAGTGAGAGGCGCGATATAGCCCGATCGCGCTCTTAGTCTTCTCCTTGTGAAGTTGGCAATGTAGCGCACTGGGTAACATCTGTTACTGTTAAAAAAAGGGTTGATCTTTTCCGCTAATAAATAAACATGGAAACAGTATTAAATCTAGACCCAATTGTCAATCTCACCCGAGAAAAGTTTTATCAACTGTGTTTGGCTAATCCTGATGTTTTGATGGAGCGATCGCCAAAAGGGGAATTAATTACCATGTCGCCAATCGGAGGAGAAGGAGGTCGTCAGGAAGCCAATTTAATCGCTCAACTCTGGGTTTGGAACGAAAAAAACCAGTTAGGTGTTGTATTTAGCTCTCAGACGATATTTAGCTTGCCAAATGGAGGCGATCGCGCTCCTGATGTAGCTTGGGTGGAAAAACAACGCTGGGAAAACTTAACTCAGGAAGCAAGAGAAGGATTTCCGCCCCTTTGCCCAGACTTCGTGATCGAGTTGAGATCCCGCAGCGATCGCTTGCAACCCCTTCGAGAAAAAATGCAAGAATACTTAGCTTCTGGGCTACAGTTAGGGTGGTTAATCAATCCGAAAGACGGACAAGTTGAAATTTATCGATCGCGATCAGAACAAGTGCAGGTGCAATCAATGCCCGCTATTCTTTTAGGAGAAGATATCTTGCCAGGGTTTGAACTATCTTTAGACCTGAATCAACTTTGAAATAATTTTCCTCAGTTGCAATCATTAATGGCTCTTCATTAATCTAACATTGTATGATTTCACCTTCCGAAGTTAGCAAGGTAGCGCCCTGAGCAACATCTGTTACTGGTGATCATGTGAAAATGCGTCGCTTGATTGAGACAGGTAAAGAGACTCTAACCATTCCTAAACATAAGCAGCTAGATACAGGAACTTGTCGAGCGATTCTCAAACAAGCAAGTCAATATATTTCGCTTTCAGAACTAGCTGAGTATTTTTATGAGTGAGGGGTTGCTCTCATTTTTAGGGTTGATAAGTGAGGTTAAAGTGAGATACTATAGCTCACATAAAAGCTAAAGGATCATTCAGTCATTTTCTGCTATGGTGGGAGTTACAGAAATGAGTTTCTTTTCTCACAAGACAATAGTAGATGGGCTGGGTATCTGATCCGCTCAAACTTTGGAGAAAAACCCATGAGTCAGAATTCTTCCCGCCGTCAGAAAGCAGCGAAATGGGCTGGAAAAGCGTCTTTATTCGTAGCGAATCAATATTTGAAACCAAAGCAACAACAAGGGAAAACCTCTCCAGAAACGGAAGAGAAACTCGCTCAAACAGCCTCGGAAACCCCTCAAGAAATCAAAGAAAAGCCCGATCAAAAATCTCGTCGTCGAAAAGTTGGGAAATGGGGAAAGCAAGCCTCTTTATTCGCAGCGAAAGAGTATCTTCGGCGGAATGATCAACAAGTATCTGAACAGAAAAAGCCCACACTTCTCGAAACCTTTTTAGAAATTATCAAAGTCAGCGTCTATGCAATCTGCGCGATCGCGCTGAGTATTTTATTATTAACCCTTCGCTTTGGCTATGGTGTCCGTTAAATTTTTCTAATCAATCTATCATCAACTGGGAGTAAAATCATGTCCTCTAAAACCGATCAATCCCTAAACTATCCCTTTCTATTACTGACTCATCTGGTTTGTGCTGATCGAGAGATTCACAATAAAGAATTAAACTACTTACAAATATTAGCAGGAAAGAAAGGAATTAATAATGAAACTCTGAGAGAGAAAGAGAAAATCCTGACTCAAGATGAGTCCTTATTATCAATGGAAACAGTTGCAGAAAAAATTTCTCCTCAACAACAAAGTGCAGTCATGAGAGATTTGCTTTTAATGGCATTTGCTGATGGTTATTTCTCCCCATTAGAACGCCAAATGCTCGAACAAGTAAGGGAAATATGGAATTGGTCATCAGAAAAACTAGAGAATTTTATCCAGAGTGCAAACGAGTTTCAAGAGGCTCAAGAAAACTATTTTACAACCTTACATCAGACAACTAAATTAGAAGGTCAGTTATGGAATGATCCAGACTATCAAAACGGAATTAAACAAAGCGCGATCGTCTCCCATGAAGATTATCCCTTTGCGAAAGAGGCGTTAGAAAAGACAGAAGCAAAACTAAAGGAATTAGAACAGAAACTTGACCAAACTCTAACAGATATTCAAAACCAAATTAATCAGAAAGCCAAAGCAGAAACGGCTAAAGAAGTGATTAATCTTTTGCATGAAACAATCCAACATCTCAAAGACGAAATCAAAACAAAATTGATTGCAGTTCAAGACTCTCTAGAAGCAAAAAAGAGTAACTTGGATTATTTTACGATCGCGTTCATGGGAAAAACCAAAGCTGGAAAAAGTACCCTGCATTCAATTTTAACCGAACAAGGATGGAGCGCGATCGGGGCTGGAAAACAACGCACCACTCGCCTCAACCGTGTTTATGAATGGAAAAACATCCGCATCATCGACACACCTGGAATTGGCGCACCAAATGGAAAAACTGACGAAGAAATCGCCCAAAGCATTATCAATAAAGCCGATTTAGTCGTTTTTGTGGTCACTAACGACAGTCAACAAGAAAGTGAGTTTCAGTTTCTCAAGCTATTAAAACAGAATGCAAAACCGCTTTGTATTTTGCTCAATGTATTTAAAAACTTGAGTAACTCACAGCGGGGAGAATATGAATTAAAATGCTTTCTAGAAAATCCTGAACGGCTATTTAATGATCAAGAAATGGAAGGACATATTAATCGCATTCGAGAGTATGCAGAAAAGTATTATGGAAATGATTATTTTGCTATTGTTCCTGTAATGCTATTAGCTGCACAGCTATCCTATCAAGACAAACATGAAAACCACAAAGAGCAACTTTGGCAAGCCAGTCAAATTGAGAAGTTTTTAGATCAAATTCGCTTATCCGTAGTGGAACAGGGAGCAATTCGCCGTTCTCAAAACTTGCTAGGAAGTACAGTGAAAGTCATTGAAGAAGCTGATACTTGGGCGAAAGAACAAGCAACTCCTTATCACACTTTAGCAGAGGAAATTCAACATAAGCAGGAAAAATTAGAGCAGGATATTGACAAAGCAATCAAAGAAACAGAGAAAGCCTTAGAAATAGAGATGAAGGCTTTATTTCAGGAAATTAGAGATGCGATCCCTCAGTTTGCAGAAGAACATTGGAATGAGTCAGAATCTAAGCAAAAATTAGCATGGGAAAAACTCTTAAAAGAGATCAAGTTGGAAGAAAGACTAAAAAATAGTGCTGAAGAAAAGTGGAATAACTTTATTAATAAAGTTAAGCAATTACTGGAAGAACTAGGAAAAGATTTACAGTTTACAGCAGAGTTCGGAGGAATACCAGGTTTTGATTTTGCTAACCAAAAGAGATTTGGCTTCAAAGATTTTTTTCGTTTTTTAGGTGGCATTTTTGGAGTAGCAGGCGCTTTTGCTTTTTTATTTGCAGGTGGTTTTATTCTAGGAATAGTTATGACAGTTACTGGAATAGTTATGGGTTTGGTTGCGAATTTATTTAAGTCTAAAGCTGAGATTAAAAAAGAAGCTGTTGAGAAGATAAGTAAGTCATTACTACAGCAAATTAATCAATGTGAAAAAGAAGTTACGAATCAAATAACAGCAGAATTTCGGAACAACTGTAACCAAGTGAAGACAGAAGTTAAAACCTATTTTCATCAACTTGTAGCTGGTTTAGAAACGATTTCTCAGCAACTTACAACCAGTCAATCTAACTTAGACCAACAAGTTAATTCTCTCAACTGCGCTTATGGAAAACGGATTATTGACTGGAGTCAAAAACACTATGAAACTCTCACTCAAGATGCAATTAATCGTGAAGTGGCTAGTGTCACGCGAGACATTGGTAAAAGCATTACCATTGAAGCTAAAAAAAATGTTTCCATCACTCGCACTCAAGAAGAACTTGACTTAATCTTACAAGAGAAAGTAGTGATTCAGTTCAGAGAAATTAGCTGGAATTATTTAGTACACCCAAAAAAGTTACCACGATCAGAGGAGAAAATTATGAATACTCATCATCACTATGATTCTGAATTTGAAGTTAACGAAATTAGCCAACGCTTTCAAACTCATTTAAACCAATTTGAAAAATTTCTATCTTCTCAGGAAGACGAACAACTGAAAGCTATCCATGAAAAGTTACGTCAAGACTTGGATAACTATTATCAAAATGGGATTCTTACCATCACGCTGATTGGACAGTATAGTGCAGGAAAATCAACGATTATTTCTGCTTTAACAGGAAGACGAGACATTTACATTGACGCAGATATCGCCACCGATACCACGACATTGTATGACTGGAATGGAATTAAAATAGTTGACACTCCTGGACTTTATACTGATCGAAAAGATCATGATCAAATTACTTATGAGGCAATTGAAAAAGCTGATTTGCTAGTTTTCTGTTTAACCAGTAAGCTGTTCGATAATATCACCGCCGATAACTTCAAAAAACTCGCCTATGATCAAGAGTATGCTAGTAAAATGATGTTAGTGATTAATAAAATGTCTCAGGCTTCAGGAGAAGAAGAGGAGTTAATTGCTAACTATAAAGAGAGTCTTGCTAAAGCACTAGAACCTTATTCCTTAGAATCTTTTCCACTGTCTTTCATTGATGCAAAAGACTACTGTGAAGGAATTGATGAAGAAGATAATTTATTAATTGAATTAAGTAGTTTTTCTGAGTTTATTCAACAACTGAATCAGTTTATAGAAGAGAAGCAAATTACTGCTCGTTTGGATACGCCAGTTCGGATCATTTTATCTAAAATCAGTGATGCTGAGTTAGCTATACAAAGGGATGATACCGAAGATTCTGCTTATTTAGAATTGGTCGATCGCTGTGCAAAAAGAGTTGAGGAAGAAAGAAAACGTTTTTGGATAGAAGTTAAAAAAATTGCGCTTGAACTCTACTCAAAAGTACAGAAAGAAGCAACTCCCCTAGTTGAAGGATTGGGTAAAATTGAAGATGAAAAAGAATGGGAAAAAATAGATGAAAAAGTAGAAAAAAATATAGATAAACATTGTGAATATGCTCAGGAAAAACTAAAAGAAGCGATAATTAAAGCACAAGAATCTCTATTTAATACTTTAAAAGAAGTTTTAGAGGGAGATTTAGGACAAGGCTTTCAGAAAAATTATCAACGTCAGCAACAACAATATGCTGGTGAAACATATAATTATTATTATAATAAAACCTCAGAGCGGTGGCAGAAAAATAGTAACTTTGAAAATTTCGGTAAGAAAATAGAAAAATTAAATTTTTTCAGCGATTTTGTTGCTAATGGTTTATTGAAAGTAGCCCACAGAGATACAGTTTATCAAGCTGGTAAATTTCTTGGCATCAAGTTTAAGCCCTTTGGCGCATTCAAAGCTGCTGACAAGATTGCAGGTGCGGCGAAAGTGATTAAATTTGCTGGGCCTGCTTTGGCTGCTGGTGCATTACTGCTTGATGTTAAAAACAGTAAGGATGAAGAGAAACAAAGTGAAAAATTATCTCAAGCTCGTAAAGAGATTAATAGTCAATTTACTGAATTAGCTCAACAATTACAAACCCAACTTGAAAGTATTGGGCGAGAAGTAGAAACACAACTGTATGATGAAGCAGTAACAAAAATTGAAGAGATGCGAGAAGCCCACAATGCAACAATTACTGAAAACCAAGAACAAGTACAGGAATTAACAACCTTGCGCCAAGAACTTAAAGGGATTCTTTCTGAAATTCGCCAAGCTCTATAGCCCTGTAGGTTGGGTTATCAGTCAAGCAAACCCAACCTAAGTCAGTTTTGGCTGGTTTGGCTTTCTCGAAATTATCACCGCTAATGGCGATGGGTTGCCAGATAGCTTTGGCAAATTGGACAATGAACCTGCCGTTGGCTTTGCTTGCGCCCATAGTGTGGCAGTTAATTCATCACCAAGGCAAGTTTCCCTGTCATACCACCTGCTTCGATCATTTTATGGGCTTCTTTTGCTTTTTCTAGGGGAAAGGTTTGATGAAGATGAATCGTTAATCCCCCTTGATCAATGAGGCGAGAACATTGTTCTAAAATCTGAGTTTGGGCAATTTGAGCTTCTAAATTATCGGTTAATTGCGGGGTTAACATTAACTCTAAACCAATTCGGAGATTGCGCGATCGCGCTTGCTTCCAATTTGTACTGTCACTTGGGTTTAAAATTGTGACCAAATCCCCATATACTTGCACGGCAGGAAAAGTTTCTTCGAGAGTGTCTCCGCCAACGGTATCAAAAGCTAACTCTACGCCTTCTCCCTCTGTCCAATCATTGACTGCTTCCACAAAATTAGTTTCTTGATAATTAATGGGATGCGCTCCTAAATCCTTAACAAATTGCGCCTTTTCAGGGGTGCTAATTGTTGTACAAACTTCTGCCCCTTTTAATTTTGCCAGTTGAATTGCTACATGACCAACCCCTCCTGCACCTGCATGCACCAATACCCGTCTTCCTGCTTCTAATCGTCCGCGATCATATAGGGCTTCCCAAGCAGTAATCAAGACTAATGGGGCTGCTGCTGCTTCAGCAAAAGAGAGAGATTGGGGTTTTTTCGCCACAAACCGTTCATCCACCACTGCGTATTGTGCATAATTCCCAGTTCCTTTTTTACCCAGTCCGCCGTGACAGAAATAAACCTCATCCCCGACTTGAAACCGACTCACCTCACTTCCGACTTGTTCTACTACACCTGCTCCATCACAGCCTAAAATAGCAGGGAGTTGTTCTGGGTAGAAAGTGCCTCCGCGACGTAGTTTGGTATCCACAGGATTAATTCCCGCTGCCTGAAGACGAATTAAAATATGTTGTGAGGTTTGAATTTTGGGGCTAATGACATCTTGAGGTTGCAACACATTGGGACTGCCATTAGTTGTCATCGCGATCGCGCGCATATATAAGTCTCCTGATCAAACAAACTCCAAGGTAACATTTTATCTTTTTCGCAATATGTTGAATTCTCCAGACTATCTTCTTTTTGCCCAACATGGTTGGGCGGATACTTCGGTTACTATGCGAACTTTAGCCAATCGGTTAAGGTTAGAAAATACCGTGGTGATTACCCCCAATTTGGGGTTTTATCGCACTTGGTGGCGCATGCGACCTCTGATTGCTCAAGTTAGCGCGATCGCGCAATATTATCTTAATCACTTTCCTCATACACCCATTAGAATTATTGGACATTCCATGGGAGGCTTAATTTGGTTAGAAATTTTAAAAAATCATCCCGAATGGTGGCAAAGAGTAGAGAGTCTTGTGTTAATTGCCTGTCCTATCAAAGGTGCTGAATTAGCTAGAATCATTGACCCCTTAGGGTTAGGAATTGGGGTGGCAAAAGCATTAGCTAAAAATCGTCAATCTTTAGCAGAAAATATTGCCAAAATAATTCCCACTCTAAGCATTAGCAGTAACTATTTCTTGAGAACAGATGGGACAATTTCTGTGAATTCCACCCAATTTAATTATGCTCAATGCATCTGCATACCTGGAGTTTCTCATGCTGATTTACGAATTTCTCCAAAAGTGATTTATAGCATTCGTGATTTTTGGGGAATTAAACAAAAAATCAGCTAATACCATACTTTTAACGATCCCCCCTCTGAAAGAGCTTACAATCCAGTCAAATCAAGGGATTAAACTCGAAAGGGGCAAAATGGCTGCAATCCCTGTTTGTACTGGGTCGTTCCTTAAAGATCAACTTGAGCCTCTTCTGCCTAAAGGCGAGAAGATTCCCTTGTAGACTCTTATCTAGATTTAACTCTTAGAGTTAAATCCCCGACAGACCGCCGTTACAGGGCTGTTTGGTCACGGTCGCTCCAACCGCAGACACTTACATCTTAACACAGAACGCCATAAATGGCGGGGTTTTGAACCCGTGATTTTACGATAACAGAAACTACAAATGGGATTACATAGGATCAAGGAACGTTGTGTCTGCTGAAGTGATTAGAAATCTAGGTCTAACCCAGAGCGCGGGTTTCCCGCACATCAGCAAGCGCACCTTGGAAAATGCTTGTGGAGACAAGGGGCTGTAGGCGGAATTTAGTTCCGCCCTTTATAAGTTCCGTCGGTCTCACGGGGGTTAGCTTACGGGCTAATCTAGTTAAGAGTCTGAAGCAAGAATCTTCCACTAAGCTGAGGCGATAGTAGGAGAGGTTCAAGCTACCAGTCTAATTAAGGGAAGTTCTAAGAATTCTTGCAAAGTAAACTCAATAAGCAATATATTGTTAAACTTAGTAAAGAATCTGAAAACTTAACTTTAATCAATCAATATTTATCATGGGTCGAGTCGGGGTTTTACTTCTCAATTTAGGCGGACCAGACGAGCTAGAAGATGTTCGTCCCTTTTTATATAATTTGTTTTCTGACCCAGAAATTATCCGCTTGCCGATTCCTTGGTTACAGAAGCCATTGGCATGGTTTATTTCCACAGCGCGATCGCGCAAATCTCAAGAAAACTATAAAGAAATTGGTGGCGGTTCTCCTCTGCGTCGGATTACAGAACAACAAGCAGAAGCTCTTAAAACTAAGCTAGAAGCCGAAGGACACCAAGCGCAGGTATATGTGGGAATGCGCTACTGGCATCCGTTTACCGAAGAAGCAGTGGTGCGGATTAAACGAGATAAACCTCAAAAATTGGTGATTCTACCACTTTATCCTCAATTTTCCATTAGTACCAGTGGCTCTAGCTTCCGAGTCTTAGAACGGATTTGGCACGAAGACCCGGTATTACAAAAAATTCCCTACACAGTCATTCCCTCTTGGTATGATGAGCCTGCTTACTTACAAGCAATGGCAAATTTAATTGCCACGGAACTAGATAAATTTGAAAATCCAGATCAAGTGCATATCTTTTTCAGTGCCCATGGTGTTCCCCTCAGTTATGTTGAAGAAGCAGGGGATCCTTACCAATACGAAATTGAAGAATGCACCCGTTTAATCATGGAAACCTTAAACCGTCCTAATGATCATACTCTTGCCTATCAAAGTCGGGTTGGCCCAGTGGAATGGCTGAAACCCTATACAGAAGAAGCGATTGTAGAATTAGGAGAGAAAGGAATTAAACAGTTACTGGTGATTCCTATTAGTTTTGTCTCTGAACATATTGAAACCCTACAAGAAATTGATATTGAGTATCGAGAATTGGCGTATGAATCTGGCATTGAAAACTTCCAACGAGTTCCAGCCCTCAATACTGATTCTACCTTTATTCAAGCACTCACTAACTGTGTGGAAAACGCTCTAAATTCTCCTGATCGCGGTTTTTCTGAAGTAACTCCCCTGAAGAAAAACTTAAAAATGTACCCGCAAGAACGTTGGGAATGGGGAATGACAACTACCGCCGAAGTTTGGAATGGTCGTCTTGCCATGTTAGGCTTTATCGCGTTAATCATTGAACTGATTAGTGGATCTGGCCCCTTGCACTTTGTCGGATTACTTTAAGGTAATGTCAGCAGTAACGCCTCTTAAAATTGGCTCAGTAGAAGTGAATAGTCGTGTTTTGCAGTCTCCCTTATCGGGGGTAACTGATCAGGTATTTCGTCGCTTAGTGCGCCGTTATGCCCCTGAATCCATGCTCTACACAGAAATGGTCAGTGCTAAGGAAATTCATCATTTACGCGAGTTACCGCAAGTGATGAATATTGCCCCGAATGAAAATCCAATTAGTATTCAATTATTTGATTGTCGCCCCGATTTTATGGGAGAAGCCGCAGAAAAAGCCGTTGCCGAGGGAGCGCAAACGGTTGATATTAATATGGGATGCCCTGTTAATAAAATTACTAAAAAGGGCGGTGGTTCATCACTATTACGACAACCCGAAGTCGCAGAAGCGATTGTTAAAGCAGTAGTAAACGCGGTCAATGTTCCTGTATCGGTTAAAACTCGCATCGGCTGGAATGAACAGGAAATTAATATTTTAGACTTTGCCCAACGGTTAGAAGATGCAGGGGCGCAGATGTTAACCTTACATGGTCGTACGCGATCGCAGGGCTATAATGGGAAAGCACAATGGCATTGGATTAAAAAAGTTAAAGATCATTTATCTATTCCCGTAATAGCCAACGGCGATATTTTTTCCGTGGATGATGCCATACGTTGCTTAGAAGAAACGGGCGCTGATGGGGTGATGTGTTCTCGGGGAACATTAGGCTATCCTTTTTTAGTGGGAGAAATTGATTATTTCCTCAAAACGGGAAAAAAACGTCCTGAACCAACAGCACAAGAGCTTTTAACTTGTGCCAAAGAGCATTTACAAGGATTATGGGAGTATCGCGGCGATCGTGGCATTTATCAATCCCGAAAACACCTAGCCTGGTACGCTAAAGGATTCCCTAGTGCATCACAATTAAGAGATCAACTCTCGCAAATCAAAACTTTAGAAGAAGGACTTTCTCTTTTAGATCATACTATTAACTGTTTACCCGAAAACAGTTACAATTAAGCGGTACTTTATGACGAAGAATAATATCATCAATCATGGCTGAACGTCGAATTATTCTGGGAATTGTTGGTGATAGCGCTGCTGGAAAAACCACCTTAACCAAAGGAATTGCCCAAATTTTAGGGGAAGAAAACGTTACCGTTATTTGCACTGATGATTATCACCGCTATGATCGCGAACAACGGAAAGAAGTGGGTTTAAGTGCGCTTCATCCAGACTGTAACTATCTCGATATCATGCAGCAACATATTGCTTTGTTGCGAGGAGGACAGCCGATTCTCAAGCCCATTTATAATCATGACACAGGGAAATTTGATCCTCCTGAGTATATTCAACCGAAAAAGTTTGTCATTCTAGAAGGGTTATTAGGCTACTATACCCAAGCCTGTCGTGATGCTTTTGATGTGAAAGTTTATCTTGCGCCTCCAGAATCTTTGCGCGCCACTTGGAAAGTTAAACGAGATACTCGCAAACGGAGTTATACTGAGGAACAAGTATTAGAAGCCTTGAAAAAGCGAGAACCCGATTCTGAAGCCTATATTCGTCCACAACGAGAATGGGCGGATGTCATCGTGAGTTTCTATCCTCCCAAAGAACACGCCGAGGAGAGTAATGGCAATCTCAATGTCAGCCTGGTTTTACGCCCTACAATTCCGCACCCAGATTTAGTTCGCTTATTTGAAAATAAACCCGAAAATGGGTCAGTGCGCTTAGAATTAGAACGAGATATGGGCAAGCCTGTTGATGTTTTAGAAATTAAGGGGAGTGCCACTAAAGAAGAAGTAATTGATATGGAAAAAGTTCTCTGTTCAGAAGTTCCCTATTTAGCTGATTTCTGCAAAATTGATAGTGAAGTTCAAATTGGGAAAGTCATTGGAACCACAGGAGAAACCATCCAAAGTTATCCCCTTGCTTTAACTCAATTACTAGTTACCTATCATATGTTGAAAGCATCGTATAATTATCAAGTAAAGTGACACCATTAAGAGTTTTTGTTTACGGGACACTCAAGCCAGGAGAAGCTAACTTTAAACGCTACTGTGAGGGGAAAGTGAGTGACATTACCCCTGCTTATACCTATGGTCATCTCTACGCCTTAAAAGTGGGTTATCCGGGGATGACTCGGGGGGATACTCAGGTAAAAGGGGCTTTACTCACCCTTGCTGATGACACGGTTTTAAGCGCGATCGATGATCTCGAAGATTATGATCCCAATCGCCCTCCAAGCGAAAATATGTATCAACGGGAATGGATTACTGTCTATTCTCTAACAGATGAACCTCTAGGCGAGGCGTGGGGATATCGGATGGACTTTCAGCGCATCCAACAATTAGGGGGAATGTTTTTACCTTCAGGAAATTGGGGAAGGCAAGTCTAACCTTAATTAATGGAATTTAATTCTTGGGGCTTCCCCCAAATCACAGTTTCGTGATCGTACAAGGCCATTCCAGGTTTTGCTCCTTTTGGTTTATAAACATACTTCGGTTTGGTATAAATAATTGGAACTTGTTGACTTTCTCGAGCGCGACTATAATAAGCAGCAATATTGGCAGCACACTGTAAATCTTTTTCTTCTGGAATCGCCCCTGCAGGAAGTCTTAATAATACATGACTACCTGGAATCTCTTGAGAGTGAAACCAGAGATCATAATCCGTGGCAACTCGAAAAGTTAAGTTATCATTTTGGCGGTTATTGCGTCCTACTAGCACCTCATAACCACTAGGAGTATAGTAATTAATCGGCTGGGCTTGTTCATTGAGAGTTCGTTCTCGTTGGCGGAGAATGTAACCCTGTTCAATGAGTTCTTCTTGAATTTCTTTTAAGGTTTGTAGATCGCCCCAATGCTGATAATCTGTTAACTGTTTGAGACTGGCTTCTACCTGTTGAAGATAATTAATTTCTTTATCTGTTGCAGTTAATAACGGTTCAACTGCCTGACGAGCACGTTTTAGTTTTTGATGCTGTTTATAGTAACTTTGAGCGTTTTGAATGGCATTTTTTTCAGGGTTAAGAGGAATAGTAATTAACTCCCCTGTTTCAAAATCAGGTAACTGCATTGAAGATAGTCCAGGTTCCCATTGGTAAGAGTAAGCCATTAATAAGTCCCCCTGCTGACGATAAATTTCTGCCTGATCTGACTGTTGAAGACGTTGTTGGAAAGTTTCTTTTTTTTGCTGTTGTTTTTTGATTAAATTACTAACTTTTTGTAAAAGCTGGTGAGAAAGTTGTTTAAATGCCTGTTGATTCAGTTGCTCTTGATAATATTCCTTTAATAGGGTTTGGGTTGATGCTACGGGTTTAATCATCCCCCAACCTAGGACGGTAAAGGCGTTTTCTGTCCAGCCTGGTTGGAAGTTTTCAGTTTCTAGAATTTCTAGCCATTCTTGCCACACTTGAAATAGGGTTGTCCAATTGTTAGGAGTAAGAGAGTCAGTGGTTTGTTGAGGATCTAACCCTGCTCTTTCAATCATTGCTGTAACTAAATTTGGCCCCAAACCACGATAGGTTTTTAAGAGTTGTCGTTTCAGTTGATCAGGAATTAGGCTTACTCGTTCTTGCCAACTAGCTTGGGATTCTTCCCGACTAGGGATATCTCCTGTTAGTGCTGGGGGTGGTTCATAAAGTTGTCCAGTTTGAACAGGGCGTAAACTGGATTTTTCTGGGCTAACCTGGTGGGCTGCTGTAATAATTTCTTGGTTAGCATTGGTGAGGATTATATTACTGTATTTCCCCATAATTTCCCCATAAAGATGCCATAAAGGGGGGTCATCAGGTCGGGCGGCAAATTGGAAGTCAATCACCCGTTCCCAAGGAGAAATTAGTGGCATAGCAATCAGGGCTAATCCTTGGAGTTGGTGACGGAGTTGATCACTAAAGGTAAAGGTATCAGGAGTACGGGGAGGAGGATCTTCAATGCACACGCGAGCGGCTTGAGGATGCCAAGAAAGGGTTAACCAGTCTCGTCCTTTTAATGTACGCAAGGCTAAGGCAATAGTAGCGCGATCGCGCTGATAAACTTGTTCGAGACGAGCGGGAAGCCAACCTGCGCGTAGTTCAGCGCAAATGGCTCTAAGGGTGGTTAAATCAACAGGCTGCATAGGTCTTTTGGCAATTCCAACAATGCTTTTCTAGTTTAATCCAGACGCGAGCAAAAAAATTTCTGGCATCGGTACACACTTTTCCCTGCTCATTCGTTTTTTATATAGAACGAGGATAGGAGAGACGTTGATGGATAGCCTGCAAGCCGTTAATCTACTTAATATCTTATTAAAGCAAAATAATCTCCCCTTACTGAGCAAAAGAGAAGAGACTATTTTTTGCGATGCTTGGAATCAGTTGCCCTATCACCAAACTGCTCAGAAACTTAATAACAGTTGCCAATATACCCGTTATTTAGCGTGGGAGCTATGGAAACGTCTTTCTCCTCTCTTTTCTGAGCCTGTAGGGAAGTTTAATATTCATAAAACCCTTACTCAGTGCGAATTAGCCAACTATACTCCTCGTCGAAAAAGTAATCAGAGTTTAAACTTACCCCATTACTACCAACCCTTTCCTCAAGAAGAAACCATTACCCAAGAAATTATTCGAGAACAACTACAAATAGTTGGTATCTTGGGAATGATTGGTACAGGGAAATCGAGTTTAGCTAAAGCGATTACTAGGAAAATAGAGCCTAATTTTGAAATAATTATTTGGCATTCTTTTGAAGTAAAAAATTCTTCTTGTAAAGAGTGGATGAAGAAAATTATTGCTTTTATAACTAAGAAAAAAATGCAGTCTAATGTAACTATTGATGAGCAAATCGATATTTTTTTAGATTTATTGGCTAAAAAACGTTTTTTACTGGTATTTGATGACTTAGATAATCTGTTTATTTCTCAATCGTTTCCAGGTAAATTTTATAATCAATATCGTTCCTATGAAAAATTGATTAAACGGATCGTAACTCAACCACATCAGAGCTGTGTTATTTTCACTTCTCGACATTATCCACAATTTTTTTATAAAGAGCTACAAAATTTTTCTCAATTTAAAACCTGTTTCCTGAATGGCTTATCTGCAAATCAAGTCGATAATTTCTTAAAAGCATGGGGACTTCCCAGAAGAAATTACCTATTAGAACAATTTCAATTGGAATATGATCGCAACCCTTGGGCATTAGAAAAAGCTTGTTTTTACATTCATAAGCATTATAATGGAAATTTACGTCACTTTTTATGTGATCAGCATTTAATTTTTCCTGAAATTCTGAATGATTTAAGCCATGAGTTTAAGCGTTTAAATCCATTAGAAAAGAAAATTATGTACTTACTACGAGATCAAATACAACCTTCTTCAAAAATGAATCTATTCGCTAAAAATTTGAAAGCCTCTAAAGCTGAAATTAATCTTGCCTTAAAATCATTACAAGCGCGATCGCTGATCAAACTGGATACAGGATTTATTTTTCTGTCTCCTCTATTACAACAATATCTAAGAAATCGTAAGAGTCGGCAAACTGGTAAAATTAAAAAGTCAGCCCTTTCCGCTTAAAGTTATGCTAATTCCAATCACACGGGAAAAATTTGAGCAACTTATTCCTTTAACGGGGACAGCTGCCCAATATCGCTACTATGCTGGCAGTTGGCCAGATTTTCTTCGTAAATTACTGATTTCTTTTCTAGGAGTGGTGGTAATTTGGTTACTGGGAGAGATTACTAATAGTGGAGGAGCAACAGTTTCTCTCTTTGCCTTCATCGCTGGCTTATACTGGCTATGGTCACCAGTGTATTGGGCAACTCGACGCAATAGCAGTTATCGTCGTTTTCCTTATGCTGGGTTTTGGCGTGGAAATGTTTTAGAAGCATTTGTCAGTGAAGAATTGCTAGGAACGGAAGAAACAGTTAATGAATATGGGGAATTAGTCATTGTCGAAAACCGAGAACGACGGATTAACCTACAAGTCGGGGACAAAAATGGCTTTGAAATCCAAATTCAAGCCCCACTGCTTCGTCTCCATCGCAATATTAAACCAGGTCAAGTAGTGGAGTTACTCGCGTTATCAAAAGACCCCGATTTAGAACGGATTAGTAAAGTGACAGATGCTTATATTCCCCAGTTAGATATTTGGGTTAGCAATTATCCTGTCTTGAGACGGGATATTTTTGTAGAAGTGAGTGAAGAATTAAGTGGCAGACGCAGAAAACGAACCAAGGCAAGTTCTTCTCGTCGTTATTCTCGACTCTGATAGCCGGTAAGGTTGGAGAATCACCCATTCCTTGTGCCACCTCATGGGGGAATAACTACTCTAACAAGCGGATGGGGCTAACTAACCTGAGAAGTATTAACCTAGCTAATCACTTGAATCTCAGTGTATTCAAAACCATTATTACTTCTTTGTACCAGTGGATAAGATGCACCATTAATATTTAACCAGTCCTCCTCACAATCGGCTTTTGGAGAATAATAAACCAAAACATACTGTTTACCAATAAAATCATTCATTTCCGCTTCCACTTCACCACGCCATTGGGTTTTTGTTGCTAAAACTACTAACTGATTGGCAATTTGTGGTAATGCTTTTGCTACTTGTCGCCGATAGACTTCATCTAAACTTCCAAATGGAGAATCCATCACCATCGGAAACGTGCTACTATCAGGAGCAATTAAAGTATTATTGGCACTCCACTTACGCACTTGATCAATAATGCCGCCAATTAAAGATAGACTCAAAATTTGATTTTCTCCAGTTGAAGCGGCTACTAGTTGTTCTGTTTCTGTTGTAGTTTCCACCAGACTTAATTCATAATTATGATCGAGCTTTGGTAAATAAGGCGTAAACGAGATGTTACTAAAAATTTCCTGAACTTTTTGTTCTAGAGTTAACCGAAATCGTTTTTCTACATCAGCTTTTAGATTTTGAATGCAAGAAATGGCTTTTTCTGTTGTCTCTCTTCTCCGTTGGGCTAGTTTTTGTTTTTCTTCTTTACTTTCTTCCTGATTTAACTTACGAGAAAGTTTATCTAATTTTTCAGTATTTTGTGTCAATTGAATTTCATTACGTCCTTTTTCTAGAAATAAGTTTTCTAATTCGTTTTCTGTTTCATCAACAGCTTGCTGTAACTCTTTAATTTCTTGATCAGGATACTCTCTTAACTGTTGTTTTACTTTCTCTAAATCGCTTTCTAAATGATTTAATTTTTGTCTTAATTCGGTAATTTCTTCTTGACTTTCATCTACTCTTTCCCAAAACTTACTCGCCTGTTTATCAATTTCCTGAATGTGAGTTTCTAAACGAATTAATGCCTCTTCTACTTCTGCACCACTATCTTCTTCCATCCAATTTTTAAGATTAGCATAGGAATCACTTCCCGCAATCAATTCTGCTCCACAAATACAACGCTGCTGATTTAATAAATTTTCTACAAATGGCTTTTTAATCCGACTGGGAAGTTCTCCCCCCTGAGGTAATCCTTCAAATAGATGAGAACAGCTTTCTGCAATATCAGTCATTAAAACTGTATAGCCCTGACTAGAAATTGTTTTTTTAATCTTTTGATTCAAGCGAACTAGTTGTTCTCTCGTTGCTTTTACCTCAGTTTCGAGGCTATTTTTCCTTGTTTGGAGATTTTCAGAACCTCTTAACTGAATTAACTGATCTCCTAATTCTTTTTTTATTGCTTGCTTTTGCTCAATTTCTTCATTAATTTCAATTTGACGTTGTTGTAAGGTTTCTATTTCATTTTCTAATGTCTGTTTTTCTTTCAAAAACTTTCGAGTTTCAATATTACCAATTTGGCGTAATTCTTCTTCTAGAGTACGACGAGCATTTTTCAAGTGTTCTACTGATCGTTCAAACACTTTAATTCCCAATAATTCCTTTGTCGCTTCAGTTAACCCTGTTTGTTTTTGATAACGAATAATATGATCAATGCGTTCCCCATCAAAGAAAAAATACTGATGTAAACTTGCTGGTAAAATTCGTCCAATAATTTCCTCAGGAGGTTCTATGGGATGTTTCCAAGCCCCATCATCCCCGGAAAAAAGCATAAATAACTTACTTTCTCCATTTTCAAAGCTGCTATTATCTTGATTTTTAGTAGCATAACAACTCCGTTTTAACTGATAAGACTTATAATCATGATCAAACTTTAATTCCACATGATATTCTATAGACTTTCCAGGTATTGCTTCTTGAATAGCTCGTTTATTAACTAATTGCTCTGAGTTAGCAAATGCGGCGGTAAACTCTTCATAAAGTACCCAAGTAAACGCATTTAATAAGGTTGTTTTCCCTGCTCCATTATTACCATGAATAATTGTTATATTGCGCTCACTCCCTGCTAACTGAATTTCTGGGGTAGCTCCATAAAACTGGCGAAAGTTACAGAGCTTAATAGATTTGAGCCTCATTGCACCACATCTTTAATAATTTTCAAAATTTCCTCATTGATATGACGAGGAGCTTTTTGATAGAGCTTCTTTTTCTCTAGTTGTAACACCTTTGTGACAATTTCTTGGACTTCTGGAGAAAATTGTTTCAAATTGGTTTTTAAATAGTTGTCATTAGTCATTAGTCATTCGTTTACAAAGGACAAAACAATCAAGAATGTCCCTCATGAGTTTGAAGGCTCTTTTTTAGTTTTGGAAAATTACTTAAAGTTGATTTAGCTCATTTTAACAGACATTTGTTGATTGACGACAATTTATGATCGGAGTAAAGCGTGGAAAATTCAAAAGTAAGGATGAGAGAAACAAAGATGAAGCTGGGAAGACAACGGGATTGGGTGTGGCGCGGTTGGCAAATTCGTTATACCTATTTACGAGGGAAAGGAGAAGGAAAGCCACCTATAGTATTAATTCATGGATTTGGAGCCGCGATCGCGCATTGGCGGCATAACCTTCCCATTCTCAAAGAAAATCATACCGTTTATGCCTTAGATTTACTAGGATTTGGGGCTTCTCGCAAGGCTTTTACAGATTATTCCATTGAACTTTGGGCAGAACAAGTTTATCAGTTTTGGCGCACAGTAATTGGTGTCCCGACAATTTTTATGGGAAACTCCTTGGGATCATTGGTAAGTTTAACGGCGGTGGCGCGACATCCTGAAATGGGAAAAAAGCTAATTCTAATTAACTTACCAGATGTATCAGCGCGTTCGGAAATGCTATCTCCCCCTATTCAAAAAGTAGTGAGTGGGGTTGAGTCTTTTTTTGCAGCCCCTTGGCTACTGCGAGGGTTATTTTCTATCTTAAAATCTCCGAAAGTGATTCGGCGTTGGGCAAAACTGGCTTATCCACAAGTGTCAGCACTAGATGAGGAGTTAGTCACCATTTTAAGCACACCTCCTCGGGATCAATTTGCAGCGGATGCCTTTGTAGCGTTAGCAAGATCAGCGCTGAGTCGTAATTTTTCTCCTTCAGTCAAGGCGTTATTAAGTAACTTAGAGTTACCCATTTTACTGTTATGGGGAGAACAGGATAAATTTATTCCACCAAGTTTAGCGCGATCGTTTGTGGGGATCAATCCCAATTTAGAGTTAATCATGTTACCCAATCTCGGTCACTGTCCTCATGATGAAGCACCAGAGCAATTTCATGAAGTAATTTTACCGTGGTTAGCCAACAAGCAAGGGTGATGAGGTGATGAGGTGATGGGGAGATAGGGTGATGGGGAGATAGGGTGATGGGGAGATGGGGAGATGGGGAGATAGGGTAATGGGGAGAGGGGGAGATAGGGAGAGGGGGAGATGGGGATTTCTTATGTGTAGCAGAAATTAACCAATAACCAATAACAAAACAGACTAAGCAACACTATAGTTGTTAATCATAATTCTTCCTTCGATAAAAATGGCTTCTTCTGTGATCTTAATTTCCTGAATCTGAACTTGTGAACCGAGATCAAATTCAACAGGAGTCAGTTCTTCTTGATTTAAGGCTAATCCTTGCACAGTGATGGGAGAAATTAATAAATGTTGAGGGCTAATTAAATCAACAGTTGCTTGAATAAAAACTGGGTTTTTGGGAGACTGTGGCGGTTTCCCTTCGAGAAGCAATTGATTGTTTTGTAGGGTTATTTTTTCCCATTGTAGCGAAGAAAAAGAGTTGCTTTTTAAGAGTGAGAAGAGAAAATCTTGTAACCCTGACTGAAGTAAAGAAGACCTCAAAGAATCATTAAGATGGGTTTCAGTGATGCGAACTTGACCAGAAATAGGAAGGGGATGTAACAGCTGTAAAGAGTGACCTTTTAAAATTTGAGTGATATTAACTTGTAGTTGTTCTGCAATTAAAGAAATTTGGTCAAAATGGAGTCCCTGATAAATGGCAAATTCACTTTTTAAGTAAATTTTCGGAATAATTCCTTGCAATAATTGTTGATCACTGCTGGTAATTTTTAGTTGTAATTGCGTAATTGAATCTAGTTGTGATTTGATCCAAAGCTGTAAAGCTGGAGTCAAAATTTTGCTTAGAAAATGACTTTTCAATTTCATTATTAAAGAATCGTTAACAAATTTCGATTAAAATATAGGGTGAGGAAGTAAGATTGCTTATGGAACGGGTACAAAAAATTCTCTCACAATGTGGGGTCGCTTCACGTCGCCAGGCTGAAACTATGATTATTGCAGGACGCGTAGAAGTGAATGGGAGAAAGGCTCAATTAGGAGATAAAATTGACTTAGAGCGCGATCGCGTTACCGTTGATCATAAACTCCTCACTGTTCAACACCGTCCCAAAAACTTATATATTTTAATCAATAAGCCTCGCGGTGTTGTTTGTACCTGTGATGATCCCCAAAATCGTCGCACTGTCCTTGATCTACTTCCCTCGGGAGTAAAAAAAGGACAAGGGTTACATCCAGTGGGGCGACTTGATATTAATTCGACTGGTGCACTCCTCTTAACTAATGATGGAGACTTAACTCTTAAACTCACTCATCCTCGTTATCATTTACCTAAAACCTACAAGGTATGGGTTAAAAATAGTCCCTCAGAATCGGTTTTAGAAAAATGGCGTAACGGGGTGATCCTTGATCATAAAAAAACCTTACCTGCCCAAATCAAGGTTTTAAAGCGCCAGCGTCAACGAACTTTACTAGAAGTGATCCTCATTGAGGGACGGAATCGCCAAATTCGGCGCATTGCCGAGCAATTAGGCTACCCGGTACTAGCTCTTCATCGGAGCGCGATCGGTGCAATTAAACTTAATAGTGAGGATCAATCTTTAAAGGAAACTGGGAATTATCGTTATTTAAACCCTAAAGAAATACATTATCTTAAACACGAAGGTTTAACCCCTTGATATTATGTTTACTGAAAAACAGCATCCCCCCAACATGAACTCTCAACAAGAACAACAGGTTGAAAAACTCAAAGAACTGGGAGCGCAAATTCGGCAAGTTCGAGAGGAACAATCTGTCTCTATTGATGAAATTGCCACAAGAACTCGCATTCAGGCGCGTTTACTCGTGGCTATTGAAGAAGGACAATTAGAAAATCTTCCCGAACCTGTTTATATACAGGGCTTAATTAAACAGTTTGCTCAAGCCCTTGGCTTAAATGGATCGGAGTATGCGAGAGCTTTTCCAACAGGACAACAAACTTACACCATTAAACCGTCTTGGCAACAAATTCCCTCTTTTAATTTCTTTCAACCTCGCGCCTTACACCTTTACTTCTTTTATTTATTATTAGTAGTCGTATCTATCAGTGGATTATCTCTTTCCTTTTTTGCCGCTCAACGCCCTTCTGAAGAGAATGAGGAGCAAGGAACTGTGCAAGAACAAACAGTGGAAGAAGTGGAAACTAATGATCCACAATTAGCCACTACTGACCCCTCCCCTGATGAGACAGAGGCTTCTCAAGATAGCCCACAAGAATCTTCTGTGACGATTAATGTTTCTATTGAAGCAGACTCTTGGATTCGAGTGACTGGCGATGGGGAAGAAATTTATGAGGGAGTTTTAAGTTCAGGTGAAAATCGCAATTGGACGGCAAAAGAAGAAATTACTATCCGAACAGGTAATGCTGGGGGGGTAATTGTGGAATATAATGAAGAATCCCCCGCAGCATTAGGTAACTCAGGAGAAGTAACAGAAGTTACTTATTCGCCATCGCAATAGCTTCAACAGCTAGAGGAGAACCATCAGCAGTTTCTAATACAAATCCCGCATCCTCAACCATTTGCCAATCTTCTTTTGCCGCTTGTCCTGGTGTAGTCAAATAATCAGCAACAAATATGGAGTTGGCTGGATACAATCCCAGTGGTTGCAGAGAACGTAAATGGACTTCTCGCCCGCCCGCAATACGAATCTCTCGTTCTGGCAATAGAAAGCGGTAGAGACAAAGCACTCGCAGGCAAAACTGCGGGGTTAAGTCTTTACCTTGAGACTCGGATAGGGGAGTACCAGGAATAGGAATGAGGAAGTTTACAGGAATGCTTGTGATATCTAATTCTCTTAAAGAAAGAGCTAGATCAATTATATCATCCGTTGATTCTCCCATGCCAATAATGCCCCCAGAACAGGTGGTCATACCAGCACGTTGAACATGATTAACAGTGGTAACGCGATCGCGAAACGTATGAGTGGTACAAATTTCTGGGTGATAATTTTCAGAAGTATTAAGATTATGATTAACGCGATCGACCCCAGCATTGGCTAACCGTTGCGCTTGTTCATCATTGAGTAAACCAACACAGGCGCAAATTTTAAGATCATATTGGGCTTTAACGGCTTCTACCGCCTCACAGACATTACTCAAGAGAGACTCGGTGGGAGTGCGCCCAGAAGTTACTAAACAAAATGTTCCTGCTTTTAACTCTGAGGCTTGAGCCGCTGCTTTGAGAATTTCCTGTTTTCCGAGTAGCGGATATTTTTCAATGGTGGCAGCAGAAATTTTTGACTGGGAACAATAATGACAATCTTCGGGACATAACCCACTTTGAGCATTTAATAAAAAGTGCAGACGAACGCGATTTTCCCAGTAATGATAACGAACTCGATAGGCGGCATCGAGTTGAGCGAGTAATTCTATATCGGGAGCGGTTAATACCGCGGTTGCTTCTTCTCGGGTGAGACAATCACCAGCTAGAGCCTTTTCGGCTAAAGCATTCCAATCCATTTTTACCATTCAGTTTCTAGTTAAATAATTGATATTCAAGCTACGACCCCATTTGCGCTAAGTTCCAATCAGGGCGTAAGTCTTTGGCGTGACGTAAATAAGGGTGAACAATTTCCCATTGGGGATTAGCCGTATTCACATGGATTAAAAAGCGAATACAACGTTCTAAACTGCCTTCAACGTGCATTTGTTGCACATCTAGCAAAGGAACATTCTCCCATTTTGGGCGTTCTCTAGCAATGCTTGCCGGAAAAGTGGCATCTAAATCTCGAGTTGTGGTAAAAATAGCACTAATAATATCTGTCGGATCGAGGTGATTCCGTGCTTCTAGTTCGTTGAGGAGTTCTGTCACTGCTTCTCGGATGGCTTCTACTGTATTATCAGAAGCCGTTGTTGCGCCACGAATTGCTTGCACTTTCCACTCCACCACGAAGTTTCCTCCC
Organism: Euhalothece natronophila Z-M001; assembly: GCF_007904085.1. Classification (GTDB taxonomy): domain Bacteria; phylum Cyanobacteriota; class Cyanobacteriia; order Cyanobacteriales; family Rubidibacteraceae; genus Halothece; species Halothece natronophila. The sequence goes on from NZ_CP042326.1 coordinate 1,510,510, forward strand.
TATAAATGATAACTCTTTATTATAGTATTACCCCTATTTAAGGTCGATATAACCATAATGGTTGCCCATTTGTTGCTAGTTCAAATTCTAGCCAATCCCTTGCTGATTTCCAGGTAAGATTTGTATCAATTTGATTTTGACCTGGTAAAACCCTTTTGATAGGAGATTTTTTCTCGCCAAAGGTAACACATTTTGCCTTTTCAGGATTGAGATCAGCGAGTTCGGCAAGCCAACGCCGTGCTTCCTCTTCCGTTCCTAAACGATCTACGACTCCTAATTGTTGAGCTTGTTCCCCAGTAAAAATCCGCCCATCGGCAAAGCCATGCACTGCTTCTACACTGAGATTACGGGCTTGAGCAACGGTATGAACAAATTGGTTGTAGCTAGTGTCAATCAGGGCTTGTAAAATTTGTTTTTCTTCTTCGCTAAGCTCGCGATCAAAAGAGAGAATATCTTTGTAGGGGCCGGATTTAACCACCTGAAAAGAAACGCCTACCTTATCGAGAAGTCGCTCTATATTATTTCCTCGTAGAATTACCCCGATGCTACCAGTAATGGTGCCCGGATTGGCAACAATTTTTTCCGCTCCCATGCCAATATAAACACCACCAGAGGCAGAAATATTCCCAAAACTAGCAACAATTTTCATTTTTTTCTGCAGGTGTTGCAGGGCGCTATAAATTTCTTGAGAATCGCCGACGGTTCCACCTGGAGAGTCAATGCGGAGTAGTAGGGCTTTCCATTTTTGCTCTTCGATGGTTTTTAGAGCCTTGAGAACCCGTTGACGAGTTTCGGACGCGATCGCGCCTGTAATTTCAATACGAGCAATTTTTTTCCCTCTTCTTTTCCCAATCAACCAGACCATAGTTTTTTTGACGCTATGCTTGAACCTTCTATTCTAACTTAAGGATTCGTTGACTGCTTTCTTAATAAAACTATACAATAATTAATAATCGTTGCTATGTAATCAGGTTTATGGAAATTAAACTGAACCAATCCCGTTTTTTAGCCCTACTGTTTCCTTTCATTATTATTGCGCCTTTTTTCCTCTGGGGAACGGCGATGGTTGCCATGAAAGCGGTAATTCCTGAGACAACGCCCTTATTTTTAGGGGGAATGCGCTTACTACCAGCAGGGGTTTTAGTGATCATGGCAGGGATGATGCTCAATCGTTCTCAACCGAAGGGATGGTTAGCATGGGGATGGATTAGTTTGTTTGCCCTTGTGGATGGAACGCTGTTTCAGGGGTTTCTAGCGGAAGGCTTAGTGCACACAGGTGCTGGCATTGGTTCGGTAATGATTGATAGTCAGCCGTTGATGATTGCGGTGTTATCGAGTCTTTTATTCGCTGATCGCATAGGAAGAATCGGTTGGTTAGGCTTAGGGTTAGGCCTTACAGGGATTAGTTTGATTGGCTTACCCGAACCCTTAATTTTAGAGACGCTACAGGGAAATTTGACGGGTTTAGACATTAATGTTTCTAGTTTATTCTCTAATGGAGAATGGTTAATGTTATTAGCCGCGTTATCTATGGCTGGGGGAACGATTTTAATCCGCTACGTTTGTCATCATGTTGATCCCGTGATGGCGACCGGGTGGCACTTACTCTTAGGTGGGATTCCTCTGTTTTTCTTGTCTGGAATCACCGAAAACCAACAATGGCAAAATATTAGTTTTGAGGGTTGGTTGGCTATTTTATATGCCACAGTCTGCGGGAGCGCGATCGCGTATGGAATTTTCTTTTATCTTGCTTCTAGTCGCAATTTAACCAGCTTTGCCTCATTAACCTTTTTAACGCCCATTTTTGCTTTATTATTTGGAAATTTGCTGTTACAAGAACAGTTAACAGCGATTCAAACTGGCGGAGTTTGTTTAACGTTAGTGAGTATTTATTTAATTAATCAGCGAAAATAGTCATTGGTCATTAGTCATTAGTCATTGGTCATTAGTCATTGGTCATTAGTCATTGGTCATTAGTCATTAGTCATTAGTCATTGGTCATTAGTCATTGGTCATTGGTCATTAGTCATTGGTTTACAAAGGACAAAGGACGAAGGACAAAGGACAAACAACAAAGGACAAACAACAAAGGACAATTTAAAAATTCGCTTTTAGTAACTTTGCTAATTGTTGAACTGAGATACGAGGAGAAGGGCGAGGTAAGGGTTCTTCTCTTTCTCCCACTTGGCGACACAAGACAGGAATTTCATATTGATAAGCCTGAAACCAGTCCTCACGAGTCGTAATATCTCGGATTTCTAGCTCAAAATCAACCGTAGTGATTTGTTCTAACTTTTCCTGAAGCCCCTCACAAAGATGACAATCGGGCTTTGAGTATAAAATTACCTGCATAAGTCAAGCAAACCAGAGTTTTCTTCCCAATGCTAAGATATAATTAAGTTCGGAGTCTAGAAATTGAGCAATTTTGGCTCAAGGATTTGCAACAATCGCCTTGTCGGAAGGAAGTGGGGTTAACCCGCTTTTTTTTAATGGTTGCAAGTCTTGCTTATTGACATCACGATTCTGGTCTCTAAATCAATCTTACGGTTGCGGGTTAAAATTTGAAAGCGATGACTCATCCCTTTATTTCCAAAGTTACTGAAATTGCAACTCCTATTGCGAATAATCTCGGTTTAGAAGTAGTAGAGATTGCCTTTTTAACCAATGAAAGCCCCCCAATTTTAAGAGTAGAGGTTCGTAACCCCGAAGACGATACCAGTCTTAATGATTGTGAACAAATGAGTCGGACGCTTGAAGCCGAACTAGATATCACAGAAATAATTCCTAATACGTATGTGTTGGAAGTCTCTAGCCCGGGAATTTCAGAGCACTTAACGCGCGATCGCGAGTATGTGAGCTTTAAGGGGTTTCCAGTCTTAGTAATAACTGATCCCCCCTATAAAGGGAAAGAACAATGGCAAGGAACGCTTAATCGTCGCGATGAGACAACGGTTTACATCAATCAAAAAGGAAAAATCGTGAAAATTCCCCGTGATGTTATCCAAAGCGTGAAGTTAGATACCCCTTAAACAATAATTAGTAAGAACCACTGTAATTATCGGTAAAAAATCACAAAATAAGGAGATTAAATTTTATGGCAATTGTTAGTTTACCAGGTTTAGGCAAGATGATTGAGGAGATTAGCGAAGGGCATAATTTACCCCCTCATCTGGTAAAAACGGCTTTACAGGAAGCACTTTTGAAAGGATATGAACGTTATCGGCGATCGCAGACTTTAGATCGAGATCATTTTAGCGATGATTATTTCGACAACTTTGAAGTAGAACTCAATGTAGAAGAAGAAGGGTTCATGGTACTGGCGACAAAAGAAATTGTTGAAGAAGTAACCAACAGCGATCACCAAATTGGACTGCAAGAAGTGAAAGAAGTGGCAGAGGAGGCACAACTAGGCGATACAGTAGTTCTAGATGTCACCCCCCAACAAAAAGAATTTGGTCGGATGGCTGCCATTCAAACTAAGCAAGTCTTGATGCAGAAACTCCGTGATCAAGAACGTAAAATGGTGCAAGAGGAGTTTCAAGAGTTAGAGGAAACCGTCTTACAAGCCCGAGTGGTTCGATTTGAGCGTCAGTCTGTGATTATGGGAGTCAGTAGTGGCTATGGTCGCCCTGAGGTAGAAGCCGAATTACCGCGATCAGAACAACTCCCCAATGATAATTACCGCGCTAATGCTGCCTTTCGAGTTTACTTAAAACAAGTTCGTGAAGGATCAGGGCGTGGCCCCCAATTAGTGGTTTCTCGGGCTTCTGCTGGTTTAGTGGCTTATCTCTTTGAAAATGAAGTCCCAGAAATTCAAGATGAAGTGGTGCGAATTGTCGCGATCGCGCGAGAGGCTAGACCATCTTCTCGTAATGTGGGATCGCGCACTAAAATTGCCGTAGATACCTTGGATCGAGATGTTGATCCTGTGGGATCTTGTATTGGGGCAAGAGGTTCTCGCATTCAAGCGGTGGTGAATGAACTCCGTGGCGAAAAAATTGATGTCATTCGCTGGTCACCAGATCCCGAAGTTTATATCAAAAATTCCCTTTCTCCGGCTCAAATTAACCGTGTCATGTTGATGGATACGGAAGAAAGACGTGCCGAAGTGTATGTTCCAGAAAATCAACTTAGTTTAGCCATTGGAAAAGAGGGGCAAAATGTTCGTCTTTGTGCCAATCTTACAGGCTGGAAAATTGATATCAAGGCTGTGAAAAAACACCAAGAAGAAGCCGAGGAAGTGGAAGGAGAAACAATTGAAGCCTCTTCTTCCCAAGGAGAAGAAACAGTTGAAGCCCAAACTTCTCCTCTTGGCGAACAGTAATATTGGTCAAGTTCTAAAGGAATTATTAAAATGCTAAACAAGAAGGTTAAGTACTTGATCGAATAGGGAGGCTAGTTGTGGCAACTGAAGTGATAGAAAAACCGGGAATTCAAACGGTTGAGAAAAATCAAACCATTCGCAAACCTGCTCCTAATTATAAAGTTCTCCTTCATAATGACGATTTTAATGGCATGGAATATGTGGTGCAAACGCTGTTACAAACAGTTCCCAGTCTTACCCAGCCCCAAGCCGTTAATATTATGATGGAGGCTCATAATTCTGGAATTGCTCTTGTCATTACCTGCGCCCAAGAACACGCAGAATTTTACTGTGAAGCCTTAAAAAATCATGGGTTAACCAGTACCATAGAGCCTGATGAATAATAAAAACGATTATCAAACTTGATTAGTGTTTTACCAGACAGTGTAATTAAACAAATTGCAGCCGGGGAGGTGATTGCTTCTCCGGCTTGTGTGGTAAGAGAGTTAATCGAAAATGCTTTAGATGCAGGTGCCGATCGCGTTACCATTTCTCTGGATCAAAATTTATCCCAGATTCGAGTGGCGGATAATGGGAAAGGAATGGGGTTAGAAGATTTACGGCGTTGTGCATTGCCCCATACCACCAGTAAAATTCGCACAGTTAGCGATCTTCAGAAAATTATCACTTTAGGGTTTCGCGGGGAAGCCTTACACAGTATTACCCAAGTGGCTTCGCTACAAATTTGGAGTCGTCCTCGATCTTCTCCTGAAGCAGTGGGGTATGAGATACGGTATAAGCAAGGGGGAGAAGTTTGTCAGGAAAAAGTAAGCGCGATCGCGCCTGGAACAATTGTAACGGTTTCCGATTTATTTACCGCATTACCAGTGCGTCGTCAGGCGTTACCGAAAGTATCGCAACAGCTAAAAGTAATTCAGAAGACCATTTATGATATTGCCCTTTGTTATTCCAAGGTTACTTGGCAAATTTATCACCACCATAAACTAGCTTGGCAAGTTAGTGGGGGAGAAACCCCAAAACAAATTTTTCCACAACTTTTATCACGGTTTCAGGCTTCAGATTTTCAGTATCAATGTCAGGAGATAGAAACTCCGAATCAGGAACAATCGTCACATTTAGAATTAGTGGTGGGTTTACCCGATCGCGCTTCTCGTCATAAGGGAGACTGGATTAAAACAGCGCTGAATGGACGACCGGTGCGTTTACCTGAATTAGAACAAATCCTTGTTTCAACATTAACCCCAACCCTACCGCGCGATCGTTATCCCATTTGTTGGTTACATCTGCAAACCGATCCCAGCTTAATTGATTGGAATCGTCACCCCAGTAAATCAGAAATCTATCTGCGTCACCTTGATTATTGGCAAGAACAGGCGCAACGGGTTCTCAATGATGCTCTAAGCCTAAACGCAGGGAATCTTCCTGAAAGCGTCCATAATCGCCGCGTGGGAGAACTGATTAAAGCCAAAGAAGCCACAGGCAGTTATCAACTCTCAGACCGCTTTTCGGAAGAACCAGACTCAAATGTAGGCTTATTCTCTCTCAGCGCGATCGCGCAACTCCATAACACTTATATTATCGCAGAACATCCCACGGGAATGTGGCTAGTAGAACAACATATTGCCCATGAACGCATTATTTTTGAACAATTACAAGACCATTGGCAACTGATTCCCCATGATCCGCCATTAATTCTCAATCATCTTTCTCCCCAGCAACAAGAACAATTAGAACGCTTAGGACTAGCAATTGAAGCCTTTGGAGAAGATACTTGGGCTATTAGAACCGTCCCTAAAATTTTACAATCCCGACATGACCTAATGGATGCGATCCTAGAACTCAGTCGCGGTGGAACATTAGAAACTGCCCAAATTGCTACTGCCTGCCTTAGTGCCCTTCGCAATGGAACCTCTCTTAGTTTAGAGCAAATGCAGGAGATTTTAGACGCTTGGCAACAAACCCGTCACCCTCACACCTGCCCCCATGGTCGTCCCATCTATTTTCCTTTAGAAGAAACTGAACTGGCAAGATTTTTCCGCCGTCATTGGGTGATTGGAAAAAGCCACGGGATTTAAAAGGCGGGGAAAAAGAGATCCACATAAAGAGAAATTAAACTTTGCCCATAAAAAACAGCGATCGCGCCTCCTAAAGCTAAAAAAGGGCCAAACGGCATCGGATCCCGACGAGAGAGAATCCCTAACGCGATCGCGCCTCCGCCAATAAATGCCCCCATAGCACAAGCCAGAAAACACCCTACCAGTAATAATTTCCAACCTAACCAAGCCCCCATCATCCCTGCTAATTTAGCATCGCCTCCTCCCATAGCTGCTTGCCCTAATATTCCAGAAGCAACTAAGGTAATAATATCAAATAGCCAAATTCCTAACACGGCTCCGATAATTCCACTCATTAGTTGTTCTGGTATCCCTAAGTTTTCTCCATACCAGCCGTTGATCCCTTGATATCCCAAGCCAATGATTAACCCTGATTGGGTTAAGGAATTCGGTAAAGTCATAGTGTCATAATCAATGAGAGATAGAGCTAATAGCCAGCTTAAAAATGCCCAATAAGCAAAGGTAGTGACACTAAGATCAAAATGCAAATAAACCGCTACAAATAATAAAGCAGTAACGGTTTCAATAATGGGGTAACGAGGAGAGATGGGGGTTTTGCAGTGACGGCATTTTCCTCGTAGCCATAACCAACCTAAAATGGGCACATTCTCAGTTTTTCCCAGTTTATGGAGACAAACGGGGCAGCGAGAAGGAGGGTAAAGTAAAGAAAGTTGAGCCGGAATGCGATAGATAACCACATTCAAAAAACTACCAATCGCTGCGCCTAATATGAACACCAGAGTGATAATGATGAACTCAGCAAAAATTTCCATAACCGATGGGAATATTGAGGAATATACAAAAAATCCTACCAGTTCAGGTAGGAAGAATGTTATGGTGATCTAAATAGAGAACGTTTTACTAGGGTTAGGCAACAGTGGAAGTAGCTTCTACAGGATAATCTGCTGCTTTCCAAGCTCCTATTCCCCCTGTTAGTTCAGCAACTCGCTTAAAACCAGCCTCTCTTAAGCGGGTTGCTACTGCTGCTGTTTCTTCATCTGTCTCAGAATAAACATAGATATCCCGATCGCGCTCTAAATTAGTATTAACCCGAGACACAACTTCTTCGCTAGGAAAAGAGATTGCGCCCATAATGTGACCTTGGTTAAAGGTGGCGCGATCGCGCACATCAATAATGGTTAAAGCCGGTTCTCCCCAGTCTAAGCGACTCTTGAGATCATAGACGCGAGACTTTTCCTTAAAGGGGGCAGGTTGTGGAAATATTCCAGAAGTCATGGCTTTGAGTCCTTGATTACAAACTGTTATTTACAATGTAACAATAAATTCACATTTTGCAATAATATTTCGCAAATAGTTTGACAAAATATGTCTAAAGTAGTAAAGCCCTGTTAATTTAGGCAGGGAAGTGTCAATCACTACCCAAAGCCTTGGCTGAACGCCAATAAGACACATCCATCCCACTACAATGAATCGTTAAAGCAATCTGAAGCGTTTCTAGAGACTTAAACAGCCAATGCACACTATAACGAGGGGTGTTTTCGTAGTGCTGGTAGAGAATCGCAAAGCGACTGGTTAAGTAAGGATAAATTTTAGGAGAGATTAGCAGAATTTTGAGTAATAAGCCAATCGTTTTTGTGGGGCCTAAATTGGTCACTAAATCGAGATAGAGATAATGATCTATATTTTTGTCACTTTCTACCACTAAAAACTTTAAAAGATTATTTGTAACCCGAAGAATTAACTGTTCATTTGGGGTTTCTCGATCCCATTTTGATAAGCTATTTTTTAAGTGAGATGATAATTTTTGGTTAAGCTGTCGCTTGCCATAGCCCTCATCAACCGTTTTAATCAAGTATTCATAAAGGTCTTTTTTATAAGTCTTAAATGTTTCGGCTTTCGCACTGTGAATTATAAATCGTTGCGCTAAATCCTGATAAGTTGATTGACCTTCAATCCCACTAATAAAATGCTGTAAGGTGGCAATCACCTCTTGATCTTTCAGTAAGCTCGGATTGGGAACCAGTGTGAGATGCTTTTGTGCTTCTGTTGGCGAACCATAACGTTTAGTCAGTCTAGCAAGGCGAACTTGGTTGGTAATATATCGAGAAAGGGATAATTCAAAATCCCCTTGTTGTTTTTGTTGAAATTGCTTTAAGACTCGTTTCGTCTCAGCAGAACTTTCAGCGACAAGAAGACAATGTTGATAGAGAAAGGGATAACGCCCTAATAAGGTAGAGAGTGGCTGTGACTTATCCTGTTGTAGAGTTGGATTGCTAGTCAATAAGTTTTGTAAGCGTTTTAATCCTAAAAAACTATCACTTTTGTTAAATTGAGTTACCGCTTCTCTAATACGACGAGCAACAGGCGTTTGTACTCGGGCAAAAGGGGGAATATTCTCCAACATTTTTACAAAGTTGGGAATAATTTGTTGAACTTCACTCGATTGTTTGAGCCAGTAATTAATAGGAAGGTAAAAGACATAACTTAAAAAGGAGAATAAAGTTTTCTTTCCTTCCTCACTTTTCATGATTTTTTCTAAATTTTCCCGAATCTCCACATTTTCATAGCCAGTTGCTTGCACAAAAAGGGTATAATATCTCGTCATCACTTGTTCAGGAGATTCTTGTTTAATGCAAGACTCTAAGTGATTATAAATTACTTCTTTTTTTTGAGGTAAAGATGACAAGTCAAACGGCATTAGTGATGAAATAACGATGAGATAATAATTTAAGCAATTGAAATTTTGTTAAAAAATGCTATTTTAGCACTTGTAAGAAATCGATTCAATTTAAGTTAGTGAAATTTAGGAGCTACGATGGCAATAGAACTTACCCTATCTATTCTAGCAAATGTTATCAAACCCGTTCAGGTGATCTGCCCTGATCAAGAAAAAGTGTCAGTGGTAACTGGAATTAACACAGATACTCGTACCCTACAAAAAGGGGAAATATTTATTGCCTTAGTGGGAGAAAAATTTGATGGCCATCAATTTATTCAAAAAGCATTACAAAGTGGTGTTAGTGCGCTCATTCTTAATGAAAATTTTTTGGGAGAAGTTTCCGCAAGTGTCCCCCAATTTTATGTCAAAAATACCTTAACGGCTTATCAACAAATTGCTCAATGGTGGCGACAACAATATACGATTCCCGTTATTGCAATAACAGGATCAGTGGGTAAAACAACGACGAAAGAGCTAATTGCTGCGACTTTGGGGCAATACGGTAAGGTCTTAAAAACTGAGGCAAATTATAACAATGAAATTGGTGTTCCCAAAACCCTATTAGGATTAACTTCTGAATATGATTATGCTGTGATTGAAATGGCAATGCGTGCTCAAGGTGAAATTGCCCAATTAACTCAGATCGCACAGCCGAATATTGGTGTAATTACTAATGTGGGAACTGCCCATATTGGTCGCTTAGGATCAAGAGAAGCAATCGCGCAGGCTAAATGTGAACTCCTAGCAGAAATGCCCAAAACGGGAATAGCAATCCTTAATCAGGATAACCAACGTTTAATGGCGACAGCAAGCACAATTTGGACAGGGAAAACCCTCACCTATGGCTTAGAAGGGGGAGACATCCTTGGGCAGTTAGTTGATACAGACACCTTACAAGTGGGCAATGAGAGATTCCCATTACCGTTATCTGGAACCCATAATGCTTCTAATTATCTTGCCGCGATCACAGTGGCAAAGGCGCTTAATTTGGATCTGACTCAATTGCAAACGGAAATCCCTGTTACCCTACCTGGGGCGCGATCGCGCCGTTATTCTCTTCCCAACGATATTTTACTCCTCGATGAAACTTATAATGCGGGGTTAGAATCCATGATTGCTGCCCTAAACTTATTAAAAGCAACTCCCGGTAAGCGTCATATTGCTGTTTTAGGCACAATGAAAGAATTAGGAAGTGAATCGGCTACCCTGCATCGAGAAGTAGGAGAAACCGTGTCAAACCTGAATTTAGATCAAGTTTTCATTCTAGTAGATGAACCGGAAACGGAAGAAATCGCCAAGGCAGCGCATCCAGTCAAGAGTGAATGTTTCCAAAATAAGACCGAGTTAGCCCAGCGATTAAAAGAAATTCTAGCACCGCGCGATCGCGTTCTTTTTAAAGCTTCTAATTCTGTGGGCTTAGAAGAGGTTTTACAAGCAATCACTAATTGAACCTCATCCCCCTAATTATTTCGGTTCATAATGCCCAGCATAAGTTTGTAATAAACTACTAATTTGTTTCACCACTTCATTTCCACCATTATCTTGCCCTAAAGCCTGACGATTTGACAAAGCTTTATCATTACTGACGTGATGAGTAATGGCTTCCCGCACTTGCTGATTAATTAACCCCTGTAATTCATTTTTAGCTCGTTCTTTTTGATACTTTGCCCCTTCTTCTGTAGTGGCATACAAAGGGGGCAAACGATTTAAAGCATAAGCAGTAATATCCCCAATATCGATTGATTCATTACTGGCTATCTCAACTTCCGAGGCTAGGGTTAAAGCTTCACTTAAAACTAATTCTTCCATAACATTAATAAACTGCTTACGATGAGTTGCCACAACTTTGCCATTCAACAAAGCCGACATGAGTTGATCTAAAGCAGTATATTCCTCGGAAGAGAGTTCTTCAGCACTTTCACAAATGCGACTAATTTCTGCTTCCATGGCAGAAGTTAGTTGTCCTTCTTCTAAGGCTTGATTGACAATACTTTGAATAGTCATTTTAGATAATTATTGAATTTCTCCAGAACGCCACGGAACAGGATCAACTGATTTTCCGTTCACATATAGCCCCCAATGTAAATGAGGTCCTGTGGAAGTTCCTGTGGTTCCTACTGTACCAATTTGTTGGCCGGCAGTGACAAAATCCCCGTCATTTACGTTGATTTCATGCAAGTGTAAAAATATACTAAGAATTCCTTGACCATGATCAACGCCAATTGTATTCCCATGAACGCGGAATCCTTCGTTTTCTCTTCCTACTAAAACAACTTCCCCATCTGCTGGGGCAATTATAGGGGATCCCGTGGGAGCGGCATAATCAACGCCTCGGTGATAATAATTCTCTGCAAATCTCCCATTGTAGTAACGACGAACACCAAACACTGTAGAAACTGATCCACTGCTGGGACGCATAAATGCACCATTCCAATGTTTCTCAGGGCTAACAATTTCCTTAAATTCCGCTATACGTTCTAACTCTACTTCTGTTGCGCTTACGCCACCGCCAGCTAGCCGAATGTGTTGGGTGGGAAAATTCCGATCGCGCAGCCAAACTGCCAAATTACGGGTTGTGGTTTCCCCTTCAATGGTTAATGGAATTCTCCCAGAATTATCTAAGGGAGTTGTAGGAATTAACGTGCGATATTGATTCTCTCCGATGGAAAATACAGGATAAGTTTGCTCTCCCCAACTTACCTTAGGTTTTTCTTCTTCGGAGTTAGTTTCCATAATCACAGAAACCGTGTCCCCCAGTTGGGGATTTTCAGGATTAATCGTTACTTCTAGCGCTTTAACCGGAAGTGTCCAAGCAAGTAATCCAATAAACAACCCGAAGCCTTGATAATTGAATCCCATTTTTGTCGTCCTTCTACGAATTATAAATTAATGATCTAAAGTCATCCCACTAATTAATTAAGCTTTAGGTTTAAGATAAGCAATGCATTGTCGCCAAACTAGAGTGGATTGGTCATAATGATCAACAAGACATAAACAATGTTGATCTTGCCATAAAACTCGCCCAACAATTAAATCTTCGCTCAGGAGTTTGATTTCTACATCCTTTTCTTCTTTAATAAGATTTTGTATCATGCGAATGCTTGGTAAGCCAGTATCAAATTCAGTCATTATTCCTCTTTAATTGCTTATGAAAATTAACTTTACCAAATATCACGGCCTTGGCAATGATTTTATTTTAATTGATAACAGACATGATTCTACTCCTTGTTTGACTCCAGAACAAGCCATGAAAATCTGCGATCGTCATTTTGGAATTGGCGCGGATGGGGTGATTTTTGCCCTTCCTCCTCAAGAAAGCAGTGACTATACCATGCGTATTTATAATTCTGATGGCTCTGAACCAGAAATGTGCGGAAATGGCATTCGCTGTTTAGCTCAATTTCTTGCCTCTCTAGAAGGGAAGAAGAATAGCAACCATACCTATAATATTCATACCTTAGGTGGGATAATTTGCCCCCAGTTGCAAGGAGAAGAAAATGTAAAAGTTAATATGGGGCAACCCTATTTACACCCTACAGAAATTCCCACTACCTTGGCTTCTGGCCAAGAAAAAGCAATTAACCAACCTTTATCAGTGCAAGAACAAAACTGGCAAGTTACTTGTGTCAGCATGGGGAACCCTCATTGTATTACTTTTGTGGACAAGGTTGATGAAATTCCCTTAGAAAAAATTGGTCCTCACTTTGAAAACCACTCGGCTTTTCCTAAGCGAATTAATACCGAATTTATTGAGGTGGTGCGTCCTAATTATCTAAAAATGAGAGTGTGGGAACGTGGAGCGGGAATTACCCTCGCTTGTGGAACAGGAGCTTGTGCTTCAGTGGTGGCAGGGGTGTTAACAGGTAACAGCGATCGCGCTTGCACTGTAGAACTCCCCGGTGGCTGTCTTGACATTGAATGGTCTGCTGAAGACAATCATGTTTATATGACCGGCCCAGCAACCAAAGTTTTTGAAGGAGTTTACCTATACCCGTCTTAATAAATTCAAACCGTGGGTATCTGTGCCACAAGTATTAAATAAGCCATAACGGTCACTTAAGGCTTTCACGATCGCAGTTTGTTTCGGGCTAGGAGTCCAAGGAAGGGTATTTTTATAAGCATAGTAAGTTTCCACACCGTCAATTCCTAATTTGACAGCTCGGGGAATTAAGGCTTTAGCAGAACGGCGATAACGTTCTGGGTGTGCTAAAACCACCAGCCCGCCAGCATCATGAATCGCATTGATCACTGCTTCTGCTTCTGCCATTTTCCCTGCAGGTTCGTCTCCCTGTAAATAGGAGCGAATAGAAGGATTTTCAGGATTAAACCCATAACCAAGAATATGAACTTCTGTATCTAACAATAGAGCAGTAATTTCTACCCCTGTCCATAGTTTTGGAAGCGAGTTAGCCTGCTGATGAGTTCTTTTTAAGTACTCATAGGCGATATAATAACCATCAACTGTATGATGATCGGTAATTGCGAGTCCTTGTAAATTAATAGCGAGGGCTTGTTCAATCACCTCTTCGGGAGTAAGCTGTCCATCAGAATAAACAGTGTGCATGTGGAAGTTATAGTAATGAGGACAACTTTCCGCATCAATGGTTCGCCAAATTTCTTTTAGAGTAAGGGTATCTTGCCCTTTTAGCGGGGGAATTTGAGGACGAAAAGAAGTTGTCAGCATGATAAATTTTGAAGTTGGTGTTCTTACATCCAAACACTGTTGGGTGATTGACAAATGAGGGGTTAATCAGGGTAATTGTTGAATAATATTAAGAATTGGTCTTTATTAAAAATAGCAAATCTTTTGTAACTTTGTAGTTTGAGGAGGAAAGTGTTGAGCCAAAATGTTTTAGTCATTGGAGGAACTGGCAATATTGGTCAATGTATTGCGAAGGATATTGTTCAGTGTACTGATGCTAAAGTGACAGTAACTGGGCGTAACTCTTCTTATAAGGGAAATTTTCCATTTTTACCGTTAAATTTGACACAAAAAGAGACAATCACAGACTTGATTGCCGATTATGATCTGGTGGTTCATAGCGCTGGACCATTTCATGATCGCGATGGCAGAGTTCTAAAAAGCTGCATCGAGGCAGGGGTAAATTATGTTGATGTTAGTGATCATCGCTCCTTTCATTTTCAAGTCACTCCCTATCATGAACAAGCTCAAGCCTCAGGAATCACGGCAATTTTGCATACAGGCGTATTTCCGGGCATTTCTAACCTCATGGCTAAACAAGGAGTAGAAAGCCTCGATCGCGCTCAATCTCTCTTTCTCTATTATCTGGTTGGTGGCTCTGGGGGGGCAGGATTAACTGTGATGCGTACCACATTTTTGGGCTTAAAATCTCCCTTTTCCGCTTGGATTGACGGAAAATGGCAACAAGTTAGTCCTTACAGCGATCGAGAAACCGTTACCTTTCCTAATTATGGCAAGGGAGGCGTGTATTGGTTTGATGTGGCTGAAACTTATACTCTTGCTGATACGTTTCCTGTAGAAACCGTAGTGACAAAATTTGGATCAATTCCGGATTTTTATAACCATTTAACTTGGTTAACTGCTCATCAGTTTCCAAAATCGATGTTAGAGAATCCGATTTCTCTAGAATTTTTGTCCAAAGTAAGCTTTGCTATGGCGCGATTGACAGATACTTGGAGTGGAGTGGGAATTGCGGTTTGCGTCGAAGTAAAAGGGGAAAAAGACGGAAAAGCAGAAAATCTCAGCTTACAACTTTATCATGATCACACCGCGATCGCGGCTGGAAGAGGAGCCGGAAGTATTGCCCAATTATTACTGAATCAAGAAATTGATCAACCTGGGGTTTGGTCAGTAGAACAAGCTGTGCCTATTTCCTTATTCCAAAAAACTATGGAACAACGAGGCATAACAATAAATCTCCAACAAAGAGGATGACTTCCTGCCAATAACTCTCGCTAGGATAGATAACACAACTTTTTCATCAAAAACCTGAACCTATGTTCAATTCGTGCCCTTATTGCCAATCTCCTCACACCATTCCCAAAACCTCCAACTATATCTTTATGCTTGGGGCGTTACTCAATATTGGGTTTGTCGTCGTAGAGGTATTTTTTGGTTTAACCAGTCACTCTCTTGCTTTACTCGCTGATGCGGGTCATAATGCCAGTGATGTGTTAGGGCTACTCTTAGCTTGGGGGGCACAGTGGCTAAGTCAACGCCCAGCCACTGAAAAATATACCTATGGCTTTCGTCGTGCTTCCATCCTTGCTGCCTTAGCCAATGCAGTGGTGCTTTTGCTAGTCATGGGAGGAATTACCATTGAAGCCATCGAACGACTCATTCATCCCAGTTTAATTGCGGTAGAAACGACCATTGCTGTAGCAGCAGTAGGAATTATCATTAACGGGGGAACCGCAGCCTTATTTGCTAGGGGAAATCAAAATGATTTGAATGTGCGTGGCGTTTTTTGGCACGTCACCGCAGATGCTTTAATTTCCTTAAAAGTGGTTTTAGTGGGGTTATTAATCACTCAAACTAATTGGATGTGGCTAGATCCGTTCGTTAGTTTAGTGATTGCCCTCATTATTATTTATAATACGGTTAAACTCTTGAAACAGTCTTTAGACTTTGCCTTAGATGCTGTTCCCCCCTCCATTGAAATTGAACAAGTTAAAACCTTTTTACAGGATATTTCTGGAGTAACTGAGGTGAATGATTTACACATTTGGCCCCTCAGTACTACTGAAACTGCTTTAAGTGTTCGCTTAACCCTTCCTGAAGGTCATCCGGGGGATGATTTTTTACGAGAAACCAGTCAGAAGTTGAAAGAAGAATTTGCCATTGATCGCGCTACGATTCAAATTGAAATTGAAGAGACTCCCACTATTTATTCTCTTGCCAATTCTCGCACCTGTTATGTGAGTCGTAATATGAAATGGAACTGTGTATGCTACAAATAGAGGGAGAGATTGTTAGTAATCGAGATTAGCTATGGCAGGTGTCATTAAAATTGAGATTGCCGAGTCAGCTCAAGAGCTTAAAAAACAGCTCAACTTCTCCCAAAACAGTGAAGTCAAAGAACGAATCCAAGTCTTGTATTGGCTGAAAACGAACCAAGTCAGAAGTACCGGCGCGCTCGCCTCCCTAATCGGAAAACACTGAACGACAGTATCAAGATGGCTCAGTAAATATCGCAAAGGAGGTCTCAAAGGTCTTTTAGAAGTTAAGAAAAGTCCTGGGCGAGTCCCTAAAATCACGCCATCAGTAGAAAAAAAATTAATCCAAGAACTAGAAGATCCAGAAGGATTTTCTAGTTATAAGGAAATTCAAACATGGCTTCAGTTAATTCAAGATATTGATATTAGTTATAGTGCTGTTCATAAACGAGTCCGCTATGGTTTAGAAGGAAAACTGAAAGTGCCACGTCCAGTTCATAGCAAACAGGAATTGGGAGCACCGGAAGCTTTTAAAAAAAACTAAGTGAAATTGTTACAACCCAACTAGAAGCTAATTCAGAAAAGGTTAAACGATATCAAAACATTAGATATTGGTGCCAAGATGAATCTCGAATCGGGTTAATCACACTTCACGATACAAAAATTACAGGTAAAGGAATTCAACCGACAGGAAAAAAACAGTGGAAGTTTGATTATTTATGGTTGTACGGTTTAGTGGAACCGAGAACGGGAGAGAATTTTTTCAGAGAATTTTCTCATCTTGATGGTCTTTGCTTTGAGCAGTATTTAAGCTGGTTTGCTCAAGAATATCCTGACGATTTACACTTAATACAAGTTGATAACAGTCGTTGCCATACTTGGTTAGAGTTACAACTTCCTGATAATGTCATTTTAATTTTCCAACCACCTTATTCCCCAGAAGTTAATCCCATTGAACGATTATGGCAAGAAATTAAGAAACCTTTGAAATGGGAATTCTTTCCCGATTTAGATGATTTAAGAAAGCGACTTTCCAAAATCTTATCAAAATTAAGTTCTCAAGTGATTACTCAGATCACTGGATGGGACTTTATTCTCAATGCTTTATCTGTAGCAAACATTTAGATATTTCATATAAGAAACAATCAGAACCCCGTCAGTTAAGTGAGCTACTCCCGTTAAATCGAAGATTCTAACGGGAGCTTCCTACCCAATCGGTTGCTTTTCTAATCGTAGGAAAAGAGAAGTCTTACACCAAGGCGATAGGCGAACAGCCCGGCTCCCGAGCTTTATAGATAATTGGATGGAAGAGAATCAAAAATTTTTTTATATCTTGGCTTGGTTTTCGCCGAAAAAAGTTCCCCATCCGAAACTTTTTTGATTATAGCACGACTGTTCTCATTCATCTCACCGACAAATCAAAGATTCTGTCGGGAGACTTCTGAGAACGGATAGTTATAGTGATTCCAAATAAAAAACAGCAACTTAAAAGTAGTGGGAGCATCTTGCTCCCTAGTAGCAGCCATCTTGGCTGCACTACGGAACTGAATTGGAACGACTATAAAAATTTATCTTAATGCAACAAGAAGATTCTCACTTCCCTTCCCAATGAGAACTTGTTAGATTTTATACCTATCATAACTCGCCCAACAGTAGGTTACAGGATTATTCATCTAGTAAGCGATAGCAAGGAAAATTACTGCTTTTTTTTATCAATTATTAGGAATAAATGTTAAAATACAGAGTACTAGTTAGTTTTAATGCTTTATTATCTTGCTAAAAATTACAAAAATATTAATATATTGTAACAATTAAAATGTAATCATAATCACTCTTGATAACCATCTCCCCTTAAGCAAATAATTATTCTAAATAATGAGTCAACAAACAATTCTCATTTGGTATCGTAATGACCTAAGACTTCATGATCACGAACCCCTATATTGGGCGAATCAAAGCAAAAACACCATCATTCCCTTTTATTGTTTTGATGAGAGAGAGTTTGACAAAACCGCTTTTGGATTTCCAAAGACTGGAGGTTTTCGTGCCCAATTTATCTTAGAAAGTGTTGCGAATCTACGAGAAAATCTACAAAGTAAAGGCAATAACCTGCTCATTCGAGTGGGAAAACCAGAACAAATTATTCCTCAATTAGTTCCACAGCTAAACATTACCGATATTTTCTTTCATCGGGAAGTGACTGCCGAGGAAACGAATACTGAGAAAGCATTAGCGAAAAACCTTGCCTCTTTAGGAGTCAAACTCACTTCATTTTGGGGAGGAACACTGCATCATCTTGAAGATTTACCAATGGAGATCAATAACCTTCCTGATGTCTTTACCCAATATCGCAAAGCAGTCGAAAAACAAGCAAATATTCGCACGACTTTTCCTTCTCCTGAAACTTTTCCCCCTTTTCCCAGTGAGATTACACTTGGTGAGCTTCCTCGCTTAGAGAGTTTAGGAGTAGAACCTGTTTCTCCTGATGAAAGGGGAGTGCTTCAATTTAGCGGTGGAGAAAGTAAGGGAATTAAACGAGTTAAAAACTATATTTGGGAAGAAGATTGTCTTCAGGTTTATAAGCAAACCCGTAATGGAATGTTAGGGGCTAATTACTCCTCTAAGTTTTCTCCCTGGTTAGCTAGAGGCTGTTTATCTCCTCGCTATATTTACCAAGAAGTGAAAACCTACGAAAAAGCCAGAGTGAAAAATGATTCTACCTATTGGTTAATTTTTGAATTAATGTGGCGGGATTATTTTCGCTTTATCTGTCTCAAATTTGGTAATGCAGTATTTCACCAAGGGGGCTTACAGAAAATAACTTTCTCATGGACACAAGATTGGAAACAGTTTAAACTCTGGCAGGAAGGACAAACAGGTTATCCCTTAGTTGATGCTAATATGCGTGAAATTGCTAATACGGGATTTATGTCAAATCGGGGTCGCCAAAATGTAGCAAGTTTCCTAACTAAAAATTTAGGAATTGATTGGCGGATGGGCGCAGAATGGTTTGAATCTTTACTCATTGACTATGATGTTTGTAGCAACTGGGGAAATTGGAATTATACGGCTGGTGTCGGAAATGATGCTAGAGAATTTCGTTATTTCAATATTCCTAAACAGTCTAAAGTTTATGATTCAAAAGGCAACTATTTAAAGACTTGGTTACCAGAATTAAAGAATCTTCCTGGAGAACTAATTCATGAACCTTGGAAATTATCTCAAGGACAACAACAAGATTACGGGTTAACTTTGGGAATTGATTATCCTAAGCCTATGGTTGATTTCATGAAATCGATTCAGAAAACTAAGTCTCGCATCAATGCGACTCCCTAATAATAATGATAATTTTGGTAAAAAATAAGTGAATAAAATGAATAGTAAAGCATCTCTTCTTATTGTGGATGATGAAATCAGTAATTTTGATGTAATTGAAGCTCTCTTAGAAGGAGAAGACTATGAGCTTTCTTATGCTCAAAATGCTACTCGTGCCCTAAGATGGCTAGAAAACAATTCAGTAGATGTCATTTTACTTGATGTCATGATGCCAGAAATTGATGGCATTACCCTTTGTTCTTATTTAAAAGAAAATCCTGATTATCAATATATTCCTATTATTATGGTAACGGCTTTAACAGGAAAAGAGGATTTAGCTAAATGTTTAGAAGCAGGAGCAGATGATTTTATAAGTAAGCCTTTAAACTGGATTGAATTAAGATCTCGCCTCCACTCTATGTTGCGAATTAAACAGCAATATGATGAGTTACAGTTATTACTAAAGCGTCGAGAAGAAATGGCAGAAATTATTGTTCATGACTTACAAAATCCAGTAACTAGTATTGTTTTATCTTGCGAAATGCTAAAGGCGATGGAGTTAGGAGAAAAACAAAAGAAAAAAATTCAGCAAATTAGTGTTGCTGGAAGACGCTTAGAAGAACAAATTCAAACCTTATTAACGATGGCAAAATTAGAAACAGGACGCTTAGTTTTAAACCCTGTTTCTATAAACTTAAAGCCCTTTTTAGAAAAGTTAATTCAGGAATTTAGCGCGATCGCGTCAGCTAAAGAGATTAGCATTACCTCTAATTTAAAAATTGAAGATGATTGCGCCACCGTTGATACCCATCTCTTTTCCCGAATTATGAATAATCTCCTCTCAAATGCCCTTAAATATTCACCAAGAGGAAAGGAAATCCAGATTACACTTAATGAAACTCCTGATCAGCTTATTTTAAAAGTTAGTGATCAAGGAAAAGGAATCAGTGATGAATTTAAAGAACGAATCTTTCAGAAATATGAAGTTGGAAAACAGTACAATGATGTTAATCAAACTGGATTAGGATTAGCTTTTTGTCAAATGGCAGTTTTAGCGCATCAGGGTGCAATTTATGTGGAAAATAATCAGCCAGAAGGCTCTACTTTTATTGTAGAAATTCCTCGGGAAGTGAATTTTGAACCTGATTCAGAAGCTGACGCAAACGAATCGGTTTGACTAAATAAGAATTGACACCAATAATTTCTTCTTCTTCGTCTTTCATGTTTGCATTAATAAGAGCAATAATTGGTACTGAGTTTAATTTTGAGTGACTTTTTAATTCCTCAAGAATTCTCTTTCCTTGAAAGGGGAAACTATCTAGATCAGTTACAATGACCTGTGGATTAATATTGTCTAATTTTTCGGTTAAGTTTTCACTGTCTGTTACGGTAACAACGTCATAGCCAGACGCTTCTAAATAACTACAACTTGTTTCATTTTTTCCAAGATCAGCACTAATCAGTAAAACTAAGGGAGTCATAGAAAACTGAGTAATTTTTTGGAATAAGCTTGAACATAAGCATCATCAGAAATAAAACACATTTCAGTATAAGGAAGCCTAACAGAAAAGGTGCTTCCCTTTCCAACTTCACTTTCTACAATAACTTCTCCTCCATGTAATTCACTGAGACGACGAACTAAAGATAATCCTAATCCTGTTCCCGAATACTGACGATTTAGCTGGCTATCTAGTTGTACAAATGGTTCAAAAATTTGATCCATTTCCTCTGGCGAAATTCCAATTCCTGTATCTGTGACACTAAAAAGGATATTCTCCTTATTTTCATCTTCTTTAACATTTAGCGTAACCTTTCCTTGTTCGGGAGTAAACTTGATGGCATTACTTAATAAATTGATCAAAATTTGTCGAATCCGTAATTCATCAACATTAATTGCTGAGCAACTGGTTTGAATATCAGCTTCTAGTTCAATTTTCTTTTTATGTGCCTCTTGCTGAACTAAATTTAAGCTACTTTCACATAAATATTGAATATTAGGATAACTAAAGTTTAAAGTAATTTTACCAGATTGAATCTTTGCTAAATCTAGAATATCATTAATTAGTTCAAGTAGATGATTAGCACTATTTTTAATGTTTTTTACGGCTTGTTTTTGAGGTTCACTTAAGGCTTTAAAAGCTCCTTCACTTAGCCCCTCTGCAATTCCTAAAATGCTATTAAGTGGGGTTCTAAGTTCGTGACTCATGCTAGCTAAAAATTCATCTTTTAAGCGAGTTGCCTGAGCTAACTCTTGATTAGTTACTTCCAAACATTCATTAGTAGATTTTAGCTCATGTTCAAAGGCTTTACGCTCATTAATATCACTGACTTTTACTAAATAGATGGTACGACCAGTAATTTCAATTTCTTTCCAAGTGATATCTGCCCAGAATTGCGTATTATCTAGTTTAGTCAGTATTAATTCTTCTTGCCAAACTTCTTTTTCTTTCAACACTGCTTTAATAGTAGATAAGTCGCCTTGATAGAGACAACTAGCCACTTTATTGTATAAATAATTTTCATCGTCAAGAGCAAACATGGCTAAAGTTTGAGAATTATAATCTAAAATTTTTAAGGTTTCTGGGTCAAGTAAAAGTAACGCATCTGTTGCTTCATTAAAAATGACTTCTCTTAATTCTTTATTACGAGAAATTTCTTGTTGGGCTTTCTTTTCTTTAGTAATATCTTGAGCAATACCAGCTACACGATAGACTTCGCCTTGTTGATTTTTAATAGGAAAAGCGCGATCGCGCAACCAACGAATTTCCCCATCAGGACGAACAATGCGATATTCGGTATCTTGTTTTTCTAAAATTGGCTTAGAAATAGCTTCTTGAACAATTTGATAATCTTCAGGATAAACTGCATTTAGCAAATTATGAACGTTTTTCTGTACTTCTTTTGGAGAGCGTCCCCAAATTTTTTCATAGGCGGGACTCACATAAACGACTTCTTTTGTTGTTGGATCAACCATCCAAAAAATATCGTCAATATTTTCAGCAAACTGACGGAATTTTTCTTCGCTTTTTTCTAACGCTAACTCAGCTTCTTTCTTGTCGGTAATGTCAATAACTACTCCGTTACGAACAATTAAACCATCAGGATAATATTGTGGTTGGGATCGTAGTTGAATCCAAACTAAACGATTAGAGGGAGTAATAATTCGTCCTTCCCAACAGAAATTTTGAGAAGAATTAACTGTGTTACGAACACCTTCTAGAAACTTATCTTGATCTTCAGGATGAATTAAATCAACGAAATTATCAAAGTCTTCGTATAGAAATTCGGGAGAAGCTTCAATAATATCTTTAACGCGATCGCTGACATAATCAATTTTAGCTTTTCCTTCAGGTAAATAAGAAACGCGATAAATTGCCCCTGGAATATTATTGGTAATTCCTTCTAACTCTAAAACTTTTTCCTGTAGTGATTTTTCTACTTTTTTACTTTCACTCAAATCAATAACATTACCCACTAGTAAAGTTTGGCTATTTTGTTGAATTAATTGTAAATAAACATTTACAGGATAAGTACTACGATCCCGACGATAATGTAAAGTTTCTAGAAAAACTTGCGTCTTTTCTTTCCTAATTAATGGATTTATATAATCTCTAATTTTATGTTCTGTCAAATTATCAACAATATCAAGGGGACTCATTGTTTGTAAGGCTTCTAAAGAATAACCCAAATTTTTCCTAGCTTTTGGGTTAGCATACTGAATTTTCAGCGTTTCTAAATCAACAATATAAATTTCATTAGGGCTAGCCTCTAAAATTTGTGCTAAATTATTTGCTCCAAATTGGTTTAAATCATTGTAATTGAGTGATTTATCAGATAGTGAGTATGCCATATCTAATCTCGATATTTTTTCTTTAACTGTGACATATTTATTTTAAAATTGACGAGGCGGTTTGCTTTCCGAGAACAACCCCTCACCAAAGCCTAATTAGTTTCCATTGTTGGAACTATTATGATCGAGCCATGCTGACAAATCTGAGGAAAGTTGGACTAAAGATTCCGTTCTTGGGTTAACTCTACAGGTAACTTCCCACTGCGAACGTGGATATCTTGTTGGGGGAAGGGAATGGTAATTCCTCGCTCTTGAAATAACTTATAAATTATAAAGTAGAGATCACTTTTAATTTGAAATTGCTTACGAGGTTCAGAAATCCAAGGTAGTAGATTAAATTCAAGAGCACTATCCCCAAAACCTAAAAAGAAAATATTAGGAGGGGGAATAGATAAAACATCTGAGTGTTCATTGGCAGCATCTAGTAGCGTTTGGCGAACTAATTCTACATCTGATCCATAAGCAACCTTTACTGGAATATGAAGGCGAGAAATACCACTGCGATGACTCCAGTTGACAACTTCTTGTTCTAGAAAACGAGAGTTAGGGAGAATAACAGAAACACGATCAATGGTTGTTAACTCGGTACTGCGAACACTAATATTTTCAATCGTTCCCACTAAGCCTCCCACATCGACAAAATCTCCCACTTGAATGGGACGCTCAAAAATTAGCACTAACCCACTAACAAACTCTTTCGCAATCCCTTGAATCCCTAAACCAACACCAACCCCCAAAACCCCTGCAAAGACATTTAAAGAGGTAATATCTAAGCCCCAGAGTTGTAGCAGCACTAAGGTTCCAATGAGAATAAACCCATAGTTAGCGACTACAGCAATGGTTTCTTGAGCCGCTCGACTGAGCCCTGTTATACTAAGAACCCGCATTCGTAAAACTTGTTTAATGCTACGAGCTAGGATAAATAGGGCTGTTAACAGACCAATTAGAATAATTAAATCTAACACTGAGTAAGCATTGTTCCCTAAAGGAAAAATATCAGAAGTTAGACTATAAATGACCGTATCCCGTAGCTGACGGTTGAGGTGACGGGTTTGCGGAAACCGAGTACTGATGTAAATCAGGGTGATCAGAATTAGTAAAAAGCGGAAGAGATTAAGAACAACTTGAAAGGCAATAAAACGGGGATTTGCGATGGTTAAGGGCTGAGTATAGGAACTACCACCAGTAGGAGTAGAATGAGACTCTTGAAGATAAGGATAAATCCAGCGATCGCAGATTACATTAATCCCCCGCAAAAAGAACAGTAAAATAGCAACTGCAAGGAAAGAAAGAAGGGCTGAACGAATTAAAAATTGTTGAGTGCGTTCATATTTGGCTCGCGCGATCGCGCTTTCTAAACTACTTTCCCAAATTCTTGCTTGCTCAATTAAACTGCGTCCTTCGGGAGTATCCTCCGAGGTAACAGAAAGCCAATGTCGTCCATTCAGTTGCAACGTAGGGATAGTTTCAGTGGTACTAACCGTAATGCTAATTGACTCTTCTTGTTCTTCCTGTAACGGTCTAAAAGTGGCTCGTACGACTCCGTTTAAGCTCCGCGTTGCCTCTTGAGCGCGATCTGTTGCACTAAATTGTCCCGATCGCGCCACTTCAAACACCACTCTCCCATCTAGTAACACAGGTGCAGTTTCAGTGATTTGCGCCCAAGCTGGTAAAGCCCAAAGCAACCAACTACAAGCAATTGTACAAATTCCGAGAAAACAAGAGCTTAAAGCACGAACATTCATAATTATAGTTTATTGACCAGATCTGATCGGCAAAGGTGTGGAAGGAGAGGGTTGATTTTTCTCTGCAAGTAACTTAGGTTTTAGATACAGATTTTCAATTAGTGTCGCTGATCCAGCAACCCAAGGAGGAACAATTAACGCCCCTAAAATTCCTAACACCTGTGCGCCGCCAATCACAGCTAAGAGTTGATAAAGGGGATGTAAGCGGACAGTATTTCCCACCAGTAAGGGATCAAGAACATAAGTTTCCACATTTTGAACCACCACAAATAACACTAACACCCATAAAACCGTCCAACCACCATTGGCCGTCGCCACAATGAGGGCTGGAATTGAACCCAGCACTGGGCCAAAAAAGGGAATTAAATTCGTTACCCCCGCGATCGCGCCTAAACCTAAAGCAAACTCAGAAATGCCTAACGCCCTTAAACTAATTGTAATCACAACCCCTAAAATTCCAGACACTAAAACCCGTCCTTGAATATAGCCTCCCATCCGCAAGGCTACAGGATGAATTTGGGCCTCTAAACGAGCATTCCAAGGGCTAGGAAACAAACTAATCAGTCCTTTCAGTAACCGTCGCGATCCCGAAAGCATATAACCTGAGAGAACAACAGATAGAATAACACTAATAAACCCGCCAATAATCCCCCGAGTTACCCCATAAGAACGCACTAATAACTGTTGACTAGAGCGAATCAACCAGCTAGTGAGAGCTTTCGTATCAAAGAGACGATTAATCGGATCCAACTCTTCTGGATCAGTCATTCCTAAGCGTAAAGCAATATCTTGAGCCAATAAGCGCAACGTCTCTAAATAATTGGGAAGTTTCCGAATTAAGCGTTGAATTTGCTCTACAACTGTGGGCCCAATGAGAACTGCTGCCCCTGTTAAGCCACCAATTAGCACCAAATAAACGAGAAGAACCGCTAGAAACCGAGGTAGTCCTAATTTTTCAGCAGCATTGACTGTCGGGGCTAAAGCCGAAGCTAACACCACCGAAATCATGACTACAATAATGAGGCTTTGCAGTTGCCATAATAAAACTCCTAGAAAAAAAAGAGTTGCAGCCACAATTAAAGTAGAATTGGAAATAACAATACGCTGCTGAGACATTGCACCAGTTTTAAAACGACTTTGAATTATAGTTTATCGTGTTGTTTCATTTTTGATCTTAAATTCCATGACCTCAGATCAGGTAAAACTCCCCTCATTTAATGATCCGACTCTCTGGGAAAAAGCCCTAACTCACCGCTCCTACTTTAATGAACATTCAGAAGTGGAAGAAGATAACGAACGGCTAGAATTTCTCGGTGATGCAGTTTTAGGCTTTCTGGTGGGAAAATTATTATATGAAACTTACCCCCAAATGCGAGAAGGAGAACTAACCAAGCTGCGATCGCGCCTTGTCAATAATGAACATCAGCTCGCCGAATTTGCCCTCACCCTCAATTTAAATCAATATATCTACTTGGGAAAAGGCGCAGAAAAAGACGGAACGCGCAATAACCCCGAAGTTCTTAGCGATACCTTAGAAGCCGTTATCGGGGCTTATTTCCTTGACTCAGGATTAGAAGCTGTGGAATCCTTTATTCTCCCTTTTTTCCGTTCCATCGCTGAAACCGTCACCAGTAATGCTGAACTCGACACTAATTATAAAGGGCGACTTCAAGAATGGGCTTTAGCCTATTGGGGAGAAATTCCTCGTTATTACATCATTAAAGAAGAGGGGAAAGATCACGCTAAACAATTTACTGCCGAAGTCCACATTGCTAATCAATGCTATGGCGTTGGCATGGGAGAAACCAAAAAAGCAGCTGAGAAAAAAGCTGCTCAAGTAGCCTTAAAAAAATCCCGATAATTTAGTTTCTGGGAGTTTCATGATCAGAAAAATTCGGCTTAGCTCAAAAAGAGAGACCGAATCCAAAAACGCTACCTGAATTCTATCCATTAAACAATTAGCTGCCAAAAACAGACCGTTAGTCCCAATATGGCTAAATGTTGCGGTAATAATGACCAAAAAGAACGACGCAGAATTTTTTGAGTTAAAGCCACCGCTAGGAGACTACCAACAAATAAACTTGCCCCTTGTAAGAAATCAATTACGGCTGGATGCGCGATCGCGATCGGTAAACTTTCCCCATTCAAGCCAAAAGTGGCAAACATAACAGGTAGTAAACGCCCTCCTTCTCCTAACCCTAAATCTAAATAATGAGCTAAATTCGCCACTAAAACTAAGGGTAAATAGCCATAAGCACTTTCTACAAAAGGACGGGGTTTAATTTGTACTGTCTTTGGTTTCAGCCATGCTGCTAGCTTCTGGGATAACCCCATAATCACTTGCGCCAAAATGGGGATTAAAGCAGGTAAACTTAATACAGCGATTGAGACTCCCCCATGCACCCAAAAGTTCTCTAAATTCCAATTCAGTCCCAACTGCGTTTGAATTTCTGGTAAACGATGGAGAAAGACCACATCTAGAAGTAACAGTAAAAGGGCTACTTCATAGAGACGGGGTTGATGGGTTGTCCATAATTCAATGCCAGGGGGACGCAAATTTACTTCCACTGAACGGTGAGGACAGGCTTTTAAGCAAGTCATACAAAGCACACAATCCCGATTATCTTCAAGCTGTGCAGGATGAGAATATAAAGGACAGCCTGTGGTTTCTTGACCTTCTCCTTTTTCGGGGCCGCCTTTATAACACTGATAAGTAGTACATTCGGCAGAACAAGTTCCCTGTTGCGCCCTCAGTTCCGTCATGGAGAGTTTGGCAAACATCCCATTCATACCGCCAATGGGACACAAATAGCGACACCAAAACCGTCTTTCAAACAGAAGCGAAAAAATAATTGCCCCAGCCGTGATCAGAAGTAGTAAACAAGCAGAAAGATAAGCAGTATTTTGTAAATGCCACAGTTCCTCCCACAGTAAAATTAGGGCAAATAAGCCAAATAAGAACCATCCTCCCCACCGTTCGGCTGATTGACGGGGCCACCGTTTTAATTTTCTGGGAAATAACCACAGGGAGACTTTTTGCGTTAATTCCCCATAGATCATAAAGGGGCAAACGGCACACCATAAGCGTCCCACAAAAGGAAAAGCAATAAGAACCCCTGGCCACCACCATGCCCAAAAGAGATTGAGGGCAAAGTTTTCAGAACGATTTTGCGGTCCTAAAAATAAAATGGCAACGACGAGGGCAAAAGCAGGGAGAACAAACCAGTAATTAAACCGATCTGGATACCAGACACTGCGAAGAAAGCGACGAAGCCTCGGAAAAGTATTAAGTAAGTTTAAGCGCAGTTGCTTTTTCTTATTATAGGAGGGCCAAACAATTTCCTCCGTGAGGGGTTGCCCTTCGGGTAATTGTACGATCGCGCGACGAATTAAATTTTCTAATTCCGTTAAATTATTGGGAAAGTCATACGCCTGTAAGCGACGAATTGTCTCTTGAGGAACTTGCGGTTTTTTCAGTCCTTTTCCCCGACAAATTAAACTAATATAGTATTTAACTTGATCTTCTAAGTCGCCTTTTCTCACTCGTAACGGGGGAACTTTGATCGTTTTTTCCACATAGGGATCGAGTTCTGGAACTGTTCTTTCCGAAATGAGGATAATTCGCGCTTGGGACGTTTTCGGTGGCGGTGGCGGTTCATCGGGACGAGAAACAGGGGTATAAGTGTTATCTTTAAGAAGTTGCGCGATCGCGGGACGCAATTCTTCATCTAATTCTTGAACATTATTTAAGACCAGTGTTCCCTCTCCTAACGCTTCTAGTAATCCAAATTTACCGTTAGCCCGTCCAAATAATTCTGCCCCACTGGTTTGCAAGGTGCTACAATCTACCCTAATAATGGGTTCTCGCCGTTGGGAAGAGCCAAAATGAATCAGCGCAGCCGCATTATCTTTTCCCAGTCCGGGTTCCCCAAAAATCAACACTGATTCCCGAGTTTCCGAGGCTTGTTTGATTTGTTGTCGCAGTCGCACGGCATAACGACTTCTTCCAATAACGCCCCGTCTTGCTTTTGTCACTAAGTAGGGACGTAAAATATAAGCCCGTTCCTGTTCAAAGTTTAATTGTGAAGAGACTAAAGCCAATTCTTGGGCTAATTGTTGGGAGAAAACTTGCGTAATTTCAGGATATTTAGCAATTATGGCGCGCATTTTTGCCGCATTAATAAACCAAAAATGGCATTCACTTTGAGTAATGATAGTTTCCCGTGTTGGCTGATTGAGAACTAACGATTGCAGATTGATAATGCTACCGGGAAGTAAACTTAAATTTGGGGATAGTTTTTGGGGCGTTTGTGGGGTAAATTTTGGTGAAGGCTGGCTTTCTAGTTTTCCTGACTGGACAATATAGAGTCCGAGGGGTTGGGTTTCCGCTTTAACGAGGGTTTGATTTGCCCCAGCAGTGCGTTCTTCTAATAAGGGCGCGATCGCGCTTAAGACATTTTCAGGTAAAATTGTTAATGCAGTGCGTTCCTGCAACCAAGTCACCAACTGGGAAACACTCATGCCCTTTTCTCCGTTTCTCGTTGCTTCATATTTTAAAAGCAACGTTTGAGATTTGGGATTAAGTTTTATGATCGAACCAGTTAATTTTTTAGTGCCTTTAGCCCTTTTAGGGTTAATTGTTTTAGCAGCGATTTTCTTTACATTTCAGTCTCGTTAAAATAATATTGTTATTTGTTATTCGTTATTTGTTATTTGGTTACAAAGGACAAAACGATTAATCTTTTCGATAATGAAAATTAAAACTGCTATAGCAGTATGATCTCATTTGTAAAAAGTAGCTCAACTTACCGATCCCCCCTAACCCCCCTTATTAAGGGGGGAATTAAAGGGGGGATCAAATGCAGGAATTTACAACTGATTTAGGATTGCTATATGAGTAATACTACCTTAGTAACGGAAATTATTGAAGCTAGAAAGACTACTACTGAGCAAGCATTAGAAATTTTTGATCAATTAGAGACCATTAATTTAGAATTCATGCTCGGGAGATGGCAAGGTTATGGAGTACACACCAATCATCCCATGGATGGTTTATTAGAAACCTTTAACTGGTATGGCAAAGAGTTTGTAGATTTTGATCAAGTTCATCCATTATTGTTTCTTAATCGTCAAAATCAACCGATTAAAATTGATCCCAATCCGACATTAATGAATTTATCAGCAAAACTTAATTTTCCCAAAGAAAGCTGGCTAGGAACACTTTTTCGTTGGACACTTCCTTTAGTTAAAACCGAACAATCCAAAGCCAGATTACGGATGATGGAATATCGGGGACAAGTAACTGCAACCATGATGTATGACTACTTACCAATTCATGATCATTTTCGGAGGATAGATGAGAATACCGTGTTAGGATTGATGGATTTTAAGCGGATATCGCAACCCTTCTTTTTTGTCTTGAAGCGAGATTAAAAAAAGCCACTACTGAGAATTAGTGGCTAATTATAGTTCGATTACGGGAAAGCTACAGAGTTTTTATGGCAAGGATTTTAGAAGCGAAAACCAACGCCAGCTTGTACACTGAGGGCTGTTCCTCGACTGTTGTTACGGAAACTATCAGTCCCTAGTTTTAAGTCAGTATAGCCAACAAAGTTGTCTTGTAAGACGCTTTCAAATCCACCATTGATGATAAAGGAGTTTTTGTCACCGAGGGGAGTAAACTCGCCATCACCTCCCACAAAGGAGTATCCTAGACCTGTGTAAACATTAGCGCGATCGCTGACAGCAAAGTCATAAGTTACACTGGGAACAGCAACGACATTATCTCCGTCAAAAAGAAGGGAACCTCGTCCTGAGAAGGGAAGCTGACGGGTAGCCTGGCGAGGAACCATAACTCGACCTTGTAAGTTGCCATCAAATTTGCTTTGATCACTATCATCTCTGAGACCAGTACCAAAACCGACACCACCGCCAACATAGTTGCCACTAAGACCAGTACGTTGCATCTGATTGGAAGTCATCGTTTCTTCTGCGGCTTGGGCAACTCCAGCTGATGCGAAGGTAACTGTAGCAACAAGAGCGGCAAGACCAAGAATTTTGAAAGACATTTGATTTTTCATGAGTGAGGGTCAGGTTAAGATGAAAGAAATTACCTGCCTCCAATGTCTTTATTCTACGAAGAGGAAGCCTAGAGAGTGGGGAAGCAGTGGACTCTTTGGAAGGTGGTCTATAGAAGTGGACAAAACAATTGAGTTTTAATTATGGAGAGAAAAGCCCTAAGGCGCGATCGCGTTTTTTGGGAATGACTATAATAAGTTCTTTTTGCACCGATTAAGATAGATATATGAAGTGTAACTCCCTTGCATAACCTTGATAGAAGCAGAAACTCTGGAACTGTTAGAATGGCAACGTTTAGGTGAACATCTTGCCACCTTTACGAGTACGAAATTGGGCGCACGGGCAGCACGAAATCTCCCAATTCCGCGCGATCGCGACACTAGCTTAATCCTACTGACAGAAACGAAAGAAGTCTATCAGCTAGAACAAGACTTAACCACAGGCTGGAAGTTTGACGGCATTTATGATTTTGGTTCAGCGTTAGAACGTGCTGAATATAAGGGAATTTTACAGGGAGAAACCCTCGTTCAAATTGCTAGTACCCTCATGGCAATGCGACGACTACGACGGGTGATTGATGACTTAGAAGACTCACCCCGTCTCAAGGAATTAATTTCCCAAGTGAGAACTTACCCAGAGTTAGAACAAGAGATTTACCGTTGTCTAGATGAGAAAGGAAAAGTCACTGAACGGGCTAGCCCAAAATTAGGAGAAATTCGGCAGAAAATTAAAGAACGGCGCGATCGCGCTTATCAAAAGCTACAAAACATTATCCAACGTCAAGGCGCAGCGGTGCAAGAACCCGTAATTACTCAACGTAGCGAGCGTTTTGTGATTCCTGTGAAAGCAGGACAAAAAGAAGCAATTCCAGGTATTGTCCATGATAGCTCTAGTACAGGGGCAACCCTCTATATTGAACCCCATTCCGTGGTGGAATTAGGCAACCAACAACGTCAGTATATCCGACAAGAACAACGAGAAGAGGAACGGATTTTACAAGCGTTAACCGAACAAGTCGGAGAAGTCAAAGACGATTTAGAACTTCTCCTCGCCATTGCTACCAAACTCGATTTAGCCACAGCAAGGGCGCGTTATAGTCTCTGGTTAGAAGCCAACCCCCCACGCTTTGTAGAAGCTAATAGCCAAGATCAAATTACGCTGCGTCGTTTACGCCATCCCCTCTTAGTGTGGCAACAACACCATGAACAAGCAACTCCTGTGGTTCCCATTGATGTGCAAATTAATCCTGAAACTCGGGTAGTGGCAATTACAGGGCCCAATACAGGGGGAAAAACTGTCGCCCTAAAAACGGTGGGGTTAGCGGCGTTAATGGCAAAAGTCGGGTTATTTATTCCTGCTAAAGAACCTGTAGAAATTCCTTGGTTTGAACAAGTTTTAGCTGATATTGGGGATGAACAGTCCCTTGAACAGAGTCTTTCTACCTTTTCTGGGCATATTCAGCGCATTACCCGCATTATTGATGCAATTAAAACCCAAGACGAGGAAGAAATTCAAACCGCTTTAGTCTTATTAGATGAAGTGGGCGCAGGCACTGATCCCGCAGAAGGAAGCGCGATCGCGATCGCGTTATTACAGTATTTAGCCGCGAAAGTCCGTCTCACCATTGCCACCACTCACTATGGAGAATTAAAAGCCCTAAAATACCAAGATGAGCGGTTTGAGAATGCCTCCGTAGAATTTGATGAAAAAACCCTTTCTCCTACTTATCGGCTGTTATGGGGCATTCCTGGACGTTCTAACGCCCTAACTGTAGCAAGTCGTCTCGGATTAGAGTCAGAGATTCTTGATCTAGCAAAAGATCGCATGGCTGGCGGTTCTGAAGATGTCAATCAAATCATTGCTGGGTTAGAAAAACAACGACGAGAACAAGAAGAAAAAGCCAAAGAAGCCCGTCAACTGGTAGAACAAGCAGAGAAATTTTATCAAGAGGTTTCTAATCGCGCCCAAGCCTTAGAAGCCAGAGAAGGAGACTTAAAACGTTCCCAAGAAGAAGCCGTCAATCAAGCCGTCAAAGAAGCCAAACAAGAAATTGCCCAAGTGATCAAACAATTACAACAGGGGGAAAAAACGGGACAAGCGGCTCAAAAAGCCACAAAAACGGTTAATGACATCGCTTCCCGTCATCTTCCTAAAACAGAACCACCGCAACCAAAACCTAATTACCAACCGCAGGTGGGAGAAAAAGTCAGGCTGCCAAAATTTGATCAAACAGGAGAAGTCTTAACCCCCCCCAATGCAGAGGGAAAACTAACCATTCGATTAGGCATGATGAAAATGACCGTCTCTTTAGCTGATATTGAATCCTTAGACGGAAGAAAGCCCGAAGTACCGCAAAAACAGCAAAAAGCCACCACTCCTAAAAAGACAAAAAATGAAGCCCCCACGGTTCGCACTGAAAGCAATACTCTCGATATTCGCGGTTATCGAGTTTCACCAGCAGAAAGTCAATTAGAAAATGCCATTCGCTCTCAAAATGGGGGCGCATTATGGATTGTTCATGGCAAAGGAACAGGAAAACTGCGTCAAGGAGTCCATGAATTTCTGAAACAACACCCCCAAGTGGAACGATTTGAACTCGCGCCACAAAATGAAGGGGGAAATGGCGTTACCATTGCTTATTTGAATTGAAACGCACATTTGCATAATTGGCTTAAATTCTAAATACAAGCAAAGGAATTGGGATGAATACTTAACCCAATTAACTGTTCATTTCATTTAAAACCAAGAAATGATATCGTATTCAAGCCGCTCTAAGTTACTATACATTCAGAAACTGTCTTCAATCTAAGGTTGACCAAATGAACAATCCTTCTCTTCGTCAAGAAGTTCGTTACGAACCAGCAACAGTAATCCCCTTAAAGCAAGATACCTCCCTCATAGACTGGCTAAAAGCCAATAATCGCATAATGGAGGAAAACGTAGAAAGTGAAAACGAGAAATACCTCGAAGAAGAAGATATTGACCAATTAATGGGAGAAGATTATCGCGGGAGTAATGATCTAATTGATGATAGTGATGTCGGTTAATTTTGCCAAAGCATAACCAACTATTAAGAAATTGGGATACTCCCACAATCGCCTGCACAATAGATAGGCGAAAAATAGTAATAGTCATGTAAGCCTAAAGAATCGGAGACAATAGCGAAGATGAAGCCAATTCGTACATTTAATGTTTCGCCTTCCCTTCCCCCAAAGTTAGAGCCATTAAAAAAGCTCGCTTATAATATCCATTGGGATTGGGATATCGAAGCTAAGGACCTCTTTCGACGGTTAGACAGTCAATTATGGGAATCTTGTCGCCATAACCCTGTTGCCCTATTAGGAAATATTAGTCAAGTAAGACTAGCAGAAGTTTGCGAAGATGAGGGCTTTTTAGCCCAAATGAATCGGTCAGTACAACAATTAGAGCGTTACCTTGAAGAGCGACATTGGTTCCAGAAAAACCGCAAGCACCCTTCTCAACAAGAATGCTATGCCTATTTTTGTGCTGAGTATGGTTTAACTGATTGTCTTCCGCTTTATTCTGGAGGGCTAGGTGTTCTCGCAGGTGATCATCTCAAGTCTGCCAGCGATCTCGGATTACCGTTAATTGCTGTTGGTTTACTTTATCAAGAAGGGTATTTTTCTCAATACTTGAATGCTGATGGGTGGCAACAAGAAAGCTATCCCATTAATGACTTCAGTAATATGCCCCTTCACTTAGAACGTAAAGCCGATGGGTCAGAATTACGAGTGGAAGTAGATTACCCTGGGCGAACGGTTTATGCTCGGGTTTGGCGCATTGATGTTGGTCTGGTACGCCTCTATCTGCTAGATACCAATATTGAACCCAATTCTGAGTATGACCACAATATTACAGACCGCTTGTATGGTGGCGATTTAGATATGCGGATTCACCAAGAGATGATGCTTGGCATTGGTGGTTTCCGTGCGCTCAAAGCCCTTGGTTATACGCCAACAGTCTTTCACCTCAATGAAGGACACAGTGCATTTTTAGTATTGGAACGGATGCGTCGCTTAATTGAGGATGATGGTCTCAGCTTTGATGAGGCAAAACAGGTGGTACAAGCAAGCCAAATGTTTACCACCCATACTCCTGTCTCGGCAGGGTTTGATATGTTTAATCCTGACCAAACCATGTACTATGTCGGTCATTATGCAGACATCTTTGGTTTATCTCGGGAAGAATTTTTAGCTATGGGGCGTGAGAATACTGGCGATTTATCCTCTCCCTTTAGTATGGCAGCGTTAGCCCTGCGAACTAGCTCTTTTCTCAATGGGGTGAGTAAGCTTCATGGAGAAGTGTCTCGGGATATGTTTAAGGGGATGTGGAAAGGACTCCCTGTAGAGGAAGTTCCCATTACCTCCATTACCAATGGCACTCATGCCCGTAGTGTTGTCGCTAAATCGACTCAACAACTTTATGACCGCTATTTGGGGCCAAATTGGTCAGATAAAGGCCCGGATGATCCCCTCTGGGAAAAAGTTAATTCCATTCCCGATGATGAGCTATGGCGCAATCATGAACGTGCTCGTGCCGATATGGTAGTGATGGTGCGCGATTGGTTAGGGAAAAAGTTAAGTCAACGTGGCGCTTCCCAAGCAGAATTAGATAAAGCCAAGGAAGTCCTTGATCCTGATGTTTTAACCATTGGTTTTGCTCGCCGTTTTGCTACATATAAACGGGCAACTCTTTTCCTACGGGACTTAGATCGCATTAAGAAAATTATTATGGGCAATCCTAATCGCCGCTTACAGTTTGTGATTGCTGGGAAAGCCCACCCGAAGGATATGCCAGGGAAAGAGTTAATTCGACAGCTGATCCATACTGCTCGTGAAGAAGGAATTGAAGATTATTTGGTCTTTGTTCCTGATTATGATACTCATGTGGCTCGTGCTATGGTTTCAGGCTGTGATATTTGGCTCAATACCCCGCGCCGTCCCCGTGAAGCCTCAGGAACGTCTGGCATGAAGGCAGCAATGAATGGATTGCCGAATCTCAGCATTCTTGATGGTTGGTGGGATGAAGCTGATTACACCGCAACTGGCTGGGCAATTGGTCAAGGAGAAATTTATGAAGACCAAGAGTATCAAGATGAAGTGGAAGCCAATGCCTTTTATGATCTCTTAGAACAAGAAATTCTGCCTCTGTTCTATAACCGCGATGCCAATGGCGTTCCCCGTGGCTGGGTGCAGAAGATGAAAAATGCTATTCGTCTGAATACACCACAGTTTAATTCGTCGCGGATGTTGCGCGATTACAGTCTCCGTGGTTATTTTCCAGCCAGCGATCGCTATTTCGCAATGAAGGAAAATAATTATGCCAATGCGAAGGATGTGGCGCAGTGGAAGAAAGAAGTATTTGAACGTTGGTACGATATCACCATTAAAAGTATTGATCTTTCTGACGATAAGGACATCGTTGTTCAAGAGGAAATTGATGTTAAGGCAGTAGTTGATTTAGCTGGCTTAAAACCTGATGATGTCAGTGTAGAGTTGTACCACGGAAAATTAGATAGTGATGGTGAAATTACTAATGCTAAAGTACTTCCGATGGAACACACTGGGAAAACTTCCGATGCGGGAACGATTTATCAAGGTTCAGTAGCTTATGAGTCTAGTGGCTTGCAAGGCTTATCCTTACGAGTGTTACCCAAAAACCCATACATGGCTCATCCTCATGAGTTAGGGTTAATTCTGTGGGCGAACCAAGAGTAATCTTTAAGAAAAATCTGTACATTTTCTCCCATCAAATCAAAGAAAAATCCTGATGGGAGATTTTTTTGTGATTGGTGTCTGTGTTAGTTTCAAGATTAGCCTTAACTTTTTCGTGGGTCGTGATCAGCGTACATTGCTTTAGCAATTAGAAGTGAGTATTTCACGGGATTACTAAAACAGGACAAGGGGAGAGATTAATGACGCGATTACTAACACTTTCATCGGCTTCTTCTTCTATTAAACCCACTCCCCGACAGCCCATAACAATCAGATCAGCGTTCATTTCATCGGCAACATCACAGATAATAAAGGCTGGACGACCTTCTCGTTCAAGGGTTTCTGGGCTAATGCTTTGCTCAGTAAACAGAGATTTAACTTGTTCTAGCAGTTCATTGACCGATTCTTGAGAGGTCATTTTTCTGGGATCGGGTTTTTCTTCGCTTTGGGGTTCAACCACTGAGAGTAATACTAATTGACTATTAAAGTTTTTAACTAGGTTGGTAACGGTTCCTACCGCCTCTTGGGTTTCGCGGCTGCGATCAATGGGAAAGAGAATGGTCTTAAACATGATAGACAATCCTTATCAGGACAGAATTTTCTAAAACTAAGCTAACATCAGAATTGACAATTAATCTCTTCTCATTCATGATTTGTTAATTGTTCGGTTTATTGAGGGGTTCATGGCAGTTACTATCGCCCAACTTCAGAAGTGGAAACAACAACAACGTCGAATTACCGTTCTTACGGCTTGGGATTACGCGATCGCGCAAATTTTAGATGAAGCGGGATCGGATGTTATTCTGGTGGGCGATTCCCTTGCTATGACGGCGTTAGGACATCAAACGACTCTGCCTCTAAGTTTAGAAGCTATGCTTCACCATGCGGCTGCGGTGAAACGAGGGGTTAAACGGGCTTTAGTGGTGTGTGATTTACCATTTTTAACCTATCAAGAAAGCTCACAACAGGCAATTCAAAGTGCAGGACGGGTTTTAAAGGAAACAGGAGTGCAAGCGGTAAAATTAGAGGGAGGAAATGACGCGATCGCGCAAACTGTGGCAACTCTCACTCGCATTGGCATTCCCGTTATGGGACATATTGGCTTAACTCCCCAATCTGTGCATCATCTTGGCTATCGTCAACAGGGAACCACTTCCGAAACAGCAAAACAAATTTATCAAGAAGCCCTCAATCTCAGTGAAGCGGGAGCTTTTTCTATTGTTCTCGAACATATTCCTAGTGATTTAGCACATGAAATTACGGCTAATATCCCAATTCCTACTATTGGCATTGGAGCCGGAAAATATTGTGATGGACAAGTTTTAGTAACTGCGGACTTATTAGGGTTAACCCCGAAGCAACCCCCCTTTGCTAAGCCTTATACTAACTTACGAGACATCATTACTACTGCAACTCAAAACTATATTGCTGACGTTAAAAACCAAAACTTTCCACCATGACGCTCGTTTCTCTTCCTGAACTAATTACTGGGGCAAAACAAGGAAAAGTGGTCAGTTTCCCCACGGATACTGTTTACGCCTTAGCGGTTTCTCCAGAAAACGCCCAAAACATTTTCCAACTGAAACAACGAGAAGCAAAAAAACCCTTAATTTTAATGGGGGCTTCTTCTCAACAATTATGGCGTTATGTACAGGGAAATGACAGAGAATTTCAAATCTGGCAGGCTGTGGCAAATCACTATTTTCCGGGTGCATTAACGTTAGTTTTACCCAGTTCTTCAGAAGTGCCAAGAACAGTTAACCCTGAAACCCCTGATAGTATTGGGATTCGTGTTCCCAACAGCGCGATCGCGCTCTCTATTTTTGAACAAACAGGGGTGCTTGCTACCACCAGTGCCAATCGTTCTGGAGAACCCCCTCTAACCTCCCCAGAAGCTATTAATGAGAGGTTTCCAGAAGTATTAGTTTTAGCTGATGAAGCAGCAGAAACTCCCAATAGTTTGCCCTCAACTGTTGTCAAATGGATGGGAGAGAGTTGGACAATCCTCCGTCAGGGGAATCTTCCCTTTGATTCAGGGGTTATTAATATTTCACGATGAAAGTTAAGATTCTTCCTGTTCGGTTGGTTCCTCTTCTTCGTCATCCACAGGCGGAACTAAAGCCACTGCCGCGATCGCGTCATCTTGGGCTAAATTCTGAACTTGTACCCCTTTGGCTTGACGAGACTGACGAGGAATGGCACTTAGGCTTTGGCGAAGAATAATCCCACGATTCGTAACTAACATCAACTCTTCTCCCTCATGAACTACTTTTAAGGCAGCTAAACAGTCTTTTTTACGGAACTTAGTGGCACTTAATCCTTTGCCAGCACGATTTTGTAATCGGAATTGGGTAATGGGAACTCGCTTTCCGTAACCCCCTTTCGTAATCGCTAATACCCAGAGAGTTTCTTCCTCGTCTTTGTCAGCAATAACTTCCTCTTCTACCACCTCTTCTTCCTTGGCTTCCTCCTTCATTTCAGCAATCACTTGCGCTGGAAGAATATCCATACTGATTAATTCATCATCAGGCTTCAGTTTCATGGCTTTAACGCCACGGGTAGCCCGTCCGAGAGGTCGTAATTGCTCATGGCTAGCGCGAAAATGAATCGCCATCCCCTGTTGTGAGCCAATAATAATACTATCACTTTGTTTAGCAAGTCGTACCCAGCGCAGTTGATCATCTTCTGCTAAGGAAATGGCAATTAACCCATTAGTGCGAATATTGCTAAATGCTGAGAGAGAGGTTTTCTTAATATACCCCTGTCGCGTCAGCATAATCAGATAATCTTCTTCGGTAAATTCTTGTACTGATAAGACTGTGGTGATCTTTTCTTCTTGGCTAATGGGTAACATTTGTAAGAGAGGCGTTCCTCTAGACGTGCGAGACCCCACTGGTACTTGATAAGCATTGAGGGCATACACCACGCCGCGATCGCTGAAGAATAAGAGATAATCATGATCGCAACAGCTAATAAAATGCTCTACCCCATCATCTTCTTTCATTTTCGCTGCCGATTTCCCGCGAGTGGCGCGATTTTGTGAACCAAAGGTATTAGCGGGCATCCGCTTAATATAGCCCTGTTCCGTGACTAAAATAATTGCTTGTTCGTTGGCAATTAAATCAAGATCAACAATTTCCCCTTCTGAACTTTCAATTTGGGTGCGACGGGGGGTGGCATATTTTTCTTTAATTTGTTCGAGTTCAGTGCGAATGATTTCTTCAATGCGTTCCCGTCGGGCTAAAATATCTTGGTAATCACTAATTTTTGCTAATAAGTCTTCGTGTTCTGCTTGGATTTTTTCCGCTTCTAAGGCAGTGAGTCGTCGCAACTGCATCTGTAAGATGGCATCGGTTTGTCCCTCTGAAAGTCCAAAATGTTCAATGAGGTTGGCTTTAGCTGTGGCGGTATCTGCTGCCCCACGAATAATTTGAATTACCGCTTCAATGTCTTGAAGGGCAATTAATAATCCCTGTAAAATATGATCCCGTTCTTGGGCTTTTCGTAATAAATAAGTGGTGCGACGGGTGATAGTTTCCACCCGAAACTCCACAAACACCTCTAAAAACTTTTTCAAGTTTAAGTGCTGGGGTTCTCCATTCACCAACGCCAGCATATTTGCCCCAAAATTCATCTGTAAGGGGGTTTGCTTATAGAGGTTATTTAAAACTACTCGGGGATAGGCATCTCGTCGTAATTCAATGACAATTCGCATTCCTG
This sequence comes from Euhalothece natronophila Z-M001, assembly GCF_007904085.1. Taxonomy (GTDB): domain Bacteria; phylum Cyanobacteriota; class Cyanobacteriia; order Cyanobacteriales; family Rubidibacteraceae; genus Halothece; species Halothece natronophila. Next base: position 1,550,989 of record NZ_CP042326.1, read on the forward strand.
TGCGGTCACTTTCATCCCGAATATCAGAAATGCCATCAATTTTTTTCTCATTAACCAGTTCAGCAATTTTTTCAATAATTGAGGCTTTGTTGCTTTGATAGGGAAGTTCAGTGACGACAATGGCTTCTTTTTCCTGTCTCCCCGGTTGCGAAAGGGTTTCAATGTCAGCAACCCCACGCATGGTGATTGAGCCACGCCCTTCTTCATAAGCGGATTTAATCCCATTGCGCCCTAAAATTTGCCCTCCTGTGGGAAAATCAGGTCCTGGGATATACTGCATTAATTCCGTTGTGGTAATCTCAGGATTATTAATAAGCGCGATCGCGCCATCGACTAATTCACCTAAGTTATGTGGGGGAATATTGGTTGCCATTCCCACCGCAATTCCCGATGATCCATTTAACAATAACTGGGGAAGACGGGAGGGAAGAACTAACGGTTCTTGTTGTGACCCATCAAAGTTATCAATAAAATCAACCGTTTCTGACTCAATATCTTGTAAAAGGGCATCAGTTGATAAAGCCTGTAAGCGACATTCTGTGTAACGCATTGCCGCTGGGGGATCATTGTCAATGGAGCCAAAGTTCCCATGCCCATTAATCAGGGGTTCACGCATGGAGAACAATTGCGCCATTCGCACTAAGGCATCATAGACGGCGGTATCCCCATGAGGGTGATATTTCCCTAAGACTTCCCCGACCACCCGAGCGCATTTACGAAAGGGACGATCTGCGGTGAGTCCCAATTCATACATGGCATACAAAATGCGTCTATGGACAGGTTTGAGACCATCTCGCGCATCAGGTAACGCCCGACCAACAATGACGCTCATGGCGTACTCAAGATAACATTGAGACATTTCGTTTCGCAGTTCGGTCGGGATAATCCGCTCTTGGGAAGGGGTCATAAGGTTAGAAAGCTCCGTATCAGAATTCAAGACAAAAAAGGGAAGTTTTTCCCCTTTGTTCTGATCAATACTGTTGATTCATGCAATATACCCTCCCATTATAACTTAAGTGCCTATTAGAGTGCTGATTGCAGCAAGTTTTGGGGGAGTGAATTGGCGCGATCGTCATCTAGGTCTAAAAACTCGAACAAAAAATTCTTGACGATAACGTCTATAAACATCAAAATCTTTATCTAAAGAAGCAATTGCAGGAATATTTAATCTTTCAGAAATAGCAATTAATGATAAATCAGCAAAGTCCCCAGGCAAATCTTGATAAATCGAATTTAGCTCCTGAATTCTTTGATAATCTGAGACAAGCAAATGCTTACACTCAAAAATTCCTTGACTTACAGCTGATAAAAACTCATTTTGAACTTTGATAAAAGGGGCGAGTAACCACATCACTTCAGTTACACAAGCAACCGTTGTTACTAACTGACTTCGACAATCTGAAAAAAAATCAATGGTTTGGCTGTGGTATTTATCTTCTTCATCGTAAAAAGCAATTAACACTCCACTATCAATCAATATATTGGGATAATCATTCTCGATCATACTTCTGTTTCATTTTCTGAGCTATAGTTTTTTTACGAACTTCCCGATCCGATAAATTGCCACCTCCCTTGATCATTTTTTTTGAGACTCCGCCTAAACGTTCTAACACTGTTAACTTTTTCTCCCTTTTTGGTAGTTGGATATTTTTCTCATGATCTGACTCCTTCTCCAATTTTTCTACAAAATATAAAATTGAAGTCAGTTGTTCTTCAGAAAGAGTATTAATCTTTTCAAGTAAGCGATTTTTTATGGTGTTTGTATTCATGGTTATAACTCTTTTAGGATATATATTAAAAACTGCTTCTAAATATTTGTTAGACTTGAAAAACCTTATCGAGGAGGGTTACTAATACCTAGGTAGGTTAGCGTCAACTAAACCCAACCTAGATATTATAGTTAAGAATTAAGCAGCTTCACCGCCGCCTAAACTACCGATAATTTTTAATAGAATTTGCATTCCAGTAATGGCTTGCCAACTAAATAATCCCAACACCCCAACATTGAGAACGATATGAGCATTACGCGCTAAGTCGTTTCCTTTTGTCATCCAAGGGACTAATGCGGCTGAAGTCGCAAAAAGGGCAAGCATTCCTAAGCCTACTAATAGGTGAGGCCCCACAAATAATTTACCATTATTAATGTAGGTAATTGCCATTCCCCCTAAGTTTCCAAAAATTACTAAAGCTAATAAAATTGAACTTAAAGCGTAGTGTTTATCTCTCAGTTTTCCTTTGTCTTTTTTGATATTCTCAGCACTTCCTGTGCGAGCGCGACGATATTGGATGCCTAAATATAGAGTATAAACAGAAAGTGCCAATAAAACCCACATAATTAGGGGATGGGAAAATTGCGACCAAGTTTTTACAGCTTCTGGTAGTTCCATGGTTCTCCTCTATCTCGTTATCTTTCTTAATGGTTGTAACAATTCTTTATTATAATGATATTTCCTCTGACTCACACTATGGAATTTAGAGTCAACCAGCAAGTTAATTTCCCCTTTGTGAGGTAGTGATAGTGCAATTTAACCACGCTATAATTTACTCGTAGTCGTTATGAGTTTGAACAATATGAGTGATAACCAAACTGTAGAAAACCTAGTTATTATTGGATCAGGTCCTGCTGGCTATACTGCTGGACTCTATGCTGGGCGAGCCAACTTAAAACCAGTAATGTTTGAAGGCTTTGAAGCTGGTGGTTCTCCGGGTGGACAATTAATGACAACTAGTGATGTAGAAAACTATCCCGGCTTTCCTGAAGGCATCACTGGCCCCAAACTGATGCAAGAGATGAAAGCGCAAGCCCAACGGTGGGGAACCGAAGTTTATACTGAAGATGTCATTGAAGCTGACTTAACCCAACGCCCCTTTACCATTCGTTCTCAAGAAAGAGAAGTAAAAGCCCATAGTGTCATTATTGCTACTGGGGCAAATGCAAAACGCCTACACCTGCCTAATGAAGATAAATTCTGGAATCAAGGAATTTCTGCTTGTGCCATTTGTGATGGGGCAAACCCAATGTTTAAGGGGAATGATGTAGTGGTTATTGGGGGTGGTGACTCCGCAGCAGAAGAAGCCGCTTATGTGACTAAATACTGTGACCATGTTCATTTATTAGTCCGTCGTGACGAAATGCGGGCAAGTAAAACGCTACAAGATCGAGTTTTAAATCATCCTAAAATTACCATTCATTGGAATACAGAAGCGGTGGATGTTTATGGACAGGAAGGGGGCTTCCTTGAAGGGGTGAAAATTCGCAATCGTCAAACTGGCGAAGAAAGCAATTTACCAGCGCGAGGGTTATTCTATGCTATTGGTCACACCCCGAATACACAATTATTCCAAGGACAATTAGATTTAGATGAAACGGGCTATATTATTACTAAACCAGACTCGGTAGAAACCAATATTGAAGGTGTTTATGCTGCTGGCGATGTGCAAGATCATGAGTTTCGCCAGGCGGTAACAGCGGCTGGAACCGGTTGTCAGGCAGCGATGTTGGCAGAACGGTGGTTATCGGCAAATAACTTAGCTACAGAATATCATCAAGATGAAGATGCGGAAGCTACTGCTACCCGTAGTGAGGACGAAGATAAACCTACCGCAGATACAGAAGAAACCTTTGATATTAATGAAACTCGCCATTATGGGGGTTATGCCCTACGTCGGCTTTTCCATGAAAGCGATCGCGTTTTAGTGGTTAAATATGTTGGCCCCAATTGTGGACTTTGTGCAACTCTGAAACCAATTTTAGATGGGGTAATTGATGAGTACGCCGATAAGGTTCATTTTGTGGAAATTGATATCGCTGATGAACCTGATATTGCGGAAAATGCGATGGTAACGGGAACGCCAACAGTACAATTCTTCCGTAATCAAGAAATTGTGGATCAACTGCGAGGGGTGAAACAAAAAAGCGAATATCGTCAACGTATTGAAGAATATCTCGCAGAAACGGTTAGCGCTAAGTAAGTTATCAAAATTTTGTTGCCTTTTGTAACAAGTTGTGTTGTTTTTCGCCTAAAATACTGCAAAGTAGGGATTGGATAGATTTAAAAGGAGACAATTAATTATGGGCATATCAGAAACACAAGTCTTTGTCGCGTTAGTTATCGCATTACTCCCCGGTATTATGGCATTTCGTCTAGCAACCGAACTGTATAAATAAGTTGAAGGTTTGCCCTAGACATTAATACATCGTAATTCCGCCTATAGTTAGAACCTATAGGTGGTTTTTTGTGACTTCAGCATTATCACCGAGAGGGGAAAATCGGTAATATAGGGCTAAAATCGTTATTTATAGTCTCTATTTACTATTATGCCTACCAAAAATGCTCGCCCAGTTCGTAAAACTTCACATCAGAATCGCAACAACGTTACTTATCGCAGTTTTCCTCGTTATGGTGGCTTAACTCTGGAAATCGGTGCCAAAATTTTAACCAATGCCTTAATTATTGCTGTCGCGATCGCGGCTTTAAATAGACTCCTTCCCCATTATCAAACCCAAAACGCGAGATTAGAGGAGTTAAACAACGAAGTGGAACGAACTCAAGCCCGTGTTGATCGCCTCAATAGCCAGTTTACTCGCAATTTTGATCCCTATCAAAGTCAGGAAATTCGGCAAGAACATACCCATCAAATTAAGCCCAATCAGCGTCGCATTGTTTGGTTAGAACCAGAAACCCAAAATCCTGAATAACCATGAAACCAATCAAAAATAATTCGCCAGTTTTACTGTTAGTGGATGGTCATTCTCTCGCCTTTCGTGCTTACTATGCCTTTGCTAAGGGCCGAGAAGGGGGGTTAAAGGCTTCTGATGGCACTCCTACCAGTATTTGCTTTGGGTTTCTTAAATCCTTATTATTAGTGTTAGAGGCGGAAAAGCCTGAGGCTGTCGCGATCGCGTTTGATTTAGGCTTACCTACCTTTCGTCATGATGCTGATGCAACTTATAAAGCCGATCGCGCTGATACCCCTGATGATTTTATCCCCGACTTAGCCAATTTACAGGAAATTCTTGCTGCCCTCAATTTACAAGTGGTAACAGCAGAAGGCTATGAAGCTGATGATGTACTAGGAACTTTAGCCACTAAGGGGAAAGAACAAGGTTATCTTACTAAAATTGTTAGCGGCGATCGCGATTTATTTCAACTCATTGATGATACGGAACAAATTAGTGTTCTCTATCTTGATAAATCAGTTTTAAAAGGATCAAAAACTATCCAAGAATATCACGTTGAAGAGGTGAAAACCACTTTAAAAATTTCCCCTTCTCAAGTTGTTGATTATAAAGCCCTTTGTGGAGATAAATCAGATAATATTCCTGGAGTAAAAGGCATTGGAGAAAAAACAGCAGTTAAACTCCTTGAAGAATATGGAAGCCTTCACGGGATTTATGAACACCTTAGTGAAATAAAAGGGGCAACGAAAACTAAATTAGAAACTGGAAAAGCTGATGCTGAACATTCTCAGTATCTTGCCCAAATTCAAACAGATATTCCGTTAAATATTACCCTCAGTGAGTGTAAACTTAAAGGTATTAATTTAGCTGAATTAAAACCCTTACTTGCTAAATTAGAACTGAAAAAATTTCTCAGTCAGTTAGACTATTTGCAACAGCAACTGGGTGGTGAGGCTGAAACCGATGAAGAAAACGAAGACGAAAGCCTTGCCTTTTTCACAGCAGAAGAAACCAAACAGCAGCAACAGTCCACGTTAAAAGTTCAACCCGAAATTATTGATAGTTCTGAGAAATTAGAGCAACTAATTACCACCTTAAAACAATATCAAGATAAATCTTATCCTGTCAGTTGGGATACCGAAACCACTGGCTTAAAACCGCGAGATGCGAACTTAGTGGGAATTGGTTGTTGTTGGGGAAAAAACCTAACCGATACTGCTTATATTCCTGTTCAGCATACCGAAGGAACTTGTTTAGACATAACAGAAATTCGAGAGGCACTACGTCCTATTTTAGAAAGTGCAACCTATCCCAAGACATTACAAAATGCAAAATTTGATCGCCTAGTCTTTCGACATTTCGGCATTCAGTTAGCAGGAGTGGTTTTTGACACCATGCTTGCTAGTTATGTCTTACACCCCGAACGCAATCATAACTTAAGTGAATTAGCGGCTAAATATTTACCTGAGTTGACGATCAAAAGTTATCAAGAGTTAGAGATAGCCAAAAATGAAACCATTGCCGACTTAGACATTAAAACCGTTGCTGAATATTGTGGGATGGATGCCTATGTCACTTATCAGTTAACGCTTTTATTAGCCAAGGAATTAGAGGCAATTCCCCCCTTAGATCGGCTTTTAAGAAAAATTGAAATTCCCCTAGAGCCAATTTTAGCCGAAATGGAATACTGGGGGATTAGAATAGATACTGAGTATTTACAAACCTTATCAAATGAAATTAGTAAGCAATTAGAAGCAATTGAAAGCCAAACCTATGAACTAGCTGGTGAAACTTTTAATCTCAACTCTCCCAAGCAGTTGAGTCATATTCTTTTTGAAAAACTGAATTTAAACCGAAAAAAATCCCGAAAAACCAAAACAGGTTACTCCACTAATCATGCGATTTTAGAAAAATTACAGGGAGATCACCCGATTATAGATTTAATTTTAAGTCATCGTACTTTGTCGAAACTCAAATCAACTTATGTGGATGCACTGCCAAATTTAGTTAATCCTGAAACGCAACGCATTTATACAGATTTTAATCAAGCAGTTACCACCACAGGAAGGCTATCTTCTTCTAATCCCAACTTACAAAATATTCCCATCAGAACAGAATTTTCTCGACAAATTCGCCGTGCCTTTCTCCCTAAAAAAGATTGGCTATTAGTCGCAGCCGATTATTCTCAAATTGAACTAAGAATTCTCACTCATTTTAGTCAAGAACCCATTTTATTAGATGCTTATCAAACAGGAAAAGATGTCCACGAAGTGACCGCAAAATTATTATTTGAAAAAGAAGAAATTACAGCCGAAGAAAGACGCTTAGGAAAAACGATTAATTTTGGCGTTATTTATGGCATGGGGGCGCAACGATTTGCTAGAGAAGCGGCAGTTAGTAATCAAAAAGGAAAAGAATTTATTGATAAATATCATTCTCGCTATCCTCAAGTTTTTGCCTATTTAGAAAGACAGAAAAAAAGCGCGATCGCGCTTGGATATGTAGAAACTATTATGAAACGCAGACGATATTTCTATTTTAATGGCACTCCCTTAGAAAAGCTAAAGGGAAGCGATCCTGATAGTATTGATTTAGATAGCTTAAAATTAGGGAGAGAAGAAAGTGAAACCCTCCGCGCTGCTGCCAATGCACCAATCCAAGGATCAAGTGCCGATATTATTAAACTAGCTATGGTAAAACTAGGGGAATTATTAGCCTCTTATCAAAGCCGTTTGCTTTTACAAGTCCATGACGAGTTAGTTTTTGAAATTCATCCTGAAGAATGGGAAGAATTACGCCCGAAAATTAAAACTATAATGGAAGAGACGGTTTCCTTAAAGATTCCCCTAGAAGTGGAAATTAGTGTTGGAAAAAACTGGATGGAGGCTAAATAGGCTTCTATATCTCTAAGGGAGAACTTAAATAGATGGGGCTAAATTGATAGAGTTTCTATTATTCTTCCACTTGCCAACTTTGCGCGATCGCGCCTTCATCCACAATTCGCTTAGGACGTAAAATAAGAATCACTTTCCCCAATAACGCTTGCTCAGGGGCTTGTTCAAACCAACGAATTGCCAATCCTGACTCAGTTTCTACAAGAAAGTAACTGTAGAGATACCACTCCGTATCCGCGCGATCAACCACCACTAAAAAGGGTTCATTGGCAAGGCTATCTGCCTTTGGTAAGTCTTCTCTCTCACAGGGAATCGCCACAGGATCAGCGGCTGCCCAAACGATTTGCCAACCCGGTAGAGCAACACAATCGACATTAGAGGAGATACGAGTGACACTAAATCGTCCTTGAAACTGAGGTTGCTGATAGCTTTGAAATTCAGCAGAAGAAATTTTTAAATTAGGGGCAACAGGAATAATACGGGGCAATTCCTCCTCTTGTTCGAGGCGGTATAACGGTAAAGTGGGTGCTGGCGTTGTCGGGACAACGGTAAAATCGCTCAGAAGGCTCTCAATTTGCTCTCTAGCGGTACTAGAAGCGGCATAACGAAGTCCTTGGGCAATAAGGCGCGATCGCGCTTGTAAGTCCTTTTTTCCTCGGGCTAACTTCCAGTAATGATAGGCAACCGCATCTCCTGCCGCATCCGTAAACCCTTCTGGCAAACGATTCAGATAGGAAAACTCTTTTACGGCTTTGGCAACTTCATGGGCTTCAGGTTGAGTTAAATTCTTTTCTACCGCTAATGTCGCCACTTCCACCCGTTCTTTTGGCGGAAGAATCCGAAACTCATACAGGATATCACTTCCCTTCTGGGTAAAATACGCTTTAACCTTCTCTTCTACCGTCGCCTTAATCAAGCTATCATACACCTGACTAGCGACAATTACTTGATTTTGGTGAACTGGCTCAAATCCCGTTTCCTCAAAAATGGTTTGGGTATTGTACCCCCCTTTTTGTAACTCTTGACAAGACTTTCCCCATTCCACCCAATTTCCTTCTTTTTGTCGCAGTTGTCGCAGTAATTCCGTTGCCCGTTCTTCAGAAAGGGGAGATTGTTCAGACATAAGTTACATTAGATTCCCAGCTCGTCATTTAATAATTTAAACCCTTTTGGTTATCTCAGGGCAAAAGTAACAAGTTCAACAAAATTTTACAAAGTTTGTTTGCAAAATCTTTCTTTCGGGACACATTTCCGTATAAATTGCAAAAGATAGAGAGGAGTTATAGCGACTCCATAAACTTGTTTTTATACTGACGCGAAGAAGAAAATATCCTTGGGAGAACACATGAACATTGTAGTTGTCGGTTTAAGCCATAAAACTGCACCCGTTGCTGTACGAGAAAAATTAAGTATTCAAGACAATGCCATTGAGGGCGCAATTTCTCATTTATGTCAGCTTCCTCATGTGGAAGAAGTTTCCATTCTTAGTACCTGTAACCGTCTGGAAATCTATGCCGTGATTACTGATGCGGAACAAGGGGTTCACGAAATTACCCAGTTCCTTTCCGAACGTAGTGCCTACCCCATTTCCCAACTGCGGCGACACCTATTTATTCTGCTCCATCAAGATGCCCTCCGTCATCTCATGCGAGTAGCAGCAGGGTTAGATAGCTTAATCTTAGGAGAGGGACAGATTTTATCGCAAGTAAAACACGCCCATAAAATGGCACAAAAACATCAAGGGGTAGGACGACTCCTGGATCGACTTTTCAAACAAGCCCTTTCTGCAGGGAAACGAGTTCGCAGTAATACCAATCTTGGTACTGGCGCAATGTCCATTAGTTCTGCGGCTGTGGAATTAGCCGATCGTAAAGTTGATGATTTAGCCAACTATCGCTGTACCATCATTGGCGCTGGCAAAATGGCGCGGCTATTAGTACAACACCTCATTGCCAAAGGTGGAACGCAAATTGCCATTGTTAACCGTTCTCAAAAACGGGCGACTGAACTGGCAAATCAATTTCCAGACCATGAATTACAACTGCATCCCCTTGAAGACATGATGAGTGTTATTGGGGAATCTGATCTCGTGTTTACCAGTACCGCTGCCAGTGAACCAATTTTAGATCGCGCTAAGATAGAGCAAAATCTCGATCCTAACCATCGCCTGTTATTATTTGACATTTCTGTTCCTCTCAATATTGATAGTGATGTTAAAGAATTAGAAAATTTAGAAAGTTTTACCGTTGATGACTTAAAAGCCGTCGTAGCAAAAAATACTGCTAGTCGCCGACAAATGGCGCAAGAAGCAGAAGCCTTATTAGATGAAGAAGTGGAGTCGTTTGAAGTTTGGTGGCGTTCTTTAGAGACAGTTCCTACCATTAGTTGCTTACGAGAAAAAGTAGAAACCATTCGGGAACAAGAATTAGAAAAAGCACTCTCTCGTCTCGGAACTGAGTTTGCAGAAAAACATCAAGAAGTGATTGAAGCCCTAACCCGAGGAATTGTCAATAAAATTCTCCATGAACCAATGGTAGAACTACGGGCGCAACAAGATATTGAAATGCGACGACGCACCGTTCAATCCTTACAGAGACTGTTTAATCTTGACCCGGAACAACAGTATAGTTAACAGTTAATCTTTAAAAATTTTTCTTAACATCTGATCATCAATAACGTAGTCAAGTGCCTGATTTGGCTACGTTTTTTAATGCTGATTTTGTTAAAATATCTTTAGTTGTGCTGAACTTTTATTATGAGTACCCTCCATTCCACCACCATTCGTCGCTTATTAAACCTTCCACAAGATGATAGTGTCTGGGAGGGAGATCGGCGCAGTCTTGAAGGCTTAATATCTGATCAAGAAGAAGAAAAAAGCTCTCAAGAATGTGTGATTTGGGTTGATGGATCAGAAGGCATGGTGCGCGGCATGGAAATGGTTTCCCAAGACACAGGAATGGAAGTCATGGTACGAACTTTGTTGCGGGCAATGGAAGCGCCACAAAGTTACGGGAAACCCTGTCGTCCAAAAAGTATTATTGTGCGCGATCGCGAAATTCTCTTTTTTCTACGAGGGATTTTACAAGAAGTAGGCATAAAAATTGACTACGCCCCAGAATTACCTTTAATTGATACGCTCTTCCAAGGCTTAACAGAAAGTCAGGAAGAACGCCCCCCATTATTACCAGAAAGTTACAAAAAAGCCTTAGTCAAGACCGCTGGTGAAATTTGGGAAAATGCCCCTTGGGATTTTTTAGATGATAGCGAAGTGATTACTATTGAATTTCCTCATTGGGATATTGATCCCCTTTACCTCTCAATTATGGGGATGCTAGGACAAGAGTATGGGGTCTTGCTTTATCGTTCTTTAGCCTCTATGAAAACCTTTCGGTCAGAAGTCTTAAATATAGAAGACATGGAGAAATTAGAAAATGCCTTTTTAAAGCAAGATTGCTGGTTTCTCAACTATGAAATTCCTGAAGATGTTGAGGAAGAAGAAGCAGAAAGTTTAAGTGCAGCTGAGGTTGACCCCTATTTTGGCAGTATTAGTCCCTACGAAGGAATAAGACCTTTCTTAGGAGAAGAAGAAGCAGCGATTGTCTATGTGGCACTACAAGGCTTAAAACGCTTTGTTCAAAGCAGTGAATCAGAACTGGACACCACAGAGAAACTTGAGAAACATTATCACATTCCTCTCCCAACAACTTCTCATGATTCCTCGAATATTCATGTCAAACTTTCCACTAATCCTGAATTAGAAGAAGAGTTAATGATGTTATGGGATGATGATGAGGAAGATGAAGAGCCACTTCCACTCATTAATGATGATCTCGTACCTAAGGATTCCTTTCTTAGTCTGGGAATGGTTCCTTGGGACATGATTCATCAAATGCAAAATAACCCAAAACAATTATATGAATCTCTAGGGGCAACAGAAAAAGGCGAAGGAATGCCCGTTATTTTAATCCAAACTTCACGCCCAAAAGCCCAAACAATGATTGAACAGATTCAAGACTCGGGAGGATTAGAGGGAATTGGTTTTAACGAAGGAGAAGATTCTAGTGTGAACACGATTTATGATTTAGGGCTTTTGCAAATGGGCGATGGGGAACTTTATCTATTCGGTGAATTTAATAAAGATGATCCTACTCATGTGAAAGCCCGTCAGCATTGGGACAGACGGTGTGAGCAAACGGGAGGATATTGTGCTTTAATTCTTGCAAGGGGCTTAAAAGGAGCGAATAGAGGAAAACCACAACTTCGAGATATGATGGCCTTATTTGAAGCAAAAGCCCTTTCTCCAGAAGATTTAGGACTAGGGGTTTTATCTGCCATTGATCTCTAAACTCATTAAAATACATCTTCAAAGGAAAAATTGGGAGCGGCTAAAACAAAAATTGTCGAGGGAAGATTAGTTACTTTTTGTTGTAAGGATTCATAATGTTGAACAAAGTTTTCATCGGGTCTTGCCATTCCTAGAAAAATTAAATCAGCATTGCCAGAGGTTTCTCCTAAAATGCGATCAAATGAACGCCCATCAGCAACAATGACTTGAGGCGTTGCCATAATTCTTAATTGAGTTAGCAGACGATTTAAATTGTCTCGCGCTGGAAGCACTGCATTTTGATTCTGAACCACTAAATTGAGAAAAATTTTGGCTTCTCGCCACCGCACATCATTACGGATTAAATAGGCTAAAAGTAACATTAACCCCCCATTGGCTTGCATACTCCCTCCCCACCAAATATCAATCCGTCGTCGTCGCCCAAAGCCTTTTTTATGGTTTTCCCGAAAGATAATTACATTGCGGTTCGATTGGTGAATACGGGTGATCATCTCACAGTAGTTTTCACGATGATCTAAAGACTCGCTGTCCCCTAGCAAGACGGTATTCGGAACAACTGGCCCTAAGCCATAGGTTTCCACTAAATGCTGTCCGCCAATAAAGGTATCATCAGCACTAATCACACGGACTAAGGCTTCTACTCCTTTTTTATCAAGGTATTTGCGGACACGTTCTTCCATTTCCCCTTGTTGCCCTAATCCCCGTTGCGTCTTTTTCAATACCGTTGAAACTGTCACTAAGCCTCGTTTGTGGGTAAGCGCATCAGCGAGTTCAATCAGTGACCAGCGCTTAGTGGGCGCGCCTGATAAAACCAGAATGTGGGGTCGCCAGTTCTTTGCGTCTTCTTTTTGATAAGATTGAGCAATTTGATAAATGCCAATGCGAAGTAACGCCATCCATAAGCCGCGACGCACATCCCCCCAAGTGACTTCTAATTCCCGTCTCTGCAACCAAAAATAAATGCTTAGACTGACAACTGCTGCCACAACAGTAGCCACCGCATTAATGAGGAACATTACTACCAAACAGCCGATCGCGCCTAAGAGAGAAAAAGCCCAATGCACCTTAAAATCAGGGCGAAACGAGGGACTTTGTAAGAAGGCTTCAATCCCAGCAGAGACATTTAACACCAAGTAGGTAGTTAAGAAAAACATGGTCAAAACTGGAGCAATAAGGTCTAATTCCCCGACATAAACCGTGGCAATAACAAAGGCAAGGGTAACAAATGTTCCCACTTTCGGTTCATCATTGGGCCCACTGCCTTTACCTAAAAAGCGCATCCAACGAGGTAAAACGCGATCGCGCGCTAGTGCTTGTAAAATCCTAGGTGCGCCCAAAATACTCCCTAAGGCACTACTGAGGGTTGCCCCCCATACCCCGAATAAAATTGCTGGCCCCCAAAGAGCCGTTTCTTTCATAATTAGGGGGGTTTCTAATAAGGTGGCTGCATCAGCACGAGTTGCCATAACAATCGGGAGGATCATATAGATCACATAACCTGTTCCCACTGCCCCTAATGTTCCCCACGGAATAGCTTTAGTGGGGTTTTTCAAGTCTCCTGACATATTGACTCCCGCCATAATTCCCGTTACCGCGGGAAAGAATACTGCAAACACTTGCCAAAAAGGTTCAGAAAGCCGATCAGCTGCCCCCCACATTTCGATTTCAGTGGGTTCAAGGGAACTGCCAAAAAAGAAGGAGAGGAGAGAAAGCGCGATCGCTGCCATAATCACATATTGGACTTTAATGGCAATATTTGCCGAAGTTAGTGCCACGCCAGCAACCAATATAGTCACAATCAGCGCCACATATAACTGACTTAAATTAGGAAACTGATTTACAACACTTTCAGCAAAACCAATGGTATAGAGAGCCACAGATAATGCTTGGGCAAAATAAAGGGGAATCCCCACTGCGCCACCACTTTCAATGCCCAGAGAGCGACTAATCATATAATAAGCCCCACCGCCACGCACCACGCGATCTGTAGCAATCGCGGAAATGGATAAAGCCGTTAGGAAGGTAATTGACGTAGAGAGGGTAACAATAATTAATGTCCCTAAAAGTCCCACATTACCCACAACCCAGCCAAAGCGAAGATACATAATGACCCCTAAAATGGTGAGAATAGAAGGGGTATAAACACCGCCAAATGTGTCTAATTTTTTTGCTTCTGCTGGCTGTTTTGCCGTTTCTTCTTGATTAGGGGAGGGGAGTTTAACCATAAGTCATCAATAGACAGGGAACAATTTACAATTGTGATGGAATGAAACGCTGACAACTAATAAATTACCATTATGCAGGAGTCTCAGGGAAAAGCGACCCCCGCCTACATGAAAAACGCTGATTATCACAAACTCGATCGCGCTCAACTTACCCCCATGATGCAGCATTATATTGAGGTGAAAGAGCAGCATCCCAATGTTTTGCTATTGTATCGGGTCGGAGACTTCTTTGAGTGTTTTTTTCAAGATGCGGTTACCGTTGCTCAAGAATTAGAATTAGTTTTAACCAGTAAAGAAGGAGGAAAGGAAATTGGTCGCGTTCCCATGACAGGGGTTCCTCATCATGCTTTAGAACGTTATACGGCGCTGTTAGTGGAAAAAGGTTACGCGATCGCGGTTTGTGATCAAGTGGAAGATGCCGCCCAAGCGGCTGCCGAAAAACGCATGGTAGAGCGTCAAATCACCAAACTGCTTACCCCAGGCACATTAACCGAAGAAGGAATGCTTCACGCCCGACGCAATAACTTTCTGGCAGCAGTGGTTATCGCAGGACAACATTGGGGACTCGCTTACACTGATATCTCTACAGGAGAATTTTACACCACCCAATCCCAAAACTTAGAAACCCTTTCTCTGGAATTACAACGCCTGCATCCCTCGGAAATTCTTATCCCCACCAATGCCCCTGATATTGGCAGTATGTTACGCCCTGGGGAAACCTCTGATAGTATCCCTGAGTTTCTACCTGATAGTTTTTGTTATACCCTACGTTCCCAAACTCAATTTAGTGCAGGAGAAGCGCGAAATCAACTTTTAACCTATTTTCGGGTTAGTTCCCTGGAAGGGATGGGCTGCACTAATCTCCCCCTTGGCATTCGCGCAGCAGGAGGGCTTTTATTTTATATTGAAGAAACGCAAAAAAATCATCAAGTTCCCCTGCAAACCCTCAAAACTTACACTCTCAGCGATTATTTAATCCTTGATCAACAAACTCGCCGTAACCTAGAAATTGTGCAAACCGTGCGAGATGGGACATATCATGGTTCTCTTTTATGGGCATTAGATCGGACTTGTACCGCTATGGGAGGGCGTGCGCTCCGTCGCTGGTTATTACAGCCATTATTAGATATTAAAGGTATTGTTGCCCGTCAAGACACAATTAGCGAGTTAATCCGGCAAACTAATCTCCGCGATGATTTACGACAGCTTTTGCGCCAAATTTATGATTTAGAACGCCTCAGTGGACGTGCCGGGGCTGGAACTGCCAATGCGAGAGACTTACGGGGATTAGCAGATTCGCTGTTGCGCTTAAAAGACTTAGCCGCCTTAGTAAAAGAGGGAAATTCGCCTTTTCTACGGGCGTTGCAGTCGGTTCCCCCTGACTTAGAAGAATTGGGAGAAAAAATCTTAAACTCTCTGGTAGAATCGCCGCCGCAACATCTGGGAGAAGGGGGATTAATTCGCCCCGGAGTCGATGAACAACTGGATCAAATGCAACAGACGCTAGAGGAAGATAAACAATGGTTAGCTGATTTAGAAACCAGTGAACGGGAACGCACGGGCATTGCTAAACTGAAGGTGGGTTATAACAAAACCTTTGGCTATTTTATTAGTATTCCTCGCAGTAAAGCGGATCTTGCCCCAGAAAACTATACTCGCAAACAAACTTTAACCAACGAAGAACGTTATATCACCTCGGAATTAAAAGAACGAGAAACTCGAATCTTAACCGCGAAAGATGACTTAAATCGCCTAGAATACGAAATTTTTGCTGCCTTACGTGCCGAAGTCGGGGAGAAAGCGCAACAAATTCGGGATATTTCTCGGGCGGTGGCGGCGATTGATGTCTTAGCAGGATTAGCAGAATTAGCAGTGTATTATGATTATTGTCGCCCCGAAATGATCGAAGGACGCTGCTTAAAAATTAAAGAGGGAAGACACCCTGTCGTTGAACAAACGCTCCCCACAGGCTTTTTTGTTCCTAATTCTACTGCCATGGGATTTGAGGAAAAAAGCAATAATCCTGATTTAATTATTCTCACTGGGCCCAATGCTAGCGGAAAAAGTTGTTATTTGCGACAAGTGGGGTTAATTCAATTAATGGCACAAATTGGCAGTTTTGTTCCAGCGAAAGAGGCAAAATTAGGAATCAGCGATCGCGTTTTTACCCGAGTGGGTGCAGTGGATGATCTCGCCACTGGACAATCGACATTTATGGTAGAAATGAATGAAACCGCAAATATCCTTAATCATGCTACCCCGAATTCCCTAATTTTATTAGATGAAATTGGACGGGGAACAGCTACTTTTGATGGACTTTCTATTGCTTGGGCGGTTGCTGAATACCTTGCTACACAGGTGCAAGGAAGAACAATTTTTGCCACTCACTATCACGAATTAAACGAATTAGCTTCAATTTTGCCGAATGTTGCGAACTATCAAGTAACCGTAAAAGAGATGGAAAACGAAATTATTTTCTTACATCAAGTGCAACCCGGTGGCGCAGATCGATCCTATGGAATTGAAGCAGGAAGATTAGCAGGACTTCCACCCACTGTGATTTCTCGCGCTCAACAAGTGATGGGACAAATTGAAAAACATAGTAAAATTGCTTTGGGATTAAGAAAAGGGTTAACCCAGCAAACGGAAAAAACGGATCAGTTAGATATCTTTGAGACTTAAGCGGATTTTTTCTTTTGCCATTTTTCTAAAGCGCGATCGTATTTTTCCCCTTCTAACCTAGAAGTTTCCCATGTGTCATAAACTAAGCCCAAGCCAAAAAAAGCTAAAGGATATACTGCCCAAGAAACTGTTCCAGCCGTAATTAAATTCAGGGTAACGAGAAAAGCATTAAAAATTAAATATCCTTCCCAACGGCGTTTAATCTTTTGCCAACGATGTTTATCAAATGCTTGTCGTTGTTGTAATTCTGTTTTTTGTTGTTGCCAGTTTTCCTCCGCGACTTTTAAGGTTTCTGGGGAAATATCTAACTCTTTTGCCATTTCCGAGAGTTGTTCATAAGTAAAGTGATCTTGGTTATCAACTTTTCGCACAATCGCGTTTTGTAGAATTTCTTGCACTTCCTCCTGACTGTAAGAGGGAATATTGTCAGGATTCTCGTTAGAAGCAGTCATTGGCTTTTCTCCTATTTAATAACGCTGATATATATGCGATGTAATGCGCTAGGATAGGTTGTTATGATAATCAAATATTAACAAGTTATTTAGATTACACAAACTTAATCTAGGAAAATTAGGGATAGAGACAAGTTATTCTAGGCGCGGAATGTGGGTTAAGAAATGTAAATTCAAGAGAATGATAGAAAAGACTAATAGAAATGACGATAAAGTATTACTCGAACTAATATCAAGCGCAATTTTCATCAGGAAGTGACAGAAATTGTTGCTAAACTAGATTTATCTCTCGTTTGATGAGGAAAGTGGTAATTGATCAGCCATGAGCCAGTGTTTAAATCCTAACTGTTTAGCGGTTAACTCCAAAGGTGATCCGTACTGTAAAAAATGTGGTAGTTCCCTCTTATTACGATCGCGCTATCGAGCCTTAAAAATCATTGGTCAAGGTGGATTTGGACGAACTTTTAAAGCAATTGATGAAGATAAACCTTCTAAACCTTATTGCGTCATTAAACAGTCTTTACCGCAAGGACAAGGAACCGATAACTTAAAAAGAGCCTCGGAACTTTTTACGAAAGAAGGAGAAACCTTAGATCAGTTGGGGCAACATCCGCAGATTCCTGAGTTATTAGCGTTTTTTAGTGAACAAGAACGCCAATACTTAGTGCAAGAATTTGTTAATGGGAATAACCTCCGAGAAGAGTTAGAAACTAAAGGAGCGTTTAAGGAATCGCAAATTCGTTCCTTATTAAGTGAAGTCCTTTCTATCTTAAAATTTGTCCATGAAAACAAAGTCATTCATCGTGACATTAAACCAGACAACATTATTATTAGGGAACGAGACCAAAAATTATTTTTAGTTGACTTTGGAGCTGCCAAAGCAGTCGATAATACTCGTTTGTTATCAGTGACAGGAACCGTGATTGGTTCAGCACAATATATTGCTCCTGAACAATTAAAAGGAAAAGCTCAATACAATAGTGATTTGTATAGCTTAGGGGTAACTTGTCTGCATCTATTAACAGGAGTTGAACCCTTCAATTTATTTGATGCTGGTGAGAATAGTTGGGTGTGGCGAGATTATTTAGTCGAGCAGACAATTAGTGAAGAATTAGCAACGATTTTAGATAACTTAATTACGCCAGCTTATAAAAAACGTTATCAGTCGGTTGATGAATTACTAAGCTTATTATCAACAACATCAAAATCCTCAGGAAACAGCAAAGAGAAAAATTTAGATAATCAACCAGGTGTGGTTGAATTTGTAGATAACAAGAAGCAAGAAATATTTTTAAAAATCCAATCTATTGTTGCCGAACAGCTAGAAATTGAAGATAAAAACACTATTAAGCCGGAATCGAGATTTGCAAAAGATTTAGGTGCTGATTCGCTTGATGTGGTGGAATTAGTCATGGCATTAGAAGAAGAGTTTGATCTCGAAATTCCCGATGAAGCAGCCGAACAAATTGCCACAGTTCAAGCCGCTGTTGATTATATTCAGGAAAGACAACCAGTTAGAGAGAAACCCCTAAATCAAAATAGTAAATATAAGCTAAATAAATCAGAATCTCCAAATCCTAATGACGTAATTGCCTACTTGAACCGAGGAAATGCTCGCCTTCAGCAAGGAGATTTAGAAGGCGCGATCGCTGATTATAATGAGGCAATTCGTCTCAATCCTGATTGGGTAATTCCCTATAGTAACCGAAAAGAAATAGCACCTCATCCTAATACATCCATTGAAATCTTAAAGCAATTAGCTCGGGATGATGATTGGAAGGTACGTCTTGAAGTCGCCAAAAACCCCAATACACCAAAGGCGATTCTCTCAGCATTAGCACAAGATAGTAACAAAGCAGTACGAGAGGCTGCTAACAAAAGATTAGCTGGTCAATAATAGTTGTAATCAAAGCATCACCGCATGGAAAATACGATCGCGCTTCCAGTTGGTAAAAGAGGTAATTGAGCATGACACAGTTAAGGCAAAAGGTTTACACACCAGAAGAATATCTGGAAATTGAGGCAGAAGCAGAAACCCGTCATGAGTTTATTAATGGGGAAGTTGTACCGATGGCAGGGGGAACAACAAAGCATAATCTGATTACGGGGAATCTTTATATTGCTTTACGCCTTGCCTTAAAAGAAAAGAAGGCTCCTGTTTACATGGAAAATGTCAAGTTGTGGCTTCCATCAGTAAATGTTTTTACTTATCCTGATTTGATGGTTTTGGCAGGTGATCCTGTGTATTATGGGCAGAATCAAAGCACGGTAACTAATCCTGTGGTCATTATTGAAGTGTTATCGAATTCGACACGGAATTATGATCAAGGGGAAAAATTTAGCTTTTACCGAACTTTAGATAGCCTGCAAGAATATGTGCTGGTGGATCAAGATCAATCGCTGGTAATGGTTTATCGACGCGGAACGGCTAAACAATGGAGTCTGTATATTTTGGAAGACTTAACCGATGTTATGCAGTTAGACTCTGTTGGGGTAGAAGTGCCTTTATCAGGCATTTATGAGGGAGTTTAAATGTCCTTTATCCTTTGTAAAGCAATGAGAAGTAAGAAGTCAGAAGTGAACTAATAACGAATAGCAAATTATGACATATCAATTTTTTTTGATATATTAAAAGGGTACTCCTCAGTCATTAGCCCTATGACTATTAACAGTCAAACCAATGAAAACGCTCCCCAAGCAGGGGGAAAACTGAGTTTTTTTGAACGCTATCTAACGGTTTGGGTATTTTTCTGCATTATTGGGGGCATTATTTTGGGAAGAACCTTTCCAGAAGTTGCCGAGGCTTTAGATGCCATTAGTATTTATCAAGTCTCCATTCCCATTGCTGTCTGTTTATTCTTCATGATGTACCCCATCATGGTAAAAATTGACTTTTCCCAAGCCGTAGAAGCTGCGCGAACCCCAAAGCCTGTTCTCCTCACGTTAGCAATTAACTGGCTAGTAAAACCCTTTAGCATGGTGCTATTTGCCCAAGTCTTTTTAGGGTGGCTTTTTCGCCCTTTAATCGAAGGAACAGAGATTGTTCGCGGTGGACAGGAAATTGCTTTAGTTGACTCTTATATCGCTGGAACGATTTTACTGGGAATTGCCCCCTGTACCGCCATGGTTTTGATGTGGGGTTATCTTTCCTATAGTAACCAAGGACATACCCTCGTCATGGTTGCCATTAATTCTCTAGCAATGTTGTTTCTATACGCCCCCTTGGGAGGTTGGTTATTACAAGCCAATGAAATGGTTGTTCCTTGGGAAACCATGCTTTTATCCGTTGCAGTTTATGTGGCGTTACCCCTCGCTGCAGGAATGTACACCCGCTACTGGATATTTAAGCATAAAGGAGAAGCGTGGTTTAATCGCTACTTTTTGAAATACCTTAGCCCTATTAACACCGCAGCTTTATTATTTACATTAATCCTTCTCTTTGCCTTTCAAGGAGATGTCATTGTCGAAAACCCTTTTCACATCGCCTTAATTGCGGTTCCACTGTTTATCCAGACCAACTTTATCTTTTGGCTGACTTACCTAATTGCCCAGAAACTCAAATTTTCCTACGAAGATGCTGCCCCAGCGGCGTTAATTGGTTCGAGTAATCACTTTGAAGTTGCCATTGCTACAGCCGTAATTTTATTTGGCTTAAACTCTGGCGCTGCTGTTGCAACCGTTGTGGGCGTTCTAATTGAAGTCCCTGTCATGTTAATGCTGGTGAAATTCTGTAAAAGAACAGCCTTTTGGTTCAGACGTGAACCTGATAAAGCAACATTACTTGATCCTCGTTGTGTTAAAGGAGATTATCAAAATATATGAGCAATCATCCCCCGAGAATTTTATTTCTATATGGATCTTTGCGTGAATGCTCTTATAGTCGTTTACTCTCAGAAGAAGCTGCCCGCATTATCGAAGGATTTGGCGCAGAAGTCAAGTTTTTTCATCCCCATCACCTCCCTGTGAGAGGACAAGTTGAGGAAACTCACCCTGAAGTGCAGAAACTGCGAGAACTTTCTCAATGGTCAGAAGGTCAAGTTTGGTGTTCTCCTGAGATGCACGGAAATGTAACAGGGATTCTAAAAAATCAAATTGATTGGATTCCTTTAAGTATCGGGGCGGTACGTCCTACTCAGGGGAGAACTTTGGCGTTAATGCAGGTTAGTGGCGGTTCTCAGTCTTTTAATGCTGTCAATACGATGCGCTTACTAGGACGTTGGATGCGGATGTTTACGATTCCGAATCAGTCTTCTGTGGCTAAGGCGTATCAGGAGTTTCATGAGGATGGAACGATGAAAGAGTCTCGGTATCGCGATCGCGTTGTCGATGTTATGGAAGAACTGTATAAAATTACCCTGCTCATGCGCGATCATGTTGATTATCTCACAGACCGCTACAGTGAGCGTAAAGAAAAAGCCCAGCAAGAAATCAAAGAAACAGCAAATAAAGCCACCTCTTAAATTAGGAGACATGATTCATGAGAAACGTGATTTTTATCTGTAAAAGAAATTCCTGTCGTTCCCAAATGGCAGAAGGGTTTGCACGTACCATCGGAGACGGTAAAATTAAAGTGGTCAGTGCTGGTTTAGAAGCCTCACGAGTTCATCCTACCGCCGTTGAGGTGATGTCAGAAGTTGGCATTGATATTAGTGATCAAACCTCTGATCCTGTCACTGCCTACAATCCTGAAGATTATGACATTGTGATTTCTTTATGTGGTTGCGGGGTCAATTTACCGCCCGAATGGTTGACGAGAGATGTTTTTCAAGATTGGCAATTAGATGATCCTGATGGACAACCCTTAGACACCTTTCGGCGGGTTCGGGATGAAGTTAAAGCAAGAGTCGAAGCCTTAGTTGCCAATGAGTCAATCTCGCGAGCAAAAGCATCCTAGAGAACGAGAAGATAAAGCCATTGTTGAGGGTTTGTTTCAGGGAGAAATGAGCGATTATAACCTCGCAGAATTAGCCCGTCTGCGAATTCGCTACAAAAACTTCCCTGGGGCAAACGCCCTGCAACGAGACTTAGATTTATTATTACAGCAATGGGATTTAACGGAAGAAGAATTATTTGCAAAAACCCGCGAAATTCATCAGCAAAGACGAGTTTATACGAAAGAAGAGACTGATCAGGAGGATTGGAGTTAGTCAATAGCGCAATATTTTTTAAATGATTTCCCAACCAATTATAAATTTCCGATCGACTGATTTCATGTGTGTTAAAAGTCTGGAAATTTAAGATAAAACTTGCAAAAAAAGCAATTGTTAAACTAGACAGATAGAGGAATTAAGGAAGGAAATAAGATTGCCGAGAGTCCGAGTTCGACAGCACGTTAACCCCCTCAGTCAAAAATATCAAGCTCCCATTACGCCGCCAAAGTGGGAGCAAATTTATGCTGATTTAGACAAGCCCTTTTTCCTCGATATTGGATCAGCTAGAGGGCGTTTTCTGCTTGAAATGGCAGAATCTCAGCCCCAATATAATTATTTAGGGTTAGAAGTGCGAGAACCGTTAGTGGAAGAAGCTAATTTAAAGCGAGATCACTTAGGCTTTACTAATCTCCACTACCTCTTCTGTCAGGTGAATGTCTCCTTACCGACAATCTTATCTTCCCTTCCGAAAAAATCTCTTTATTTAGTAACCATTCAATTTCCTGATCCGTGGTTCAAAAAGCGTCATGCTAAACGGCGCATCGTGCAGCCTGAATTAGTGGATACTTTGGCTCAATATTTAGTTCCTAGTAAAGAGGGTGGGGTTTT
This sequence comes from Euhalothece natronophila Z-M001, assembly GCF_007904085.1. GTDB lineage: Bacteria > Cyanobacteriota > Cyanobacteriia > Cyanobacteriales > Rubidibacteraceae > Halothece > Halothece natronophila. The sequence goes on from NZ_CP042326.1 coordinate 1,574,027, forward strand.
CTTACAGTCAGATGTTCAGTTTGTTAGCGAGGAAATGACTCGTTATTTTGCCGCTCACCCTAAATTTATACAATCTCCCGCCTTTTTATTAGCTGAAAACCCTTTTCCTGTGGCAACTGAGCGAGAGACAACTGTTCTTAGTCAAGGAGAACCTGTTTATCGCACTTGGTTTTGTCGTCAGTAGGAACTATCTTATTAAATTGCCATAAGTTTCTGCATCCACTCCCATTCTTGACTTAATCCTGTAGCAAGATCAACTTTTGGAGAATACCCCAGTAACTTCTGTGCCTGACTAATATCAGCAGACGTATCTCTTGCATCTCCAGTGGCTTTTGAGAAGTAATTACGAGTAATGGTTTTCCCTGTAATGGCTTCCATTTTATCAATGACATCACTGAGAGAAACCCGAGAACCCCCACCAATATTAAAGGGTTTTCCAATGGCTTCTGGAGCTTCAGCTGCTGCTAAATTTGCCGCGATCGCGTCACTGATAAAGGTAAAATCTCGCGTCTGCAAGCCATCCCCATAAATTGAAATCGCTTCATCTTTGGTAATGGCTTTTAAAAACTTATGAAACGCCATATCTGGACGCTGACGGGGGCCATATACGGTAAAATAGCGGAGAGCAGTGGCTGGAACCCCAAAACATTGATGATATTGCCAGCATAATAGTTCTGCTGCTAGCTTGGTAATGCCATAAGGAGATACGGGTTGTGGACAAGTCGATTCTGGGGTGGGTAAACATTCTGCATTGCCATACACAGAGGAACTGGAAGCATAAACAAATCGTGTTAACGTTGTTGCCTCTTTCGCCGCTTCTAACATTACCTGTGTCGCATTGAGATTACGTTCGGTGTAGAAATGAAAGGTTTGTCCCCAACTTGCTCTTACCCCAGCTTGGGCGGCTTGATGAAATACAACTTCTGTATCAGTTAGAAGATGCTCCCAATCTAAATTTAAGATATTCTCTTCAATCAGTTGAAACTGGGAATTTTCTAACGCACTAGCAATATTTGAGCGTTTTAGTTGTGGATTGTAATAATCGTTAAACTCATCAATGCCAATAACTGTTTTGCCTTGAGCGAGTAATGCCTCTACAAGATGAGAACCAATAAAACCTGCTGCTCCTGTAACAATATACTTTCCCATACCTAATATTTGCCTAGAAATGACTTAAGAGTAAATTATAACCTCTACAAAAGCTGAATAAAGGACTACAGAGGCAAAAATTAAATCTTTCTACATTTGACAATTTTGCGCGATCGCGATGTTTCTACTATACTCGACCAAAAACCTGTATATTATGTTGGGGTCTTCTTGCGGATTCAAATCAATAAAATACTGACTGGTAGAAAATGGAGTTTTTCGCTATAACTAATAACAAATAGAGCCAGAAGGGAAAATCTTGATCATTCTCTTAATGGTTATGTGAGGAGATGAAGATTGTAAAAAAAGTTAAATAAGTACATTATTAAAAAAGTATGGCTGACAACGGAAAAAATAAAGACTTTGAGGAAGAACTCTTAGAAAAAGAAACTGGATATACTCCAGGGAGTACCAACTTCCAAAAATGGGGGCTTGACCTTCATCCTGTCGTTGCTCCTATCTCAGCGATCATTGTTTTGGCATTTGTTGTGCCGACAATCATTTTTCCAGAACAAGCAGAAACTGTTTTTGAGGAAGCACAAGACGCGATCGCGAGTTATGGCGGTTGGTTTTATGTTTTAGTTGCCAATATCTTTTTAGGCGTAATTATCATCTTTGCCTTTAGCAAGTTTGGTAGAATTCGCCTCGGTGGACAAGATGCCGAGCCTGAGTTTTCTACCTTTGCTTGGTTTGCAATGTTACTCAGCGCCGGAATGGGTATTGGTTTAATGTTCTGGAGTGTGGGGGAACCCATATTCCACTTTAGTGACCCCCCTGTAATATTTGGGTCAGAAGGAGGAACTCCAGAAGCAGCGGAAACTGCCATGACCCTAACTTTCTATCACTGGGGACTCCACCCTTGGGGGCTTTATGCCTTAGTGGGGTTAGGGCTTGCCTTTTTTACCTTTAATCGCGGTCTGCCCTTGACCATGCGCTCTATCTTTTATCCTTTAATTGGGGAGAGGATTTACGGAATTCCCGGTGACATCATTGATATTTTGGCAGTGGTTGCCAACTTATTTGGTTTAGCCACCTCATTAGGACTGGGAGTGCAACAAGTAGCAACTGGAATTGGGTTCCTTTTTGAGGCGATTCCCACGAATGTTACCACCCAAGTTATTTTAATTGCTGTAATTACGGGATTTGCCACACTCTCAGTTGTTGCTGGGTTAGACGGTGGGGTACGTCGCCTCAGTGAATTAAATCTGGTTGTGGCGGCTGTTTTTATGGGCTTTGTTATTATTGTTGGCCCCACTCTATTTATCTTTGACACTTTGGTTCAAAATTTGGGTAATTATATTGCTCGCTTCCCGATGCTTAGTTTTTGGACAGAATCCTTTGAAGATGGCGAGGGAGGCTGGCAAAACGCTTGGACAATTTTCTATTGGGGCTGGTGGATTTCTTGGTCTCCTTTCGTGGGAATGTTTATTGCTCGGGTTTCCAGAGGAAGAACGATTCGAGAATTTGTGATGGGCGTTCTGATTATTCCGTCTCTGCTATCTTTCCTTTGGCTATCAGCTATGGGCGGAGCGGCGCTTAATTTAGAGCTAAATGGTGTTGCTGATATGGTGGGCCCAATTGGGGATGATGTATCAGTAGGAATGTTTGTCATGCTAGAAAACCTACCATTAGTACTAATAAGCTCTCTGATTGCGATTACTCTCGTAACGGTGTTCTTTGTGACTTCCTCTGACTCAGGTTCGTTAGTAGTGGATAACCTCACCTCTGGCGGTAAGTTAGACTCGCCTGTTACCCAACGGGTTTTCTGGGCGATCATGGAAGGGGTTGTTGCTGCAGCATTGTTAATTGGTGGTGGCGAAGAAGGATTAATCGCCCTACAAACGGCAGCAATTACCACAGGTTTGCCGTTTGCCTTCCTGTTATTAGTGATGTGCTACAGCTTAAATCGTGGCTTAGGGCAAGAGTTACGAGAACTAGAGTTTGATGTAGGGTAATTACTGATTTCATTATGATGAGAAGGAAAGCAATAAAGATGAAGCAGTTATGGCTGAATTTCCAGCAATTAATACGTCTCCTTTGATTTTTTTAACGAAAGGGAATTGTCTCTCTCTGCTACAGAATGAGTAAAAAATGGTGACTCTCACAAGGTAAGATAAGTTATCCTACCTTAAGGAGGTGAGAGTCATGAAAACCAAAGTCTCAGCAACGGTGGACTCCCAACTGTTAGCCAAACTGGAAGAGGAAACAGGAATGACGCGATCGCAGCTTTTAGAAGAAGCTCTACGCCATTACCAAAGTTTTCTCGTTGAAAAAGAGTTAGAGCAATTTTACTCTCAACATGAAGAAACTGCAGATGAGGAGTATGCTACGGAGATTGCCCAGATGAATATCGAGGCGGCAGTTTCTGATGAGTGAACAGGTTTTACAGGGAGAGGTTTATCTGTTCAAAGCAGTTTCTAGCAGTGGGGAGAGCAAAAAACGCCCTTGGGTGATTGTCTCTGAAAATATCCGCAATCAGTACAGCAGTACCGTGTTAGCAGTTCCTTTCACATCTGAGGCAAACAGAGTTCCACCGACCCGCGTACGAGTCCCGAAGGGAGAAGGAGGGTTAGCGGTGGATTCTATCGCTATGTGTGACCGCATTACGACGTTAAAGAAAACTTTATTGGCGCGGGGTCCCTATGGTGGGGTGATTGCTTCTGATTACTTGTTTCAGATTCAAGAGGCGGTGCTGATTGCTTTGGGACGATATAAATAGAGGAAAAACAATGGATGAATTGGGGCAAGAAATAGTACAAGCTGAGGCGAGAGTAGTTCGAGACTGTCCGCTGGCGATGGAAACTCCTTTGCCCTTGACTCATCATCCCGCCGCCGTCTATTTGTCTCAACTCGCGCCGCGATCGCGTAGAACCATGCGTCAGGCGCTAAATTGTCTCGCGGGGATTTTAACTCAAGGACGCTGTGATGCTTTTACTTTAGATTGGTCTAAACTTCGTTATCCCCAAACCGTTGCCTTACGATCCGTTTTAATGGAAAAGTATTCTCCTGCTACGGCGAATCGGATGTTATGTGCGCTACGGCGAACGCTTAAGGAGGCTAAACGGCTGAAGTTAATGCCTTGGGAGGAGTATGCGGATGCGGTGGATTTGCCCAATATTCGAGGGAAAACGTTACCGAAGGGGCGGATGTTAGAGGAGTCGGAAATTATAGCACTGTTCCGAGTTTGTTTGGAAGAGAATTCCCCAGGGGGAAAACGAGATGCGGCAATGATTGGGATTTTGATGGGAGGATTGAGACGGGCGGAGGTGGTGGCGGTGAGTCTTGAAGATTTGAATCTGAAAACTAGGGGGTTAATGGTTCGTCAGGGGAAGGGGAATGAAGACCGCATGACTTATTTGCCAGAAGGGGCGTTAAGGGCGGTTTGGGATTGGTTACAGGTTCGGGGAGAAGCTCCAGGGGCGTTGTTATGTCCGGTTCAACGCTATGGGAAGGTTGAAATCCGATATATGAATGATCAGGTGGTGATGAATGTGTTACAAAAACGCGCCGCCCAAGCTGGTGTCCCTCCTTTTACTCCTCATGATTTCAGACGGACTTTTATTAGTAATTTATTAAATACAACGGATTTGCTAACGGTACAGCAGTTAGTGGGACACGCTGATCCGGCAACTACTGCTAAGTACAATCTACGGGGAGAAGCCGTTAAACAGGATGCTGTGGGACGACTCCATGTTCCTTATCCCGAAACAACTAAGCATTATTATCAATTTGAAGAAAATGATTAATAGATTCAACAATTTCCTGTTTATTATTCTCTGATCCCCATATATCTAACTTGATATTTTTACCCGATTGCAGAACTAAGTGAACATTAGTACCACTCTTTCTGGTACTAACAATTTCAGCTTGTTTAATTTGGTCAAGAGGATATGATTCAGTCTCAGTTTTATTAGAAGAAGGGCTTTGTTTAGTCAAAAACATTTTCCCTGAATCTTTATCAAAAAAACAATCAACTGGCAACTTGACCCTTTTAACATTTTTGTAATAATTCCTTACTCCTGCTAAGAAAAAATACACTCCAAAACCTAAAAGTATCCAGTTATTACCACCTTGACTTAGAGATAATGAATCTTGATTAGAGTTATCTATAAAATCATTAATTTTATCTACTTGTTCATGCCTATAAGAGGAACGAGAGTTCCATGTCTCTGTTAAAGGAATTTCATCACGATCAGTAATAAGAGTCGCTCGGTAAACAGTTCTTTCAGTTGTTCTTCTCCTTCCACTACTTGTTCTTCTTCTGGTGCTAATCCGATCTTCAACTTTAGCTTTCTCTAGTTCATCAAGTGGAATTTCCTCACTCCTAGCTGGAAGTAAACCAAATATACGTCCAGAGGTAATCTTACAACTCTCCTCATGCTGACGATCGCAGTTCAAAGTAACTACAGTATTCCCCCATCCTGCTATAAATACTCCTAATCCTATAGCAAATAATGATCCAACTATTGTGTTTGTTTTCCTTGATTTAAGATCATTAGATGCCAATAAATGCTCCAATCTTAATTTATTGGAAGTCTTTTTTGTAATATACATAACAAACTAATCAAAACTAATAATAATAATATCAAAACTTAACTATAAAGATCATAAAAATATTGATACCAAAAGTGCAAAATGGTAATATAAAATATTATAAAACATAAAATCATAAATAATCTAATAATAATGAAAATTACAAAAAATACATCAAAAGAACTAAGACTAGAACATCCTAATACTAGATTCTCATGGAGACGAGAAGGAATAGTAGTATTAAGTGGAACAATAACAATAATAGGAATTATAACAATTATACTAGGTATATTAAGTGAAAGCAATCGAATAGAACTTATAGCATTTGGGATTTTCTTTATACTTGCAGGAGGATTTTACACTAAAGAGATACTCAAATATTATTTTAAAGTTGGCTGTATTTTCGACAAAAATTCAGAAAAAATATTCTTAATTAAACAAACTCCTTTTTCTTTAGAAAGAGATATAAATGAATCATACGAACTTTCAGAAATTAGAGAAGCTAAAACTATAACAAAAAAAGAAGCAACTCAAACAGCTAATACAACGACAACTACAACAAGATATATTAATTATCTAATTTTTAAATCAGGCGCAAGATTAAAATTAGACATATCAGGATCACCAAGATACAAACAACAAATCAATAGAACAATTAACGAGTTCCTACGAACTACAAATTAAAAATTTATTAATTAAGTAAAGTAATATACATAACAAAAAAACTAACAGTATAACTTAATTCAGTCTCATCCTTATTATACATCTTGTAAAAAATGCCAGAAATCTTTCTTATTATAGTGGGATTCAATGCGGTTTTTTATGCCGTCGGCTTGATCAATATATACAGTTGGCAAATCATCAGCATCAATAGGATTAAAGTTATGTCATAATCTACTTTTTACGCGGTATGAAAATCAGCAGTAACCGTTTCATTAAAGGAGCGCACAATGCTAATAATGTTATCGGCATCTTCTTCAGCAAATACACCGTCGAGTCCTTCATAATGGAAGTCTTGAAAGGGAGGCTCATATAAGAGTCCCGGATCCATTACTCCGTTTTGTGTGAGGTAGTCGATAATGGTTTCTACAAAGCGAATTTGGTTAGCGCTGAAAGTTTCCTGTTCCAGATAGCGGGCAAAGGCTTCTTTAGCAGCGCCGCGATCTAATCCGACAATTTCCCGAATGAGACGAGTGAGACTGAACTGTTTGCCAAACACTTCTTCAAAGCGTTCTCGACTCTCGATTTCTTCAGCATTAAAGAGCATGTCTTCAAGAGAGTTAAGATCAGTTTCGGTTAGCGGAATGTTGCGTTTGAGTTTCGCGATCGCGACATGATGTTCATTCGCTTTGATATAGGCTTCCACTTTCTTCTTATATTGGTAAGGACTAAAGCCTGTTTGCTGAATGGGAACTTCTGTCTCTTCAATTGCTCCCATTTCATCAGCAAAATCAGTATAAACAATTTGTCTTTGCTCGCGATCAACAAAATCCATTAAATCCGCAGTTGTTGCCGAACATACTCAACCATCCCAAGGGTGACATCTTCCCACCAAGATTCCACTTTTACTTCTTCAATGAGGGGAAGTTGTTCCTTAACCATGGGGATATTTTGCTTAGTTTCTAGTTGAGTAACCAAATCTCGGATTTGATCCCGATATTGGGTGAATTGATGATCCTGTTTGACAATCGACAGTTGGAGTTTGAGGCAAAGTAAGTCAAAGCGTTTGGCAAGCTCTTTTTCGCGGGGCAATTTATTGGGAAGTGGCGCTAACTCTTCCCTAATGGTGTCTATATCATCGTCACTTAAATTTTCCCAGCGTTCCCGTTGCGAAAAGGTTTCTACAGCTTCTAAATGACGACGCACTAGAAAATTATCCTGCTCCATATTGGCGACATGCTGATGGAGATGATCTAATAAGTTATCTTTCAGTTGCGTTTGTTCCTCTTCGTCATTGGCACTATGATTTTTTAAGGCTTGAGCTAGTTGCAGTCGGGTTTTAACTAAGCGAGTGCTAAGAGCCTCTGGCGGTTTACGTTCCGGTTCTTGAATATCTTGATTGAAAAAGTCAAAATTACCGCATAAGTCGAAGACAAGGAATTCTTGTTTATGTTGCCCCACGCCGAATAAGTCTGGGCAACAGCGAGTTCCCCGACCAATCATTTGATTAAATTTCACTCGGGAATAAACTGGTTTGAAAAAGACTAAGTTAACAACTTCAGGAATATCAACCCCAGTGTCTAGCATATCGACAGAAACAGCAATGGTTGGCTCTTTGTGGGGTTCGGAAAAGTCATCTAAAAGTGCTTGGGCATAAGAATTATGACTATCAATGACTTGTGCAAATTTTCCTTTCAAGTGAGGATAGTTATGGTCAAAACGTTGAACAATAAAATTGGCGTGTTCATGATTGCGAGCAAAGATAATTGTTTTACCCAACCGATCTCCCCCTTCGATTCTTAATCCTTTTTCCATCAGCAGTTCTAGGGTTTGATCGATGGTATTCAGGTTAAACAGCCAATGATTAAGGGCGTTGGGTTCGATAGCAGGAGGCATTTCTCCTGTGGTGTCGTTTAAGAAGGTAGCTTCATATTCTTGTTGTTCTTCGGGAGAAAGGTCGTCATAGTTGATTCCCCGACTGAGGAAGCGAAAGGGAACATTAACCCCGCGCGGGGGAACTAAATAACCATCTGTGACGGCATCGGATAGTTCATAAGCAAAGGAAGGAACCCCCGGTTCTAGGTCAAAAATTTGATAGGTATCGCGGTGAATTTCTTCGCGAGGAGTCGCTGTTAGTCCCACAAGCAGACTATCGAAGTATTCAAAAAGAAAGCGATATTTCTGATAAATGGAACGATGGGCTTCGTCAACGATAACGAGGTCAAAATGTCCTGGACTAATAAAGTGTTGATTACTATCGTTACGGTTAATGGCATTAAAGATGGTGGGATAAGTGGAGAGAACCACATTCCCGGTTTCGATGGCTTTGTCTTTGGTTAAGTCAATGGGAGTTACTGTGGGAAGATGAACTTTTAACGCCCGTAAGACTTGCGTGAGGAGGGCGTTCCGGTCAGCGAGAAATAAAACCCGTTTTACCCAATTAGCTCGCTTCAATAAATCAATTAACGCGATCGCGGTGCGAGTTTTGCCGGTTCCCGTTGCCATCACCAGCAGCGTTTTACGTTTCTTATACTGGTCAAATTCTTCGGTAATGCGGGTAAGGGCTTCAAGTTGGTAGCTTCGCCCTGCAATTTCGGTGTTAGGTTGAAGTGAACTACCTCTCTTAAATCAAAGATTGTAAGAGAGGCTTCCTACCCAATCAGGAGCTTATCACTTCCGAGGAAGAAATAAGGCTTACCCCAAGGCGATAGGCTTTGCCCCGCGTCCCACAGGTAAAAAGCATGGTAGAGAATTGAAAATTCTTTTAATTCTGGCTTGGTTTTCGCCGAATGGTCTCCCATGCGAGACTTATTTAATCATACCGCAAATGGGCTGATTCATGAGGGGCTGTCATCTGGGGTCTCCCCAGATGTGCGGAATGCACCTCCGCATTCCAACTTGAATTCAATTCAAGTTGGGTCGGAGGTTTATACGCCCCGTCTACCGACTAAATTAAAATTGTAGTCGTAGGATTCTCAGCCCTTCTGCTAAATGCAGGGGTTTGCGGTTAGTACGACGGAAGATCAGGCGTTGCAGTTCATCTGGTTTGAGGAAGCCTTGGACAGAACGCGGTGGATATGTCACATCATCCCATAGCCAATGCTGATAGCCGTTGGAATAAAAAATGACCGGACGCTGTTGGTATTGCTGTTCTAAACAATCGGCGTAAAGTTTCGCTTGATGTTTCCCTTGATTAGCATCTTTGCTAGTACGTTTGGCTTCTACTAGGGCGAGAGGAGTTCCATTGTCTGCCCAAAGCACATAATCAATATAGCCTTTGCCGGTGCTGTTAGGCATTCCCGTAACTTCATATTCTTGGGCATGGGGTTGGTCAATATCCCATCCTGCTTCCCGAAGCAGAAGATCAATGAGGTAATGGCGAGTATCAGCTTCGTTATAGTCGTGGGGATCGCTAACAGCTTGATTTTGCTGTCTCAGTTCATCAAGTTCCGCTTTCAGGGCATTAAGTTCTTGTTCTGTCTGTTGTCGCCTTGTTTCGGCGATACGACGCATTTCGTCGGTTTCGGAAAGTTGGGTTTCTAATTCTTGCAGTTGTTGACGGCTATAGTCTTGATTGCCTTGGCTATCTGGGATGAGGTCGCGGTCAAAGGTCAGTGAAGGGAGATTTTTGCCGTTTGGAGAGTAGAAACGACATAGCCAGTAGAGGATATGAAACAGTTCTTTTACTAAATGAAGCGCGTCTTTTTCACCGATGGGGGTGTTTTGGTGAACAGCATGGTTGCCTGTTTTAAGAATAGTGCGGAATTTAGGAAAAAGTCCCGGTTTTAGATTATCTTTGAACGTTTGTTCATGGATTAACGCACCAAGATTGCTATCATAGGGGAGTTTAAGATAAGGATCATTAGCATATAGCCATTTAACGGCTTGTTCCAGCGTGTAACGACTATAAAAACAACTAGCACGAGGGGCAGTTTTCACCAGTTGTTCCGCTTGAGTAGCGTCTTGGTAAAGGTCGGGATAATCGGTTTGGAGGAAGTCGAAATTAGACGGCATTGGCATTTTGGCTGTAAAACACTAGAAAGGCTTCAGCGCGTTGAATTTGTAATTCGGCTTCTTCTCGGGAAATGAGATCGGTAGCACCATAGTCTCCCACATTTCGTAAGTCTTGCGCTTCTTTAAGTTGTCGATGAAATTTAACAGGGACTCTTTCTGTTTTAGCAAATTCTCTTCCAAAAGCGGAAATTACGCCCGAATGTTTGGAAAAGGTTAAGCCATCGCCTAAAAGGAAGGCAGAGGCAATATAAAACATCGTGTAATAAGCTCTGGAGACGGCAAAATCGTAATACCCTCCTGCTAAGAGATATTGGGCAGCATTAAGGCTTTGTTGGGCTTTTTGGAACAGTTGGTTTTGTTCGGGGGTCACACGGGAATTCCTTCCTTATGGATGTTCTGAATCAGAGGGGTTTTGAGATAATGCCAGTCTTGTTCGGAAAGATAAATACAGTTAATTAATTGATCTGTTTCCAGAGAGAGGTTACTAATTAAAGCATTATTGCGCTTAATTTCAGCAATGGGATTCACTTCTCCAGCTAGAATAACTAAAACATCAATATCGGAATCGGGTTCCGCTTCCCCTCGCGCTTGTGAACCAAAGAGAATTAGGTTAATCAGTTGGTCTTGATAGGTTTGTTGAAGCTGTCGTTTGAGTTGACTAAGCGTTTGTTGAAGTTGATTGGATTGCGTTACCGATGACATGAGATTTTTAAGTTATAGTTCGCCTTTAAATGCTCTTTGGAGTAGGGAATTAAAAAGGTTATTTGCATTTTCAAGTGCTTGTCTAGAAGCTAATAATGATTCTTCAATAGTTTTTTCTACTTTCGTAAAGCGCATTATTTCCGAATAAGTAGGAATCATAATCTGATAATTGTTAAAATGTTCAAGTGTTAATCCTTCAGTATTAAGTCCTCTTGCTTTATTTAGTAAAGTATCTTGACCAAGTTTCATATGCCAATGACAATATCTTGTCATCCATGAATCATATAATTCAATCGCTTTTATATCCTGATTAAAGCAAGTAGGAACCTTAGTCCGCACTACTGGTAAACGCTTCATTAGAATTTTACTTTTTACAACAACTAATAAAGTTCCAATTCCCACTAGTTTAGTTGAACTATCTTCAATAGCTTTCTCAGTAATATGATTTTTAGTATCTACTAACATGTGAACATTCATGTCTTTTGAAGTTACCCAACAAATATTACCTTCATAATACTGAGGACATTTTTTACTAGGAGTACCACCTCCTGATATTTTTGCAAGTTCCCCAAGAGATTTCAGATTCCAACCTTTTGAATTAGTAGTAGGATCGCCAAACATTTCTAAGAAAGTCGATCGCGCCAGTTCTTCGGTAAGCGCGATCACGCCTTTCCGCTTTTGACGAATAGCATCAGCGCGATCTAATATCTCTGCTATTCGTTTCTGTTCTTCTAATGGGGGTAGAGGAATTTGGACTTTTTTAACTACATTAATATTTAAATTTTTTACTGTTGTACCAGATGCGAGACGCTTAAACTGTTTATAAATAAGATCAGATCTTAAAATATAGTATAAAAAATTTTCGTCTAAATTTGTTTCTTTTTTTCTTAAAACTAACCACCCATCATGAATACATCCAGTTGTCCTCATAATGTAAGGTTTACAAAAACTCATCGAATTAGATAAAATAAAATCTCCACTATACACAACTCTAGTTTTGGAAATTCCTTCTGGTTTTATTTTTTGCTGAGTTTCATAAATATATTTGCTAATTCCTTGAGTATTGCTAATTTTTACCCAATTAATTCCATTTTCTGAATCAGTTAAATAAGACGTAATTGGTCTAGGAGATCCTCCCCTTTGTATTGTCAAAATTTCACCTAAACTAACTTCCTTCCACATATAAAAAAGCTTTATTTAATCAGATTTTCCAAAGCATCTAAATCTTGTTGAATATCATTTTCTAAGTCCTGTAACTTTCTTAAAATTACTTTAGGTGGTTCATACTCAACTTCTTCATATTCAATTTCCTTATAACGATTAATAGACAGATCGTAGTTATTGTCTTTTATTTCATCTTTGGGAACAAAAAATGCTTTACCAGTGCGATTAGAATCTTTTTCCGGGTCACGGTTTTTCCAACGCTGGACAATATCGGGAATATCGTTTTCTTCGACTGGCTGACGCTTATCATCAAGGGATAATCCATCTGCTTTCATTTGGTAAAACCAAACATTATCCGTTCCGCCAGCATTGGTTTTCGTAAAAATCAGAACAGCAGTGGAAACTCCGGCATAGGGCTTAAAAACGCCCGATGGCATGGCAATAAGACCTTCCAGTTTATGGTCTTCTACAATCGTTTTCCGAATGGTTTGATAAGCCTTTTGAGATCCAAATAAAACACCATCAGGAACAATTACTGCAGCACGACCGCCAACTTTTAATAACCGCAAAAAGAGGGCAAGAAACAGTAATTCGGTTTTCGTCGTGGAAACAATTTTCGTCAGGTCTTTCGCGATGGTGGATTTTTCAACTGACCCCTTAAACGGCGGGTTAGCAAGGATTAGACTAAAAGACTCCGATATTTCCGAACGATTCTGAGAAAGGGAATCACAGGATTCAATTTTTGACCCTTCTATCCCATGGAGAATCATATTCATGCTGCCAATACGCAACATGGTGGCATCGAAGTCATAACCGTAAAACATCCCTTGCTGGTAATGCTCTCGGTTTTCGGGAATGTTAATCAGGTGGTTTCCCTCGGCATCTTTTTTGTTTTTGACATAGTCTGCTGCTGAAACTAAAAAACCGCCAGTCCCACAAGCAGGGTCACAGATGATTTCCCCCGGTCCTGGGTCAACTAACTCCACCATCATCCGGATAATATGGCGAGGGGTGCGGAATTGTCCATTTTGCCCAGAATTTGTGAGTTTAGAGAGCATATACTCATAGAGATCCCCCATTAAATCCACATAATTGCTATGTTGGGCAGTTCTGGCTTGTTGCTCCAAATCTGCCAACATTTGATCAATTTGTTCCACTGCATTGGCAAGGAGAGCAGGACTGCTAATGAGAAACGTTGCATCTTTCATGTAGCGAGAATAATTGCTTTCCTGCTCGCTGCCCTTTAGTTGTTTGATAAAGGGAAAGACATCCTCTCGTACAACCTCCAACATTTTTTCCGGATCATCAAGATTTTTGAAATGAGACCAGCGACAATGTTGTTTGTCTTCGGGAAAAAGAGGATCTTTAACGGGACGGTTTAAGCGTCGAGCTTTCTTTTCCTTAGCCAGTTCCTTGTCATCCAGTTGTTTGATAAACAGAAGATAAGAAATTTGTTCTATCACAGAGAGGGGATTGCTAATGCCGTTGCTCCAAAATGTTTCCCATAGGCGATCAACTTTTGACTTTAACTCTCCTGTGATCATTAGTGTTCCTTTTTTGCGTCGTGAAAGCTATTATAACCCCTTACTGAAGGCTATTATCAAGAAAATTGCTAAAGACAGCATTAACGTCTGGTGAATCGTTTTACGGGATTGTTCATTCCCTTTTTTCGGTTAACCCCAAAGACAAAATGCTACTCTATTTTCCATGCTAGAAAATGAAATAAGAGGTTTGATGCAGCGCGTGCAGTTGAAACCAAAAATTAGGAGGTGACAGCGTTATGGCACTTGTACGTTGGAATCCTGCTACTGAACTCGATGCTTTCCGTCGTCAAATGGATCGCCTATTTAATGAAATGACGGGCGATCGCGCTCTAACGCCGCAATGGGGTCAACTTCCGATTGAACTCAATGATGCTGGTAATAATTTAGAACTGAAAGCCCAAGTCCCTGGCATGAATCCTGATGATTTAGACGTGACGGTAAACCGTGACTCTGTAACCATCAGCGGTGAATATCGTCGCGAAAACGAAGGAGAAAACAGCTACGGCTCTGAATTCCAATATGGTAAGTTCAGTCGTACTATTGGTTTACCCGTTGGCATCCAACAAGACCAAGTACAGGCGGACTACAACAACGGCCTTCTGACGCTACACTTACCGAAAGTGGAAGAAGCGACGAATAAGAAAGTAAAAATCAACTTTGGTGATCAACAAGCCATTGCGGGTTCCAGCGGACAGTCCTAACCGATAACACCTCCTAAAACGGCAACCCCCTTTCTGCTCTGGAAGGGGGAATTTTTTTTTATTAATATGATATTTTCTAATCAAGATAAGTAATAGAAGGTTGCTATGGCAAAATCAGTCATCAAAAAATTTGATAAAACATTTGATCAGGTATTTTATACTTCATTAAAAGCTGTCAAAGATTTAGGATACAAAATTGAAAAAATAGATAAAGATTCAGGCTCAATTAATTTTAAGACAGGGTTGAGTTGGAACTCATGGCTTGGTCAATTTATGTCAATTTCAATAAGCAACGAGACAAATGATTCCATTGAAGTAAGCATTTCTGGCGTTAGAAATAAACTATTTATATTTGGGTTAAAATTAGATTTACAAATTTATGATTGGGATGAATCTAAAAAAATTGCCCATAAAGTTTTTGAAAAAATGGAAAATCATTTGTGAGCCTATTTGTCTATTATAATCCACATTTCTATACCAGTCAGGAACTATTGATGAACTAGCAACTGAAAAATCAGGCTCTTACAGTTAAATACTGATTGCTAGATATTAAAATTTTTGATCCTAGTGATATCCAGATTTTTATTTCAAAATCTGATCAAAAGTAGATTAGTAATGATCCAGATTGTGATTGAGTTGAGGCTCTCCCGTTAAATCAAAGACTATAACGGGAGATTCTTGCTTCTACTCCACTTAACTAGACAGTCTCAAAAATGAAACCATGCCCGTCAGACCGAATCCACAAGCATTTTAGTTTTACTTCCACGAGCCGTTCGACTGCAGAAGGATATAGATATAGACAGTAATAAATCCAAGATTACGATGCAAAGAAAATTGAAGAAGGCTAATCTTCTGATCGCGCTCTTATCTCATCATACATGGAAACTCGCTTACGGTTGTAAACATCCGCCGTTCTTGAGCTACAGTCTTCCCGAATACCGACACGCACCATAGAGACAGATGCCGAAGAGGGCGCGATCGCGCTGGGTGCTAAACCCCTGAGTAAATAGGAGTTGTATTTCTTCAGGGGTAAGAATCTTTGCTTGCCTATGCCGATCAATCTTCATGACTTTTCGCTATTGTCGATCGTGTTACTAGTGGCTTCTTGATGGGCTTTATCAATCAAATATTCAATGTAGTTGTTATAAGTGCGGTGCTGCTTGGCTGCGTCCTGTTTTGCTTTTTTGATCAAATCTTCTCGGATATAGATAGAAGTTCGTTTACGTTTAACTGTCATCTTTCTTTTTGTTTTCTTTTTGTTTTCTTTTCGTTTTTTTTGTATTATACCTCATAGTGAGCTAAATATGAGCTATAATATACCCGTTGCTTTTAGCTCACTATGAACTAATCATAATGAGAACAATAGAAAAGTGCAATTTGATCTGGTAGCTTTTCCAGATAGAACTTAATTCCAGTAACAGTAAGCACAGAGGACAGAAAAAATGGCTAGACTTAAAACTTTTGGTGTCCCCTTCCTTGAGAATGATCAAAATTTATTAAATTTTGTAGAGGCGGAAGCGCAGCAGCAGAAACGATCAAAAGCCAGTCTGTTTCGCCAGTGGGCTTATGAAGCCTATTTAGAACACCAAAAGTCAGCAGGCAATAAAATATTGTTCAACGAACATTTAAACTGACAATTAGCCCGTCATAGGTGGAACTAACACCTCGGGGCTAATTCCCAGTAAACGAAAAGAGGTAAACAGAAATGAAAAAAAATATTTTACATTTCGTTTCTTCTTCTAATGATAGAAGAAAAAATCGAAACGTCCAAGTCATTGAAACTACTTTTCTAAAGGTTAACAATTATAGTAATTTTTACCATAATTATAGTACCACAAGCTACATAGACTTATTGAAATCGCTCGTTCTACCTTCAGGACGGGCGATTCAGTGTTTATCTGACATTGAAACCGAAGTAATTGGAAGTGAGGGGGAATAAGAATAATGGTTACAACAACAGCACAACAACAGCAAAAACAAACTGCCAGTCGTCCACATACTATCAATGAGAAACACTGGAAGGACCTAACACGCGATCGCGCTTTACCGCCAAAATGGGTAAAAGCTAATTGTCGGAGCATTGACATTAAAGAAGCCTCTGAGATACTGCATTACCAAGCCAAAAGCGATGGCTTACTATTAGAATCTGCCAATGGTCAACAACAATTTAAGCCCGATCAGCCGTGGAGTGGCAAGCAGGGGAAAAAAGCTCCAAAGTATCGAACCCCTTACAAAGATAATATTGACGCGATGTTACCCATTAATCCTCATGATCCAAACTTCTGGAATAATGAGGAAGAGTTAAAGCAGGCGTGTTGGATCATCGACGGTGTCCCTTGCCTTATCATTACAGAAGGTTTATTTAAGGCAATCCAAGGAACAGCCAATGGTTTACCCACCATCGCATTAACGGGCGTTGAGAATGGCTTAACTGGCAGTAAGGATGACAAGGAAAGTAAACGATATTTAGTGGATCAACCCAGAAGATATGCAGAATTAGGTTTTGGTTTCATTATTGCCTTTGATGCTGATTGTGCCACCAATAAGAATGTTGTTCGTGCTGAGAAAACCTTTGCTACCAAACTGGAAAAATTTGAAATTCCCGTTTACTCTATTACTGGCACTTGGTCAGCAGAAGATGGTAAAGGAATGGACGACTATATCCAGAATCACGGCATTGAAGCCTTCCGAGAGAAATTAATCCAAGCTGAGTTAGTTCGGGATAAATACAAAAGCGACAATAATGGTGACGGCACTGACAATAAGCCACCGATGGCAGGCGCGATTGGTGAAGAGTTAGCAGAAACTTATCGCGATCGCTGGGTTTATTGCTCGGACCTCAGTTCATGGCTAGTTTACGAACTGGAGGAAACTGGCATCTGGTCGATGGTTGCTGACGACTATATCAGCCATGCCGTTCTGATTGAACTTAAGAATCGGGACATCCATAAGTTCCGTTCTAATAAGTACATGAACAATATCTTGGGATATCTCAAGGATGAATTGTTCATTCGGAAGTGGGACGAGCAGCCCAAACGCTACTTACCATTTAAGAACGGCGTTTATGATCTAGAATCTGGCAAGTTTCATGATCACTTGCCGGGCTTCCGACTAACTTGGAAGTTACCACGGGATTATTGCATTTTTACCGACGATAAAGATAAAGACTGTAACACCATTTTTACTTTCTTGAAACAGCTTACCAGCGACGATTCTAAAAATATAAACACTATCCTTGCCTTTATGGCTGCCCTATTGAAGGGCAAAACAGATATGCAGAAATTCCTTTATCTGCTTGGCTCTGGTGGCAGTGGCAAATCTACCTTAATGGAGTTGATGACTGAATTAGTGGGTAGCAAAAACGCCACCAGCTTCTCTCTAGAAGATTTAGAGGACAAACACAACATCATTGATTTATTCGACAAACGACTGCTTAACCTTCCCGACCAGCCCCCGATATCAAGCCGTAAAAACAGTAACTTTAAGCGGTTAACTGGTGGCGATGACTTATCCGGGCGACGGATGAGAAAGGATGTAAGCTCATTTAAGTTTCAAGGCTTGGCAGTGTTAACGAGTAATCAGTTTTGTTTCCCTGCTAGTGCTTCCAACTGGCTTAACCGCCGCATGATTCTAATTGAGTGTAACAACGTTTTGCCTAAGCGCGATCGGGATTTGAAACTACTTGAGAAGATGAAAGAGGAACTAACTGCCTTTACCTCTTATCTGCTACATAACTTTGATGATGATCTGATTGAGGAACTAATCCTTAACCCAGATAGTCCCGAGCTAACCCTGGCATCATGGAAACGCCAGTGTGAATCCGATGGTTTAGCCGCGTGGATCAATGACGAGCTTGTTCCAGAGAATGGCGCGATCGCGATTATTGGAAGTGATGGAAACCGATGGCAGCAAAAAGATGAGGATTACGATCCTGATGAATCTTCCCTTTACGCTTCCTACTGCCATTACTGCCGCCAGAGTGGACGTAAACCAAAAACCTCCCAAAACTTCTCTACTGATTTATTAGAAATTTGTAATCAGTTACTAGGTTGGGATGTAGCCAAGGACCTGAAACGCTACGCTGGCAAACCTCAACGAGTAATCGAAGGACTGCGACTAAGAACAGACACCGATAACGATATTCCATTAGTTGAGGAAAGATTTTCAGAAAGTGTAACAACCTATAGCCAAGATGTAACAACCCCCGTAACAACCCAAAATCCCCATAAACAAAGCGATGTAACAACCGTAACAACCGTAACAACCCAAAACAACAATGAGAAAAAAGAAAAAAATAAACCTCATTTAGCTTCTGATACTAGTACGGAAAATCAAGCTAATAACTTAGGTTTAAATTCTGAAAATAAAAAGGATGATAAAAACCCTGATACGGTTGTTACACCCACAGACAAAAATCCTGAAACCCCTGTAGACTCAGACTCACAGAAAACAGAGCAGGTTGTTACACCATCTGATAAGGGTCGTTACGGGTCGTTACAGGTTGTTACACCCTCTGATGATGGAGTGGATTTTTCTACTTACCCTGCACGTCGGGACGATTCCCTCGCCCATAAAGAAAAGCAGGCGAAAAAATGCCGCCGATTATTATCAGAGTGCCAAACTAATAAAGATATAGAAGATTTTAAGAGTGATTCTGGATTTTCTAAAGCTGAATATAAATGGGTATGGCACAACCTTTTAACAGCTGATGAAAGAAAACGGTTACGTCAAGTGGCTAACACTTCTCAGTCGTCCTTATTTTAATATCGCGATCGCGCTCCAGAAAACATCAATCCATAAAAAGGGTATTTTACTATCAATACTCAATCGCTAAATCATCTCCCTACAGGATTCTTTGGCTGAGTAGATCGGAATCACCAAAAACTGTATTCCCCCCACAAAAGGCAGGGTCGTTTCATTCTCCTGAAATCACCCTCAGGTAGGGAGATGGGGAGATAGGGAGATGGGTACAATTTATGGATTGATTTGTATTTTTACAGCCAATTCCATAAAAATACTACATTTAGTGTGTTTTAAATATTTGAAAAATAAATAAATAATAGTTAATTAGTAGAAAATATATTAAAGGAGAATATTTAAAAATGAAGCATAATTATCATCAAGCAAAGCAGTACATTAAAGAGCTTCGAAATGTTGTTGACTTATATGATTATAAACGAATTGGTAATATCTCTGGAATTTATTTCGTTTTGGATGAAAATAAAGAATGTATCTACGTTGGAAAATCGAAAGATGGAATAGCACATCGTTTTAAAATTCATTTTGAACAAGACCCTCAAAAATGGCTAGAATTTATTAAGAACGGGGCGACTCAAATAGCTTGGATTCCTTACGATAAAATTGAAAACAATAATCTAGGTAAAGATGAACATCAATGGATTCAATTGCTGAATCCTCCAGCTAATCATAAAAAAACAAAAGATTCTGATTCTCGACCTCCTAAAGCTAAAGGTTCTTGCTTTGATAATGAGCTGCTGATGGAGTACGTAAAGCTTCGAGACATAAAAAATGAAGCACAAAGACGAATGTATGAAATTGAATCAGAAGTTATATCTATAATTAAAGAAAATAGTAAAGAACCTAGTTATCGCGCTCCCAAAGTTAAAGTGCGGAACAACAGAGTTCTCAAAGTTGTAACCGAAAAAGAATGGGAATATTCTCAAAAAGTAAAAGAACAAGAATTAAAACTTAACGCTCTAAAGAAATATGAAGAAAACAATAATAAAGCTCAAGTGTTGAATTATAATAAAAAAGTACAAGTTTCTTCCTATAAGCATCAATAATTCATCAAATAAACAATAAGAAGAAAAAATACTCCCTCAAAACCCAAGGGGAGTATTTTTTTTAGAGCAGATGAAAATTAATAGTTATGAGTTTTGTATCATCATTAAAAGATAGTAGATATTCAATCTATTCGGATGATAATTATGTGATGAAAATGCCATTAATCTTACTCATTCTAATTGTTTTTTTTCTCTGCAATCACAGCTTGATTATATAAGTATTCTCCATAGACATCAATATATCGTTTGTATTGATCTGTTTGTCCTAGATTCCGTATTACGCCTAAATCTTTTTCTGGATCTAATCCATTGTTCCATCCAATTTCCATCCACGGAAAATTTTTCTTTATTTGATTTTCTATTTGTTTTCCAAAATACATTGCACTCCCTCCTGTTAATACAATTTTATCCACATCTTGATCTAATTCATCTTTCATCCATGTGATTAATTGTGATGCAAAATCTTCTCTTAATTCTGCTATCTTTTTCTTTAACCGTTCCTTTCTCTCTGCTTTTTTATATCCTGTTTCTTTCGCTAATAATCGTGACAATGCTCGATCTTCATTTGTTTTTGCTTCCACTAAAAATTTTGTTAATATCCCTTCATTTGTGATTCCCTCACTTTCTCCTATTTCATTTGCTAACTTCACCATTCCCAAATCCGTTGTTGCTCCCTTTTGAATTGTTCCTCGTTCCCCGATTACTAATGACACATTTCGATATCCCATCATCATTATTGCTACTTTTTTATTATTCTTTTCACTTGGCGATAATGAATGATAGATTCCTTGTCCTTCTACTCGTCGGACTAAATTGATAAATTCTATATTAATCGATCCAAATTCTGTTTCTATTGGATTTTTTACAAATTCTTTCAATGCTTCAAAATAATCAGGAAAATTATTTCTTTCTGAATAGGGCAAAAATGATGTTAAATCTACTTTTAAGGTTTTATTTGTTATTTCTTCCCTTGCCGCGATCGCGCTGATTAAACCCACTGTCTTAAATACCGCTTTCATAAATTTGCTTTGATTCATCTGGCTTTGCCCCTCATGCTTCTTTGCCAGATACCCCAACGCACAATCTTTATTCTCCGATACCTTGATCCAACATCTATCCTCTGGATATCCCCCTTTCCCTATATCTTCTATAAATTTCTCTCTACTTCCTGCTTTTACCTCCGCATCCATGTATAACGTCTTGATCTTTTTATCTCTCTTTTCATCTGTCTTTTCCCCTATCAAACTATATAAAACTTTTGTTCCACTTGCTCCAAAATCTGCATAAATTAATAAATATTGATTATTTCTTCTTTTACCTTGGTTTTTGCTTTGGTTCTTATTCCTTTTTAATTTCTTATTCCTTTTTAATTTATTCTTTGATTTATTCTTTGATTTATTCTTTTTTTTTACTTTTTGCTTTAAAAAGATTCTATCATATCATTTAATGCCTCTTCACCATCTGCATTTCTATCATCATCTATCGGAAAATTTATTTCTGTATCTCTCTTTCTCGCTTCCATGATTAACTCTATTTCTGTTTTTTCTCTTTTTTTATCCTTTTCCCCTTCCTTACTTGAATCTTCACTTAATTCTCCTTTTTGTTCTTGTTCACCTGTCGGTAAAACGGTTGAATTTGAATTTGGCGGGGCTTTTGCTTCTCCAACCGAGTTCACCCTTCTCCCTAACAT
Organism: Euhalothece natronophila Z-M001; assembly: GCF_007904085.1. Classification (GTDB taxonomy): domain Bacteria; phylum Cyanobacteriota; class Cyanobacteriia; order Cyanobacteriales; family Rubidibacteraceae; genus Halothece; species Halothece natronophila. The sequence continues at coordinate 1,595,985 of NZ_CP042326.1, forward strand.
CTCTTCCACATCCAACCCTGCCAAAATTGCCAAATTCTGTATTTGACCCCATAAGTCACCTATCGACCTCCTTGCTATCACTTTTAACTCTTGATCTGACACGTCTTCAAACTCTGATATAAGTTCAGGATAATAATAGTTTTCGATCGCGTGGCAAATTATGGCATTTCTTGTAGCAACATCCATTTGATTAAGATACTTAAATAACTTACCTCGCCTACTATTTACTTTTGCTGTTGATCTGTATTGAAAAGATATTGTGTTTTAGTCATATATGATTAATCTCACTAACTATCATGTTTCACATTTGTACTTATTTGTGATATTTTATGGTTAATGTTACATGAATCGAAGTTAATTCATGTTGATTGCTGTTAATCTATGTCCCTTCATGGCATTAACAATTGAATGATGGTTCAATCGTTTATTTTGCCCCTAATCACCCTTGATATAAAATAACGTAGCTTTATTCTCTATCATACATATTAACATTAAACTACCTAAAGATCAAGATCACATTGGCTACGGCTCCCCCAAGAAATAAACCCCTAATCTGCTACATACGGAAACAAATTACTATTCTTGTTACATAAGGGCAATTATATAAGTTCTATTTAAAAACGCTTTTTATCTATAATAATAAATTCTATACTTCCTGTTATACAGGAAGTATAGCGATAAGTTAAACAATTATAATGCCATAAAAATCCAGTTTATAATAATAATACGTAATAAAATATTTAAATGTAAGAAGGAATAAGCGTTAAGTTCAAGAGGTTTATATGTAATCAAACGACTGCTATTCTCTTTGTTGATAGTTTTTAATCCTTATCAAGTTTGTTGGTTTTGTAAAATCCTTTCAGGAGATGTGCAAAATGCTATTGTTTCTTCAGTAGCAATCGCGCTTCTCAGTGGAATCTCACTGATTAATCATTGCCAAAAGTAATGAATCTGTTTAATTGTTCTATCTTGAGGAGGGAAGTAGCCAACTGGAGATAGCAATGATAGTTCTCATTCCTGCCTCGCAAAAGGAGGGTCAATAGAAGGTAGATCCGAGAGAGGTCTTATCTCCCTCAAATTGGGAATTTATAAATTTACCATCTATTTTGTATCTATAATCATATTTGTTATTTATTGCAAAATATTAAAGTTATCTCAATCATATTCGTATCGTTATCAATATGATGATTTTTCCTTCTTACCTTCTAACCCCTTAATGACTGGGGGGTTTGCGTTTCTTAGCTACTTGGTGGATGCAAGCAGAGTAAAATGTCTGACAACAAAAAGTAGGGGAAATTTTCAAGTTCAGCGCGATCGCGCCCCACCTTAAAAAAATATAAAAGGAATTGTAATCATAAAACTATAATTTCGCATAATAATGGCTATAAATCAGTCATGGCAATAGATATAGCAGTTATACCCCCTTATAACTAAATTGAATTTCTAATATCACTAATCTAAAATTAGATAGCTCATTAAAAAAAAATAGATAAAGCATCTAAATAAGCAGTTTGTATTACATAATTATAGGTATTAACATCGAATAAAAAGGGAGAAGTGAAGGCAAAATAGCAAGTAGTAAGACTCGGGAAGAGGAAAAAACGATCACATTACCGAAATTCTGCTCAGATGAAACCGAAACCTTATTCTAGCATTATGGACTAAATTTGCTTGCAACAAGGAGAACTGACTGACTTAGTCGAAAAAAGAATGAAGTTATCTTTTATTTCTTTGTAAAAACTTCGTATCACAATTAGTTTATATAGTTGGCAATTTTTTTTAGTTAAGGTACACTGGAACTTTATAGGTAAAACTGGTACTTTATAGGTAAAGTAAATATTAACATTATCCAAAAAACTTAACAAAGCATCTAAGTATGGCTCGACATCATCCTTTACAAGATATTAAAGATTTAAGAGACTCTCTACTAGATAATTATCCACCTCAAGCAATTCTAAAAGAACTAATCCAAAATGCGGAAGATGCAAACTCAACTTGTTTTGATTACGGTTGGAGCAGGGGGATTAAAGATGCTAAACATCCCCTTTTAAAGTCATCGGGAATTTTTATTTTAGATAATGGAAAATTTACTTTAGAAGATGCTGATAACATCCGATACTTTAAAGGAAGTGGTAAACATAAAGAAGATAAATCAGAACAAGATTTTATAGGTAAATTTGGTTTAGGGCTTAAAAGTGTTTTCCATATTTGTGAAGCTTTTTTCTATATTAGTAATTGGACGAAAAAACAAGATGAGAATGGTGATACAATATGGGGATATGGTTTTTTTAATCCTTGGGCAGATAATTATGATGAAGATAAATATCATCATAATTGGACAAATTTATGTCAATCAGATCGTAATTTAGTTGAACAGGAAATACAACCAATTTTACGTAAAGAAGACTATATTAAAAAAAGCTGGTTACTAATTTGGATTCCTTTGAGAAAACAAACACACAAAACTAATGATCGCGAGAATAAATATGGATGGATAAAACAAAAATTTTATGAAGATAAAAATAACATTGATTGCTTGTTTAATAAGGAAGAGACAAAATATCAATTAGCATTATTATTACCACTATTACGATATTTAACAAAAATTAGGTACTGGAATAATAAAATTTCAAAAACTGTATTTGAAGTTAGTAATTCAAATAAACACAAGCAACCTATAAAAAATATACCAGCTAATAAAGTAATAAATAATTCTGGTTATATAAAGTTCAATGATCAACAAAATATTAATATTAATATATCATTTCATTTTTGTAGTAGTGAAATCCGTCCAACTGAATTAAAAAAAGATGTTCTTAATTTTAAAAATCATGATCAATCTTTTGATCAAGAGATTGAAAAGACTACGCCCTACATAGAAATCGCTTTAACTCGCCTTCCTAATCTTAATGATGATAATAATTTAAATATTAGGACAGCTATTTTTCTACCTACTGAACAAAATTGCCAACTTTCAATCAAATCTAAAGATAAGTATTTAATTACGCTAAATGGATCTTTTTTTCCTGATTCTTCTAGAAAAGGTATATTAGGTTTTAATCCCGATAATTTTCAAATAGAAGAGCTAAATCAAGATTCTAGAATAATTTGGAATAAAAAACTGTACGATAAGTTACTTTCAATTCTTTTAAAAGCACTGGAATATTTTTATAAAGAACTTCAAAGTGACTTAGATGAAAATTTAGATCAAGAAATAGCAGCCCTTTGTCAGGGACTAAATAATTCACTTCTTAAAACGAATCAAGACATAATTTGCCAAAATTATTGTTGGATTTATCGATTAAAACCAGATTACTCAAGGTGGGAACTAATTTCCACTAATAAGCGAATTATAGCGCTACCTAGCTTTGTTAATGATTTATGGATAGAGTTACCAACATTAAAGGATTTTGCTGATAAGTATTATTTAACAGTCAAAGAAAAACCAAACCTTATTAAAGAAGATCAATTAAATACTTTTGAAGCATCAGAACTGGTGAACCTATTTGAATCAATTAATTCAAAATCTATATTTCAATCGCAAGAACTAAAAGAATTTCTTTTTCAATTTTTAGAAGAGTTTAAAGAGCAATTATCAATTAATGCCGTTAAATATTTACTTAAAAAGATCAGGAAGTTTTTAAATCCAAATCAAGATACTGCCAATTTAATTTCCAAGATTATTAATTACTTAGGTAATGAGGATATTGATTCAATTACTCTTAGTTATATTCCTGTCTATTCCCTTAAACAGAAATCTAATTATTATTGCCATCCTAATGAACTTCAAAATAAAATTGATAAATCTTTAGTCTTTAAATATAATAATCAAAATAAAAAAATACGTGATGCTTTACAAGCTGTTTTAGAGAAAGAAGCATTAATTTTAATTGATGAAAATTTAGCCCAGCAATTATGGTCACAGAAAATTAAGACCTTTAGTGATAAGGCTTGCTTTGATATTTTATGTCAAAAACCACGACTAACTACTGACTCAGATAAACGTAAAAAACTAGTAAAGCAATTACAAGACTCAAATCATTCTAAGAAAAAACAAGTAATCCGATTCCTTTTACATAGTAGTATTGAACATTTTGATGACTCTTCAACGCCACTTTACGTTCAACCCTTATCAATTAATCAAGTTTGGAAAAAAATAGCGTCTTACACGTTACCACCATGGCAAGTTTTAGATACTCAATTAGCCCATAACATTCCAGAAGAGCAATGGCAGTCTTTCAATATTGAACCTATTTTACCTGATTCTTTAATTCGGCAATTAACACCAGAAAAAATTACAGGTGATATTTTACCGAGTCGAGAAGAGCGTGAGGAAGTATTAAGTGAAATTGCTAAAAAAAAGGATAATAAAAATTTTTGGAAACGTCTCCCACTTCATGAAACGGTTGATAGTTACTTAGTTTCAATTAATGAAAAAACTTACCTAAATAACAGGAAATTTCCTCTAGACCAGTATCCTGAATTAAGGTCTCTTGTCACCTTAATTGATGAAAAGTACACTAATCAACCAGAGTGGATTCCCTTATGGAGTCCAACAGAAGCAGTTAAGTTAGTTTTACAACAAAATCAGCCTGAACAATATGACCAACTATTGCTAAAGGTACTCCATAAGTACTGTGATAATGTATGTAATGACAAGGAATTACTAAATCAACTTAAAAACACTCCATGGCTTAAGCTATCCAAAGGCGGAAGTATTTGTCCTAATCAGCTCATTTTCTTAGGGGAGCGAATTCAGAACTTAACCTCGGTTATAGAAGAGGCTTTTTGCAATGAAAGTCAAGTTGATTATGTAATTAATACACAGTTACCTAATTCAATTCCACAAGAACAAATAAATCTTCTTAAGAATAAACTTTCTCCTACTTGGTATGAAAATGATCTATTAAAGTTTTTGCTGGATAAGACGTATGACCCTTCTACTTACTGTAAAGCAATTTTAGATTTATTGAAAAGTATTTATAAAAATAAACAAAAAATTCGTAATGAAAACTTTGAAAAACTTAAACAAAGCCACTGGTTAATTGATAAAAAAAATCAATCACTATCACCGCAACAAATATGTTATTTACCTAACTTAAATGATAAATATACAGAGATATTAAAGCAATTTTCATCTTGGGATTATATTACGCCGAAATTACTGAAAGAAGAGCTAAATATTAATTTGTATTTAGAGTATTCTCAATTTAAAAATCTATTTTTATCAGAAAAAACTTCTATTCAAAAATTAGGCGACGCGATCGCGCAACTTCCTCAATACTATATTGGCAATGTTGATTTAGAACTCAAAGAGCTAAGTCAAGTTTTATCAAATTGTGAACTAATGCCAATTTGGGAAATTTATTTCCAAGTTCCCCAGCAACAATTTAAATCAGATATACTACCTAAAGTTAAAAAGCCAGTTTCAGATATTGAATGGTTATGTAAACTCTTAAAATGGATGACAGCAAGCTATCAAAAACCTAATGAAGATGTTATTAAAGTTTATAATAATTATTTAAAATTATTTATTAATTCAGGCGCTAACTTAAATCAAAAAATTAAAAATTTAGCTGAACTAAAATTACTCAATAAAAACTTTGATTGGCAAGACCCAAAATCACTATGTGTTCCTAAAACATATGGCATAAATAAGACTTATCTTATAGATGATAACCAATATCAGATCATCAAACAATTACTTAATTATCAGAGTAATTATACTCCATCAGATTTATTGGAATATCAGCAGTCAACTAATAATAGTAATGAACAAAAAACTAATGCAGAAACTTTAAAAGAATACTTTAAAGATTGGATTAATACTACGAGTATATCTCCACCTGTAATTGGTTTGTTTTTAATGATATTTTATAATAATGATGATGAAATTAAAGAATTAGCTCAAAACTTTCTTGGAAAACATTCATTTGATAACATCTATTCAATATTATTTCGTGATCCAATACGTAATCCAAACTCTGAAAAGTGTGATTTAAAAATTACAATCAGTACAGAAAATAAAATTACTGTTAAAAATTTATTCAATGCTAAATTTTATGTTGATGTATTACAACATAACCCGACAAACTTATTTATTGGAGAGTTAAATAAATCTAATGAAATCATTTTGAAACAAATTACAGCCAATAAGTTAAGTAAAGAAAATTTAGAAAATATTCTATTTAATAGTATAAAAGAATGGTTAAAAACCTATAATAACGATATTAGTTCAATAAAACTTGATTCTCGTATTGATAATCAACTTAAACCAATTTTAATAGAAGCCCAAAAACTAGAAATTTATAATGCTCGTGATTTTATTATTGAAAATTGTTCATATACATTAAGAGTCTTAGAAATAAATAATAAATCGCTTATTGATACAATGGAACAAATAGACGACAAAAGATATGATAGACTTAGCTTAGAGAAGCAAACGCCAATAATTAAAAATAATATTAATAATGTATCAGCCGAAATTAAAAGAAAGATTAAATCAATTCAAGATACAATAAAAAATAATACAGATGTCCAAAATGACTTGTTAGTTTCTGTTCGTAAAAAAATTCAAAACTTTGGCTATTCAAATAAAAGTGTTTTATTTGAGCTTTTTCAAAATGCAGATGATGCAGCACTAGAGCGAAATCATTTTCTTAATTCTAATGATTACAGATATAGCAAAACTGAAGAATGTGTTATTTCTTTAAATTCGAGTGAACTTGAGTTGATCCACTGGGGAAGACCCATTAATCAATTTAGCGACCCTACATTGAATAAGCGATTACAAGGAAAGGGTTATCAACGTGATTTAGTGAAAATGCTATCGTTCAATATTTCTGATAAAAATGAGGAGGCAACAGGAGAATTCGGTTTAGGTTTTAAGACGGTTTATCTGTTGACTGATTGTCCCAAAGTTCATAGTGGTAATTTAAGTTTTCAAGTCAATGGTGGAATTTTACCAGAGCCTATTACCGACTTAGATGAGATTCAAAAATTACAGAAGCGAATTAAGCAATTTCAACAACCAGATCAAGATAGCATTGATGGAACAATAATTAAGCTACCGATTTCGGCTCGGAATGATAGACAGCTTATTCAGTCTATTATTAACGAATTTAAGTCTTATACACATTTGATCCTTGCCTTTGCTAAAAAAATCAAATCTTGTCGTATTGAAAGTGATCAAGTCAAAACTATTAAGTGGGAACCTGAGAAAGTTTTAGGAATAGATGGCATTGAATGTGATGTTGTTCAAAACCAACCAACACTTTGCTTTCGGTTAAAGAAAGGACAAGTCGCGATCGCGTTACCTCGTAAATTAGATGATGATGAAGACTCCTTTTTAAGGGAAATGCCAACTTTTTGGGTCACAGTTCCCACTAAAGAATTACTATCATTACGCTTTGTAGTTAATAGTCAATTTGACATAAATCCCGGTCGAACTAGCCTTGATCCTAATTCTACTGATAATCAAGAGTTAATTAGTGAAATTGGTGAGCAATTAGGAGAAAAACTATGTCAATTATTTCAAGCCTCACAGGGAAACTGGGAAACGCTACACCAGCAAATTGGTTTAGATGAACAAGTTAATCCTTATCAGTTTTGGGAATTTTTATGGAAGGTACTAGCTGTTGATTGGCTTGACAAACTAGATGAACAACATAAGTCAGAACTATTAAAAAACGGATTTGGAGGTGAGTATAATGGGGTTGGTCATCTGATTAGTTGTCATCCCACTCTTCCTAATGGACTATATGGAGATTATCGTCAATTAGTCTGTTTTACTGAACTAGCTTATGTCGTAACAGGGATATTAAAACAACAAGAAATATTTGAAATTGTTTCCCCATGGTCCCAGTTTCAACAACACTACCAACCTAATTGTTTAGTTCACGAAGATATTTGGCAATACCTTCAAAGGTTACTACAAACTGATGAACCTGATGAACTAGAGTCGTTAACTTTACAGAAAGTTATTGAAAAACAATTGGGAGATAATAATATTTCTCCTGAAAATGCATCACAAATTGGTCAATTAATTGAAATAATTGAAAACTGGTATAGTAACGAAATTCAAGAAATTAACAATTTTTTTAGCAGTCATTCTATCTTGTTTATGAATAAAGAAAAAGAATACTACCCAGCTACTTCACTTTTAACGCCACACAGTTCTGATCAAGAAGAACAATATTTGGTACAATTTGCTCCTCTAGAACGGATTTTACATGAAGATTATAATAATCAAGCACTTAAGTTTTTCTTCAAGTGCCGTTCCCAACGAAAAACAATTGAAATTGCAGAACTAGTGGAATGGGCAAAACAAGCTAGTACTGAAAAGCAAAAACAAGCCGTACGAAATTACTTGTTAGAAGGCAATTATAAAGAAGGATTTGAAAAACAATTAAAACAGAAATATAAAGGAAGTTGGATTGAAAAAGACGAGGGGATTCAACGCATACTAGAATTCAATCAAACTAAGGCTAAAGTTAAACAAGCTAATAAAGGAGAATGTAGTTGGAATGAATTGGATCTTGATGATTCCAATCAATCTCAGGATTCATCATATAAAGACATAAAATCAGTCGATGTGAATCAAGTGCAAAAAAGTCTAGAAGACTTATCTAGTTGGTGGAATCGTCACTATCAAGACAAACTTAAAAAATATAATCGAGAGCTTTACCCAACTGAAATTGAGAATTTAAAATATGGGTTAAAACAGCGTGATCGTGAAGCCTGGCTTATCCTATTTTTTATTGGTATAACCCATACAATGGGAAGAACAATAAAACCGCAACATAAAGGTTTCATTGAACTGTGCGAAGAAAAAGGTTGGTGGGAAACTTTTAAGCAACCGAATCCACAGGAAAATTCAGAAAAATGGTTTAAAGTTTTAGATGAATACATTGAAAAGCTAAAGCAAGATACCAAGTGGTACTATTGGATGGAAAAATATCCTCATATTTACCAAATTTCAAAATATTTAGACGTTTATCAAGACTTATTTTTAAAAGCAGATCGATGGAGTCAAAAATGGGGCAACCAATTTAGTCTTCAGAAATTGGTTTCTCCAAGGAGTAATGAGCAGCTTTCTGGAGGAGGTTTGGATGCTCCGCCTTTATCAATAGGGATGGGAGCTAACTTTGTTCTACGTGAATTAATCAGATTAGAAGTAATTGAGCCTACTCCCGATTTAATTCCCTACTGTTTCGTTCCCCGAAAACAAATTAGAGAAAACTTGAGTTATTTAGGTTGTCAAAATATAGATCAGGAAAATTATGATAAATATGATAAAATGTCTAAAAGTATCTATTATTTTCTGGAAAAAAATGGTGTAGAAGATTGTACCTTTAACAACAGTTTTGATATTGCAATTGAGTTGTATTGGAAGTATTGAGGTGAAAATCAATAAGGTATTGATTCAAGGAAAATCAGTTATGGATGAGTATAATCGCGGAGATCAAGTAAGTCATTCTCAATATGGCAATGGTGAAGTAATTGTCGATAATGGAGAAACTGTTGTTGTTCGTTTTGAGCAGGGAATAGAAGAATGTCCGAAATCAAGACTATCTCCTCTTCAATCACTTACAGAAGCCATTGTTGCTTCCCAGTGGCATAATCCGCAAGAAACAATTGCCCATACTCAAGCATTAGCAATTCGATCAGTTAATGATATGTGGGGAGTTTTCTCTTTAGCTAAAATTAAACTACTCCCTCACCAGCTATGGGTTTGTCGCAAAGTCGTACAAAAACTCCCTGCTCGTTGGTTAATTGCTGACGATGTTGGATTGGGAAAAACCATTGAAGCTGGCTTAATTCTATGGACGTTACTTAGCAAAAATGCAATTAAGCGCGTCTTAATTTTATGTCCTGCCAGCCTTGTTGAGCAATGGCAAGAGCGACTGCGTACCATGTTTGATATTCGCATGACGCGCTACACGACAGAGGCAGATACGCCAAAAAGCGATTTTTGGCAGACCCACTCTCAAGTAATCGCTTCTCTGCCTACTTTAAGGAAAGATCACCGTAATCGTCACCAACGCTTGTTTGAAGCTGAACCTTGGGATTTAGTAATCGTAGATGAAGCACATCACCTTAATGCTGATGAGCAAACTGGACCTACCCTTGGGTATAACTTGATGCATCGCCTTATCCATGAACATCAAAAAGTTAAATCTGCCGTCTTTTTTACAGGTACTCCCCATCGAGGAAAACACTATCAGTTCTTTTCATTACTGAAACTTCTTCGGAATGATCTCTTTGATCCGATAAGCGCTACAAGTTCACCTACTGAACTTCAAACTCAGATGAAAAATTTACATCTAGTCATGTTGCGAAATAACAAACAGTTAGTAACAGACATGATGGGTAAAAAACTTTTTTCTCCTGTTCGTGTTTCCTCAGAAACCTATAGCTATTCTGCTGAAGAAGAAGCATTTTATACTAAGCTTACAGATTTTATTGTTAGTGGAAAAGCCTATGCTTCGGGACTAAGCATAGTCAATCAAAAAGCTGTGATGTTAATCCTAACTTGTATGCAAAAATTAGCATCTAGCTCAGTTACTGCAATTCGGAGTGCTTTAGAAAAAAGGCTTGATAAAATTACTCAAAAACGTGAACAATTACAGAAAGCTAAAAATCAAAAAGCGATTATTGAAGAATTTGAAGATGAAGAAAATATTGATAGCGACGAACTGAATAAATTAGAAGAAGAAATTTTTGAACTTAGTTTAAAAGTGGATTTAATGGAAGATGAAAAACCTAAGCTAGAAGAATTAATTGAGGCTGCTAAATTAGTTAAAAAAGAGACAAAAATTGATAAAATTTTAGAAATTTTAGAGACTCGATTTATTAATCGTCATGTGATATTTTTTACTGAGTATAAGGCGACGCAATCTTTAGTAATGTCAGCCCTAATTTCCCGTTACGGTAGTAATTGCGTCACTTTCATCAATGGAGATGAAAGGGTAGAAAAAGTTGTAGAAGAAAATGGTAAAGTAAAGGCTCGCGTAGAAAAAAAAGAACGTGCAGCGGAAAGATTTAATTCAGGAGAAGCTCAATTTTTGGTATCTACCGAAGCAGGTGGAGAAGGAATTGACTTGCAAGAAAATTGTCATTCTTTAATTCATGTAGATTTACCTTGGAATCCGATGCGATTACACCAGCGAGTGGGGCGATTGAATCGCTACGGTCAAAAATATCCAGTGGAAGTCATTAGCTTACGAAATCCTGATACAGTAGAAACCCGAATTTGGGATAAGTTAAATGAAAAAATTGATAATATTACAGAGTCGCTCAAGCAGGTAATGGACGAACCTGAAGACTTGCTACAGTTAGTATTAGGTATGACCTCACCTAAATTATTTCGAGAGGTTTTTAGTGAAGCTGAGCAACATAAAGAAAATTTAAATCAGTGGTTTGATTCCAAAACTGCTACATTTGGCGGTCAAGATGCTGTAAAAACTGTAAAAGATTTAGTTGGCAGTTGCGAAAAATTTGATTTTCAGCAAGTGTCTCCCTTACTGCCACAGGTTGATTTACCAGAGTTGCAACCCTTTTTTGAAACAATGCTTCAGCTTAACAAGAGACGTATTGTTCGTAGCGATCAGGGATTATCTTTTATTACGCCAGAACCTTGGTTAGTTGATCCTGCCATCAGAGAACGCTACGAAGATCTACATTTTGATCGCAACTGTCAAAATAAACGTAAGGTTAATTATTTGCTCGGTGTAGGACACCACTTGATGAATCAGGCGTTAAATCAAGCATTGGACTTGTCGAGTTGTGTAACGCAATTAAATCAACTCAAAGAGATTATAGTCGTTTTTCAAATATTTGATCGCGTTACTAGTACTCAAAGTAATGTTCAGCAAGTTGTTGCTGGCATTAAAGTTGACCCAGATAATCATCAAAATAAAGAACTTCTGAAGGATTGGGAACTATTGAAAATTTTAAATGAACAAATTGAAAAATTAGATAAAACAGGTCACGCAAACTCACCCTCAATTAATACAGACCAAATTTTAAAACTTTTAGAAGATGCTAAATATTATTTTACTACTCAGTGGGACATTCTAGACTTACCTTTTGAATTTCCAAAGGCTCAAGCTAGCATGTTACTCTATCCAAGTAAGAGTACATGAATCTAGATTATTGGAGCAAAGCAATTTTAGTAATAATGGAAATGGAATTAGGTCAAAATGGAACTTTTTGGGCAACTTAATTAGGGCTTGCTGAATAAAACTGAATTTCTAATATGGAAAGCGGTGACAGTATCCAATTTTACGGTTATGTGGTTAGATTGGCTCAAAGTATCAGTATAAGCGATCAATCGGCTGAGTACGCTTTAACAGTTCAATATTAATTATTTATGAAAGTTTGGATTAATGGAAGGCGCGATCGCGCTCCCATATCTAGTAAATGTATAGGAGGTAACAACAATGGCTAAATTACGTAAAAAAAAGAAAGGATTTGGAAAACAAGAGTTACGAGAATATAAAGTAAAATCTTTTGTTAGTCAATTAAAACGAATAATTGATAATAACGATGACAATCTTCCGTGTTTTGTAGCAGAATGTAGATTTTTGCCTGAGTTAAAGAAGGCAGTAGCTATTTTAGAAAACACTCCGAAATATAATCGCTATCTATACAGTGGCTTTTACCGCCCTAATGATTTTAAGGAAGTCCTGTCTACTGGCTTGTGGCTTAATTCTCCTAAAAAACGACTAGAGTTGAAAGCAAAAATTGAAACCTGTGAACCCCATCATGTGCTAATCATGCTTATTTCACCTGAAGCGCAAAAAGATTTATTAAAAGAAGAGAAGGCTCAAAACCTTAAAAGTTAACTAAAACGGAAGCGATCACGTTACCTAAAAGAGTATAAAGGAGATAATTCCCAACTGTACTATGATTTCTAAAAAAGAAGCTCAATCGTGTATTTACTGGCGTATCGTACCAAAAAGGGACTAATAATTTATTAATATTACTTAATTAAAATGTTCTATTAAATTTTCAATAAATTTTCCTATTTTATCACAAATCGACCTGACTATAACGTTGATACAATAATTAATCAGTCTGTCAATAATGTTCTCCATTAATTCCACAATATCATCATTATCCTTATTATTCTTATTAACATTATTTACCGCTTTTTTATTTGTATCAGAATCATATTTTTCGCCATAGTTAGGAGTATATTTAACCTTAGCCATTGTCTTATTTCCTTATTATACTGTTTAGTTTTTACTAATCAATCAATAGCGCATCGTACCAAAACGCAGAACAAACTTTCACCTCTAAATCATATTTTCGATGCAGTTCGATATATTTGGCAATGTAGCGTTCACAATCATGGTTAGTGCCACTATTCCCCCACCGATCGCGCGCTGTCTGTTTGGTTTCCCCCACGTAAAGTAAGAGTTGCCTTGCCATATCCAGAATAAAATAAAGGCAACATTGATCATCATAATCACGCATCCGATAGAACTGCGGACTATGAAGTTTGAGATTAAAGGGGTCAATCTCATCGGCTGTTGATGGAGGGGCAGTATCAAATAGAGTTGTTTGTGCTGGTGGAGCTTCTCGAACTTTATTTTGATGTTTGAAGATACGCTGCTTCCATTTAAGTAACTGCTGGCGACTCATCACCAGTTGCTCTTGACGTTGTCCGAGCGGAAATTGGGTAAAGTTTTGGGTTGAGAATAGTTCGGGCTGTTTCATTAACAGGGTAGAGTCTCAAAATAAGCAGTTCAGCCCCATAATATGCTAAATTCTCTCTCTAACCATAGTTATTCTTTTTTAATTATTTTGAGTTTGAGGCGATCTAAAACAAGCTATTTTAAAATTTAAGGTGTTTAAACATGAATATTGTTATTCGACCTTCAAACGAAAATGACATCAAGGAAATTATAGAGTTACAGTCTCAATCCCTATTTCAATTATCTTCTAAATACTATAATCAAAAGCAAAAGCAAGCTATAATAAACAGTCAAAAACGAGCTAGAAGTTTATTATATCATCAGGAAAAAATTTATGTGGCTGAAATTGATGGCGAAAAAATAATTGGATTTGCTTGTTTTATCTATAAGCATAACAAACTTGGACAAATTGGAGGAATATATGTTCATCCTGATTATTTTCGGAAAGGAGTGGGAACAAAGTTAATTGAAAAAATAGAAGAAATTGCACGACAATATAATGTTGTAATTTTAGAAGTTTTTTCATCTTTAGATGCTGTAGTTTTTTATAGAAAAAAAGGTTATACAAGTGTTAGACGAGTTAATTTTGTAATTGAGTTCACTTTTACTAATATGCCGACTCAATTTCTCTATAAAAAATTAAAACCAATCTCTCAAAATGAAGCAGATGAAATCAAGAAATTATTAAACTATGAAATAAAACAGCATCAAAAGTCTAATCACCTTATTCAATTTATTTTGTATTTCATTATCTTTTTCTTAATTGGCTTTTTTATAGCTATAGCAATCATGAGTCAGTTGTGAGAAGCTATTTTTTCAGTTGCTAGTGTAATGGAAACTGACTGATAGATTTCTTTCTCATGAATCATTCCTGACTGCTATATTTAAGTGAAATTAATCTCTAAAAACATTGCCAATCAAGAATTTTATATGATTAGCCGAGGGTCTATTGTGAGCTACTTGTAACGGTCTTCTTTTTGGTCTCGGATTAGAAGATATAGTGATTCCAAATAAAAAACAGCAACCTAAAAGTAGTGGGAGCATCTTGCTCCCTAGTAGCAGCCAAGATGGCTGCACTACGGAACTGAATTGGAACGACTATAATTGCTTTTCGATGAGATGATCGTTCTTTGCCATAAATTCCAGCATTTCCTCGAATGGCAAATCAATCGTCTCACCAGATTTTAATTTAGCAGTAGCCATTATTCCAATAGTTAGTAGTCAAGCTGAACGCCTAATGCCCTGCTTTTTCGTCGCTGTATCAATTGGCTTCACGTCTTTCTTCGATAATTTCTCTCATGGTTCTTTCTCCCCAAGTTGAAAAACGAGTGAAGGTGTCATGAGTGAGTTCTGGAAATTCCTCTGCAACACTTTGACCTATATCTGATTGATAAAATTCAATAATTGCCTCCAATTGTTCGACCGTAAAGTGTTCCGCATAGATGGGCGTTACTAAATCCACATATTCTTCTTCCATCCGACGAACATACTCTTGGACAACTTCATTTGGAATTTGAGGATTCTGTTCTAAAGGTAAGGTTACTGTCTCAATTGTTGCTTCTTTTTCATTGGAAAGTTCAATATATTGCCTAATTAAGGATGCTTTTTCAGGATCAACGTCTTTTTCCTGTTCCGAGGGGGTTTCGTTTAAGGATTTAATGTTTTGATCATTGGTTTCTGCTTTAACTGATGAGACTGCTAATAGCGATAATCCCAGTGTTACAGGAGTCAGGATAGTGGCTAGGGTGATGGGTAATAGTTTTTGTTTAATCATTTGAGGTCTCCAAGTTCAAACGTTTGTGTCGAGTAGGTTAGAGATTTGGGCATTATATTAACATCTTGGTCTCTCCCTAAGAATGGGGTTGAGACGAGATATTTGCAAAATAGTACAATCTTGCCTGCTGGGGTTGGTGCAATTTCTGGTTTTCCATATTTAGCAAACAAGTCGTTTAAAGCCTTGTAGAATATAAAAAAAATCTACATTAAGACTATGCTATATGTATACATATAGAAAAGTTGCCACGGGGGGAGCAGTGGTTCAATTAATAAAGTGGAAAATGATTGGGGAACTAGATTTCGGAATCGTACCTATCAATCAGTGATGTCGCTATTAGTTCGGGAAACGCTCAAATTGCCAAACACAGAAACCATTTTTGATGTTGCGTAAAAATAAGTGTAAAATCCATCGTGGAACTTCCAATTGATCAGCAACTTTACCCACAACTGATTGACGAGTAATCGGTTGATAACCAGCTTGCAAAAACAGTTGTTCTGGCTTCTCCTGAAGTTCCTTAAAAGAAGCTCCTAACTTGACAATTTGTTCATGAACTGCTGTCATCTGACGCTGAAAAAATGACCGTTTTACTAAGTCACAATAGATGAAGTGATGAGGGAACAATTCGCCAAGCGTTTCTAATAACTCCCAGCGTTGTCTTTGAGTTAAATACATCAAGACTCCCTCCAAGATCACATGAGTGGTCTCGGGTTGAGAAAAAGAGGATAAGTGATCCTTGAGAGATTCCTTAGCAAAATCAATGGGAATTCGTACCAGCGAGTTAGGAGACTGATGGGAAGGGAGATGACGCTCTTTTTCAGCAAGAATTGCTGGTTCATCAACTTCCAGCCAATTCCCTCCTGAGAGACGAAAAGCGCGGGTATCAAACCCAGCTCCCATGACAACGACTTTCGCCTTAGAGTCTTTTTGTAACGCTTTCCGAATTAAGTCATCAATGATTGCATGCCTTCCCGCTGTACTAAAGTTCGGTCGGTTAAGTGATGCAAATTGCTTCCAAATTTCCTTAGCTTCATCAGTCATCAAGGAGGGGGCTAGCCAATCATTACACACTGGTTCACCCTGTTGAGCATCCCAAGCACGAACCCCTAACGGATAATAGGCAGTTTTAGTTACTTGATTATCCATAAAAAGTCATCTAATTTCCTCATACATATTTTAGAAAACTTTAACCTAATTTTCTAAAACGTAATTAATTTAGGTGATGTATTAATCCGTATGCTAAATGCTTAAGATGAAGATTGGCTCTGACAAAAAGTAGTGTCACTGGTACAATTCCAAAGTAGAACTTAGCTAGATTAATCCTCTTTTTCTAAGAGAGCCATTGGCTTGTTCACGTACATATTTATCTTGATCCTGAGCAAGTAGTTGAAGGGTGGGAGAGGGAGTATTGGGGTTAGAGGCAACTTTTTGGCGTACCAATCTATCTTGATCCCGAGCAAGTGGTGGGAGCAAGTTAAAAGAACTGTTAGGGTCAGATGCGATTTCTTTGTGTACCTTCAAAACAAACTCATTGATTTGTTCTTTTAACCATTTTCGTTCTGAATAGGGTCGATTGATGGCTATAGCGTAGTGTTTCATTTCCTTAGATAAGTCTAACCAAGATTTGGGAAAATATGGAGTAAATTCAAAAGGTAAGAACTCGTTGTCTGTTTTGTAAAAGGTAGAAAAATACGAATCAGACATTTCTTCTGTGTTATGAATGTTTTTTAATTCTGCTGTTTTACCGTAATCAAATTTCTCGTATTTTAGTTTCCATAGCAGTTTCCATTGGGTTTTTAGGGTAAAATTTTTCTCGTTAACACTTAACGTGGTTCCCCTGAATATATTTTTGATTCCTTTGACAATTAGTGTAATTCCAGAACGTCCTACTATCAGAAATAGCATCCAAAATAGGAAATCAGTATCCATCCAATCGATAAGCTCAATAAGTATTATTAGACATAGCCCAATAATAGGATATGCTAATCCTAATCCAATTTGAAGAAGATTTAATTTAGTTAATCCCGGTGCTGGAACAATGATTTCTAAAGAGTTTTCAGTACGTTTTAAGCTAATATTGCTATTTGGCGGTTTAGTAGTTTTCTGATTGATTTCGGCTTCGACATTAGTTTTGATGTCAGGTTCTTGTTGTAGGAACACTTTGAAAGGGATCTGGCTCAGACCCATTTGCTCGAAAAGGTTTAACTTTGGATACGCCTTGAAGACTACCGTTTTGTCAGGGGTATAGTCGTTCAGGCTTAAATGTGGCGTTGTTTGACCGCCCTCTATCTTACCCCAAATCTCACGACCGATTTCCGGCACTTCAAAGACAATCGTTTCCCCCTGCTTAATTTTTCCCAAGTGAATCTCATCAACGAAGATTTCAAGTGCTCTAATTCCGTAGTCACTGTTCTGCCATTCTACTTTGATTTCTTTCATAGCACTGATTATTTGTATGCAAGATTTTGGCGAAGATGAACCTGCTAAAGTAGAAATAAATCGTAATGGAATTAACTGTAAAATGGGTCAAGAAAGATAGTAAAAGAAAGTAAGAAGCGAATAGTAAAGTGTTTAAACCATTAATCACTATTTAATTAATTCAATGATGGGTTCTATCAATGGCTCTCTTATGACACCATAAGACAGAAAAAGTCCCAGAGCCATAAGTGGAAATCCAATTAAATAACTGACTAAACGATAATCTTCTTTAATTTTAATTTTTTTTTTCGATTTGGATCTTTAACAAATTTATTAATTTTTCTTATTTTAATCTTTTTACATAAAATCGTAAAAAGATAATGAATGTGTGTCACATTAATATCTATCATTGGTATTTTTTCATCATTAGTAATTAACATAATTTGATACCCATCACCATACGATATAAGTGGTTCTCCATCATAATTTGGATTTGGTGTGGCGCTTGAGCGATAGTCCAATTCCGCACCTTGAAGATTTTTAATTTCCTCGACATTTCTAAAAAATAATCCTGCTTTTTTAAGTTCGCAATAAATTCCAGATGAAGGAGTACGATGACACTTTAAAATAGAGACTCTGCCACCTAAATATACAACAGCAAATCCAATTATTGTTGGTATCGAGCATAATAGGAAAAGCAATAAACTCCAAAAAAAACCACTTATATCCATTTATTATATAATTGATAACTTTTACTATAAATATAATAAATTATGGAGATTTACATTTAACTAAATGTTTAAGAAATATTTAACCGATGGTTCTAATTGATTTCAATCAGAATTAGAGTCAAAATTATCAAAGTAAAGAAGAGTTCCTATGGGTGAAACAAGTCGTAAAACGTAACCCTTCACCTCTCCAAATCTTTGCCTGCTTTGGTTGGTGCAATTTCTGGTTTTTTATATTTAGCAAACAAGTCGTTTAAAGCCTCAGCAATTAAATTGTGCATTGTTGTATCTTCCTGTACCGCTAAAATTTTTAACTGATCCCGAACTTCCTTGGGAAAATGTCCTGTAATGGGGCGTGTATTTTGACGACTGGGGGGGACAGTGGAAGAGTTGCCAGAATTTTTGTCACCTGATGGTTGTAGGTTAGCACTTTCTTGACGATATCGTGTGCTATGGCTAGTATCAGCCAAGGCATTTGAAAGATCAGGTTTTTTCTTTTGGCTCATAATTAGAATTTACTACAATTTTACTTATCTACAATCTTACTTATTTACATTATGACAAATAGACTTGTATACATTTAGAATTTCTTCAGCCGCTTTGCCCTGTGGCTCGTACTCCAAAGCTGTCAGTCCTAACGCTCCAGCATCTCCAAAAGCTGCGCGACTACCCAATTGAGCAGAAGCAACTGTCAAACCGATTTGTTGGATCGCCCGTTTCGCTTGCTCATGCCGAGTCCCCCGTGAAGGAACAGCATTTAAGACAACCAATGTTGATTGATTTCCTGCGTATTGGATAAGCTCCTGAGTATTACGAAGAGTTTCTAAATCATAAATTTGCGGTCGGCATGGAATAATAATCAAGTCAGCCACTTTCGCAGCCGCAAGGGAAGCCTGCTCCGAACGCGGTGGCGTATCCAAAATAATTAAATCTACGCCCTCTTTTTCGGCGCGTTCGATCGCCTTATTAAGTCGAGCGGGTTGCACATCCACAATGACAGGTCGATCAACTTCACGTCGATCTCCCCAATTACAGGCAGTAGCTTGTGGATCAAGGTCGTAAATAACAGTGGTCTCTCCAGCTTGTTCAGCAGCAACAGCAAGGGATAAAGCTAAAGTAGTTTTACCTGCGCCACCCTTTTGAGTAATTAGGGCAATTTTTTTCATAGCTAAATATATACATGTATAAATGTCTAACTATAGACTCTTTTTTCGAGTCATCCACTGACGCTTCTATTATAGACATGTAGAATAGAATAAAAATCTATATTAAGACTGTGCTATATGTATACATGTAGAAAAATTGCCACGGAGGTAGCAGTGGTTCAATTAAAAAAGTGGAAAATGATTGGGTAACTGGGGGTTCTACCAACTTATGAAAACAAGAGTATTGCAGAACTCCGAGATGCAGAAGCAAAACGAGAAGAAAAAATTGCGGCGATTATGTCGTCACGACAGAACGCTAACTTTGCCCAAGATGAATAGATTTTGTCTTTAAACAATGGTGATGGCTCTTGTCATTCAAGGGTCATCTTTACTCTTAAGTATTAGATACTCAAGCTGAGGATTATTATGTACCGTAAAATTCTAGTCCCTCTCGATGGCTCAGAAGCTGCCGAAGCCATTATTCCCCATGTGGCAAATTTAGCTAAATATGATGGGGCTCAGGTTATTTTTGCCCAAGTAATTGAACCAGCAACTCGTAGTGGCATTATTAATATTGAGCAAGATCAAGAGGTCACCTTTAAGCCTCAAAAAATTGATGAAGCGAAGAACTATTTAACTCGCTGGCAAGAACAGTTTGCTCAGGACGGCTTATCAGCAGACATTCTCCTACTACGAGGGGTTGCTGTTGATGCCATTCTCCATGCCATTGAGCAGATGGATATTGATGTCTTGGCTTTTACTAGTCAAGGGCGTTCAGGGCTGAAAAAAGCCATTTATGGGAGTGTTAGTGCAGCGCTTCTTAATCGCGCACCTTGCCCAATGTTAGTGGCAGATTCTAAAACGAAGGTGAGCTTAAAAACCAATAATCGGATTTTAGTCCCTCTCGATGGCTCTAAAGAATCAGAGAAAATTCTGTCTCATGTTCAACATATTGCCCAGTTGTATGAGGCAAAGTTAATTTTGGTGAGAGTTGTCCGAAGTGCCAGCTATAAAGCAGCGTTTGTTAATTTAGACAAGGAAATTAAGGAGGAAGTTGTTCCTGAACATTTATTAAGTCAGCTTGGGAAGCATCAGGAACTAGAAAAAATTAAGGAAGCGAAAAAGTATTTATTAAATTGGAAAAGTCAATTCCAAGAGCAGGGAATTGATGTGGAGGTGAACTTGTTATATGGTCAGCCCATTGATAGTATTTTGGCTGTTGCCGAAAGAAGTGAGGCTGATTTAGTTGCCATGACCAGCCAAGCTAAAGCCGGGTTAGATGAATTTTTATATGGTAGTGTTGCTTCTGGCTTATTAAATCGTTTAGGTCGTCCCATGTTTATTATTCATGAAGGTAAGATTCCTGTGAGGAATTTTGCCTAGCCCAGAGGTTTTTGTAATTACTTTGTTACCCCCCATTATCACTTTTATGAATGGGGGAATTTTTATTTTTGAGTTAGTTTAAAGCGAGGCTCATTTTTTGTTGAATTTTGACCACACTTTAGTGGGTAATCCCCAAACATAGATAAATCCTTCGGCAGCCTTGTGATCAAATTCATCTTGAGAACCATAAGTTGCTAAATCTTCGGCATATAAGGAATTTTCAGACTGACGACCCACAACCATGGCATTCCCTTTATAGAGTTTTAGGCGCACTGTTCCAGTAACACGCTCTTGAGTTTGCTGAATAAACCCTTCTAGAGCCTGTTTGAGAGGACTGTACCAAAGTCCACGATAAATGAGTTGAGCATAGGTTTCTTCGATACCTCGCTTGTATTGTGTTACATCAGCGGTGAGGGTTAAACTTTCTAGATCGCGATGAGCTAGAATTAACGCTAGCATAGCCGGTGCTTCGTAAATCTCTCGGGATTTAATGCCCACAACTCGGTTTTCCATCATGTCGATGCGACCAAAACCATGTTTGCCAATGTGTTCGTTGAGGGTTTCAATGAGGGCAACAGGTTGGTAGTTAATGCCATTGACGGTTACAGGAATCCCTTTTTCAAAACCAATATCAATATATTCTGCTTCATTAGGAGTTTGCGCGATCGCGCTAGTCATACTATAAACTTCTTCTGGTGGTTCTACCATCGGATCTTCGAGAGAGCCGGCTTCGATGCTGCGTCCTAGAATATTTTGATCGATACTGTAGGGAGAAGATTTTTTGACAGGGGCGGGCAGTCCAAATTTCTCCCCATACGCGATCGCGTCTTCCCGACTCATTCCCCATTCTCGGGCAGGCGCAAGAATTTTCAAATCTGGATTTAACGCCATAATCGACACATCAAAGCGCACCTGATCATTACCTTTCCCAGTACAACCATGAGCAACTGCATCTGCTCCGTGTTTTTGGGCTGCTTCTACTAGCATTTGGCTAATTAAGGGGCGAGCGAGGGCTGTAGATAAGGGATACTGATTCTCATATAAGGCATTGGCTTGGATAGCAGGGAAGGCAAACTCAGTAATAAACCGTTCCACCCCATTTTCCACTAAGGAAATTGAAGCCCCTGCTGTCATTGCTTTTTCTTTAATCGGATTTAAGTCTTCTCCTTGCCCTAGATCTGCTGCTAGGGTGATCACTTCTTTTACGCCCCATTCTTGTTTTAGATAAGGAATACAAACCGAGGTATCTACGCCCCCGGAATAAGCTAAAACTACTTTATCTGCGCGACCCATATTCATTATGCTAATAAACGACAAATTACTTAATATACAATGTACAATATACAAGACGCAATTTATATACTAATATTTGCTGTTTTAAAAGCCTCAAATAAAAACGCTCTGTATGATCAAAAAAATTGCTTTTTCCATTATTTGGCTTGGCTTTATTTCCTATGCCTTCCTTTTAGCCCCTCCTAATAATGCTAATACTTCAGAATTAATTGAAAAACTTATTAACTTTGAACTAG
This sequence comes from Euhalothece natronophila Z-M001, assembly GCF_007904085.1. Classification (GTDB taxonomy): domain Bacteria; phylum Cyanobacteriota; class Cyanobacteriia; order Cyanobacteriales; family Rubidibacteraceae; genus Halothece; species Halothece natronophila. The sequence goes on from NZ_CP042326.1 coordinate 1,618,665, forward strand.
AAGGAATTAATCCTTTAATCGTAGCAATTTTTAATCTTATGGGAGTTTTACCTTTAATCTATGCTCCTTTATTAATCATTGATGGCAATGGGCAAAAATTACCCGCTTGGATCTTCACATTTATATCATTTGGAGTGGGAGCATTTGCAATTTTACCTTATCTTGCTTTTCGGGAACCAGACTTTAGTCAAGAAAAAACAAATTGGTTTATAAAAATTCTAGATTTTCGTTTGATCAATCTATTATTAGTAATTCTATTTGTCGTTATTTTTACTTCAGGAATTATAGAAGGAGACTGGAATGAGTTTGTAGTGCAGTGGCAAAACAGCCGTTTTATTCACGTCATGAGTTTAGATTTTTGCCTATTAATTTTGCTATTTCCAGCACTGCTTCTAGATGATTTAGGTCGTCGCCAGATTAATCATTCGCTATTTTTTAAAACAATTATCTGGATTCCTTTGATTGGAACATTTCTCTATCTTTGCCTACGTCCTTCCCTTCCTGAAAAAATGAGCAGTGAGTGAGGAATTAGATACTAACGGAACTCTTGGAAACTCAGGAATAAAAGAGAGATGACAATTAGGGATAAGCATCACCTCGCGATCGCGTCGTCAACTGTCATAATAAATAATACGGTAAATCAAAAGTTAAAAATATTGTTACCATTTAGGGCTCAATTATAGATACTTGTGACTAGCATTATTATAAAATGACGAAATTACAACAAAACAGAGAACCCCTAGCGAATTTAATTCTTTATTATTTATTCAAATGGTCAGTAGTAAGTCCAGCCTTTAATCTTTATTATCGAGGGAAACTCTATGGACGAGAAAATGTCCCCAAAACAGGGGGATTAGTGGTAGTTAGTAATCATGCCAGTTTATGTGATCCGCCTTTGTTATCTTGTTGTGTCGGTCGTCCTGTTGCGTATATGGCAAAGGAAGAACTTTTTAATATTCCTATACTCAAACAAGGTATCTCCCTCTATGGGGCTTATCCTGTGAAGCGTTCTGCTGCAGATCGCAACGCCATTCGAGCAGCCCTCAAAACTTTAGAACAAGGGTGGGCTGCAGGAATCTTCCTTCAGGGAAGCCGCACTCCTGATGGACGGATAACAGACCCCAAGTTAGGAGCGGCGATGATTGCAACTAAAGCTAAAGTCCCCATTTTACCTGTTAGTTTGTGGGGAACGGAGAAAATTCCCCAAAAAGGAGTCCGTTTTCCAGCAATTACGGCTCGCATTGGTGAACCGATTTCTCCACCAGTCTCTAATAAACGGGAAGCCCTAGAAAGTGTTACCCAAAAATGTGCTGACGTTATTAATACGATGCATGCTCAAGGAAGATAGTAGGGATAACTAATTGTACTCAAACTTCAAAAAATGCTTTGAACTCAAATCCCACTGCCATATAAAAATTCCTCAAGATCGCGATCTTTGATCTGACACTGAGGGGACTTTTCATCAGAAGCAGATACCACAGAGGCAGTCCAATTTTGTTGTTGCTGTAAGTTTTGCACTTCTTGTTCTAAACTTTCAATACGATCCACTAAAGCCCTAATCACATTAGCTTCTGAGTCAGGAAGACTACCATGTTCGAGGGGGTTAACCCGCACGCCAGAACGATAAACAATGCGTCCCGGAACTCCTACAACCGTGCAATTTGAAGGAACATCTCGCAATACAACTGATCCCGCGCCAATGCGGACATTATTACCAATTTGGAGATTTCCAAGAACTTTAGCTCCTGCACCCACAACAACATTTTCACCGAGAGTAGGGTGACGTTTTCCACTTTCTTTACCTGTTCCACCAAGAGTAACACCTTGGTAAATTAAGGCATAATTTCCAATAATCGCTGTTTCCCCAATCACCACTCCCATTCCATGATCTATAAAAACGCCTTTCCCCATTTGTGCGCCAGGGTGAATTTCAATCCCAGTAATAAAACGAGAAAAGTTAGAAATAATTCGGGGAATCAGGGGTAAACCGATACAATACAACCAATGAGCTAAACGATGAAATAAAATAGCTTGCAAGCCGGGGTAACAAGAAATTACTTCCAGCCAATTACGAGCCGCGGGGTCTCGTTCAAAAATAATCCGAAAGTCTGCGGTGAGAGTAGAAAACACAGCTCTTCCCAAAATGTCACTCTAGTAGGCTACAAATTATTGTATCGTGTATGACCTTTTGTGAAAATCTCTCTTTTGTTTGAGGATCATGATTATTCAAGTGTTAGTAGTTTTTATTACATTAATCACCGTAGGCTCTTGTCTGACAGATATCATGGTTTATTTCCCATTAAACCTTTTACAACTTCTACAGTGGCTTTTTGGGTACATTCCCCTTGCTCTAGGAGCAATTGTTCTAATTTGGTTTTTTGGAGATTGAAATTCTTAAGTTTTTAAAACGGAGAGGGAGGGATTCGAACCCTCGAGAGGGCGTAAACCCTCTAACGCCTTAGCAGGGCGCCGCTTTCAACCACTCAGCCACCTCTCCAAGGTATTTAACGATTTTCAATCTTAGCTGATTTTTAGGTTAATGTCAAAGGAAGTAACTTTTAAAAATAAAAAAGCTGGATCAATTAATCCAGCTTGCTTGAAAACCGAGGTTTAATTACTAGGTTGCACAAATTCACCCATAAAGTGAGTAAAGGTTTGGGTTCCAAATTCACCGGGCATTTCCCCATGGGTTTCATCATCAGCATGATAGGCAACTCCCATCATGTCATAACCATTATCTGCGGAAACCGTAATAGTTGCAGTAGCATTTCCTTCACTATCAGCACGGAATTCGTTTTCAGGAACGCCCCCTGCTGGCCCCATATCCATTCCCACTAATTGTTCGTTAACATACCAGAAAGTGTAGAGTCCATCTGGAACTAAGCCACTGGCTTCTAATTCTACTGTATAAGCATCAGGACTTACATCAACCACTTTTGCTTCTGTAGTGCCACTAGTCCATTCTTGTTAAGAATAGCCATCAGGTGTTCCATCGTCAGTGGTTGGCATTAATTGAACGGAAGAACCGAGTGCTAATAGGCTCTCTTCACTTTCGAGAGGCGAGGAAGACTGGCTACGCGCTTCTGGAACTAAGCCGAGAGCTAATCCGCTTAGAGTAGCAGTGGTAACAGCAGCAATAATTGATTTTTTGAGGTTAGACGTTTTTGGGCTAGTCATAATGATTCCTTAATACAAGTGAACTTTACCTATCGCTTCACTATTAACAATCGCTTGCTTAACTGAGAGAACGCTGAACTCGCTGTGAGAATAAGGTAAACTTTATCTAAATGGTTTTAAGTTGATAATTTCTGTCCGATTACGGTGCTAATTTTGAAAATACTTTATGTTTCGATTATTAATTTCTTGTCTGCTTCTCATTACCTTAACTGCTTGTAGTTCCCCATCTCAAAGTCAAGCTCAAGCCCAAGAACGAGTATTTCCTGATGTTTCTGTGGAATTTTTAGATGGTTACGAAATTCCGAAGCAAACATTTAAAGACACGCCTGTTGGGGGCTTATCAGGAATTACCTATAATCCAAGTGAAGGGATATTCTATACGGTATCTGATGATCGCAGTCGGTACGCCCCTGCAAGATTTTATACCCTTGATATTAATTTTAATAACACCGAAATTGAAGAAGCTACAATTAAAGATGTGACCTTTCTCAAAACAGAAGAGGAAGAATTTTTTGATCGGGGAACTATTGATGCAGAAGGGATTGCTTTTGCGCCCGGGGATACGGTATTTATTTCTAGTGAAGGGAATACTAATCAAGGGATTAATCCTTTTATTCGGCGATTTGATATTGCAACGGGAAAACCACAGCAAAATCTTCGTTTACCGAAACGATTTTTATTACCAGAAAGCTCAGAAGATGAACCAAGAGGGGTAAGAAATAATCTCGGATTTGAGTCTTTAACGATTAATCCTAGTGGTGTTTATAGCCCAAATAGTGATTCTTTTCGTGTCTTTACAGCTACTGAATCTTCCCTAGCTCAAGATCAACTTCCTAAAGACTCAGATGAGTTAACTCGCATCCGTTTTCTACATTATGTAGTGAATTCCATTGGCCCAGCGCTTCCTATTGCAGAACATCTTTATCTCTTAGATGAATCACCTTTAGGCACAGTCTTAAATGGACTGACGGAACTCTTAGCAATTCAACCAGAAGGCTATTTTCTTAGTTTAGAAAGAACTTACGGCTTAGAAGGATATGGGGCAAAATTATTTTTAGTTGCGGTGGGAAATGCTACGGATACTTCAGGAGTGGAGAATTTTAATACTGAGTTAGGAGATTTGCAACCCTTACGGAAAAAAGAACTTTTAGATTTTTCAGAACTTGATTTCGATATCTATAATTTAGAAGGATTAGCGCTTGGCCCCCGTTTAGCCGATGGTAGTCAGAGTTTATTGGTCATTAGTGATGATAATTTTCGAGAAAGTGAACCAACTCAGCTTTTATTATTTCGCTTGAATAGTTAGTCATTAGTCATTAGTGTACTATAGCAATATGATGTCATTTGTAAAAACTAGCTCAACATTACGTAGGCTGAAAGCCGTGCCGAAGGCTTCCCCCCCACCCCCCTTACTAAGGGGGGAATTAAAGGGGGGATCTCAACTAAAAATTTACAACTGATTTAGGATTGCTATTGAAGCGCCGCAAATATTATGTCTAATTGGAAAATTGCTCCCCAAGAAATGCCTCCCCAATGGTTTACAAAAGCGATCGCAAATTATCATCCTGACTACAGCCACTATATTGCTCAATTGTTATGGCAACGGGGAATCTGCGATTTAGGATCTTTAGAGCCATTTATTGATTCAAGTCAATATGTTCCTACCTCTGGATTTGATGGATTTGGGCAACAAATGAAAGCAGCGATCGCGCGTTTAGAAAAAGCATGGCAAAATCAAGAAAAAGTAACAATTTGGGGTGATTTTGATGCGGATGGGATTACGGCAACCAGTGTGCTTTGGGAAGGGTTAACTCCCTTTTTTCCTATGTCGGGACAGCTTTCTTATTATATTCCTAATCGTCTTACTGAATCTCATGGCTTAAATCAGCAGGGTTTAGAAACCTTGGCTCAAGCAGGGGTAACATTAGTTATTACTTGTGATACGGGTAGTACAAATTTAGAAGAAATTAGACAAGCCAAAACTTGGGGAATTGATGTTATTGTAACTGATCATCATACGTTACCAGCAGAGGACCCAGAAGTGGTGGCAATTCTTAACCCTAAATACCTTAATGAAACCCATCCTCTCTATCATCTTTCTGGGGTTGCTGTGGCTTATAAGTTAGTGGAATCGCTTTATAGTTCTTTTCCTGAAATCCCTAAACAGTCAGCCGAAGAATTATTAGATTTAGTTGCCATTGGTTTAGTCGCTGATTTAGTAAAGTTGCAGGGAGATTGTCGCTATTTAGCTCAAAAAGGTATTAAAAAACTGGCAAAACAAAGAGAGAATCCTACTAGACCAGGGGTTGCTGAGTTATTAAAATTATGTAAAAAAGTCGGCGATCGCCCTATGGATATTTCTTTTGGTTTGGGCCCTCGCATTAATGCCATTAGTCGGATTCAAGGGGATGCCAGTTTTGCCGTAGAGTTATTAACCAGTCGAGAGGAAAAAACTTGTCAACGATTAGCCCAAGAAACGGATATCGCAAACAGTCGTCGGAAACAATTACAAAAAGAAACGGAAAATGCGGTTAAAAAACAAATTGAAAAAATTGATTTATCTACCACTGGTGTAATTGTTTTAGCTGATCCAGAATGGCATCCAGGGGTGTTAGGATTAGTGGCTGGACAAATTGCTCAAGCCTATGCTCGTCCTACAATTCTTTTAAATCTTTATCAGGGCGAAGATGGGGTAACATTGGCTCGGGGATCAGCGCGATCGCTGCAAGAAATTGATCTCTATGATTTACTTCATTCTCAACTTCATTTACTAGAACGTTTTGGCGGTCATCCTTTTGCCGCTGGACTTAGTATAAAAGCTGAAAATCTCCCGTTATTCCGAGAAGCAATTAATCAACAATTCCGACAAAAATATGGCAATTTAGAATTAGAACCCACGGTCAATATTGATTTAACTGTAACTGTTGAAGAATTAGGAGAAACGTTATTTCAAGCCATTAAATTACTTGAACCCTATGGCATGGGAAATCCCACTCCCCATTTACTACTTAAAAATTGCTGGTTTAGCGAAATTAAGAATAAAAACATACAAGATAATCGCGGTAAAACAGTTAATTATATTCGCACTGCCTTCAAAATTTGTGATGAAACCAACCCTAAAGGATTTTCTGGTATTTGGTGGGGGCATCGTCAAGAAGATTTACCCGAAAACCAATATTGTGATGCAGTTGTAGAATTAGATTTTAATAGTAATACATTCAATTTTAATAATAAAATAGATTATTATCATGTGCGGTTAATAGACGTAAAGCCAGCTAATGGGCAGCCTGATCATCAGGAGTCTTTGCATTCAAAAAGCGTTTTACTGTTAGATCAGCGTCAAGAAAATATAGATCACAAACATTTAGACACACATCAACCGATTATCAAATTAGAAAATTGTCCACGGAGTTGGAGAGAATTAAGCCAAGGAATTAGATCAGGAGTTAAAAATCAATCCGCCGTTGCGTTAGCCTATTCTTCACCCTTGAGATCATCTCCCACGGAAAGTTGGAAAACTTTACTGGGAATTGCTCTTTATCTACAACGAACTGAAAAAAGCGTTACTCGACAAGCCCTAAAAGAAAAACTACAGTGCAGTGAAAAAGTATTGCAATGGGGATTAAAAGCCCTCCGTAGTGTTGGTTTCGTGATTGACGGAGAAGACTCTATTAAGGTTTCCGGGGAATTAAACTCTGATTGTCTGGATAACGATGACGTGCAAAACTTTTTAGAAGCAATACAAGAGGAACAATTCCGTTGTCAGTACTTCTTAGAAGTTCCTTTAGAAACGATCAAAAGTGAAAGCAATCATCTATACTCCATGCCATTACCATAGAAAATAGTCGTCCATGTAAAGAAATGTAAGGGCATTAACAAGATAATGGCAGATCAGTTAATTCGGGCAACTGCAGCTGGGGGAGGTATTCGAGCTGTAGGTGTTATTTCCACACGCTTAACCGAAGAAGCGCGACAAAAACATAATCTCTCCTATGTGGCAACCGCTGCTTTAGGAAGAAGTATGTCTTCAGGGCTATTATTAGCGTCTAATATGAAGCAAGAACAATCTCGGGTCAATCTTCGCATTAAAAGTAATGGCCCTTTAGGCGGGCTTTTAGTGGATGCTGGTACTGATGGAACAGTACGTGGCTATGTGCAAAACCCATCAGTGGAGTTACCCCCTAATGACAAAGGAAAACTGGATGTGGGTGGCGCTGTTGGGCGTGATGGCTATCTTTATGTAGTGCGAGATGTGGGCTATGGTTATCCCTACTCAAGTACCGTAGAATTAGTCTCTGGAGAAATTGGAGACGATGTAGCAAATTATCTCGTAACTTCCGAACAAACTCCCTCAGCTTTATTAGTAGGTGTATTTGTGGGCGCAGAAGGCGTAACTGCCGCCGGAGGAATTTTATTACAGGTTTTACCCCAAGTCTCTCATGATGAAGACTTAGTCAATATTTTAGAGTCAAGGGTAGGTCATTTATCAGGATTTACCCCTTTGATGCGACAGGGAAAAAGTCTTTCAACCATTTTTGAAGAGTTATTGGGGGATATGGACTTGCATATTTTCCCCGAGGTGCAAATGCTACGTTTTCATTGTGGTTGCACCTTTGAACGGATGATGCGAGCTTTGAAACTTCTTGGTGTTGATGAGTTAGAAGATATGATTGAAAAAGATGAAGGGGCAGAAGCAACTTGTCACTTCTGCGGTCAAGTTTATCAGGCAAGTCGAGAAGAATTGCAAGAACTTGTAGAAGAGATGAAAGTAGAAAGTTAGGCTGTTTTCCCCCTTAAAAAGAAACTTTGGTCCGCAACCACCTAGTAATTAGTTGTGGACCATTGCGTTTAAACCACCGCCAAGCTACAGCACGAAATGCTGGCTTAGATAGGCGAGCAATCATTTTTAAGAGGCGATTCATAGGACGAAATCTTACTTTCTTATTAATAATATTAATTGAGCCTACGTCGTATAAGCGGTTTAATACGTCTTTAACAGTTGCCTCTTCTCGTTCCACTAAATTGTCTAGCAACAGCAGAACTTCGTGCATTTTCTCTTCTTTGATTCGCTCTTCTTCTAAGCGTTTTTCGAGTTGTAGTTTAACGGTTTTTTCTGCTGGCACTAGCATTAGAATTACTATACTTATAATTCCCTTTAACGAGAAGGTAGTTCATACTTAAAATCAGTTGACCCTTCGTAATCAGAAAGTTCAGCTAATTCTTCTAGAGTTTGGGTTCCACGATACATTTCTCCATTAATTTCCCAACTGGGATACGATTCAACCCCTGCTTCTTGGCAGGTTTCAGGTTGAGGATCTCTGCCACGTGGATCACATTCAATATAATTAATTTTATCAAAGGCTGTTTCTCCGAACAATTGTTTTTGTTCGTAACAGTGAGGACACCAGAAAGCCCCGTAATTTTTTGCACCAATTTCAGTTAAATGCTCGGCTAGGGCAATTTCAGCATCTCCTGAGGTAGTAGTGGTTTCCCATCCGTCTGGAGGTTGTGGTGAACTATCTGCTACAGGGATGACATTAGACTCTTCAGCAGAAGCCCCGCCAGTATTTACGTCAGCATAAACGCCTAACGTTCCAACAAATGTTACGAGAATAACAATAGCACCAATGAATAAAACTTGTCCTAGATCATCCCACTCTTTTCCTAATAAGGTTAAGGATAATAAACTAATTGAAAATATAGCTGATCCAATACAATAGGGGCACGATTGTTGTAGTTCAGTGGCTAGAATATACATTAAATAGCCACTAAAAACGGTCATGGCAGTGCTGCCAATGAGCAAAAATAGCCAACTCCATTCTTCAATTTGATTACGCAGTTTTTTGTTGGTATCACGGTTAATGACTAAAGGAGTTAGGGCAAAGACGGTCATCGCACTGTAAGCCAAGAAGCCAAATAAACTTAATGGTAAGCCAAAAACAGTGGCATACTCACTGGTGAGAACATTACTACAAGCACCACTAGCTGGTTCTGCACCAGGGGCGCAACCTACAGGCTGACCGGTGAAACTTTGTACAGTGAGATAAGCAGTTAGCACTGCCCCTAAAACAGCGATCGCGCCGATTATTGGGCGAGACCATCGCTGAATCCAAGGAGTCGAACGTCGTCTTGTCATAATGTTAATTTTCCTCCTAACACATCACGCTTTGAAAGATCAGGACAATTCAATCCTAGCGTGAACTGTTCTTTAATGAACGTGAGTCCGACTTCACTCAAATGAAGAGTTACTTAAATAGTATTGCCTTAGTAAGTTCTTTTCCAATTTTGCTTTAGCGTTTAAGGGATGTCAACTGAAAAATGCCAAACTTAATGACCCACTAATCGCGATCGCGCAAAAAATGATGAAAATAGCTATGGTGCAACTGGAACAATTACTCCTATTCCTTCCAGTAAAATATAGACTGCAGCTCCTATTAATAAAAAACCACCTGTTACTTCTGCTTTGTCTTCAAGAAAGTTCCCAAAATAATGTCCGAGGAAAACACCCATAAAAGATAAAACAAACGTAACTAAACCAAAACTTGTTACAATCATTGGTAAGGGCAAGCTAATAATCGATAGTCCTAATCCTGCTGCTAATACATCAATACTGGTTACGATGGCGAGTCCGAATAAAGTTTGGTTATCTAAAGGATTAAACGTAATTTCTCTATCAGGAACTAACGCCTCATAAATCATTTTAATTCCTAATCCTATTAAAATTAATGCAACTACCCAATGACTATAGGCTTCAACCAGTTCTCGAATGCCTAATCCCGTAATCCAACCGATTAGGGGCATTACAATGTGAAAAACACCAAAAAATAAGGCAATTTTTAAAGCTTTATAGAACTTGATATGCTTAATGAACATACCACTGCTTAACGAAATAGCAAAGGAATCAGCTGCCAAGGCAACTGACATTAAAGCGATCATAATAATTGGTTCCACTTTTAAGAATTAAACTATCCATTAACCAATTCAATTTTAATGAATACATTTTTCATTTTGTCATCATAAAGCATTAAAAATAGTCTAAATTAAATCATATTTATTTCATTTTTATGTCATATTTTTAAGAATTAAATATTCCTAAACCTTCTAATAATATATTTGTTCCTACACCAATTAAAACTACGCCCCCAACATATTCAACTTGATTTTCAAATAAATGACCAAAATAATGTCCCATAAAAACCCCAATTATAGAAAATAAAAAAGTAATAAAGCCAATAGTAGTCACTACCACAATTAAAGGAACTTCTAAAATAGAAAGTCCAATTCCAGCTGCTAGTCCATCAATACTTGTCGCAACAGCAAGTCCAATTAATGTATAGTTCTCAAGAGGATTAAAAGAAGCTTGTTTTTCTTGAGTAAATCCCTCATAAATCATCTTCAATCCCAGTCCTACCAGTAAAACAAAAACTAGCCAGTGACTAACACCGTCAATAAGTTCTCGAAAGGCCAACCCCGTAAACCAACCTAAAATGGGCATGATAGTTTGAAATACTCCGAAAAATAAAGCAATCTTTAAAGCCTTATTAAGTTTAATTCGTTTAATTAACAACCCACTGGTTAAGGAAACGGCAAAAGCATCAGCCGCTAAGCCTGCTGATAGTAAGCCAATTGTGATAATCTGCATTTTTCGGTTTACTCAAAAGAACTCACGCACAAATTGGTTCTAATCGTAGCTTATTATTTGTTTACGCTTGTCAGAGATTGGAAAAATGATCCACTCACGATATGATGGAATTAATCACCATAATTCCCAGTGAGTTATCGGTGATCCAAATAAGCAGCGATTAAATAATTTAAGCAGTAATGGTAGCATCGAAATCCGATAGAAAAGCTAAACCATCTAAATTAGAAGGGATCAAAGAAAATAGTAACTTTTTACGGGAACCCTTGGCGAGTGAGCTGAAAGAAGATAGTAATTACGTTAGTAAAGATGCCATGCAAATTTTGAAATTTCATGGCTCTTACCAACAAGATAACCGTGATAATCGACAAAAAGGACAAGAAAAAGACTATCAGTTCATGCTACGGACGCGGAGTCCAGCAGGCTTTATTCCACCAGAACTGTATCTCACCCTTGATGACCTTTCCAAAGAATATGGAAATCAAACCCTCCGCGTGACGACTCGTCAAGGTTTCCAACTTCACGGCATACTCAAGAAAAACCTAAAAGATACGATTAGCCGTATTATTCGTAATATGGGGTCAACTTTAGGAGCGTGTGGGGATTTAAATCGTAACGTCATGTCTCCTCCAGCCCCATTTAAAAACAAGCCAGAATACCAATATGCTTGGCAATATGCAAATAATATTGCTGATCTGCTACGCCCCCAAACTGAAGCGTACTATGAAATTTGGCTAGATGGAGAAAAATTCCTCAGTGCTGAGGAAGCCCCGGAAGTCCAAGCGGCGCGGGAACGCAATGCTAATGGGACGAATTTCCAAGACGGGGAAGAACCAATTTATGGCAAGCACTATATGCCCCGAAAATTTAAGTGCTGTGTCACAGTGCCAGGGGATAACTCCATTGATGTTTATACCCATGATGTGAGTTTAGTTGTCATTACCGATCAACAGGGAGAATTACAAGGGTTTAATGTTCTTGCTGGTGGTGGTATGGGTCGAACTCACAATAAAGAAGAAACCTTTGCCCGAATGTCTGATCCCCTTGGCTATGTGGATAAAGCCGATGTATATGACTTATTAAAAGCCATTGTCGCTACCCAAAGAGATTACGGCGATCGCGTGCAACGTCGTACTGCGCGCATGAAATATCTTCTCCATGATTGGGGTGTAGATAAGTTCCGTAAGAAAGTAGAAGAGTATTTTGGCAAATCCATTGCCGAATCAAAACCGCTTCCAGACTTTAAGTATGAAGATTACCTAGGCTGGCATGAACAGGGAGACGGAAAACTTTTCTTTGGCTTATCGGTAGAAAATGGTCGGGTTAAAGATGAAGGCAGTTTCCGCCTCAAAACCGCCCTGCGGAAAATTGTGGAGAAATATCAGCTTCCGATGCGGTTAACGGCTAACCATGACATTATTCTTTATGAAATTAATCCTGAAAATAAAGCTGATATTGAAGGGATTTTAAATGATCAAGGTGTAGTAACTGATCCCACAGAATTGGATCGTCTTGTACGCTATTCTATGGCTTGCCCGGCACTACCTACCTGTGGACTTGCTATTACCGAGTCAGAACGGGCTTTACCTGGAATTTTAGAGCGTATTCGGGGACTATTGAAAAAGCTGGGAATGTCTAACCAAGAGATTGTTATCCGTATGACCGGTTGCCCCAATGGCTGTGCGCGTCCTTATATGGCCGAATTAGGCTTTGTGGGGGATACCCCTAGTAGTTATCAAGTTTGGCTTGGTGGAACGCCAAATCAGACGGAATTAGCCCGTCCTTATATAAATCGGATGCCTACAGAGGAGTTAGAATCCTATATTGAACCAATCCTTGCTTTCTATAAACAAAAGGGCAAGAAGCAAGAAAGTTTTGGTGAGTTTTGTAATCGGGTTGGTTTTGAGGCAATTCAAGAGTATAGCGCCAGTTATAAGCCACAGAGTAAGCGTCGAAAAGACCGCCGTCACCGCATTAGCATTTATGAAGATTTACATGAACGCTTGAAGGCTACTGCGGAAAAACGAGGGACAAGTATGACCAAGTTAGTTTCAGAAGCCTTAGAAAAGTATTTAGACGAGTGAGGGCTTAGTTTGGAGGTTTCATCCAAACGTAAGAAGCCCAAGCCGAAGGTAATTATCGCTGAAATTAATGGGTTGACAAGCTACATTATTGATTGATGTGGCTTGCTTCCCGCTATGAAACACTTATACCAATTTAGCCTCATGTCCTCCCAACGAGACCTCCTTCGCCAAATTCTAAACGCGATCGCTGTTTTTGCCGCTTTTGGCGTTAATATACTTGCCAATGTGCGACCCCTGCGAGGGTTAACCCTAGGGGAAATCTCCAACCAAGTATTTGGAGAAGTATTAATTACCCCTGCTAACTACGCCTTTGCCATTTGGGGGTTAATTTATCTGGGCTTATTTAGTTTTGCCATTTATCAGGCACTACCAGCGCAACGTTCCCAACCCTTATTCCGCCGTCTCGGTTACTGGCTAGTGGTGGCGAGTGTGGCACAAATTGCTTGGGTGTTTTTATTTCAACTGGGCTTCTTTGGCTGGTCATTTTTAGCTATGGTGGTGATTTTATTCCCCTTGATGCAGATTTATACCAAATTAGATGGACTGAAATTGGGGAAACGAGAACGTTGGTTTGTTAAATTTCCCTTAACTATATACTTCGCTTGGATTAGTGTGGCAACGATTGTCAATGGGGGAGTCTCTTTAACCCATTGGGAATGGGCGGGATGGGGGATTTCTCCTGAAGTTTGGACAGTGATTATGATGATCATTGGAGGCGCGATCGCGCTTTGGATTGCCTGGACTAGGGGTGATATTCCATTTATAGGCGTGTTTATTTGGGCTTTAAGCGCAATTAGTATCCGTCACCTTGATAACCCCCTTATTGCTGCCACTGGCTTCCTTCTCAGCTTAATTTTGGCAGTTACTACCATCCTTAGTCGTAAAATTTACCAGTAATCAGTTGTTGTTTGTTATTCGTTGTTTGTCCTTCGTCCTTTGTTCTTTGTAGCCCAATGACCAATGACTAATGACTAATGACTAATTTACTTCAAACGCCCAGATCGCCAAATACTCACAATTAACCAAAAGCCAATAAAACTAGCAGCCGCAAATAAAACATTACTAATTAAAGATAATTGCGGCGTTTGAGCATTCGCTGAGATTGTCGCAGCCCCAATAATTAAAGCAGCAACAATAATACTAAATGAAAGGCGGTTAGCAGAATCATCTAAACTTTTTCGCAGGGAATCTAATTCCCGAATATTTAAGTTCCAACTAATGGTTTCAGAGGTAACACGATCTAATAATAATTCTAATTGTCGTGGGCCCTGTAAAGATAAACTTTTTAGGTCTAATGTTGTTCTTAATAGTGTTGGAATGGGGTTACTGCCAAAGATTTGATTCCGAAATAAATCCGTCATTAAGGGTTTAACTTCTTCTAATAAATTCACTTCAGGATTAAACCCTCTGGCTAAACCTTCTAAGTTTGCTAAACTTTTAGCATAAAGCCCCATGTTGCTAGGTAACTTAACATTGTTTTTACGAGAAACTTCTAAAATTTCATAAAAAACTTCACTAAAATTGATTTGGGAAATACTCAGATTATAATACTTCCGCAACATTCGATCATAATCATTTTCGAGATTAGTTAAATTAACGCCTACGGCACTTTCTGAAAGTTCTAAAGTTAATTCACTGCAGCGTTGGGCATCAATATCTACCACCGCCAGTAACATTTCCGTTAAAATTTGTTGCGTGCGCGGATCAAGCCGTCCAATCATGCCACAATCAATTAGGGCAATGCGTCCATCTTGCAGATAAAAAATATTCCCAGGATGGGGATCGGCGTGGAAAAAACCATCCAGATAAATTTGTTGGAAAAAGACACGAAATAATAAGGTTGTAATTTCTTGGCGGCGTTTTTCTTGAGATTCAGGAATGTCAGCTTCTAAAATGGGACAACCTTCTAGCCATTCCATTACCATTAATTTTTCTGTGGTGACATCCCAATAAATTTTAGGAATCACAACTTGTTTCGTATCAAACCACCGACTATTGGTTAAATTGCTTCGGAGTTGATCGGTATAGCCAGCTTCTTGGGTAAAATCGAGTTCAGCGCGGAGGGCGTTTGTAAATTCTTCAGCAAGGGCAACCACATCATAGTCTTCTCCAAAGTCAGTACGAGAGACTAAGTCAGCAACGCCTTTAATTAGGGCAATATCTTGTTCCACTACTTGATCAATGCCCGGACGTTGAACTTTAACCGCCACTTCTTGTCCATTTTTGAGGGTGGCGCGGTGGGTTTGCGCGATTGAACCCGCTGCAACAGGTTCACGATTAAATTCAGAAAAAATGTCTTCCACAGGGGCATTTAATTGGTCTTTTAAGACACCTTCAATGCGACTCCAAGCAACACTAGGAACATTGGCTTGTAATGCAGTGAGGGCTTCCACATAGTCTGCTGGAATAATATCAGGGCGAGTGCTTAACAGTTGTCCAAATTTGACATAAACTGGCCCCAAATCTACAAGGATATTACGGAGAACTGTCGGTGTCGGTAACTCAGGAGATTCTGCTTTGCCAACGGTGAGAAGACGGCGCATATAATCCCAACCGTTGCGGAAAACAACTTCTAAAATTTCTCGTTGACGACTGGTATTTTGAGTAAGGAAGACCACAGTTTCTCTCTCTTGTTTGAATGTTAAAGGATATTACATCACCCTTATAACAGGTTGTGGAAACGATTGTCTGCTTGTAGTTCTTTTAGAAGCTGTTTAATATCCTGAGTGCGATCTTTTTTGACAACGAGGGTAACACCGCGATCGCGCACTATCACCACATCTTCTAAGCCTAAAGTTACTACAGTTTCTTCAGGATTAGCGTTATAAATAATACAACCTTGGCTATCTACGCCGAAATGAGTTCCCACCTCTACATTCGCCTTTTCTCCTTTCAATAATCGTTCTAGTGCCTTCCAGTCTCCCAAGTCATCCCAACCAAACTCACTAGGAATCACATAAGCCAGTTGGGTTTTTTCCATTAAGGCATAATCAATGCTATTTTTGGGGAGATCGCTATAGGCGGCTTTTCCTTTTTCCTGTAAAGGAGTTACAATTTCT
This sequence comes from Euhalothece natronophila Z-M001, assembly GCF_007904085.1. GTDB lineage: Bacteria > Cyanobacteriota > Cyanobacteriia > Cyanobacteriales > Rubidibacteraceae > Halothece > Halothece natronophila. Next base: position 1,634,624 of record NZ_CP042326.1, read on the forward strand.
GGGGCGTGTTGCTTTAATTCAGCCAAGACAACTTCAGCGCGAAAAATAAACATCCCACTATTCCAGCTAAAGCGTTGGGTATCAATAAAAGATTCTGCGGTAGCGCGATCGGGTTTTTCTGTAAATCGTGTTACCTGATAAGTGGATAACCCTTGATAATTTCCTGTGGTGTTTCCCTGTTCAATATAGCCATATCCTGTTGCAGGATAACTGGGTTTAATGCCAAGGGTGACAATGGCAGCTTCTTGTGTGGCTAATTCGACTCCTGCCGCGATCGTCTGTTCAAATTTTTCCGTATCCCCAATCCAATGATCAGCCGGGAAAAAAGCAATGATTGCATTCTCTCCATACCGCTTGGCAATTTCAAGAGTTGCCCAAGCCACCGCCGGTGCAGTATCTTTTCCTTCAGGTTCAACTAAGCAGTTTTCTGGGGGAAGTTGGGGTAATTGATTTTGTACCCCTGAAGCCAACATTTCTGAAGTGATGACCCAAATATTATTCCAGCCTGAGGCGAGGTTTAATAATCGGTGTGCAGTTGCTTGCAAAAGCGTGTTTCCGCTACCATCAAGAGATAAGAATTGTTTTGGACGTTGACGGCGACTCAGGGGCCAAAAGCGTTCTCCTTTTCCCCCTGCAAGAATAACTGGGATAATAGCAGTAGTCATTATTAATGAACTGAGAAACAAGTATTTGATTATTATAAGTGATAGGTAAAGACATAACAAATAAGGAATTATGATCAAGAAATTATTAAAACGACTTTTCTACCTTGCTCTTGCTTTTTTATTAGCTGGAATTTGGATTTTACTAGATGCTAAACCAGCAGTTGCTCAAGATAAAAGTGTTAATTATACCCACACTGTTGTATCCGATCGCGATTTTTCTAATGAAGATTTAGTTGGGGCAGTTTTTGCGGCTGCTGATATGCGTCGTACAGATTTTCATGGCTCAAATTTAGAAAATGCCATGTTTACCCAAGGGAAATTAATTAATGCTGATTTATCAGGGGCAAATTTAAGTGGGGCGTTAATGGATCGCGTTGTTTTTGATGGCTCAGATTTAAGAAATGCCATCTTTATTGGCACAGTGATGAGTAGTAGTAGTTTTGAAAATACTAAAATTGCTGGTGCTGATTTTACTGATGCCATTTTAGATCGCTATCAAATTAAGTTATTTTGTGAAAAAGCTGAAGGAGTAAATCCTGTAACTGGTGTTTCCACCCGAGAGAGTTTAGGCTGTCGTTAGTCATTGGTCATTAGTTATTAGTCATTGGTCATTAGTCATTAGTTTACAAGGGACAAAGGACAAAGGACAAACAAAAAAAAATGAGTTTAGAATTTTGGTATATGTTCCCCATAGGAATAGCTATTGCGACTATTGCGATGGCTTCGGGAGTGGAAGGAGCTACGTTTTTTACGCCTTTGTTTTTATTAGGATTAAAATTGCCAACTGCTGTAGCAATTGGAACGGGTTTAATTACTGAAGTTTTTGGGTTTAGCAGTGGGCTATATGCCTATATCAAAAAGGGATTAATTGATTATCAATTAGGACGAATGCTACTGCTATTCAGTATTCCTAGTGCCTTAATTGGAACTTGGGTGGCGGGGTTTATTCCTTCAGATATTTTAAAGACTATTTTAAGCATTGGCTTATTAGTGATTGCCACCAGTTTTCTCCGTTCTCCTGAAGAAAAAACGGTAGAATTATTAGATCAACAAAATACCGATTTTGAAAAAAAAGAACCCGAAACTTGCCTTACAACTAATACGGGAGAAACGTTTTGCTATACGATCAGCGATCGTGCAGAAGGGCGATTACTCATTAGTATTGGTGGTTTATTTATTGGTATGATTTCTACAGGGTTAGGACAACTTAATGGCTTTTTTCTCATTCAACGCTGTCATATTCCCAGTAAGGTAGCTGTAGCCACAAGTGTTTTTATTGTAGCGATTACTGCTCTCATTGCCTCTGTGGGTCATGTTTTTCAATTTATCCAAGCAGGAGGAGAAACATTAAACACTGTTTCCAATTTAGTTATTTTTACCGTTCCGGGGGTTTTAATTGGAGCGCAGTTAGGATCTAGTATTGCAAATCGCCTCTCGCAAAAGTTATTAGAAAAAAGTATGGGAGTTCTATTTATTTTTGTGGGGTGTTTAATTTTAGGTGAAGTAATCATCCGCAATCAAGATCATTTAACTAATATAGTTTCCACTAGCTTTTGAGAGATAATATGGTTCAAAGTTATTTGCTAGGGAAAGAGCAGGATGTGGGATAATTTGAAAGGAGTTAAAGTAAGGAATTTTTATGGATTTAAAGGCACTAATACGAGATATTCCAGACTTTCCAAAACCGGGAATTATTTTTCGTGATATTACAACATTACTGCGCGATCGCGAAGGACTGCGCTACACCATTGATACCTTAAGTGATAAGTTTCAAAAAGCTAACCTGATCCCCGACTATGTTATTGGGATTGAATCACGGGGGTTTTTATTTGGACCGAGTCTTGCTTATCAATTTAACGCTGGATTTGTTCCTGTCCGTAAACCTGGGAAATTACCGGCAGCGGTTCATAGTATGGAATACGACTTAGAATATGGCAAAGATAAAGTAGAAATGCATCAAGATGCCTTACCACCTAACTCAAAAGTAGTAATTGTTGATGATCTAATTGCTACAGGGGGAACGGCAAAAGCAACCGCAGATTTAGTTAACAAAATCGACTGTGAACTATTAGGATTTGGATTTATCATCGAATTAAAAGACTTAGAGGGAAGAAATAAACTCCCTGATGTCCCTATTATTACTCTTGTTGACTACTAGCTATAGTCGTTCCAATTCAGTTCCGTAGTGCAGCCATCTTGGCTGCTACTAGGGAGCAAGATGCTCCCACTACTTTTAGGTTGCTGTTTTTTATTTGGAATCACTATAACAGAGCCAACCAGAAAAAAAGCGGTAGATCAGTGAGTATCTACCGCCTTTCTTCAATTCAAGAACTAACAGCAACTAAGGTGATTAACCTAAATTATGATTCTGATCCTTGAGGAAGCAACTCTTGGTTTTCCTGTTTCGGGAAGACTTTGACATCTCCCTCGACCACGTCAACGGTGGCGGTATCGCCTTCAGAGAGACGACCCGACAGCATTTCCTCAGCGAGGATATCCTCTAACAAGCGCATAATCGCTCGACGGAGGGGACGCGCACCATAGCTGGGATTATACCCTTCTTCCACTAATCGCTCCCGGAACGCTTCGGTGACTTCTAACTTGATATCTTGTTCAGTGAGACGAGAGAAGACTTCTCGCAACATAATTTCGGCGATTTCTTTGACTTCTTCGCGGTTGAGTTGACGGAAGACAATGATCTCATCGAGACGGTTCAAGAATTCAGGACGGAAGTATTGTTTCAACTCTTCGTTCACGAGAGACCGGATGCGGTTATATTGGGATTCTGCTTGGTCTTCATTGAGCTCAAAGCCTAAGCCGCCACCACCTTTTTCAATGACCTTAGAACCAATGTTAGAGGTCATAATTAATAAGGTGTTCTTGAAGTCCACCGTGCGCCCTTTGGCATCAGTGAGGCGACCATCTTCTAATATCTGTAGAAGCATATTGAAGACATCGGGGTGCGCCTTTTCGATTTCGTCAAAGAGGACTACGGTGTAAGGACGACGGCGGACAGCTTCGGTTAATTGTCCTCCTTCGTTATAGCCCACATATCCTGGAGGAGAACCAATGAGCTTGGAAACGGTGTGCCGTTCCATAAACTCAGACATATCCAAGCGGATCATAGATTCTTCTGACCCAAAGAAGTAGCTGGCTAGCGCCTTAGTTAACTCGGTTTTACCAACACCAGTGGGGCCAGAGAAGACGAAGCTAGCAATGGGACGGTTGGGGTTTTTCAAGCCAACACGGGCGCGACGGATGGCACGAGAAACAGATTTAACTGCTTCTTCTTGACCAATGAGACGCTCATGGAGGGTTTCTTCGAGATGCAAGAGTTTTTGCGACTCAGTTTCGGTAATCTTGCTAACGGGAACGCCTGTCCAAGAAGCGACAATATCGGCAATTTCTTCTACATCTACTACAGGACCAACTTGATCATCTTTGCTGGTTTCTGTGTCTTTAGCAGAGGCAAGGTTACGGATTTCGCTTTTGATTTCCATTTCGCGATCGCGCAATTCTCCGGCCCGATCAAAATCCTGAGATCGGACAGCATCGTCTTTTTGCTTGAGAACCTGACGCAATTCTTGATCTAATTCTTTCGCTGCTGGTGGCAGTTGCGAATTAATTAAACGCACCCGTGAACCGGCTTCATCCACAAGGTCAATTGCCTTATCAGGGAGATAGCGGTCTGAAATATAGCGATCTGAGAGTTTCGCTGCCGCATCTAGTGCGCCATCAGTAATCCGTAGTTTGTGATGCTGTTCATAGCGATCGCGCAATCCATGGAGAATTTCCACCGTTTCTTGCACTGTGGGTTCACCCACCATCACTGGTTGAAAACGCCGTTCTAAAGCAGCATCCCGTTCAATGTGCTTGCGATATTCATCGAGGGTGGTTGCACCAATACATTGCAATTCGCCTCGTGCTAAAGCGGGTTTGAGAATATTGGCTGCATCAATTGCACCTTCGGCTGCCCCTGCTCCAATTAACGTATGAACTTCGTCAATAACCAGAATCACATTTCCAGCTTGACGAATTTCATCCATGATTTTCTTCAGGCGTTCTTCAAATTCCCCGCGATATTTGGTGCCAGCAACTAACAGCCCAATATCGAGAGTTACTACCCGCTTATCTTCGAGAATATCAGGAACGTCTTGATTACCAATGCGCTGGGCTAACCCCTCAGCAATGGCAGTTTTACCAACTCCTGGTTCTCCAATTAAAACCGGGTTATTTTTCGTCCGCCGACCTAAAATTTGGATAACCCGCTCAATTTCCTCTTGACGACCTACCACTGGATCCAGCTTACTATCCCCTGCTAATTGGGTAAGGTTAGAGCCAAATTCATCGAGAGTGGGGGTTTTTGTTCGACCTTGGCTAGAACCGCTAGAAACTTCGGCATTTTCTCCTAACATCCGAATCACTTGCGTGCGGACTTTGGAGAGATCAACCCCCAAGTTTTCTAAGACTCTCGCCGCTACACCTTCGCCCTCGCGAATTAAACCGAGAAGGAGGTGTTCTGTGCCAATATAGTTGTGTCCCAGTTGACGAGCTTCTTCTAGGGATAGCTCTAAAACTCGTTTTGCTCTGGGCGTAAACGGAATTTCTACCGCGACAAATCCTGATCCCCGTCCGATAATTTTTTCAACTTCGATCCGAGCATCTTTGAGGTTAACCCCCATTGATTTCAGAACTTTCGCAGCGACACCAGTTCCTTCTCCGATTAAGCCGAGGAGGATCTGTTCTGTGCCAACGAAATTATGACCGAGGCGACGTGCTTCCTCCTGGGCAAGCATAATCACCTTAATTGCTTTTTCTGTGAAGCGTTCAAACATAGCCTATTGTTATCACCTGCTGCGTACCCTTGTTACGCTGATTCTAACATAGGCGATCCCGCGCTTTGTATTAACGCTAACTTTTTGGAGGAGAAATATTCATTTTAATTTTTCCTCGTTTTCAAGGGGTTCGTTGCGAATGACAGCAGGCTTTAGACAATTTTTAATATTCAAACCTTAACTACTTTGCAAGATATCCCAGCCTTTCGTCAAGAGGGCAGCGCATCTTTTTTCTTGAATATTTTTCATTTCTTGGGAAAATTCTGGCTCTTGCAGGCGAGAACGCCATAAAATCAAGGCATCTTCTGGGGGGAGGGGATAATAGTCTTTCCGTCGCCCTGCAATTTCAAATCCCAACTTTTGATATAAGTTAATTGCTGTGGTATTAGAAGCTCTCACTTCTAAGGTGGCGCGTTCTAGTGACCACTGATGAGCTTGCAGTAGTAAATGGGATAGTAGCAGTTCTCCTAAGCCTTGTCCACGATAGTTGGGATCAATGCCAAGAAGAGTAATATGGGCTTCTTCTACAATTGCCCAAAAGCAACTCATACCAATTAATTCTTGATGTAAGGGGGAAGGATCAACTTGAAATATGCCAAGGAGAAGGCTTCTCGGGCTGTCGATTTCTCGTTCATAAGCGCCTTTTGTCCACAGTCCTCCAAAGCAAATTTGATCCAGTGCGATGATTTTGTCTAGATTGTCTTTGGTTAACTCCTTGATTTCTAGTTCCATTAGTTTTGTGTTAGTTTAGTGAAAGAAAAGGCTAGGGTGGCTGCAATTGCTTCTGCGCTGAGACTAAGAAGACGAAATAAAGCAACACTACTAAGGATAATTTCTGGGGAAAAGGTATTACCTAAAAGCGCGATCGCGCTACTTTCAAAAACTCCAATTCCCCCTGGGGATGGCACAACTAAACCAAAAAACCAAGAAAGACTAAATACCCCTAATAAAAGAGGAAACTGCTCTAAGGTTAAGTTAGTAAATCCCATAAATATAATAATAAAACCAATCCCTCTTAACCCAACAAATGTTAATTCTCCTAATAAAGGGAACCAAGGGTACTGTTTAATTTGAAACGAGGCATTATTAGTGGCTTTTTTCTTGAAACGAGCTACTAGCCTTAAAGCAGGATTAAAGCAATAAGGGTGAATCAAAATTAAAATACTTCCTGCAAATAAAAAGGGGAGTAATTGATAAAACCAATTTTCTTGATTTTTAAGCCAACTTTGTTGAATAGAGACTAAGGTAATTAGAACCGCTGCTGTCGCCATTAAAAGTGGTTCTAACAGGGTAGAGAGGGTAGCCGTAGTTAAATCAGTTCCTGTAGCTTGGACTGCTCGAATGCGTCCATAAAAATGCCAAACATTCCCAGGGATATATTTGGCTAAATTGGTTTGTAAATAAACAGGTAACACCCAACTTAAAGAAGCAGGTTGTTGTAAAAAATAGAGAATGTTTGCCCAAACGATTCCTGACCAAATATGAGCAAAAAGAGTTACAAAAAGCGCGATCGCGCTATAATTAAGATGGGATTCTCTTAATTCAATGGCTAAAACATCTTGCCCATGATCATAAAAAGTTTTAAGCAAGAAAAATAGCGTTATTCCTAAGATAAACCACCGTAAAAGTTTCACAATTAAATCTAACCCTCTAATTCTTAGTGACGGTTTTTGAACTGTGATGCCACTTTTTCCAAGCCGAGGAACTACGAATAGCAAGCCAAAGTAACATCATAGCAATTAACCCCCCTTGTTCTGGTGCATTAAACGCATAAATAACCAATAAAACTGATAAAATATCCTCCCCCACTGCTACCCAAGGGGGAATCCCTCGCAAGCGAAAAAACCAGCCCACTTGCACTAGCTGTAAAACAAACGCAAAGAGTCCACCACTAATCCCAATTAACCAAAGTTGGGCTGTACTATAGTCTGCAAATCTTCCCACAGTTACGGCTAAAAGTAAACCTGCCAGTGGACTCAAGGCTAATTGAATTAACTGTAAAACCCGTTGTCCTAGTAATTGTTTTGATCCTAATAATTCAAATAAAGACCAACTAATTAAAATTGCTAAAACTACTTGAGGATGGATGCGATCTAACAAGGGAACATTTGACCAAAACTCGCGACTTTCAATAAAGCCAATCATTAGTAAAGGAAGGGCAATTCGCATTCCTGCAGCAGCGGAAACAGCCAAAACAGCTAAAACTTCAATGATCATAATTTTAAGTCAATCGAGTTCTTGGTGATCTTTTTTAAAATAAACGAACAATTATCAAGATTTTTTGAAAGCTACTCAATGATGTTATTGTTTTAGCTTTCTCATAATAAAGATGCTAAAAAGCAGTATTATTGATTATTCATTTCCTTTTACCTATTGCTAGCTTGCCTTATCTTTATTATTAAAATATTATAGTTACTCTAGAAGAACTATGGTTTTTAAGGTTAAAAGCCTTTCAAGACGTAAATAATAATGCAAAATCGAATTAAACAGATTCAAAGTTTAGCTGCTCCCCTCCGTATTGGTTTATTTATCTTCGTGCTACTGTTAATTTGGCTACCTGTTGCCATTCCCATTCAAGTATTGTTAGCTGGGGATCAAGATTTGGTTACAATTTTAACAATGGGATGGTTATTTGTTCTTTTTCTGATTTTAGTTCGAGTCACTGAGAAATTCCTTTATCAAAAATCTCACCCTTATCAAGCTGTGGGCTTAACGATTAATTCTCGCTTTGGCTTAGACTTATTGCAAGGTTTAATAATTGGCTTAATTTTAACTTTTACATTATTTTTATTGCAAGGCAGTTTAGGCTGGTTAAATTGGCAAGATAACGCACTTCCTTTTTGGCAATTAATTCTAGAAGGGGCGTTAACGGGAATTGGTGTGGGGATTGCTGAAGAAGCCCTGTTTCGTGGCTGGTTATTAAATGAATTGCAACGAGATTATTCTTTAAATATTGCTTTATGGGTAAATGCGATCATTTTCGCGATCGCGCATTTTATTAAACCCCTTGATGTGATCTTAGAAACCTTCCCAGAATTTCCAGGCTTGGTGTTATTAGGCTTAGTGTTAGTTTGGGCGCGGCGAAAAACTCAAGGGCAATTAGGGCTTGCTATTGGCTTACACGGCGGACTGGTTTGGGCATACTATATTATTAATGTGGGAGACTTAATTACCTACAGCGATCGCGCTTCTCCGATTATTACAGGCTTAGATGGGAATCCCATTTCTGGTATCATGGGCTGGTTATTTCTAATGGGGTTAGCGGTTTGGCTACAATGGGAGATTAAAAGATCATCATGATTCGGATTTATACCCAAATTCAGCAAGGCAATCGCTGGTTAAATCAATATCGTGGCAAACGACCCGCTTTTGCTTGTGTGTTAGGCTTTACTGAAACTGGACTCCAGCCCAATATTTCTGCTGCCGGGGCAACTCCTGATGATCGGCGTTATACCGCGATCGCGGATGCAGAATGTTTAGTCAATGGCATTCAACCTCATCCCAAATATCCCTTACCACCGTTAACAGTGGGGGCTTCTCCCACTCTGATTTCGCGCTCTTTTGTAGAAGCCCTTGATCTCCCGGTTTATGTCTTAAATGCTGGCTTACCGCATCCCCCTGCAATTCCTCATATTGATCTCGCAGGAATCCCCGCCCAATGTGTTTCTACAGGAAAAGCAATGCCGCAAGAAAGGGTAGAATACTTATTTCAACAGGGATGGCATTGGGGAGAAGTGCTAGCAACAACAGTGAAAGAGAGTTATTTAATGATTGGGGAATGTGTTGTGGGAGGAACAACCACCGCACTTGCTTTACTAACAGGATTGAGAATTGCTGCTGCCAATAAAATCAATAGTAGTCATCCCCAATGCAATCATCAACAAAAGTGGGAAATTGTGCAAACAGGATTAGCCCAAACTAATTGGTATTTTCAACAACAACCCACTGATCCATTTACCGTTGTTGCAGCAGTGGGCGATCCAATGCAGATAGTTGTTGCAGGAATGGCATTATCTGCAAGTCGCAAGGTTGGTGTCTTACTGGCTGGGGGAACCCAGATGTTAGCAGTTTATGCGTTAATGCAATCCCTGATTAAAAATGGCAGTCGTGGGGATTTAGAGAAAGTTGTAGTGGGAACAACCCGTTGGGTTACCGAGGATTTAACAGGGGATACCGTTGGGCTAGCAAAAACCTTACAGGATGTTCCCTTATTTGCTACAGGATTAAGTTTTGCCGCATCTAATTACCCTCAGCTAACCGTTTATGAAGATGGTTATGTTAAAGAAGGAGTGGGGGCTGGGGGTTGCGCGATCGCGGCTCATCTCTATTTAGGGTGGGATCAAACTCAATTATTAAGTAACATAGAGCAGTTACTTCAAAAATATTCTCAAATCCCTTAAAAGTGAATCCGTTGGGCGAGGAGTTGTTCTTCTAACGCCGCAATGCGGTTATAAGCGGCCGCTAGTTGAGTGTTGAGACGACGAATTTGGATTTCTGGCGAAACTGCCTCCCCATCCGAGGCGGTGTTTCTACTGGTATTGGTGTCGTCATCCACTAAGACATCTTTATGTCCCATCATACCGCTAAAGCCACGGTGAGAATTTTCTTCAGAAGAGTTCTCAATAGTGGCATTTTCAGAAGCATTCTCCTTGGAGTGTTGCATTTGCATATCTGTGTCTATGCGGTTGCTCAAGTGTTCAACCACAGCGTAAAGGCGATCTATTTTTTGTTCTAGGGCAGTGATATGATTTTCCAGTCGATCCATGAAAGATCCTCAAAGGAGTTGTTCTACGATTTTAGGTAAGATACCTGTTCACTAATTATGATATTCGGTGAGTAACTACTTTTCTAAATATTACAGACTTATTTAATTTTTCAGTTTATGTTAAACCGTCGTAAATTTTTGTTAATGGTACTGATAAGCGCGATCGCGCCAAGTTTACAGGCTTGTGGCAATGCCGATAATACTGCTAAAGTTAGAGTTTTAAGTGGTTCTATTCCCTCACAGGTTTTAGGAGCATTTGAAAGGCAATTTGAAGGGGAACAAAATTTAGATTTAAACCCTATTTCTCAGCTAGAAGACTTATATGAATTCTTAGAAGAGTTAGTGGAAGAAGAAAACTCAAATCGCGCTGATTTAGTCACATTAGGAGATTTTTGGTTAAAAACAGCAATTGAGAAAGATTTAATTCAGCCTCTTGATCTAGAAGACTTAAGCAATTGGAATGCACTCCCTTCCCGATGGCGAGACTTAGTGAAGCGTGATCAACAGGGAAATCCTGATTCAGAAGGGGAAATTTGGGCAGCCCCGTATCGTTGGGGAAATACAATTATTGCCTATAATGAAGATAAATTTCGTCAAGCAGGATACGATCCGCCCACTGACTGGGAGGACTTATGGCGAGAGGAATTAAAGGAGAAAATCTCTTTACTGGATCAGCCACGGGAAGTCATTGGCTTAACCTTAAAAAAACTGGGAGAATCTTATAACACAGATGATTTAGATGCAATCTCCAACTTAAAAAGTGAACTAAGCGCCCTACACAAACAAGTTAAATTTTACAGTTCTAGTAACTATCTCGAACCCTTAATTCTTGGGGATACTTGGGTAGCGGTTGGATGGTCAAATGATATTTTAGACTTACGCACTCGTTATCCGAATATTAGAGTAATTACGCCCAATTCAGGAACAGCACTTTGGGCAGATGTTTGGGTACGTCCTAAAGGAAGTGAACGCTTTTTAGAACCCATTTTAGAATGGATTAACTTTTGTTGGAAAAAGGAAACCGCCAGTCAAATTGGATTATTTACGAATGGCTCTTCTCCAATTTTACTCAATGGCAATCAAGAGGAAATTCCTGATGACTTAAAAGCAGATGAGCTAAGAATCCCTCCCTCAGAAATTTTAGAACGGAGTGAGTTTTTATTGCCTTTATCAGAGGAAACAAGAGAAAAATATCAAGAAGTTTGGGAGGAAACGAGAATGTATAGTGATTCCAAATAAAAAACAGCAACCTAAAAGTAGTGGGAGCATCTTGCTCCCTAGTAGCAGCCAAGATGGCTGCACTACGGAACTGAATTGGAACGACTATAACACGATCATTCTCATCCCTTTATTTCTTGCTATAGCCCTACACAAAAAGGTTAGGACATTTACTCGCTAATGCGTCGTCCTAACAGTACCGGGCAATTAGCATAAACTCTGACATAATCAGATAAAGAAGCTCCCAAAAGCCGATCTAAATCCGGTAAAGTTCGGGCTACACTGGGACGACGATCAGGAGATCCCAACATTAAGAGACTGACTTTTTTATCTTCGGCTAGCTCACACAAAGTCGGGCCTGGTTTTCCACCAGCAATGATTCCTTGATAGTTTACCCCTTGTCTTTTCGCTTGTTCCACTGCCGGAGCAAGTGTCGGTGTTTTTTCTGCTTCTTGTCCCGATAAAGTTTCTCCTTTTTCCATAGAAGGATCAACTTGCACTAACAATAATTGACCAGAGGGAATATCTCGTAATAAAAACAGGGCTAACTCCAAACAGTATTCTGAATCTGCCGATTGATCCACAGCGACCATGATACGTTTAAGGCGCGTCACATAAATGTCATCCTTAACCAGTAACATCGGACGACTAGAAAGCTGAAATACATATTGACTCACTGAGTTTTCGAGGATCGATTCTAGGCGTTTTAGTCCCCGTGACCCCATAATAATTAAATCGCTTTCTATTTCTTCAGCGACTTCGCAAACTGTAGTTTTCGGGTCACCCTGACGTAACATAGTTGAGACTTGGGACGGATCAAGGTGCATTCGTTGAATTGCCCCTGCTAGAAGTTTTCCGCCTTCTTCCCACTTTTCTGTCATTGCTTCACTAGTGACCTGTGAAGGAACAACATTAAGAATCGTTACTGACGTATTTTTCAAAGAGGGTAATTGCAATAAATACTGCAACATTTCCTCAGAATGACCTGTACCAGAGTCTGCAAGCAAAATTTTATTAAGCATCTTTCGCTTCCCCTCCCAATTGATTATCTAATTTTATACATACCACGGTTTTAGGGGAATTATCGCTTATTCTGTAATGAGTCTTAAAACTTACGCTGCTTGGTGAACTACCGCAAAGACTCTATGGAGTGTGGATGCCGACTTCTCGCTCACATCAGTTAAAATTAAGGCAAGCGTATCTATATTATTTTCTCCCTGATCATGGCTACTTTTTCCTCTGATCGCAAACGACGTATTTTTGATCACTTAAAAACCACAACTGAGTTTGTTTCTGATTCCAAGGAGACTCCTAGTAATCTGAATTCTAGAAAGAAACAGATTATGGAACATATTGAACGTACTCTCGGTTAATGGGGCGTTATTTTTCTTCGTGTGGGGGGCGCAATGAAGTCCCTTGATTCGGTACTAAGATGCGATTAATTTGACGTAATTGCGTTGCTGTTCCCATGCAAAAAAGTATGTCTCCTGCTTGCAGAATTTCTTCTGCTGAGGGACCACCAATTAAAGTTCCATCAGCACGGCGTATGGCTAAAACTAACGCGCCAGACTGTGATCTTAGTCGCGCTTCGCTCAAACTTTTACCCACAAATGGACAAATTGAGGGATCAAGGAGAAACTCTTCAATATAAAAAGAGCCTTCTGTTCCGGCTAAAATGCCATCTACAAAATCCATAACTTGCGGACGTAGGGCAGCAGCCGCTAATCGTCTTGCTCCTGTAAGATGTGGAGAAACGACAGTATCAGCTCCAGCACGTTGTAACTTTTTCACTGCTTCTTCTGTATTTGCTCTCGCAATAGCACGGATTTTAGGGTTTAATGTTTTTGCAGATAAAATAGTATAAAGATTTTCTGCATCAGAAGAGAGAGACGCAACAATACACAATGCATCTTGAACTTTTACATTTTGTAAGGTTTCATCTAAGGTGGCATCTCCTTCTACAGCAATATAATTTGCATTTCGAGCGGCTTCTATTTTATCTGGGGCTTTATCAATAATGACAAATTGAATAGACTCAGAGTTAAATTCATTGCAAATTTGCTTTCCCATGCGCCCAAAGCCACAGACAATGTAGTGAGAATTTAGAGTATCTATCAAGCGTTTTCTTTGCCTCAGTTCAATTCCTTTCTGAAAATAGCCTTGAATAATGGCTTCTGTAAAACGGTTAACAATGTAACCAATAACCACAATACCAGCTGTAATTAAACCAATTGTAAAAAGTTGTGAGCGTTCTGGTAAGGGGCGAACTTCAGAAAAGCCAACAGTGGAGAGGGTTATAACTGTCATATAAGCTGATTCTGACCAACTCCACTGTTCAACAAAGTGATACCAAAAAGTTCCCAGAAGAAAGACTCCTGCTAAAGCGAGAGCACCGAAAAATAATTGCTTTTGTAGCCGTTGATAATTTTTCTCGAGGGAGTACATTAGGTAAATTATCCCATAGCAATTGGGGTTAAGAACACAGATTGGCGATAGTAATCAATCTCGAAACTACGCCATTGTAGAATTAAAACACAAAGCACTAAGTATAAAACTATGAGTCTAGAGCAAGCAACATTCAATTCACAAACCTTTGATCAGTATGTGATGCCCACCTATGGACGATTTTCTCTTGCTATTGATCAAGGAAAAGGCTGTCAAGTTTGGGATACGGAGGGAAAAACCTATTTGGATTTTGTTGCTGGCATTGCAACTTGTACCCTTGGTCATGCTCATCCTACTCTGGTGCAAGCAGTTACCAAACAGGTGCGAAAGCTTCATCATGTCTCTAATTTATACTATATTCCTGAACAAGGGGAATTAGCGCAATGGCTAGTGGAACATTCTTGTGCTGATCGCGCTTTTTTCTGTAATTCTGGAGCAGAAGCTAATGAAGCCGCGATTAAACTGGCTCGAAAATATGCCCACACAGTTCTCAATATTGATAACCCACTGATTTTGACCACTCATGCTAGTTTTCATGGTCGTACATTAGCTACGATTACGGCGACAGGACAACCGAAGTATCATAAGAATTTTGATCCCCTTGTTCCTGGCTTTGCTTATGTTCCCTATAACGATATTACTGCGATGGAAAACGCGATCGCAGAAAATCCGAATGTAGCAGCAATTTTAATTGAGCCTTTGCAAGGAGAAGGAGGAGTTTACCCAGGAGATTTAGATTATTTTATCCGCTTAAGAAAAATTTGTGATGAGAAAGGCATTTTACTCATTTTTGATGAAGTGCAAGTGGGTGTAGGGCGTAGTGGAAAATATTGGGGCTATGAAAATTTAGGGGTAGAACCAGATATTTTTACCAGTGCCAAGGGATTAGCCGGTGGAATTCCGATCGGGGCAATGTTATGTAAAGAATTTTGCAATATTTTTCAAGGGGGTGATCATGCTAGTACCTTTGGTGGGAATCCTTTTAGTAGTGGCGTTGCTTTAGCGGTGTTAAAAACAATTGAAAAGGAGGACATTTTATCGAATGTAATTGCTCGCGGTGAACAATTGAGAAAACACCTTCGCGCGATCGCGCAAACCTATCCTGATTTGTTTACTGAAGTTCGCGGTTGGGGGTTAATTAATGGTTTACAAATTGCTCCTGAAAGTGATTTAAAATCAATAGAAATTGTTAAATCGGCAATCAAAGAGGGCTTATTAATTGCCCCTGCTGGTGCTAAGGTTTTAAGATTTGTTCCACCATTAATTGTCTCTGAAATAGAAGTTAATGAAGCTCGGGAAAAATTAGAAAGTGCAATCCAGTCTTGGATTCAATAAACTGAGCTCAATCATCAAGAGCAAAGATCAATGAAGTGAAAGTGAGGTTATTATTCTTCTTTTAAAGATAAACTAGTGGTAAAAGAAATATGAATACTTTCAACGATTAAAATTTCTTAATTTTAATAAAAAGATCACCAAACAGTGTTAACTTGAATTAGTCAAATGAGAAAAGCCTCCCCGCTTTTAATTGCACAAATAACTGATACCCATCTTTTTGCCTCTTCTCAGGAAGAATTATTAGGGTTACAAACCGATTCATCCTTTAAGGCAGTGCTAAGGGAAATCCAAGCCTTAACTCCTCAACCACAAGGTTTATTATTAACTGGAGACTTATCTCAAGATGAAACTCTTGCCTCTTACCAAAACTTATACCAACAATTAGAACCTTTACAAATTCCTGCTTATTGGTTGCCAGGAAATCACGATCAACCTCAATTAATGCAAGAAGCATTAACCAAGCCTCCCACTTATGGAGATAAATCATTCCAATTGGGGAGTTGGCAATTTATTTTACTTAACTCCGCAGTGCCAGGACGAGTTTATGGTTATCTGAGCTCGGAAACCCTTGAGTGGTTAGATAAGCAACTATACAACAATAGCCATGCTCCCACTCTAGTTGCCTTACATCACCCTCCGTTTTCAGTTAACTCCCACTGGATTGATACTAGCCGTTTAAAAAATCCTGAAGATTTATTTAGGGTTTTAGATTGTCATCCGCAAGTGAACCTTGTGGTATTTGGTCATATTCACCAAAATTTTCAGCGCGATCGCGCCGGTGTACGTTACCTAGCTTCTCCTTCCAGTTCTATTCAATTTAAGCCAGAATGCGATAGGTTTGCCCTTGATGAGCTTCAGCCAGGTTATAGGCTATTTTGGCTTTACGAAAATGGCGAGTTTGCGACTACCGTTAAAAGAGTGGAATTTAGCTACACTGTAGATTTAGCGGCTACAGGATATTAACTGCATTTTTTCAAGTTATGCGACACTAGCCAGTTAATTAATCCTCAATTAACAAATCAGTTAAAAAAACTGAACAAGCCTATTACTTAGAATATATCTCATCAAGAGCAATCTGTGAAGAAACCTAATTTTGGAGTGATTATAGGAAGGGTTATTTTCTAGAGATGACCCAAATTGCATGAACTAAGCCAGGGATATATCCTAATAGGGTAAGTACAATATTAACCCAAAAATCAATTCCAATTCCTACTTGTAAAAACACTCCTAAGGGTGGAATTAGTACCGATAAGAGTATTCTAATTAAATCAGCCATAATTAAACATCTCCAAGTATTATTTATTCTGTAATCATAGCGTAGTGGCTGTTAAATATTTATGACTATTGTTGAGATTGTCGTCCTAATTCATAAATACCAAAAGCCATACAAGCTAAAAGCCCCACACTGATTGCCCAGCTACGACCTAAACTGGCTTCAACCCCGTAATTACAGAAGATACCTATTATTAGAAAAGGGAAAATGCTAAAAATTGAAGCGTAAAACGCATTTTGAGATTCTCGAGCTTCTCGGGTTCGTTCAAATTCCTCAGTTGAAAAATACAGCGATCGCTCCGCAAAGTTAAACCAACGCATTAGCTGAGTCATCAACCAATCACGTAACGAAGATAAACTCAAATAAAGGGCAAATGCCCAAAGAGTAATCCCTGCTATAGTATTAGGCTCAATATTGATCTGGGGAAGCATTTCTAGCATAATCAAGAAGGTCGTGTAGCAACATAATTTTGCATCGTTTTACGAATTTTAACAAATCCCCTGTTTTTTGTCTTACCATACTGAGAGAAGGACTCCGTACGATCGGGCAGATCGGAACGGCCCCCTCTCTTTCTCTCCCAGTGGGGGAGATTTAAGAGGGGAAAACGCTTGGGGAGATGGAACCGCTACTGTTGTTGGAGAAGTCCAATCGCAGCAAGTTCCGTCGTCTTGTGAACCTAGTTCATAAGTTAGAACCAAGAATCCCCTCGCCTTTAGGCAGGGGAGTGTCAACTCCTTAGACAATCAATGTTCATCTGGAATCCTCACCCCTAGCTTTCTAAATAGCAAATTAAAGATCATAACCAAATAGGTTAGCATTTACTTCTTCTAAATTAATGTCTCCCAAACCATACTCTTCCCAACGCTGATCGACAGTTTTTGCCATTTCTGGATCAGATTCCAAGGGTTTACCCCATTCATGTTCCGTTTCAGGGGGAATTTTAGTGGTTGCATCAATCCCCATTCTGCCTCCTAAACCAATTTTTTCACTAGCAAAATCTAAACTATCAAAAGGGGTTTCTGGGAGAATAAATACATCTCGGTTGGGATCAACCTTGGAAGAAATTGCCCAAACTACCTCCCGTGGATCACGGATATTAATCCCATCATCAACCACAATTACAAACTTAGTATAGGTAAACTGAGGTAAAGCACTCCAGAAAGCAAGGGCTGCCCGTTTAGCATGTCCAGGATAGGCTTTTTTAATGGAGATAATAGCAGCTTTATAACTTAATGCCTCCATGGGGAGGAAAAAGTCTGTAATCTCGGAAACCTGTTGCCGTAAAATCGGGGTATAGATGCGGTTTAAGGCAATGGCAATAATTGCTTCTTCTTTCGGGGGACGACCGCTAAATGTAGTGAGATAGATGGGATTTTTGCGGTGGGTGACGCATTGAAAACGAATTACAGGAGAATCCTCCACGCCGCCATAATAGCCCATGTGGTCGCCAAAGGGGCCATCTGGTAATACTTCCCCAGGAGTAATGGTTCCTTCTAAGACAAATTCCGAGTCAGCAGGAACCTGCAAGTCAACAGTTTTACAATTAGCTAATTTTACTCCAGAACCGCCATAGAGTCCAGCAAATAACCATTCTGAGAGATCCACTGGAATTGGGGTTGCCGCTGCCATAATAATGAGGGGATCTACTCCAAGCGCGATCGCGATTTCTAATTTTTTCCCTTGTTCAGCTGCCTTACGTAAATGTCTCGCCCCACCACGCACCGACAACCAATGCACAGTCATGGTATTTTTAGACTGAAGCTGTAAGCGATACACTCCCACATTGGGGGTTCCGGTTTCTACATCCTTGGTAATCACTAAGCCAAGGGTAATAATTTTTCCTCCATCATCTGGATAAGGGCGCAAAAGGGGTAAACGATTAAGATCAACTTCTTCTCCTTTTTCTACCACTTCCTGACAGGGTGGGAAAAAATCGCGCCCCGGTTTAGCTTTTGCCACATCAAAGAGTAATTTTCCAAACTCTACCGCTTGGGAAATTTTCTTCGGCGGTTTCGGCTGTTGAAGCATCCCCAATTTTTCTCCCAAGGTTTCTAACTCTTGGGGATCATCTCGGTTCATTGCCCAACAAACCCGTTCTAGCGTTCCCATGAGATTAATTGCCACAGGGTAGGATGCTCCTTTAACATTCTCAAATAGGAGTGCTGGCCCTCCAGCTTTTAACATCCTATTAGCAATCTCAGTAATCTCTAACTCTGGATCAACTGGGGCAGTAATTCGTCGCAGTTGCCCTTTTTCCTCAAGCTGTTTGATAAATTCTCGTAAATCTCGCGCCATAATGACAAAATATTAAGCCTTTCCTTTTCTGATCATAGCTATCCTGAATGAGTTATATCTGAAGTTGGCAATTTTTTAAGTAATTGATTAAAATTTCAAGATAATGCCAAAATGTCCACAATGTCACAGTCAAAGCTATCGCAAAAATGGACGCGTGCGAGGAAAGCAACGTTATCGCTGTAAAGATTGTGGACGACAGTTTTTAGAAGAAGCTTTAACTGTGGAATCTCCCCCTGAAGCATCAAACTCAGGTGTCAGTATTCTTCTACTAGATTTAGAAAATATCAGACTTGATCGCGGTGCTGAAAGTTACTTACAGGAATTAGCCTTTTATCCATTACAGATCAAACTGGCTTTTGCCAACTGGGGAGAACCTGCCGTTAGTAAGCAAGATATTGATCTCTACGAACGGGGATATTTTTTAGTTCATGTTCCAGGTGGTAAAAATAGTGCTGATGCGCGGATGATGACCTTAGGATCATCAATTCGGCTTCATTATCAAAATGTTCAAGAAGTCTTTGTTTGTTCCTCGGATTGGTTACTGACTAATTTATGTAATGAATTATTGAGTCAAAATCTACGGGTGTGGCGAGTGCGTCGTCAAGACAAAGTTTTAGAAATTGAAAATCGCATGACTGGAGATACCTATGCTTATTCTTTAGAATTAAATCAAGGAATTCCTGAGACAAAAGCATTAATGTTACAATTGGAAAATTTACTTGCAAAAGAAAAACAATCTATTAGTCATAAAATTGATGAAATTGCTCATTTAGAGACATTATTACAAGCAAGAAAAAAAATCATTAAAGATAATAAATCAGTAGATACTCAAGCAACGATTGCATCTACCAATGAAAACCTAAATGGCAATTCTTCTTACACTTTTTTTGGGGCAAATGAGTTAGAGGAAGCAGTTATTAAAATTATTGAAGAAGTTGAACAAAATTCTCCTCATAAAACAATTACCCCTTCTGTAATTTCAAATTGTTTTAAGTCTCGCTTTGGAATGACAGCCAATGAAGTTGTCAAAACTTTTAATTTAGAGGCTAATTTTACGAAGTTTATTGAAAAAAGCTCTCGTATCACCTTAAAAAAAGCTAATGGAAAGAAAAATAAGAAAGTTACTGCTAAGGTAGAAAAAATCAATACTAATTCAGGTCAATCCATAAATAGTTCATTAGAGCTACGCCAAATTTTAATTAATATTGTTGAATCTTTTCTATTAGAGACAGGAGAATCTTCAATTTTGTTGACGAAACTTGGGGCAAAATTTAAGGAAGTATATGGAAAATCAGTTTCTACTGTAATTAAATCGTTACAACTAAAAGGAAAGTTTACTAATTTTTTAATGTCCTGTGAGGAATTTCATTTAGAAAAAGTTGGGACCGTCTATAAAGTTTCCATAAATAATAAGACTATCCAGAAATAATATGACAATGGATTAATCTTTTCTACAGATTGGTAGGAAGAGTCTGTAGTGAACAAATGATTAATAACTAATGACTAATTTTAATTTTCTGCTAGTAACTCATTAGCAGAAATAATTTCTCCTTGGGTTCCAAATGACCAAAGAGCTGCTGCAGCTTCGGCACGAGTAACTTCCCTTTGTGGTTGCAACAACTGCGTATAACCATATACCCGACGCAGGTTAGAATCCTCTCCGTTACGATAATCAGCAGCAATTGCCCCTAATGCTTCCGAGTCAATAGCATTAGCATCACGAAAGCCCCATGTATCCTCGATGGTTTCTACATCTACGGAAGGGAGACTACGACGGATATCTAAGGGAACTTTCCACAATAAGAGAGTTTCTCGAGTCAGGGAACGATCAGGGCGAAAGCGGGTTACATCATCATCACCTGTCAGTCGTGAGGGAATTAATCCTGTTTCCGCTAATCCTTGGATAATGGGAAAGTCAGGATCATTTTGAGAAATATCTTGAAAAGCACGGGTTTCGGCTTGATTTACAGGACGAATTTGTTGGCTAGAGCGATCGCTGTAAAATTCATTATTTGCTTGAAATAACCAACGGGCAAAAGTGCCACGAGTAATAGGCTCATTGGGAGCAAACTCTTCTTCCCCTTCTTCTAGAGGAGTTAAAATTCCTAGTTCTGCAAGATCTTCTACTTTTTCTTGTAACGCCTCAGGGGTTTCGTCTAAATCATTAAAATTCCCTGCAAACTCTCTAGTGGTGTCTTCTTCTACAACTTCTTCTTCGGTGGTATCTTCTGTTGTCTCTTCTTCAGGACTTCTGCGTTGATACTCAATTAAAATTGTATGACTAGGTTGTGGGGTTTGGGCATCTGCTACTAAAACACTCAGGTTCAAAGAGCGCGATCGCGCCTCCATAATTTCTTCCCCATCTTGCCCTTCTGTAAAGGGGGTTTCAACTTCCCAATTATCTTCCCCTAACTCCTGTTCATAGAAGGCAATAATTTCTTCCATGGAATCAGGTGATAACCATTGTAGTCTTCCAAAAGCCTCTTCCTCATCAATTTGTTCATCCACTAACTCAGCATTGGGATAAAGAGGAATCTCATCAGGAACATCTTCTGTCGGTTCAGTTTGTGTTACTTCCTCTTCATTGTCAGGGGAGACATCTTCTTGTTCCTCTAATTCCGAATCGGCAGCGAGGCGTTGTTGTAACCCTTCTCCACAGCCAGTGATTAGAGTAAAACTAATGAGTATGATAAGAGCAGATTTATAAGACAATGAAAACATATCCTTTTTTAATGTAATGGATATTCTTCTTTTAAGATAACGTATTGCTCTAAGTTCCACCAAATCATAGGCTGCTCACTGCAAACCTACTTATGGTACTCTGCCACGGAACTTGCAAGTAGATTAATCTCTCAGTGAAAAAAAGATAAAGTAAAGTATAAGTTTTGAGTATCAGCAAAAATTATGAAACGTTTGTTAATGCACAACCCCATTGCTGTAGCCTTATTATGGGTTACTGCTTACTTGCTAATTACCCTATTTCCTCTAGCAGTCGTATTATTATATCCTGCGCCAGAGAATCGCGAGTTTTGGGTTGACTTTTCTGTTGCCCTCGGGTTTATTGGCTTAGCGATGATGATTTTACAATTTGCTCTCACTGCTAGGGTTAATCGCATTGAGGCTTCCTACGGAATTGACATTTTACTCCAATTTCATCGCTACACTTCTTTAGCTGCTTTTGTCATGGTGGTGATCCACCCGATCATTTTATTTATCGTCCAGCCAGAAACTCTAGAATTACTAAATATCCTAGAAGCACCTTGGCGAGCAAGATTAGCCGTAATTGGTACTCTTGCGTTTTTCATAATGGTGGCGACCACAATTTGGCGTAAACCTTTGAAAATTCCTTATGAACCTTGGCGGGCTGCCCATAGCATTCTTGCGGTGATTGCTGTCGGGTTTGGTTTTGGACATACCTTAGGGGTTGCCAATTATCTCAGCTTCTTTTGGAAAGTTGTTCTTTGGTCAGCAATGATTTTAGTAGCCCTTTGGTTGATTACTTATGTCCGTTTAGTAAAACCTTGGCTATTAACCAAACGCCCGTATTTAGTGGAGGAAGTTGTCCCTCTTAGAGGTGATGTTTGGAAATTAGCCTTAAGACCAAGTGGTCATGAAGGCTTTACCTTCCAACCTGGTCAGTTTGCTTGGATAACGTTAGGTATTCATCCTATTCGGATGCGGGAACATCCCTTTTCTATGTCTTCTAGTGGTGATCATCCTGAGCGTATTGAATTTGGAATTAAAGCTCTCGGAGACTTCACTCGGAGCATTAAAAATATTAAACCTGGAACAAAAGCTTATTTAGACGGTCCCTATGGAGTTTTTACAACTGAGCGTTATTGGGATAGCGCTGGTTTTGTCCTGATTGCTGGCGGTGTTGGGATTACACCCATGTATAGTATGCTTGTCACAGCAGTAGAGCGTCAAGATGATCGTCCTTTTCTTTTGATTTATTCGGCTCGGAGTTGGGAAGATTTTACTTATCGAGAAGAATTAGAAGTCATCAAAACCAAATTAAACTTGCAAATTATTTATGTCCCTCGACATGGTGATGAGAACTGGACAGGGGAAACTGGTTATGTAGATAAAGATCTTTTAGAACGTTATATTCCTATTCATCGAGGCAGTCGCCAGTATTTTATTTGTGCTGCCCCAGTGATGATGGATGCTGTAGAGGCAGGGTTATTGTCTTTAGATGTGCCAGTAACTAACATCCACATGGAACACTTTAACTTAGCTTAAAAAGAGAGGAAAATATAGATGCGCTATAGTCTAATGTTACAACTCGTAGTTAGTACCAGTATCGTTTTAGTGGTAGTGGCTGCTTTTTTTGCTTGGTTGCAAAACCGTCCACAAAGTTCCATCAATGAAGCAAGTAGCTCAGTTATCATCCGTTCTCAGTGAACTATGCAACAGATCAGTAAAAATTAGGGGCTAGCGTAGCCTATATTGTCGCTAGCGTTCATAAGTTAAAGAGGCTTAAGTTTTCGTAGGCAATCAACAGTTAATATAAATAGTGGCTTTAATTCTAAGTTAAAGAGCCAAATTTCAATATGGAGTCTAACACCCATCACATATCGTATGAGCAATACCATTTTTACCAAAATAATTAACCGTGAAATTCCTGCTGACATCGTCTATGAAGACGATCGCGCTCTCGCTTTTAAGGATATTAACCCCCAAGCCCCAACCCATATTCTTGTGATTCCCAAAAAACCAATTCCTCAAATTGCAGCAGCAGAAGAAGCAGATCAAGATCTTCTGGGCTATTTATTACTAATTGTTAAGCAAGTCGCTACCGAAGCTGGGTTAGATAGTGGTTACCGTGTCGTTATTAATAATGGACCTGATGCTGGTCAAACAGTTGATCATCTCCATTTACACATTATCGGAGGTCGCTCTTTACAATGGCCCCCAGGCTAACGCCAGGGTCGTTTCATTCTTCTGAAATCACCCTCAGGTGGGGAGATGGGGAGATAGGAAAGCAATTTAGCTACTTTTTCTTAAGAAGAAGTAAAATCAGAAAAAATAATCGCGATATCCCACTATGTAAGGTTTCAGGCGATTATTTTCAATTTTTACCCCAAGAATGAAACAGTCCTGCTGGCTAATCCCTAAGATAGATAATTTTTAAAATACTCTTAAAAAACTTTACAAATTGAAATAAGTATCTTATATTGGATTCATAGCGTTAAATAAAAACGCTAAATTATATCCATCTTATCTTGTCGAAAACGGACTTATATCCAATATGACAACCACCTTACAACAACAGCAAAGCCAAAACGTTTGGGAACGGTTTTGCCAGTGGGTGACCAGCACCAACAACCGCCTTTACATTGGTTGGTTCGGTGTCTTAATGATCCCCACCCTCTTAACCGCAACCACCTGCTTCATTATCGCCTTCATCGCAGCACCTCCTGTAGATATCGACGGCATTCGTGAACCCGTAGCTGGTTCTCTCCTCTACGGAAACAACATCATCTCTGGAGCAGTAGTTCCCTCCTCCAACGCCATCGGACTGCACTTCTATCCCATCTGGGAAGCAGCTAGCCTTGACGAATGGCTCTACAACGGTGGCCCCTATCAGCTCATCGCCTTCCACTTCTTAATCGGAGTCTTCTGCTACCTCGGACGTGAGTGGGAACTCTCCTATCGTTTAGGAATGCGCCCCTGGATTTGCGTAGCCTTCTCCGCACCAGTAGCAGCAGCCACCGCAGTCTTCTTAATCTATCCCATCGGACAAGGAAGCTTCTCCGACGGAATGCCCTTAGGAATCAGTGGAACCTTCAACTTCATGTTCGTGTTCCAAGCTGAGCACAACATCTTAATGCACCCCTTCCATATGCTCGGTGTTGCCGGGGTATTCGGAGGCGCCTTATTCTCCGCCATGCACGGTTCTCTCGTTACCTCCAGCTTAGTACGTGAGACCACCGAAAACGAAAGCCAAAACAACGGCTACAAATTCGGACAAGAAGAAGAAACCTACAACATCGTTGCAGCACACGGTTACTTTGGTCGCTTAATCTTCCAATACGCCAGCTTCAACAACAGCCGTAGCCTCCACTTCTTCTTAGCAGCGTGGCCAGTAATCGGAATCTGGTTTACCGCGTTAGGTGTAAGCACCATGGCGTTTAACCTCAACGGATTCAACTTCAACCAGTCTGTAATTGACAGTCAAGGACGTGTCATCAACACTTGGGCAGACGTATTAAACCGTGCAAACCTCGGATTTGAGGTCATGCACGAACGGAATGCTCATAACTTCCCCTTAGACTTAGCATCTGGTGAAGCAACTCCTGTTGCCATGCAAGCACCTGAAATCAACGGCTAATCTCTAATTAGTTAGTTCGATTTTCCCCCCTCTTTCCGGAGGGGGTTTTTTGTCGTTGTTATTCTAGAAATTGTAGTTCTCCTTGATTGCCATCTAAGGTTACTATTTCCCCCACAGGTAAAGCAGCATTGATACCATCATGTCCAAAGGGTAACTGAGACACAATCGGGCAGTTTAAGTCTTGAGCGCGATCGCGCAGTACCTCCTCTACTGACCCACTAACCGTTCCTGTAGGGGCTTCACAGCGACTAAACCGCCCCAATGCAATCCCTGCCACTTTATGCAATAATCCTGATAATCGCCATTGGGTTAACATTCGATCAATTCGATAAGGAGATTCAGCCACATCTTCTAAAGCAAGAATAACGCCTTCTAAAGATGGCTGTAAGGATGTTCCTAATAAATGAGTTGCTACGGTTAAATTAGCTGGGAGGAGTCTTCCTGTGGCAATACCACCTCCCCAACCTTTTCCTTGTAAGGGGGATAAGGTTTGATTTTCTAAATAGTGAAATAAGCGTTCAATTGACCATGGGGGTTCTTGAGAAAGGGTGGTTAAAACTGGGGCGTGTAAGCTGATAATTTTTTGCTGATATAAGCTCCACTGTAATGCGGTAATATCAGAAAAGCCTAATAACCACTTCGGCGGTAATGCTCGCTCCCATGACCAATTTTCTAGCAAGCGCATACTACCATAGCCACCGCGACTACAGACAATTGCTTGATAGTCTGGATTTGTCCAAGCCTCGGATAACGCCTGACGACGTTGCTCATCTGTTCCTGCCAGATAGCCCTGTTGTTCGTAGGGAGAAATGAGTTTGATCTGGTAAGCGCGATCGCGCCATATTTTTAATCCTTTTTCAAAAGTCTCCTTATCCCGTAACGCACCACTGGGGGAAATTACCGCAATAGTATCTCCTGATTTAAGCGGTTTTGGACGAAGAAAGCTAGTATTCACAAGGTTTAATCAACTTGTTGGACATTTCCCGCTTTTACCCAAGCCTCTTGACCCGTATCAGGTACGTAAACTCGTTGCCAATCGCCCTGCCTTTCAATAACCACTAATTTATCATCGTACTGCACACCGCCAACTCTTGATGACCCCTCGGCTGGCTCATCTCGTAAACTTAAGCCATCTGACCAAGTTACTCGCGCTTCAAAGGCTTGTTCCCCAAACCGATCCTGAATCGTTTCCGGCTCTGGTTCTGGTTCTGGCTCTGGTTCAGGCTCAACGGCTGTCTCTTCTTCTACTTCTGAAGGTTCTTCAGACTCTTCCTCTTGCTCATAAACAGGCATCGGAGGGTTTTGTGCAAGTTGATTGAAAAAGAAGTAAGCTGTGGCAGCTCCAGCGCCGGTTAAAACTAGCACACCAACCAAAAAGCCTAAGATAAATTGTATAAAACCAGAAAAACTCATAGGTAAAATAAAGATTTACAGACTAAGGGCATTATCACGGGAGGCTTTACGAGCTTTGCCAGCACTGACCCATTCTTTTAAGAATTGTATTTCTTCTTGAGCAGTACGAGCAAGAGGAACAATTTGACTGGCGGCTTGTAAGATGTCTTCTGTGGTAAAGTCACGATTTTCACTAAACCCAAGGTGCATGGCTTCAATAATCGTTTGTTCGATTTCTGCCCCAGAAAAATCAGGAGTTTCGTAGGCAAGTCGTTCTAAATCATAGTCTTTAACATTATAGGGGCGGAGGTGGGAAAGGTGAACTGAGAAAATCTCTTTTCGCTCTTTTTGGGTGGGTAAATCCACAAAGAAAATCTCGTCAAATCGTCCTTTCCGTAACATTTCTGGGGGAAGAGCGCGGACATTATTAGCTGTAGCCACCACAAACACAGAAGAGGTTTTTTCTGCGAGCCAAGTAATAAATGTTCCGAAAACACGACTGCTTGTTCCTGAGTCTCCCTGTCCCGTTAACCCAGAAAAGGCTTTGTCAATTTCATCAATCCAAAGAACACAAGGGGCTAGGGCTTCTGCGAGGGTGATCATTTGACGGGTACGAGATTCTGATTCCCCGACTAAGCCCCCAAATAATCGTCCCACATCAAGGCGTAATAGGGGCAGATGCCAATGGTGGGCAATGGCTTTAGCGGTAAGTGATTTTCCTGTGCCTTGAATCCCCACTAAAAGCAGTCCTCGGGGGTGAGGTAAACCGTAGGTACGAGCGCGATCGCTGAAAGCTCCACCTCGACGCAAGAGCCAATTTTTAAGGTTATCGAGTCCCCCAATATCAGAAATTTCTTCACTAGCAGGATAGAAATCCAGAATTTGCGTTTGACGAATGGATTGCCGTTTTTCTTCAACGACTAAGTCCACATCTTCGGGTTGTAATGCCCCATGAGCAGCGATCGCGCGGGTTAAAACTCGCCGAATCCGTTCTAAAGATAGCCCTCGTGCAGAACGGACAAAGGCATCAATTTGTTTTTCGGGTAAGGTTTGGGGAATGCTACTAATTAGCTGTTCAATTTCGGTTTTAATTTCCTCGTTATTAGGAAGGGGAAACTCGACAACCGTTAGCACTTCTGTTAAGTCAGAGGGAATAGACACCTCAGGAGAGACTAAAACAACGTTAATGGGGAGAGATTTTAGCTTCCGCGAAAGATTCCGCAATTTCCGAGCCACAGAAATGTCTTCTAAAAAGCGGTGAAAATCCCTTAAGATGATAATTGCCCCATTGCCAGTAGGAAGTTTTTCCACATATTCCAGAGCTTGTAGGGGGTTACGCTGAGCAACGCCTGCATTATTAGGATTATCTTGATAACCATCCACAAAATCCCAAATATAGAGAGCGCGGTTGCCGACATTTTTGGCAGAAGTCGCGATCGCGCTTTCCACCCGTTCCTCTTCAAAAGTGGGAATATAAATTATGGGATAACAAGCTCGCAATAGTAGCTCAAACTCTTCAGCGAAACTCATCTTTATTCCTCCCCATCTGACAATTGTTCTTTTAACGCTGCCAAACCTGCCCAACGTTGATCCACAGGGGGCGGTTCGACATAATCATAGTCCCCAGGGGAAGACTCTTCACTTAAACTGCGAATGGGAATTTGCAAACAGAACTGTTCATAGAGCCAACTTTCGGGATCAAAATAGCCCTGTGCTGGCAAACTTTCTGTTAACTCTTCCAAGGGAACTTCTACCTCTTTATTCGCCCCCAAATCTTCATCGGGGTGATCCTTGAGCCAAATTAGCTCACTGGTATCTACTACTAGGCGTTGATTGTATTGTTGTAAACTGCGATCGCAGATTAAGGTTTTAATCGTTTCCGCGATCGCTGATACCTCTAAATACGTCCCATAATGAGTAATCACCACAGTTCCGCGAATGGGAGTTAGGGTGTCTAAGCCCGGGAGAAAGTCTTTAATTTCAACTTGTTCACTTTTCCCGGGGGCTTTAAGCAGTCGTGGGATATAAATTGGTTCAATCATCGCTTTCGTTCTAAGCGCAAGCATCAGTTGCTTTTTCGTTGTACCACCAAATGGCGATAAGGTTCTTGACCTCGACTCAATGATTCTAACCCATCATACTCTTTAAGAAAGTTATGAATTTGCCGTCTTTCCGCTCCAGAAAGAGATGTTAACTCAACGGTTTCCCCAGTTTCTAGCACTTGCCAGGCTGTTTTTTCTGCTAACACGCGCAATTCTTTTTCCCGTTGTTGTCGATACCCCTTAAACTCAACCGTAAGAGGGGTTTGCTCTTCTGGCGCTAAACCTAAATTTAGCAAAGTATTCGCTAAATATTGAAGGGAATCAATAGTTTGTCCCTTATCTTTGAGTAGGGCTTTGGCTTGTTCTTCACTTAATTTACTTTCATCAATAACCAACCAAGGAGTTGTCTCCCCAATGGTCATCTCTTCAGTTGTTTCGGGTTTAGACAGTTTAACAGTGGTCGGGGTTCCCATCAGCGCTAAAACCTTTTCTAGCCACTGTTGGCCCCGATTCAACGTTTGCTCCATAGTGATCCTTAAATTATGCCTTCTCTTTTTCCTTCTTGCGAGAACGTTTTTCAAAAGGCAGGGTATCCTCTCCTTTTTGCTTTTTCTCTTCCTTCTCTTGTTCATCTACCAGCTTTTGTAAATTTTCTGGTAGTGGCTCTCGCATGAGAATTAACGTTTGCATGGTTTGGAAGATATTAGCGAGGACAATATACATTAGTACCCCAGCCGGTAGTGGGAAGAATAAAAACATTCCCGTAAACAAGATGGGGGTAATTTGGCTAATCAACTGTTGTTGAGAATTTGAGCCACTACTATTGGATTGTCCAGAAAGTTTTTGGTTAGCGTATAAGCTAATACCAAAGAATAGCACCATGCCAAGGATATCCCAGTGGATTGTCCCATCTTCACCCACTGCACCCACGCGGCCAAGGGCTTCAATAAAGAGAAAGCCTTCATTTTTTGCCACCCCAGGGAGAGTTGCCTTAAGAGTAACCTCTCCAGGCGCGATCGCGCGGATTGTTCCATCTTCTTCAATTTGTACTCGTTCTTGTCCTTTTACCACTTCCCAACTGGGGGTTAAGTCTCTTTCCACCTCCTCAGTTAAAGCCTGCAAAGGTTTTCCTTCCTCAGTTTGGAACTCGAACTTCGTAGTTTCTCCAACCCCTAAATTTTGGCTAGGAAGCACCCCTAAAATTTTGTAATGAATATCCTCATTGATATAAACATTCTCGGCTTTTGTCGTTACTGTTTCGGGCTGTACCGACTCAATTTGCTCTTTCGGGAACACCTGCATATCCACCGTATAATCCACATCAGCAAACGGCGATCCCCGTAAAGTGGCAAATAAAGCAAATAAAATCGGCATTTGCAGAATCACCGGGAAGCAACCAGCTAAGGGATTTCCATACTCCTTATACACCTCGCTCATGGCTTGGCGTTGTTTTTCTGGATCATCCTTATAGCGTTCTTGTACTTCCTTTACTCGTTTCTGCATTGCTGGTTGAGCCACTCGCATCCGTCTCATACTACGAATCGAAGTGGCACTCAACGGATATAAAGCAAAGCGAATTACCAAAGTTAAAGCAATAATTGCAAAGCCATAACTAGGAACAATCCCGTGGAAAAAATCCAGGATTGGCAGCATTATGTTGTTAGATAGAAATCCGATCCCAAAATCCATGCTTTAAGCGTCCTGCGCGTACTGTTTTCTCTGTTTCACTGTATCGAATCTTATCTTGATTCGTTACCCCTCTTTTACCAATTTAACGAGTTGTAATCGCTTCTAAGGGCTTTCCGGTTTTATTAGCAACTTTATCCGCAATATAATCATGAATTTCTCGATATCGAGGAACTGCTCGCATTTCTAAACGACTTTTATCATTTAAGGTTAAAATAATATCTCCCCATAAACCAATCCCCCGAGGAATTTTCACTAATTTGGTAATTTCGGTATAAACCACATCCGTTTGGTCGCGCCCACGCCAACCCCCAATTACAGAAAGCCGCCGATCTGTAATCCGATACCGCAACCATAACGCCCGAACAATCGCCCCCACTGTAAACGGTAAAAAAATCACCGTCAAACCCAGCAAAGCATTAATAATTAAATCCCCAACGTGGGGACCCCCTTCATAATAAACCGTTTCTTTAATCCCCATGTAATACCTCTGATTTGATTAATAACTGTTTTAATTCTCGCAAAAAATCTTCATATTTGCATCCTTGCGCTTGCGGCTTAACAATTACCACAATTTTCCACCCCGATGGCAAATTGGGGAGAAAAGAGCGCATAATTGCCCTAATTTGGCGTTTAATCCGATTTCTAACCACAGCTTTCTTACTCACCTTTTGGCTAATAGAAATCCCCACTTGAGTTGGCGGAGGAGAAACCTCCCCCGAACTCTCAGCAACTGCCTTCCAAGTGCGAAGTATAAAATATTTGCCAGAAGCGCGTCCTCCCTTCTGGTAAACCGTTTTAAACGCCTTGCGATGTTTGAGCCGATTTGCTTTCGGTAAGCCCACTACCAAAACTGGTCAATCTAAACGGATAAACGCGCCCGACCTTTCTTTCTGCGAGCATTAATCACTTTTCTACCATTACGAGTCCGCATTCTAGCGCGAAAGCCAGACTTCCGTTTTTGCTTTAAGCGAGTGCCGCATAGCGTGCGTTTTGTCATTGCTATTTTCCTCCTAGTATCAAATTCCGAACTAACATTGTAACAAAATAGAGACGGGGAGCGATTTGCCCCCCGACAGTTTACCCGAAAAATGGGAATTTATTACTTAGTTTCAGAAAATTCCGCGTCAATAACATCATCGCCATCAGACTTACTGCTAGACTCGGCGGAACCACCATTGGCATCAGCACCCGTGGTATCAGCACCCGTTGCACCAGCGGCTGCCTCGCCATCTTGCTGATAAGCACTAGAACCAATGCTATACAGGACCTGTTGCAATTCTGGCGTTAGTTTCTGAATTTGCTCATCATCTTCTTGAGAAATTGCTTCTTTGAGTTGACTAATTAAGTTTTCAGCCTTGCTTTTCTCTTCTGAGGGAACTTTATCACCGAGTTCATTGATTTGCTTCTCAGCTTGATAAACCAAGGAATCCGCTTGATTTTTCCGTTCAATTCTTTCGCGACGCTGTTTGTCTTCCTCGGCATTTTTCTCAGCTTCATTAACCATGCGTTCCACTTCTTCTTCAGGAAGGGTGGAAGCACCAGTAATACTGATGGATTGCTCTTTGCCACTGCCTTTATCTTTCGCAGTGACATTAAGAATACCATTGGCATCAATATCAAATGTTACCTCAATTTGAGGCACACCACGAGGGGCTGGAGGAATGCCATCAAGGCGGAAGGTTCCTAAGCTCTTGTTGTCTTTAGCAAATTCGCGCTCCCCTTGCAGAACGTGAATTTCTACGTTCGTTTGCCCATCTACCGCAGTGGAGAAGGTTTCCTGTTTCTTCGTGGGGATAGTGGTATTGCGTTCAATCATTGTGGTCATGACACCACCAAGGGTTTCTACCCCTAAAGAAAGTGGCGTAACGTCAAGGAGGAGAATGTCTTTAACCTCTCCAGAGAGAACCCCACCTTGGATAGCTGCACCAATAGCAACTACTTCATCAGGGTTAACGCTAAGATTGGGGTCTTTCCCTAACTTCTTGTTCACTAACTCTTGAATTGCAGGAATCCGAGTTGACCCCCCAACCATGACAATTTCATCAATTTTACTCTTGTCAATTTTTGCGTCTTTGAGGGCGTTTTCCACAGGAATACTGCAACGGTCAATTAAGTCTGAGCAAATTTCTTCAAACTTAGCCCGAGTTAAGCTCATATCAAGATGTTTTGGTCCCTCTTGCGTTGCGGTAATGAAGGGGAGGTTTACATCTGCTTGACTAACACTAGAAAGCTCAATTTTTGCCTTTTCGGCAGCTTCTGTTAAGCGCTGTAGGGCTTGTTTGTCTTTACGGAGGTCAATGCCTTCTTGTTTCTTAAATTCTTCAGCGAGATGGTCAACAATCTTCTTGTCAAAGTCATCCCCACCAAGGTGAGTATCACCAGAAGTTGCTAGCACTTCAAATACACCGTCTCCAACTTCTAAGATGGAAACGTCAAAAGTTCCACCGCCAAGGTCAAATACAAGAATTGTCTCATTTTCTTTCTTGTCTAAACCATAAGCTAAAGAAGCGGCGGTTGGCTCGTTAATAATCCGTTTTACATCTAAGCCAGCAATTTTTCCTGCGTCTTTGGTCGCTTGACGTTGGGAGTCATTAAAGTAAGCAGGAACGGTAATTACTGCTTCGGTCACATCTTCTCCGAGATATTTACTGGCATCTTCTACCAGTTTCCGTAGTACCTGCGCAGAAATTTCTTCTGGTGCAAACTGCTTATCTTGGTTAGGACATTCTAATTTAACGTTATCACCGCTACGAGTTACACTATAGGAAACTTCTTTAGTTTCTTCTTCAATTTCATCTGCTTTGCGACCAATAAACCGCTTAACAGAATAGAAAGTGTTTTCTGGATTCATCACCCCTTGCCGTTTGGCAATTTGACCCACAAGGCGATCGCCGTTTTTGGCATAACCAACAACAGAGGGAGTGGTGCGGAAGCCTTCTGCGTTAGAGATAACAGTGGGCTTTCCCCCCTCCATCACAGCGACACAGGAGTTGGTTGTTCCTAAATCAATACCGACTACTTTTGCCATAAGAGATTTTCTCCTTTAACTTGCTACAATAAATTCTTTAATCTGGAGTTTTAAGTTCTACCCTCTATTCTGGGGAGTTATAGGCATGGTTTAAAAGTGCTGGATACCGAACAAAGAGATGACGGTTGGGGATTTTTAGACAGAGATGCTCTCTCGCCTATTACTTAACTGAGATTGTTGCTACCTAGTGAAACCAGTACCAGATCAGGCTAAACTAAGGGGTATTATTCTCTTAGCCTTTTCTTTTAATGGCATCTCCTTTTAGATAAAGGGGGAAAAGCAAATTAAAATTAGGTTGTTGGTTCAGGATTAAGGAGAAATGTAAAAATGTCACAACGAATATTAGTCATTGATGACAGTAAAATCATCAGAATGCGGGTCAAAGATATGCTACCATCGGATAACGTGCAAATTCTCGAAGCTAGAGATGGACAAGAGGGGCTTGATCTAATCCATTCTAAGCTCCCCCAACTAATCATTTTAGATTTTCTACTTCCGAAAAAAAATGGTTGGGAAGTTTATCAAGAGCTTCAAAAAAATCCGAAACTGAAAAATATTCCTCTTGTCTTAATGTCAGGACGCAAGGAGGAAGTAACGGAAAAAATTTCGGAACCTTTTGAGCACTTTGCCTTTGTTGAAAAGCCTTTTGAACGAGAACAACTGGTCAAAGCAATTAAGGAAGCAAGAACAAAAGTTGCTCGCCAACAACCAGCTGCTACTTCTGAACCACAGGCGACTCCCACAACAGAGGATGGAGAGGAAGTTGAGGCACTAAAAGCGCAAGTGGCAAAATTAACCCAAAAGGTGGAAACCCAGCAAGGTCAAATTGAAAAAATGCAAAAGCAAATGAATCAGCTAGTGAGCTTCATTAAGAATAAAATGCGTTAGTAAAGTTTCTGTTAGAAGCAATATTATTAACTTGTTGACTATCTTGAAGCTAAGCTCGTTATCCTAGATTCTATGGAAGTTTTTTTTATTTTCAAAGTTGTTCTATTATCGGCAATTATTTCTACAGCAATCAAGTTACTAGCCCCCTATGTAAATTTACATCCTTCTGCAAGTCTAGCCATTGCTATCGTGTTGAGTCCTGCTGTTATTCTAGGAATAGTATTGTGGCAAAGGTTTGTAAAGGCTAATTCATAATGAGGGTGATCAAAAGTGACTTTAGGAAAGTGGATGGGAGTAGTTGCTCTAACTTTGTCATTATATATTTTATGGCAAATTAGACAATTAATTCTATTGATTTTTACAGCAGTTGTTATTGCCAATGCCCTAAATATTTTAGTCAGAAAGTTACAAAGATTTAACTTTCAACGTTGGTTAGCTGTTGTTATTTCTGTACTAATTCTGTTAATTTCAAGTATTACATTTGTTTTAGTAATTGTTCCCCCCGTTATTGGACAGTTAGAAGAACTATTTCAATTAGTACCAGAGGGAATTGGACAACTTGATGAATGGCTGATTTTTTTAGAAGAACAAATTTCTCCAGAAATATCAGAGTTTTTACCAACTATTGAGCAAATTATACAACAAATTCAGCCGATATTTAATCGCTTATTAGGGGAAGGATTAACCTTTTTCTATACTACGGTTGGGATTATTCTGAATATTTTACTAGTTTTAGTGTTGAGTATTATGTTACTAGCTGATCCCACTCCTTATCGAAAAGGGTTTATTCGTCTTTTTCCTTCTTTTTACCGACGGCGTGTTGATGAAATTTTATTATTATGTGAAAAATCTTTACAGGGATGGCTTGTAGGGACTTTGTTTAGTATAACCTTTTTATTAATTTTAAGTTTTATTGGTTTATCCATACTAGGGATAGATTTAGCATTAGCCCAAGCAATGCTGACGGGACTTTTAACCTTTATTCCTAATTTCGGTCCCGTTTTAAGTGTCATCCCTCCTACAGCGATCGCGCTTTTAGATGCCCCGTGGAAAAGTTTAGCCGTTTTAATTTTTTATATTATTTTGCAACAAGTGGAAGGGAGTCTCCTCACCCCCTTAGTGATGGCGCAACAAGTTTCTTTATTTCCAGCTTTTACCTTATTAGCACAAGTGTTTTTTGCCACTTTCTTTGGATTTTTAGGGTTATTTCTTGCCCTTCCCTTAACCGTTGTTTGCCAAATTTGGATTCAAGAGGTGTTAATTAAAGATGTTCTTGATAACTGGACAGGGAATAATTAAATTTCATTAATTTTGATGCCAATATTTTGGAAGGATTGCTCTATTTTGTGTGCTAAGTCAAGGCGAGATTGTTTTTTGTAGAGCGCGATCGATTGTGGTATTTCTATCAACAGTGTTTGGCTTTCTAGAGTAGTGGGTGCTTGTAGCATTTTCACCTCCTAGGTAGGTTTCTCTGTATCTATGCACCAAAAACATGACGAATGACTTTAGTTAAGATCGCCAACTCATTTTAATTAGGGGGAAAATAATCTCGGGATTCTTTGGGCTGACTATTAGTGTAATCCATAGCTTTACCTCGTTTGTTTATTCTTCTGTTCCTCTCTTCTTCCCATAATAAATAGCCTTCTTTCAAAGCATCATCATCATCTAAACCCACTAAAATTGGTGACCAGTAATCATCTTCGCAACAAATAACAACTTCATGTTGATTAGAAAATTCGCAAGGTAAAACGACTTGGGTAGGCAAAAGTAAAGTACCTACTCCTAAAACAGCCTTAAAGTGGTCGAGCTGTTGTTTGACCTTTTTTCGGTTAATTTTTTTATTATTTTGGCTATCCTCCTGATAAGTTTGTTGAGATTTTGCAGAAGACTCTAAGAAGTTGGACTGAAGTGGAGAAGGTGAGAAACCATCAAGATATAGTGCTAAGTATGCTAGCTTATTACTAGACTCAATTTGCCTTTGTAAAAAGTCTTGATGATTAATTAAATCATGACTAGCCTCCTCATATAGGTAAGCAATTTTTTCGTATAAAGGGGCAAATTTATCATACTCTTGGTCATACCAAGTAGCTTCTAAGTTACTCCACTGATTTGACACATCATCCCATCTGCTAGTTAGCTCTTGCTTAAATTTCTCAAGAGTTCTCTTAAAAATTTCAGTATCTTGTAAGCTAAAGGAAAAGTGTTGTGACATAGTAATTATGATTTGACGTATTTATTTAGTCATTGCATTAAATACTAACTCAGAAAATTTAGGAAAAATTTCCCAATTCTGTGCATATGCTTCATTTTCTGTAAAAATTGCTAGAATGTATTTTACTTCTTGATCGGGAGTTTCAATATAAGCAACTTCTTGGCGAGTATTGGGTGTCCAACCTGCTTTTGATAAAAGCCTAACATCAGGAGATAAACTCTCTCCAAAAAAAGCGAGTACTGGATTAAACTCAAAATTAGGATCAATATCTCTCCAATACTCTGGATTTAAATTTCTTTCTAAGTTATTTTTAATTTTTTGGCTATATTGAGAAGAAATTGCTTTCTTATTAACAATTTCATACATTAATCTGGCAGAGTTATTAGTAGTCAGTTTATTCCTAATAGGGTTGTTTTCATCTCGCTCTCCTAAGTATCTCATTTTTAGCTCTCGTCCTTTTGGTGAGTCACCATATTCTTCTAAATAAGGAATTGGATATGTCTTTTGGCTAATATTAATATTGGAATAATTCGCTCTTTTAAAGAAAGAATTAAGTTGTGATCGTTTTTTAAGCCATTCCTTAAATTTTTCTTCTGGTAACATTCTCCCAGACTCAGTACCAGTAATTTTATCAATAACTTTACTAGCGTCCTCATTGTCGGATTTCGTAATCATTTTGCTCATTGAACTAGACAAATCTGGCTCTAAATTAATCAGAGTATTATCTACATATGAATAGGCTATTACTAACCAAAAAAGTTTAGGTATGCTGGCTGGATATCTAGAAACATCCCCTTGATAATAAGCAAAAGAATTTTGATTCATATCAATAATAGTAATTGAAATGTCTTCTTTTGGTAGATTATTTTGGGTACTTAGCAGTAATAAACTATCTATTATTTGTTCTAGTTTTGGGCTTGATTTCAAGTTGGGTGGAGTTTTAACATTATAGGCTTCATTTTTTTTATCATTTGATAACTTGGTTGAATTCTGTGAATTTGAATCTGAACGATTTTCGTTGGCTTCTTGAGCAATTTCTCGTAAGCAACTAGAGAGCAAAATATTGATAATTAAAAAAGTGAAAACAATAAAAGCACCTTTTGCTTTTGGTATTTGCTGTAGCATTTAGCTTATTCCTTAAGGTTACAGTCGGCAAGATTTATTAGGATTACCACGTTGGTTGATTACATTTTGCGTCTCGTAATTTGATATTTTCCATTTCCCTTGTTCATTACGCAAGTTATAACGTACTAATCTTTTATCATCTATAGTATTGTCATCTTGACTAGGTCTTCCATTCATACAGAAAGTTCGTTGTTCTCTCACAATAACTTCGATATGACCAGAATTTCCATTTTGGTAAAAATTACCAGCATTTTCTATTCTTTGTAGGTTATAGGTATAGTAACCTCCATTATTTTTTAGCCAATCAATAGAACCTTTATTATTTGTTAAGGCTTCTCCTGTTAAGAGTTGTTTTGATAGTCTTTTGTTATAGGGAGGGGCAAACATTTGCTGCTTAGAGCTTTGCCAACGTTGAATGAGAGCTACTGCTTCTTGATCACTCAGTGATGGATTCTCTTCTTCTGAGTATTCGAGTTCAGAAATATTGTTTCCTAGTAAAAAACTGATAATCATCAAAGAGCTCACTCCAGCTAAACTTGCTAGTTTACCTACTGGTGAAACAGTTTTTTCTTGATTAGTGTTATAATTATGAGGCAGGGCTTGCCAAGCTACTTGTGCTGAAGGAAATCGTCTCTCTTGAGTGGGTTCTAAATTTTTATCGAGCCAATTAGCAAATGGTTTAGAAATTTGAACTTTCTGACTAAACTGAATCTTAAAATCTTTTTGAGGGAATTCTGACGGGGACTTTTCTGTTAGCAGAAATAAAATTGTAGCAGCTAAACCGTATAAATCAGTTGAGCAATTAGCTTCCCCTCGTAATTGTTCAGGGGCAATATAACCATATGTTCCCACAATTGTTCTTGCTACCGTTGAAGAATGACGATGAGCTTGTACAGCACCAAAATCAACTAAGAATAAGGTATTTTCTTGGTCTTGAGATGGAGTTTCATAAATTAGATTTTCAGGTTTAATATCTCGATGAATAATTGGAGGATTAAAGGTTTGTAAATAAACCAAGATGTCTAGCACAGAATGGGCAATTTGCTTGACTTCTTCCTCTTGAGGGTTCCAACCTTTTTTTATGAGACTTGCAAGAGATTTTCCTGGGGCTAACTGTTGAACCAAATAGTAGAGACGATCATCGGCAGTTTCGATTTCAAAATCATCAAAGTATTTGGGAATACAAGGATGACTAAGTTCTCTTAAAATGCTAGCTTCTCGTTTAAATAGCTCTTCTTGTTTCCAATCATTAAGCTGACTTAGTGATAATACTTTTAGTGCAACCTGTTGCTGGTTAGTTTGATCTTGAGCTTTATATGTAAATCCGCTTCCACCTTGACCTAAGATATCTAAAATTTGGTAACGATTAGCAATTATCTGCCCTGGCTGATATTTAGTAATCATTGCTATATAACATCTAATATTCTAATTTTGATTAAAAGTTGATTAGCGAATCTTAACCACTTAAGAGGGTATTTCAAAGTTAATTCTAGTGAAAAAACGGTTACAGTTCGCAAGATTTATTAGGATTGCTACGTTGGTTGATTACATTTTGCGTATCATAGCTTGATATTCTCCATTCTCCTCGTTCATTACGCAAGTTATAACGTACTAATCTTTTATCATCTATAGTATTATCATCTTGACTAGGTCTTCCATTCATACAAAGAGTTCGCTGTTCTCTCACAACAACTTCGATATGACCAGAATTTCCATTTTGGTAAAAATTACTAGTATCTTCTATACTAGTTAGGTTATAGGTATAATAACCTCCATTATCTTCTAGCCAATCAATAGCACCGCTATTATCTGTATAGGCTTCCCCTGTTAAAATGCGGGATGCTAGTCTTCTGTTATAGGGAGGTGCAAAAATTTGCTGTTTAGAGTTTTGCCAACGTTCAATGAGAGCTACCGCTTCTTGATCACTAAGCGATGATTTCTCTTGCTGCGAAATTTGTCCATTCTGGGGACGGCTGTCTTCTTCACTACTTGATGAGGAATCACTAGATCTATTTTGTGTTGATGATCCTCCTGAATCTGAACCAAAATTGGAAAAAATTGATGAAAACTGACCTCTAAGATTAGGATTGTTAAAGTTTAATATAAAAATTATCATGATGATACCAGTAATAATGCTACCAATACTAATCAAGTTTTGCCTTTTTATTTTGTCCTGATCCATTGCGTTTTCCTCCTTTTTAATATCAACAAATAAAAATCAACCTTTTTATAGACTTGGCAAATTACCTACTTGACTACTTATTTTTTCTTGCTTCTCGATCATTTCTTCCACAAACTTAATATGCTTCTCGTTTGCTTGTTCTGCATCATTATAGGTGCTTAATATTTTTTCAAATATATCTTCAAAGTCATTTCGCTGTTTATCTTCCCAAGATGATTTTAAATTACTCCATTGGTTTTGAAGCTGTGATTTTTCTTGACGTAAGTTTTCTTGGCATTTTCT
The DNA here is from genome assembly GCF_007904085.1 of Euhalothece natronophila Z-M001. GTDB lineage: Bacteria > Cyanobacteriota > Cyanobacteriia > Cyanobacteriales > Rubidibacteraceae > Halothece > Halothece natronophila. The sequence continues at coordinate 1,674,629 of NZ_CP042326.1, forward strand.
TAATTCTTGCAAAAAAGATTGTGCATCTTTAATGCTAAAAGAAAAATTATTAGAAGCCATTTTTCCTCCTACTTAATTAACTAGGTTTGCTCATTCATCTCTTTCACTACTTGATAAAACTTTTCGATATATTCTAGAGCATCATCTCCATTTTTAGCAGCAGTTTTTAAGTCGTCTAAAGTTTGTGTAAATTCTTTGCTAAATCGCTCTTTACTTTCTCCTTGCCAAGAGTCATCACATTTTTCCCATTTTCGCTCTAATGATTTCATTTGCTCTTGAATAAAATCTTGAAAATCTTCCAAGATTCTTAAAAATTTTTCTAACTCTTGTTCATCAACGTCAATATCTCTAGACATAATTTTACCTCCTAATAACGTTTTTGAAATTGTTCACTATAACTAGATAGTTCTTCTTTAGTGGGAACTGCGTAAGGTTTGAATTTTTCTAAATAATTAGATGCGTCATCATAAAAATAGGCTCTCATCCTTGGTAATTTTTGAGCATAAGTTTCTCCAAACATTAAGCGAGAGTCAGATTCAGACATTGTTAAACCTACACGCAAGTCAAAATGAGTCAACCAAGAGCGATCATCAGCAGTCATTTTGAGAAAAGTTTTAAGGTCTTCTACCCATAGTATGGTATGAATACCTAGTTCAGAGCCTTGGGAAATAAGCTGACTAACTTTTTCTGCATCTTCTGATAACTCCTCACGATTGCGACGACCCATTGTTGGGCGTAAGTTTTGAGCTTGATTCAAACTTCCGATAGCATAGATAAAAAATATCGTTTCTCCAAAATCTTCTTCGTCTGGATTTTCGTTGCGCTTGTTAAGACGGCTGTCAAATTCTTCATAAACTTCTCTTAAAAGCATTGTTGACTTTAAAATTTGCTGTTCTTTATCAGAGAAACGCTTGGCGATTTGAATAGAGAAGTAAGGGCTAAAACAATCTCGAAAGTGAGTTGTCATCTCAGTCCAATAATTATCCTCATCAGGAATAGATAAATCAATAATTTTGAATTGAGCTGTCTCTGGCTTACGGGAATGAACTAAACTAACTAGGATACCACTAAGAATGCCAAAAATAATTTCTTCAGATGAACCCACTAAAAGCATATTACTACGAGGACGAGAGCGGAAAATTGCTTTAGTATGATTCCCAATTCGCATTGCTTCTCCGAGCCAAGCAACACTAGGAGCTTCTTGAACAATCCAATCTTTTTCTTTTAAAACCTGTTTATTTAACTCTTTCAATGAGAGCCATTGAGGGATTTCTGATAATTGCTTTAATTGACGATTCTGATTGAGATTAGTGGGTTGCGAACCATTAAATACCACCAGAGGTTCTGAGCGTTGATAGTTATTTTCCTCTGCAATAGATTTGATGTAACTTAGAGCCTTATATCGTTCTTGGGCAGAAATATTAGCTACTTGACCAATTTCGTTATGATTCTTTTTGCCAAACTCCTTATTGTAGATAACTTTCCCAGGTTTGTCTAATAAATCTACAGCGCTAGTATTCCCATCTCCCAAAATAGCACTGGCCGTACTTTCGTCCATTTGTTGAACCATCCTTAAATCTACCTGAGAATAGATTTCTCTAGACATATTCTGAACGTTGGGAGATTGAGAAGCAATGACTAAATGAATTCCAAAAGCACGTCCTTGTCGAGTTATATTATCCATAACTGTATTCAAGCGACGGGTAATTTGGTCGTTTTCTTGGAACATATACTGAAATTCATCAATCACGACCAAAATACGAGGCATTTTTTCTCCAGTCTGATCTCGATACTCCTGTAATTTATTCAGATTTCCTGCTGCCTTAAACTGATTACTACGTTCTTCTATTTGTTGATTAATATACTCTAGGACACTTAAACCAAATTCACGGTCACTTTCGATAGAGACTACTTTTGCATGAGGTAAAGCATTATCTTCTTCATCGTCCTTCAATTCTGTAGAATTGAAATTATTATTCCCCTTTTCCGAGTTGACATACATTTGAAACTCTACTCCCTCTTTAAAGTCAAGTAAATATAACTCTAATTCTTCAGGAGAGTATTTCATAGCAAGACTGGTAATAATAGCGTGCAGAGTAAAACTTTTACCTGAACCAGTTTTACCTGCTAATAAGCCATGACTAGTCAATTCTCCTTCTTCATTTTCTCCTAACCAGAATTCTAATTTATCTTTTGCTCCCTTTAAACCAATGGATGTATTAATACCTCGACGAGTATCATATTTACTAGACCAAGGTTGTTCAGGATAGAAGTTAGAGAAAGGTATCGTATCAACTTGCGTACTTGTCGTTGCTTCTGTTACCGCTTTTATAATTTGGTTGAATTGTTCTGCAGGAGGAGGCTCATCTAAAGTTATAGGATATGGGCTTAAAGCCGCGGATATTTGGTGGTGATTTCCGAAATTTCCTCCTCTCAATACGGCAGTTCCGAATTTACCAATACCAAAGATTGAGCTAAATCTTTTATTTTCCGAATTTTCTAAAGAATTACCAACATGTAAAACAACATTTACCCCAGCCTTATGCCCTTTGACAAGAATACTGTTTAAGTCATCTAGAGACCTTTGGGTAAATCCTGCAGGGTAATCGGCAATAAACAAATAACGATAAGGTTCAGCAATTGCTTGTGCTGCTTCATTGTATTCCGCAAGGTTTTGATAATCATTTCCTAAATAAGTTTGAATAACTTGTTCAATATGATCTGTTAATTGTCTTAATTGATCCTCAATATCATCGCTACGAGTATAAGTTTTTTGACCCGCTATAAATCGATGTAAATCTTTAAATGGAAAAGTATCCCCCATATTTACTGGATCAATAAAAATACATTGCAATTTTCGAGCTGGAAAAGTGCTAATTATTCGTAAAGCTGTTGATTGCAATCCTAAAATTACTTTCTCTCGATTTTCTGGGTCAAATTCGAATAATATATGAGGGTTGGTTTCGGAGATCCCAAAGGTTGGAGCAAGAGCAGGAACTTGTACTAATTGTGATTCCTTATTTTCTACCCTTAGCTCTCCTAGTCGTATAACTCCCGGTGCTAGACCGCTAGTTTGAGGCTGATAAGCATTAGGAGAATCATCAGGAAACCAACGTGGATCATCCCAAGGTAACGATAATAAACGGGGAGGAGACTCTGAATTAGATGGCGAATTATCAAGTAGTTCTCTTAATTCTCTAATTTTATTTTCTACTTCAGAAACTTCAGAGTTTAAAGATTTTGTAAACTCTTTTTTTTCATCTTGCAATGAAGCAAATTTATCCTGCAATGAAGCAAGCTCATCGTCACAGCCTTTAATCTTATTACGAATATCTTCCTTTTGTTCTATTAGTTTATACCGTTGTTTTTTTAGGTTTTCTAATTTATCTTCTAAATTTGCTATTTGGTTAAAGATTTGTCCTAATCCAGGCATTATTTTTCCTCCTTTTTGGTTTAGTTATGCCAAACAATCACAATAAAAAACCCTGTTAAAATTATGGTAGCCCAAAGGCTTTGAAACAAACCCGTTACTAAAACTGCCACTGCCACTATACCTATAATACGGAAAGTTTTTCCTACATTAAGGTTTTCAATTTTAGATTCAGTCTCCCTTATCTGAACATCAACCTCGTCTATTTGACTACTAATACTATTTTTTTCATCGGAAAGTGACGGCTTAGTTTGGTTTAAAAGTTCAGTCTTTTCATGGTTTAAAAGTTCAGTCTTTTCACGTTCAAACTCAAAAAACTCGAAACTTTTATCAATAATAGAATTAATTAAGCGATAATACTCGCTGAAAATTTCTTGATCATTTTTTGAATTATTTGAATTATTGGTCATCATTTTTAATTTGTTCTTTTTATACAGTCCTCTTTTAAAAATTAAAGCGTAAGGGATCAATGTATATCATTTTTCCAAAATAATTTTGTATCGCTATATGAGATAAAGTTAAGTTGCTTTATGCAAATCTTCGTTGCATCAAATGAAAGCCTTGATATAAAACCAATTTAAAGTAATTGATTAAGTTTTAAAGTAGGATCACTTCTTATTTAAGTTTTCCTCATACGTTGATTGTATATCAGCGTAACCTGCCACTCATCTTAAAATCTCCATTTTTGAGTAAAGAGTTTTCTTAATATTGTTTTTATAATTTAGACAGATTAATACATGAAGCGACATGATTTAACGTGAACTTAGGTGATTCTTAGTTACAAATCCTCACTAGCTTTTAAGGGAGAAATTTACTTAGTAGTGAGTAAGTAACAACAGTTACTAAATTGCTTTAACCAAAATCATCTAAAATTTTAGATTTTCGCAGTAATACTCTAGAATTCTCATCTTTAGCAGTAGTAATAAACCATGGAGAATGAAAGGAATACACCTCAACCCACTGCCTTCAATCTCCCTGCTTAAAAGTAGCTTAAGGTTACCTAGCCTTGAAGCAGAGTCAAAGAGCCTCACCTGCCTTAGTTTAAGATCAGGGCTGTTCATTCTTGGGAGAAAAATTGGCAGTCCCTATGGCAAAATTGCAAGTTATTGAGGTTTACATAAACAACGATGGTAGATTTTCCGTTAAGCAATATCCGCATTGTCTTAGTTGAACCTGCTGGGGCTTTAAATGTAGGCGCGATCGCGCTCATCCATTAGTTCTAGAAATCTCCCTACTTAAGCCCTTTTTTCTATCAGTATCACTATTAAACAGCGATTCAATAATAAAACCACTTTTGAGTTTTTAGAAACTTATTTAAGGTATTAATCATGTGTTTGCTGTGCATTTTAACACGAAACAATGCACAAAGTGGGATTTATACTTAGGAAAATGTTATTTCCAATAACATAATGATGCAGAAAAGCTGATATATGATTTTGGGTGAATTTAGTCCTTTATTACTATATTGAAAGGTGATAGTGTAAATACCTCATACCATTTCTAAGAAGTTAGGTTAAAGTGACTTCTCAGCCTTCACCCCCTCAGTGTTGTGAATAATTATTATGAAAAAGCTTCATTTTTCTCTCAAATACCGAGTTTGTAAAACCCTAGACCTAGCAGAAACGAATGATCCACTCAGTAAAGCCTTTGATATCTTCCTGCTAGGACTAATTTTCCTCAACATAGTTGCTGTCGCTTTAGAAACTGTTGATTCATTATACGAAAATTACCGATATTTTTTTGAAGCCTTTGAGGGATTTTCAGTCTTATTCTTTACAGTGGAATATATTTTAAGAATTTGGAGTTGTACCGTTAAATTACACTATCGGCATCCGATTTGGGGTAGAGTCAGATATATAATTACGCCTCTTGCTTTAATTGACTTACTAGCAATTTTACCTTTTTTTCTTCCCTTACTCTCTCCTCAATTACGCATTGGTCGAAGCTTACGTTTACTCAGACTATTTCGCGTTCTAAAACTCAATCGCTATACCGATTCTCTGAGAATTTTAGGTCGTGTATTACGGTTAAAACAAGAAGAATTGCTCCTCTCATTATTTGTTCTTGCTGTGTTATTAGCCGTTGCTTCTACAATGATTTATTTTGCAGAACATGACGCTCAACCAGAAGCCTTCTCTAGTATTCCTGAAGCAATGTGGTGGGGAACAATTACTCTTACTACTGTTGGTTATGGAGATGTTTACCCCGTTACCTTACTAGGTCGGATTTTAGGAGCAATTTTAGCAATTTTAGGCATTGGCTTATTTGCCCTTCCTGCTGGGATTTTAGCCTCAGGATTTTCTGAGGAATTACAAGCTAGAAAAGCCAAAAAAAAGACTCAACCCCAAATTTGTCCACATTGTGGCGAAATTATTAATCCCAAAGAATAGGCTGGGCTGTTTCATTCTCGGGGTGAAAATTGAAAGTAATACCCTGAAATCCTTACATGGTGGGGCGGTCGCGATTATTTCTTCTGATTTAAAATCTTCTTAACGTTCTATCTCCCTATCTCCCTATCTCCCCATCCATCTCCCCACCTGAGGAGATTTTCAGGAGAATGAAACCACCCTGCAAAGAAGAGGGGGGATAGATTTCCACCCCTAACCGCTAAGTTTTAAGCGTTAACTGCCTCCACTCCTTGTTCTTTATCAATAAAGTCTTGGACTCGTTGCCGATATTCTCGCAGAGCATTATCAACCCATTCGCGATCTTCACCATTAGCAAAAATATGAACTAAAGGTTCACCAGCATCCGGTAAAACAAGTACCCAATTATCTGTGTCAGGCTCTACAACTTTTACCCCATCAATTAACTCCAATTCATCGGACGAATGAGTTTCCACCAAATAACGCATTAAAGCCCCTTTCACTGTCCAAGGGCAGCGCATAGTATAAGATTTATGACAAACTCGTGGTAACTCCGTCCGAATTTGCTCTAAAGAGCGTTCTTGCACCGTTAACATTTCAATCAGCTTGGCAATGGAGAACATGGCATCAAACCCAGGATGTAAATCTGGGAAAATAAAGCCAGTGTCTCCACTTCCCCCTAAAACCACATTCGGATTTTCTTGGGAGGCTTCCATCAAAGCAGTGGGACTGGCTTTAGTGCGAATGACTTTCCCATCATGACGACGGACAATTTTCTCTACCGCGCTAGAAGCATGAACAGGCACAACCACAGAGCTACGAGGATTTGCTGTCATCATCATATTGACCATCAGAGCCGTTAAAATCTCACCGCGAATAGGTAAACCAGCTTCATCCACTAAAATTAGCTGTTCCCCATTAGCAGCTACTTGTACGCCCATATTTGCTTTTAGGGCTTCCACAACTTGACCTAATTCACCGAGTAAAGTCTCCCGTTCCTCGGCAGAAAGAGCCGACTGACTAAGACTGGCATTTAATACCACTGCATCACAGCCAAATTTGCCTAATAATAACGGCAATACTGCCCCAGAAACGGCATAGGCATAGTCAATGACCACTTTGGCGCGACTATTATTAACTGCCTCCACATTGAGATGAGTTTCAAAACTACGGCTATAGACATCTAAGACTTGCGCTGGATAGAACACCTGTCCAATATCTGGAATTTGTGCTCGCCGTAAGTCTTCTTTGAAGTAAGCCCCTTCAATTTTTTTCTCTTTCGCTTTGGAAATATTAATCCCTTGTTCATCTACAAATTCAATCAGGAGGTAATCGTGGCGACTAGGATGTAAGCGAACATGAATTCCCCCTTCTACCCCCATGGTTGGAATTAGAGTTCTGGTAATGGGTAATGCAGTTGCTTCTAGGTTTTGAACATTGATTCCGGCTGACATTAACCCTGCGACTAGGGAGCGAGTGACCATTCGAGAAACACTACGCTGATCCCGAGAAACACTGACGGTTGAACCAAGTTTAAGGGTAGAACCATAGGCAGCTCCAAGCTTAACAGCAAATTCAGGGGTAAGGTCAATGTTGGCAATGCCAGTTACTCCTTGCTGACCAAATAAATTACGCTGAGCCATGTTCCCCCAGATTAAATTAATATTTAGGGTGGCTCCAGATTCAATTTGTTTCCCGGGCCAGACTCTCACCCCTTGACTAATTTGAGCTTCTTCCCCAACGGTGCATAATGCTCCAAGAGTAACACCTTCATGAATATGCGCTCGTCGATCTATTCTTGCTCCTCTAGAAATAGAACAAGCCCAAAGATGCGCTTGCTCACCAATAACCACACCATTCCAAATAATAGGAGATTTGAGATCCGCTTCTGCCCCAACAATGACATTATCACCAATAACAGTCCCCGCTTCAATATTGACTCTGGGGCCAATGCGACAATTATTACCAATCAGAACGGGTGGCTGGATATGAGCACTGGGATCAATGGTTGTATTTTCTCCCACACGAATGCCGGAAGATTGTTGAGGATAAGCAAAATCAATTTTGACATCTCCCTGTAGGGCTTCATATTGAGATTCTCGATAAGCTTCTAAATGACCTACATCGCACCAATAATTATCAGCAATGTAGCCATACATGGGGTCACCCCGTTCTAAAAGTAGGGGGAATAAATCTTTAGAAAAATCACATTCTTCATTATCAGGGAGATGTTGTAAAACTTCCGGTTCAAGAATGTAAGTCCCTGTATTAACCGTATCTGAAAAGATTTCACTACTAGAAGGTTTTTCTAAAAAGCGTTTAATGCGATTATCTTCATCTGTAATAACTACTCCAAATTCTACCGGATTAGGAACTCTAGCCAAAATTAGGGTTGCTTTTGATTGCTTTCGCTTGTGAAACTCAATGGCGGCACTAAGATCAAAGTCAGTCATGCTGTCACCACTGATGACAAGAAAGGTATCATCGAGTAATTCTTCCACATTTTTAACACAACCCGCAGTTCCGAGAGGCTGCTCTTCTTCTACTGCATAAGTCATTTGCACATCAAATTCACTGCCATCCCCGAAATAGTCTCGCATTACGTCAGGAAGGTAGTGTAAGGTAGCAATAATTTCTCGAATGTTGTGGCGCTTGAGTAGGTTAATGATATGTTCTGCCATTGGCCGATTAAGAACGGGTACCATCGGTTTAGGCATATCGCAGGTTAGAGGGCGTAGCCTTGTTCCCGAGCCTCCAGCCATTAATACTGCACGCATGAAACCTCCTTGGCAATTTTTGTAAGTAACGTTTTCGAGAGGTAGATAGAGATATACTAACTGTTGTCTCTCTTTAGTTTTATTATCAACCTACCGATGGTATCTTGCTAGAAGACTTTTCTCATCTTCCTTGTGCAAGATTTTCTCTATTTGCGACATTTTCGAGTATTTATTCCTAGAATTTTTAGCCGGGCTGACTGCACAAAGATTTTATAGTCGTTCCAATTCAGTTCCGTAGTGCAGCCATCTTGGCTGCTACTAGGGAGCAAGATGCTCCCACTACTTTTAGGTTGCTGTTTTTTATTTGGAATCACTATAATTATTTTTGTTTTTCCTTATCTTCCTAATTTAAGCGAACGCTGAGTTGTTACACTCTCAACAGCTTTTAAAACATCTCAGAGACGATATCTTGAGTTATGGCTTTTTGAACAGTATATAGCTCACAGAGGCAGCATTATAGTCTTGCCATGCTTGTATAAAAATATAAACTGAGAGTATCAATAGCATGGATCGAAATAAAATGCTAACAGCGCGATCTGGTAACTTGGGTAGAAAACGGGTACTAAATTGAACGCCAACTAAGCCACCACCCCCAAGAATTAAACCCTGAATCGGTAAAATATTCCCAGCAGCAGCGTGACCGGCAGAAGAAGAAATTGCAGTAAGAACAATCACGCCTAAACTTGTTTGAATAGCAGTTTTAATCGCATTTCCCAATAGTAAAATTTGTAAGGGAACCATAATCACTCCGCCTCCAACACCAAATAAGCCAGCCAAAAATCCTGCTAACCCACCAGTCACTAAACGGGCAGCTAATGGTGTCATGATCTGAACAGGATCTGCTCCTTTATTTACCAGTTGCTTACGTAGTTGTACCAAATAAATATTGCTCAACAGGAGGATACCAAACCCTGTCAGTAACATATAAGACAGGAAGCGACTGGCTAAAAACGCCCCTGCTTGAGCCATGATCACTGCTGGAATCCCTAATAAGATAACTTGACGCCAGCTTAAAAAGCCCATTCGCCAATTTTGAATACTGCCAGCAGTTGAGGTGACGAGAATGGCAAGGCTGCTAGTGGCTACTGACTGAACAGGGGTATAGCCAAATGCTACCATCATTGGGACGAGGACAACTCCACCACCAATCCCTAAAAATCCTGCAAGAGTTCCAGAAAATAGCCCTCCTAGAATGAGTAAAATAATATCCTGCGTTTCCATTATGATCAATTACTTAACTATTGGTGTTGGCACTGTTCCCCCTTATGTAAATAGCAGGGTCGTTTCATTCTCATGAAATTCCCCTCAGGTGGGGAGATGGGGAAATAGGGAGATGGGGAGATAGGGAGACAAAACGTTAAGAAGAAGTTAAATCAGAAGAAATAATCGCGATTGCCTTTGGCAAATGGCGGAGCCATATCGCGCCACCCTGTAAAGGTTTCAAAAATAACGATGAATACTTGCTAGTCAACAAACAAAAGCCTAGTCTAGCATGAAAATGCTACTGTGATTTTTTCATTAAAAGCTTCATAGTTGGTGTGGTCAACATGGCAAATGCTAGCATTAAAAAACCAAGCACTTCTAAGATTACGCTCTCAGAAATTCCGCCAATATAAAGTACTGGCATTGATAAAAGAGCAACGACTCCTGCTAGGGTTTGTACTTTCATTTTTGAACTCATTTTTATGATAAAATTTTCCATAATTTGACAATAGATATGGATATTAATTATTAGAAAACGTGGTCTCTAATTTATGACTTAAAGCTTATTGTAAAGACCATTCAAGTTGTTATTACTAAATAGGGATATTGCTAGCTACGTAATGGAAATTCAATGAAATAAGTCTAAGCGAAAATATACCTAAATTCTCTTTATAGATTACCAATACATTCTAAGTATCCTAACCCCTCAGTGTATCAGCTCTATGAGTTAAAATATAAAATGCACAGTAGCTTACATAACTCTTCCTTTAAGCCTGCTTTGACAAATTAGATGTTTTCCAGCTTATCATCATTCTTCCTTAATGTTTAAATTGCCATTTCATTTAAAATATAAAGGAAGGTGATATAGCAAGATAATCTCATTTGTAAAAAGTAGCTTAATTTGCGTAGGGTGAAAGCTGAGACGTAGGCACCCCCCTAACTCCCTTATTTATTCAAGGAGCGAACTAGGGTGAAAGTTTACAAATGATTTAGGATTGCTATCTATTTAGCTATGGGATGAGAAAAGAGTTAATGTTTAAAAGAGAACCTAAATGGTGGGAAACTAGTGTAATTTATCAAATCTATCCCCTAACATTTGCCGATGCTAATGGGGATGGCATAGGAGATTTACAAGGAATCATTCAACGATTAGATTATCTCAATGATGGCAAAGATAATCGAAATTCTCTTGGAGTTGATGCGATTTGGTTATCTCCTATTAATACTTCTCCCATGTTTGACAATGGGTATGATGTCAGTGATTATTATGATATTTGTAAAACGTTTGGCACGTTAGATGATTTTAAGTTACTACTCAGTGAAGCGCATCATCGCAATATTAAAGTCATTCTTGATTTAGTGATTAATCATACCTCTAATGAGCATCCGTGGTTTTTAGAATCGCGATCGAGCCGTTATAATCCTAAAAGTGATTGGTATTTATGGCATGATCCAGCCCCAGATGGCGGTGTTCCTAATAATTGGTTATCTTATTTTGGTGGCACGGGTTGGACGTATGATGAACGAAGACAGCAATATTATTATCATGCTTTTAATACTAATCAACCTGATCTCAATTGGCATAACCCTGAAGTTCGCTCTGCGATTTATAATGTGATTCGTTATTGGTTAGATTTAGGAGTAGATGGCTTTCGTCTGGATGCGTCTAGTGTTTATAGTCAAGATAAATATTTTCGCAATAATCCCCTAAAATTTGAAGCTACTGGCAATAAATATAATGATCAGTTTCATATCCATGATAAAAACTTACCTGAGAATCATGAAATTATTCGCGAAATTAGACGAGTAATAGAAGAATATGATAATCGTCTTTTAATTGGGGAAACTTTTATTGATAATCGTCTTTATGATTCTTTAGTTTTTTATGGTGTTAATAATGATGAGTTACATCTTCCCTTTACATTTGAGTTTCCGTTAAGCCCTTGGTATCCGGGGTATTTGCAAAGAGAAATTGAGAAAAAAGAATTACTCACGCCGAAAGATTGTTGGCAAGTTTATTTCCTCAATAACCATGATCTCCCCAGACATCTTTCTCGATGGTCAGAGTGTAGTTTATGTTTTGATACGATCGCGATCGCTCAAGCCGCTGCTACCATTTTATTAACTGTGCGTGGCACTCCCATTTTATATTATGGGGAAGAATTGGGAATGATGAATCATGAAAATATCCCGATTGAACAAGTGCGGGATAAAGCAGCAATTAGTTGTCTCGATGAGGAATGTTTACCGTCCCGAGATGGAACTCGCACCCCTATGCAATGGGATGATTCTTCACAGGCTGGGTTTAGTTTTGGGAAAGATGTTACTCCTTGGTTACCTGTCCATGAAAATTATGAGTATGTGAATGTCAAAACCGAATTAGCAGAAGAAACTTCAATTCTTAACTTTTATCGGGCTTTAATTCAACTTCGCAAAGACAGTGAAGCCCTTAAAAAAGGGAGTTGGAAATCACTAATTTATTATCCCTATGAGCATTTGGCTTATTTGCGAGAAACCGAAGAAGAAACTATTTTAGTGGTGATTAATTTTTCTTATGAAAAGAATTTTGAGCGCGATCGCGCCATCCCTGAACACAACTGGGAAGTCTTGCTTTCAACTTGGTTAACAGTTGGAGAAGTAATCTCTTTACCGAAAATCTTACAACCGTTTGAAGTGTCAATTTATCGCTTCCGTGGGGAAAGCTAACGTTATCCTAGAAGCAGTAGCAGTAGTGGAATAGAGATGCAACGTCCAATTTATTTAGACTGTAACGCCACCACCCCAGTTGATTCTCGGGTTTTAGAGACGATGCTTCCCTATTTTACCGAGCATTTTGGTAATCCTTCTAGTGTCTCTCATGCTTATGGGTGGGAAGCAGAAGCAGGGGTAAAACAAGCCCGAGAAATGATTGCAAAAGCAATTAACGCTTCTCCTGAGGAAATTATCTTTACCAGTGGCGCAACCGAAGCCAATAATTTAGCCATTAAAGGGGTAGCTGAGGCCTATTTTAGCCAAGGACAACATATTATTACAGTCGCAACGGAACATCGAGCGGTTTTAGATCCCTGTTTATATTTGGAAAGTTTAGGCTTTGAGGTGACGTTTCTCGCAGTCGATGAAGATGGGCTAATTGATTTAGACGTTCTCGCTGATAGTATTCGTTCTGACACCATTTTAGTTTCTGTGATGGCTGCCAATAATGAAATTGGGGTGTTACAGCCGATTCAAGAAATTGGGCGTATTTGTCGCGAAAAAGAGGTTTTTTTCCATACGGATGCAGCACAAGCCCTTGCCAAAATGCCCCTTGATGTGGAAGCGATGAACATTGATTTAATGTCTTTAACCGCTCACAAAATTTATGGGCCAAAAGGGATTGGGGCGTTATATGTGCGTCGTCGTCACCCTAGGGTTCGCATTGCTTCACAAATCCAAGGCGGTGGACAAGAACGGGATTTGCGCTCAGGAACACTATACCCTCCCCAAATTGTTGGTTTTGGGAAAGCCGTGGAATTAGGGTTAGCAGAAATGGACACAGAAGGGGAAAGATTACAAAAACTGCGCGATCGCGCTTGGGAAGAATTATCGCAATTAGAAGGGGTTTATCTCAATGGTCATCCCAACCAACGGCTTTCGGGAAACTTAAATGTCAGTGTGGCGGGAGTCGATGGAACTGCTTTAATTTTAGGCTTACAACCTGTCATGGCAGTATCTTCAGGATCAGCCTGTGCGTCTCAATCTACCCAACCGTCTCATGTGATTAAAGCACTGGGAAGAAGTGACAAATTAGCTCATGCTTCAATTCGGATGGGAATGGGGCGATTTACCACTGCTGAGGAAGTAGATCAAGCAATTTCTCATGTTATAACCACGATTGAATCTTTACGGAAGTCGCAATAATGTCTTTAGATGTAATCATTGTTGGCAGTGGCATTGGTGGCTTAACTGCAGGAAGTTTATTAGCTCGATATGGCTATAAGGTTTTAATTTGTGAAAGTCATAGTATCCCAGGGGGGGCGGCTCACAGTTTTACCCGTAAGGGGTTTACCTTTGATTCTGGCCCCTCATTTTATGCAGGAATCGGCTCTCAACAAGAAAGCTTAAATCCCCTACAGCAAGTTTTAAGAGTATTGGGAGAAACTTTAGAAACGGTGCCCTATGATCCCCTCGGTGAGTTTCATTTTCCGGAAGGAACGTTTGCCGCCTACCAAAACAATGAGCAATATTGTCAGGAAATTAGCAAAATTACTCCTGAGGGCGGAAAAGAATATCAAAAATTTCTCCGAGAAATGTTGGGCCTATATGACACCCTTAAAGAAATTCCTACTATCGAGTTACGGGGGGATAGAAAAGTTGTACAAACTTTAATTCCAAAATACTTGCCAGCATTATTAAAATCCTTACCCAAACTGCCTTTAATGGGATCATCGGTGGGAAAAATTCGAGACAAAACGGTAAGTGATCCTTGGGTGAAACGGTTAATTGATTTAGAGTGTTTCTTGCTTTCTGGATTAAAGGCTGAGGGCACGATCGCGCCAGAAATTGCTTTTATGCTAGGAGAACGATCCTGTGTGGGAGTAGAATACCCAATTGGTGGCAGTGGGGCAATTGTGGAGGCTCTGATTCGGGGATTAAAACGCTGGGGAGGAGAGATTAAACTTAATGCCCATGTGGAAAACATTTTAGTGACTTCTGGAAAAGTAGAAGGAGTTAAATTGCAGAATGGAGAAACAATTAAAGCCCCCATTGTTATTTCCAATGCCACCATCTGGGATACTTATAATTCTCTCTTGAACCCCCAAGACTTACCAACTTCTTATCGCCAAAGCAGTCTAGAAACTCCTGCCTTAAATAGTTTTATGCACCTTCACCTTGGCATTCGTGCTGAGGGCTTAGAAACAATCAACGGTCATCATGTAGTTGTGCATGATTCTAACCAAGATATTGCCACTCCCGGCAATACCTGTATGATTTCTATTCCCACCGTTTGGGATTCTAGTTTAGCGCCACCGCAACATCATCTGATCCATGCTTATACCCTAGAACCTTATCAGGGATGGCAACGAGATCATAATTATCAACACAACAAACGAACTCAAGCAGAAACCCTGTATCAAGCCATAGAGAAAATTATTCCTGATCTGCGATCGCGCATTACTCTGGAATTAATTGGTTCGCCCTTGACTCATGCCCATTATTTACGGCGTTATCAGGGCACTTATGGTCCGGCAATTCCCGCCGAAGAAGGTCTCTTTCCTCGCCATAAAACTCCGATTTCTGGACTCTATCGGGTAGGAGACAGTACCCTTCCTGGGATTGGTGTTCCTGCAGTGGCAGCGTCAGGCATACTATGCGCTAATAGTCTCGTTTCCCCTCAACAGCAGCAGTGGGGGATTACGCGCTTGTAAATAGAAGGTGCTTGCTTTAAAATCTCCACAGCTTTAAAAACTTCGGACTCCAATGGTTGTTACGAAACCCATTTTAAATATGTTTCTCCATTAAAGTTAGACTCATTAGATCAACAATCTTGAGCAGAAAGGCGCGATCGCGCTACTGAATCCTCTTTATTTATGAATTTTACTTATATAGTAGGAAAAAGAGAATAATTATTTTTAAATATTTAGCATTTCCTACTATAGTAGTCTTGGCTTACAAATTTCATATTCGGGAAATTAAGATTACAGAAGAAACTATTTTCTTTAAAGGAAGAACGATGATTAAAAACTAGAAATTTGCATTTCCCTCAATCCGAAATTCTGGGCTAGAATTACCAAATCCAAGGCGAGCTTCTAGAGCAACATCTTGATTATTTAAATCAACTTTCATCACTGGACCAAACATAAAAACGGAGTCACGTCCGGGGAGACCTGTCAAAGTGCGACGAAAATTACGAATAAACCCACCCAATGCAATCTCAGAGCTAACATCTTGGGTTGTTTCTAGAGTATAAAATAACTCATCCCGAGCCTCTAAAGAGCCATCAATACTTAACCCCGTATTGAAATCAACTCCTCCACTCAAGATACCAATTAAATCTGTTTCTGTTTCTTCTTCTTCCTGACCATTTGGAATGTAAGCAATTAAAGGGGAAACTCTAAAAGAGCGATTTTGTCGTTGATTCAGATAAGTATAAGACGCGATCGCGGTAAAAGGATTACGTTCATTAGTGGCACTATTCCAAGAAACGCGAAATGAGGGAACATGAGCATCAAGGCCGATGGTCTGTCCCTGATCATTTTGGCGCAGATCCCGAATAATCCAATTTAAGTTACCACTGAGATACGCCCCTGCTGATGGCTCTTCTACTCCTAGAGTATTTTCTTCAACTCCTGGGGCTGAGTCAGCATCAACATTAAACCACGCTCCAGCACTTAGACCATAATTAAAATTTTGGTCAGAACCACTCCAAAGCAACTCCACACTGGGGAGACTTAAACGACCAACAAACTGGCTAAAATTAATATCCCGAGTATCAATACGAGCAAGTTCTAGGCGATCAAAAGCTGCGGCAAATCCTTTAGTGGGAACAGGGGCTTCTGGGGCAATTTGTTCAACAAATTGTTCCCCCTCAGGAGTAATCAATCCCACCTGACCACCAATATTATCAGTGAGTTCTTCAGAAGAACCATCAATGGGAACCCCGATAAAATTCAAATTGAAATCATCCTGAGATAAGCGCGTTTCTGAGAAAAAAGGTTGCCCTTGATTGGTGGAAACCGATTGATCTTGAAAATCCACTGATCTTGAGTGTAATCCTGTTCTCAATTGTAAAACACTAGACTGGTCTGGGGTAATTGTACTAGGAAAGGTAACTGTTCCTGAAACTTGTTCTAACTCGCTGCTAGTATTACCAGTTCTCAAGGTTTGGTTTAATCTTTGGTTGATTTGCTGTCTTTCGTTAGAGGTAGCTTCTGTATTAAGAGGGCTAAACTCTTCTCCAGCTTCAGACTTTTCTTTGGCTTCATCAATAGACCCTTGTAAGTTATTGAGATTACCAAACCCTGCAAGAGGAAATCCTAGTAGCATTCCTAATGTAGAATTGATTGATTGGGTACTATCCACTTCCCCTTCATCAAAAGATAAAGTAATTCCCCCTCCAGGATTGAGATAAACATTTGTATAAGTGGCATTAACCTCATCTTCGCCATATTCCAACATTCCACGATTATAAGAGGTGCTAAAGTAAAAGCGATGCCAGTCGAAATCTTCGCGACGCTCTTGTGTAAACACTTCAGGCTCTTGCTGACCTAACCAAGCCCACAAAAGAGAATTAAGATATCTCTCATCTCGTTCTTCATCACTGAGAAAAGGATTCACAAGGACATTGAGCAAATCTAAGTTATCAAAAGTCTCTCTCTGACCAATTTTCAATCCAGGATCTGAGGAAAAGGCAGTACTAAAGCCGGGAACTTCCTCAGTCAGCGGACTACCAAAGGTTAACCCAGCATCCTCTAACGCGGAATCGGGAATCTCTGCTCCTGCTTCTAGAGGAACATTTCCACCATCTAAGAGAGGACGCAGATCCACAGTAGGAAAAGCCTGTAAAATACGGGGGGCGTTAGCCGGATCAATTTCCCCAAATAAAGAGCCACCTCCTTGAATTCGATCACTGGTTCCGGTTCCGGTTCCAATCAGAGAGCGAGTCTCTTCATCACTCTCAAAATCAATATCGGCAATATCAATATTAATATCGATATTTTCTCCAGCAAATAACTCTTCTGGCCCTCCAGCTTCCGCTATTATTGAAAAAACCGTAAACTCATCAAGATCTTCTTGCTCTCCTTCCACTAAACTAAGGTCACCTGAAAATGTCCAAATCGCTTGCACGCCAAAAAAGGCTTGTCGTAGCAAAAAGGCTTCATTAATTTCTACTTCGTTGGTTTGCCCTTGATATTGTACGCCCGACTGAACTCCTTGAGTTTCAAAAACAATGCGATTCCCACTCATTTGCCAGTAAAATTGGTCTTCTTTCCGGAAATGACCAACGCCTAGTTGTTTCAGAGCAGGATTATCTTCTGCAAAACGAATATCAAAGTCTGAATAAGTTTCTACTTGATCAGGAGAAAACTGATCTTCAGAAATGGTTAAATTATCAAATGGATTGAGAATAAAGGGATATCTTTTATTAGTATTAGAAAGAGATTCTAGGATTAATTCTTGTTGTTCTTCTGCTTCTTCAGGATCAGGGGGTTCTGGTTCTTCTTCAGGGAGTAAATCTTCTGGCTCAATTTCTCGAAATAAATCATCATCTTCAGAGTCAGAAGGTAAAACATCATCCCGTTGGGCTAACTCATAGAAGGGGGCTTCTCGGTTAACTGAAAGGGAATTAGATTTAGTGATACTGGTATCCTCAACATCTAGAAAATCAACACCTAAAATCTTATGGTTATCTTCATGATTAACCTCATTAAATTCTAATTTAGAGTGATCTGTCACTTCTAAATTATTAAAATCAGGAGAGGAGGCACTAGCTTGGTTCTGACTACCATACGCGATGATTAGGGTAAATATGCTGATGACAATTTTAATCTTAAAAAGACTTACATAAATTTTTTTCATCTTTCACACACTTATAAAAAGTTTTTGATACTACTCTAAGCCGACATTCGGTTCATTTAAGTCTTGAAAAGAACGCTCTCTCTCTTGGGTAATCGCCTTAACAAGAGAGATAACCTCTGATATAGTTAAGTCCTCCTCTTGTACTTTAGTGGCAATTGCCTCTTCTAAACTGAGACTGTCTTCATCAATAAAGTATTCAATCTCTAACCCCTCTACCCGAATAGGGTCAGTTTCGCTCCCCTCCAACTCAGAGGTAACAGTGACGAGAGTTCCCCCCTCTTCTCCAATAAGCTGACCTCGCGCTAGTTCTACTTCTCCTGCGGCCACCGAAAGCAGATCATTATCCTCATCCTCTCGTTGATCGTCAACCAAAGAAGCCCCACTGACTCGCGCTTGTTCTTGTTCTCCACCATCGCCAAATGCCCTTACAAGGGAAATAATCGAGGAAGCCTGATCAAAGTCAGCCTCTTCAATCGCTTGGGCTAGCTCAACTTCTAAGTTTTCATTGTCTGTTAGGATATCGCTATTATTGCTTTCAATGGTTAATTCGCTGAGAACTTCAACGCCATTAAACTCCTGAGTTTTAGTGCTTGTTGTAATGTTATTCTGATCAAAACTCTGTCCAGGAGCAAGTTCTACTTCTGTAGCGATGACTGAGCGAACAGTATTGTCTGCATTAGCTTCTTCCTCTCGAAAAGCGGTTGCTGTCACCCGATCGCGCTCTTGAATCCCGATTCCTTCTGTAAAGGCTCTGACTAGAGAAATAAGTTCTGACTCACTGAGATCGTCTCCCACTTCAAAATCAGGATCATCTCCGTCTATTGTCTCAAACTCAATTTTTAATTCTGTTTCATTTAAATCATCAATATCCACTGCATCGCGGATTGATTCACCAGCAAAGGTAATATTCACCTCATCAAGTAACTCCCGAGGCTTTTCTAATAAAACTTGAGTCGCGATCGCGTCTAATGTTCCTTTCTGACTGACTGCTGCAACCACATTAATAAAAAAAGTGTCATCTAATTCTAATTCGTCATTCTCTACTTCTACCGCCTCAATTAATGCTTGTTGTAACTCACTATCTTCTACTAGCGCCTTGATTAATTCTTGCTTCGACTCCTTATCGGCTGCCTCTCCTGCGTCTCCAAGGCGTTCTAGTAATTCCTGAACATCTCCATCCACGAAATTTTCTAAATCTTTTGCTTCTACCGCTTCAATGACATCATCTTGTAAATCGACCCCCACATCAATTCCTGTTTCTTCGGCTACCCTCTCTAGTAAGTTAACGCGATTTTCATTAGCATTAGCAGGAAGGGTAAAAACAGAAACTAGACTTGCTAGCGCGATCGACAAGACAGGAGTGAAATTACTCTGATGAAAGTAAAACTTGATTTTCATAGCATGGAAGCCTCTTTTTATCTACTTTTGATAAATATTTCGATTGGCGGTGACCTTTTGACGTTGAGGATGTCAGAAGAAGGACAACTGATATAGCCCAGTAAGTCCTTTTCCTGATGAGATATCTTGGCAAGGAGAAAAGGCTTCTCGGTTAGCAGTGCAAGAAGTGTTACTCTAAACCAACCACTTCTTCACTGCTACCTGCACTTTCCTCGGTGAATGCTTTAACTAAGGAGATGACATCAGATTCGCGATCAGTGTCAAAGTTATTAGCAACAACGTCAGCGATCGCGCCTTCTAGCAAATCTTTTGAATCTCGAGAGAGAAATTCAGAACTAAATGCAAAGTCAAGATCTAGTTCCGTCAATACCCCATTCTCTACTGTGGGATCAATCGTAAGTGGACGAAATACTTGTTCAACTTCAATAAAAGGAAAAGAAGGAATAATACTAAAGTCACGGCCAGTCAAACCACCACGATCTGCTAATACTTGTCCACGGGCTAATGTTGCTTGACCAGCAACTGCAGAAAGTTCCTTCCCAGTATCGAACGTTGCTGCACCAGTGACTTGTGCTTGCCCCAGGGGAGAATTAATTTCGCCAAAGCTTTTAACCAAAGAAATAATGTCAGATTCATTGCTAAAATCAGCCTGCCCCACTGCTTGAGCAATTCTTTCTTCTAGAAGGGTAGTATTACCACGACCAGCAGGGGTGGCAATAGGAAATCCTAGATCTAAGCTTGTAACAGCATTATCAGCGTCATCAATGCTGCCAATTTCTGGGTCAATCTGAACATCAATAGTTGCAGGTATCGACCCCAAGTACAGGTCTGTCACCAAAGCGTTCCCCAGGAGATAAAATGGCTTCCCCTGCTACAGCAGAAACCGTACTGGCATCATCTACTAGGGAAGCCCCAGTGACTCGCGCTTGCCCAGCTTGGGCGCTTGAAGTGCTTAATACGCCCATTAAGCCTAAGATACCGATGAGAGAGAAACTCATCAAAGGAATCGTCTTTAAGAATGTTTGTGTCTTCATATTTACCTACCTTGATTTATAGATCTATTGCTTTCGAGGAGATCAGGAGAAAGATAAGGGATATAATGCAATAAGTCCTTCTCTTGATGAGATATTTTGGCAAGGAAAAAAAGGCTTCTCAGTTAGGAAGTGTTACTCTAAACCAACCACTCTTTCACTGCTACCTGCACTTTCCTCGGTGAATGCTTTAACTAGAGAAATGACATCCGATTCGCGATCAAAATCTGCGTCATTTACAACGTCAGCGATCGCTGCTTCTAGTAAGGGGATATCATCTTCTTCTACTGAGAAATTAATGTCTAATTCACTCAAGACTTCACCCTCTAAGTCATCCTCGTCCTCAATAGTTGGGTCAATAGTAGCTACTGGGTCATCATTATTATCAGGTTCTGCTAAAAGCTGTCCACGAGCTAAGG
Organism: Euhalothece natronophila Z-M001; assembly: GCF_007904085.1. GTDB lineage: Bacteria > Cyanobacteriota > Cyanobacteriia > Cyanobacteriales > Rubidibacteraceae > Halothece > Halothece natronophila. The sequence goes on from NZ_CP042326.1 coordinate 1,695,809, forward strand.
TTGCTTGACCAGCAATTGCAGACAGGGTATTGTGAGTATCGAAAGTAGCCGCACCAGTGACTTGCGCTTGTCCTAGGGGAGAGCTAACACCGCCAAAATTTTTAACCAGAGAAATGATATCCGATTCATCAGTAAAATCGTCAGTGCTAATTTTATTAGCGATCGCCGCTTCTAGAAGAGCAGCCTCATTATCATCAATGTCAAAATCAATGTCTAACTGTTGTACAGCAACATTTTCACTGTTGGGAATATTATCAATGTCTGGGGTAATAGTAATACCCTCACCTAGACTTTGCCCCGGCGCTAAAATGACCTCCCCAGCAACTGCTGAAACCTCGCTATCATTATCAACAAGAGCCGCACCAGTGACTCGCGCTTGCCCTGCTTGTGCGCTTGGAGTCCCTAAGACTGCCATCATACCTAATGCACCTGTAATCGAAGCACCTGCAAAGAGGATTTTTGTTAGAGATAAATGCTTACTCATGTTATGTTTGAGTCTCTTTACGCTTGACTATGAATTTTGTATTGACAGTTTAAGTGAGAAAATTCACTTAATTTATGTATGCAGTTATAGTAACAATGTTTTTACTAGGGGTCAACTCATAAATCATTAAAAAATTTATAGAAACGCTAAGTCTTAGTTACACTAGCAGCAATTTTCTTCTAAAGACTCAGGTGGCTTGCTAAGTTGAAGGCAGAGTTATGTAGTTTAAGATACAACTTTAAAATGAAAGCCTCACCCCAAAGCGACCTGTTAAACACAATTGCCATCTCTGCTGTTGGTGCTGGAATTGTAACCTCTTTTGCTGTCAGTCAAGGACAATCGCCTTTAGTCGCTCTATTGATCACTGCGATCGCAACTGGGTTTGCAGTGATTTGTCATCGGTCAGGATTAGTTTGAGTTATCCCCCTATACAATAGCTCTCAGACATGGGATAAGATACATTGGGAAAGAAACTCACGTTTGATTTTATGTTCTCAATTGATCTAACTTTGAAATATAGCCCCCTTCCTCTGAGTGTCCAACGGAAAGAATCCGAGACTGCCCAAACCTTGTATCAAGAAATCTTAACGGCTTTGAAAGCTGACTCACCTCAATTACTGGAATTAACTTGTGAAAAGGATCCAGAAAAGAAAATTGCCGTTATGAGTGACCAAATTGTTGCTGTGATTGTCTCGCAAAAAGATGGCACAGCAACCGGTCGCGCTCCTGGATTTTTCATGCAATCCTAGATAATAGAAGAGGTTATCCCCCTACTTTTGGGGGCAAAGGTGGGTTAGTGAAAGACGTAGCAATTTCTGTTCAAAATTTAACATTTGGTTGGTCTGCTCAAAAACCAATTCTCAAAGGTTGCTCTCTGGAAATTCCTCAAGGAGAGTTTTGGATGCTTTTGGGGAATAATGGCAGTGGTAAATCAACGTTATTAAAAATTTTAAGTGGTTTATTGAGTCCTCAGAGTGGGGAATGCTATGTGCAACAACCCTTAGGGTTTGTGTTTCAAAATCCTGATCATCAGTTAGTGATGCCAACAGTGGGGGCGGATGTGGCATTTGGGTTGGTATCAGAGGGGTTAAGTTGGCCCCAAGTGCGCGATCGCGTTCAAGAAGCCCTCAGCGCTGTTAATTTGTTGGGTTGGGAGAGACGACCAATTTATGCCCTCAGTGGAGGACAAAAACAACGAATTGCCATTGCCGGCGCGATCGCGCGTCATTGTCCAGTATTATTATTAGATGAACCAACAGCACTCCTTGATCCTGAGACGCAAGGGGAGTTAGTAGAACAGGTGCGTTCTCTGGTGAAAAGTCGCGGTATGACTGCTCTGTGGGTGACCCATCGCTTGGATGAACTTGACTACTGCGATCGCGCTTTTATCCTCGAAGAAGGCAACATTACCAAAGAAGGTCCACCACAGGAATTAAAAAATTATGTTATTCAGTCCACTGCTTGACTTAACTCCAAAACCCTTTACAGTAATAGCAGATTAACATTTACTCAGGATGACATGAGTATTGACCGGCGACAATTTTTAAAACAAGTTTGGCTCACTGTATTTGCCTGGAGCGCATCGAGAGAAGTCCCATTATCCCTCACTAGCAAAACTTATCAGTATAGTCAGGCTTTAGCCAGTTCTAGGAGCAGAAAGCTCGCCTTATTAGTGGGGATTAATCAATATCAACAGGAAAATCATCTCAAAGGCTGTTTGACAGATGTGGAACAACAAGCCGAACTTTTACAGTATCGGTTTGGGTTTCAAGGGTCAGATATTCTCACCCTCACCGATGGGGAAGCAACGCGCGATCGCATTGTTAACGCCTTTATTGACCATTTAATTAATCAGGCTCAACCTGATGACATTGTTGTCTTTCACTTTAGTGGGTACGGGACAAAAGCCAAACTTCCTGATTCACTTCAACAAGAAAATGCCCCCTCAGCAATTAATTGTCTTCTCCCCACTGACGCATCAGCTTCAGGAAGATGGTTCACTGACCACAATTTCCTATTAGAAAGCACCTTAGCTACTTTAGCGCGATCGCTGTCAACGAATAAAGTCACCTTTGTGCTTGATACGAGCTATTTAGGAGTGGGTCAAAATCTACAAGGTCATTTAAGGGTTCGCTCCATTAATAATTCTCGCACCTCTCCCATTAGTGAAGATGATTTAGAATTTGCCCGCAAGATAGAAGCCAAATTTCACAATACTGCCCATTCTTTAAGGAATCTTATCGACCAAGGTCAAAATTTACCCGGCATTGTCATTACGGCAACCGGTCCCCAACAAATTGCCACTGAAACTGATTGGGGAGGGTTTAATGGGGGAGTCTTTACCCATACCCTCACTCATTCTCTGTGGGAAGCCATTTCCGCTAGTAATATTCAAATTTCCCTCACTCGCAGTGCCCAAACTATTGAACGCCTATTAGGACCCCAACAGCAACCACGTTTATTTGGACAAGATCAAGGGAAAACGATTGTTCCCTATTATGCCTTCTCTGACTTATTTGGGGCAGAGGCAGTGATTACCAATGTGGAGAAGGAAGGAACCCTAGAACTACGTTTATCTGGAATTCCTCCGACTCTCCTTAAAGACTTTGGGGTGAATTCTCTCTTCTCTGTTCCCTCTAATCAAACGGAAGAAAACTTGTCTTTGGTGGAACTGGTGACTCGTGAAGGGTTAGTAGGAAAAGCGCGATCGCTGCAGGAAACGCCCAATTTAGAAGTAGGACAGGGCTTACAAGAAGAAATCCGAGTTATCCCTCGTAACCCAGGATTAATTGTCGCTCTAGAGTCAAATTTAGGGCGTATTGAACGCGTTGATGCCACCAGTGCCTTTTCCAGTGTCCCAGAAGTGTCTTCGGTGATTATTGCGGGAGAAGGAACAGCAGACTGTTTATTTAGTAAAGGACAATCTCTGCAAGGAAATCCGCCCATTAAAGCCACTACAGAAAAAGGTTATGGGTTATTTTCTGTAGGGGGAATCCCCATTCCTAGTACTGTAGGCACACAAAACGAGGCTGTTAAATCAGCAGTTATGCGGGTGCTTCCGAAACTAAATACCCTTTTAGCTGCCAAATTATGTCGCTTAACCGTCAATGAAGGTTCTTCGCGCTTAGGATTACGGGCTAGTTTAGAAATTGTTTCTCAAGCAGGACAAATTACCCCTGTTATTAGTCAAGAGACATTTCGTTATCGTCAAGGAAAAGAGTTTTTCTTTAATAATCAATTGTTACCCTATGCCTTAGCGGGGGCATTTCCACAATTAGAAACGGGTACTCAAATTCAATCTCGGTTAACAAATATCAGCGATCGCGCGATTTATGCTTTATTATTAGGGGTAGATTCTGGAGCTAATCCGATCGCCTTCTATTCTCCTGATTCCTCGGCAGTTCCCGATCCCTCCCAAAGTATTCAACCATTACAAGAGTTGAAAATTTCCCCAAGGGAAGAGCGGGTGATTCCTAAAAACAAAGCCTCTTATAATTGGACAGTTACAGGCCCTGCTGGCTTATCAGAAATCTATATCATTGGCAGCACTCAGCCTTTTACAAAAACTCTCAATCTCCTATCTCAAATTCCCCAATCTAAGGGAGAAGGGGAACGCATTATTGATCTCCCTGAACCCCTAAAAGTGGTACAAGCCCTACAAGAAGACTTGGCAGCTGCTAGTAATGTTGAGAGCGAACTTATCAATTCTGGTAGTAACTCTTATGCGTTAGATGTCAATTGTTGGGCAACTTTGAGCTTTGTTTACCAAGTGGTTTAATATTGTTAGTCCTTTGTCATTTGTCCTTTGTCATTTGTGCAGGAGTGACTAATGACCAATAACTAGGGATTAAAATTCCTTCTGGTATTCCTCTAAGATCTCCATAAGATCACTAAGGGCTATTTGAGGTACTAAGTCAAGTAAGGGTAATTGGGTTTTGCCGCCACCAAGCTTAACAGAAATTTGCTTAAGAACTGTTTTTACTTGTTCTTCAGTAATACTTTTATCTTCGAGGAGGGAATAAAGCTGTTCAGCAACAGTAGTGTGAAGATGGGCATCAGAGAGATACAGATGCCATTTGGCAACATCAATGTAAACTTTATCGCCAATTTCTGCGGCGAGGCGTTCAATTGCTTGAGTGGAGTTAGAATTAGCCATCGGTTTTTTTAGAGTTAGTAGAATAATCAGCGATTGCGCTAATATAAATCAAATGAACTGCCAAAACGATTAACCAGCCCAATGTAAGCCAACTTGCCCATTGCCAGTTAGCACTATTGAGTTGTTTAAAGAACCAAACCCCAGAGTTAATCAGACCAAACGTTGCCACATGAAGAGCAAAATTGATGCGGTCTTCTAGCTTTCGATAAGCGGGATCTTCACGGGTAGGCTGACGGGGCCAACGCGGTGGCATAAGCAAGCATCTTCCATAATCGACATAACTATATTATCATTGTTGTAGAAAATATCGTTCTAACACCCTAGATTAATAATAGAAAATTATGACTGCTAATAGTATCATTTTTAACAGTGCAATTTTGTCATTCACTTTAATTTTAGTGGGATTAGCCTGGGGCTTTTTGCTACTTAAAATTCAAGGCAATGAAGAATAATTGCAGTTTTTCTAGCAATACTCCCCCACCTAAGAAAGGCAGGGGGATTTTTTTACTTACAGTTGACCAGTCAGAAAGCCATCCGTTTGAAACGGATGGATGAATGGCGACAAAGGACTTTAGTCTTCTGTGTCCTTGTAATTTGGCATTTCTAAGGTATCAATCCAGTCTTCTACTAGCTGAGTCATTGTTTTTCTTTTATGTCTTGCATACAGCCTCAACTTTTCAAGTCTCCCTACTTCGATCCGAATGGAAAATTGTTCTTTTTTCATCTCTTGTCAATGACTTGATTTATGCTATAGTTATTTTAACAGAGTAAGCAAGATAACTATGTATGGATGTCAACAAAATCGAGTTCGATCTAGTTCAGATTTAATTCCTGTTTTGGAGTATATTTGTCGGATTGCAAACAATCTAACTAATTGTGGGATTTATCTGGCTCGTCAAACTTTCTTCAAAGAAACCCGAATCGTTGGTAAGTTTGATTTAGAGAAATCCCTAAAACAACAGGAAAATTATCAAGCACTGTATTCCCAATGCTCCCAACAAACTTTAAGAAGTGTCGCTGAATCTTTTAAGTCGTTTAAGGAGTTAAGAAAATGCTTCTTTAATGGTGAAATTGATAAACACCCGAAACTTCCTACCTATCGAGAAAAAGGTGGTTTAGCGGTAGCTACCTATCCGAAACAATCCCTTAGACTGAAAGATAATCATGTAAGAGTACCTCTTGGTAAAACTGCCAAATCTCAGTTAGGTAAAAAAGAATTTTTCCTTCCCTTTCCTTCTAACTTAGAGTTTAAGCAGATTAAAGAACTTAGGATTCTTCCTAGAAATAAAGAGTTTTATCTGGAGTGGGTTTATGAAACACCAGAAGTCAAGAAGACGGTTAACTCAGAAGAAGCCTTAGGAATTGACCCTGGTATTGATAACTGGTTAACTTGTGTTGCTACTCTCGGTGAGTCTTTCATCATTGATGGAAGAAAAGTAAAATCTTTAAATCAAAACTATAATCGTCGAGTCTCTTCCTTGAAAGAAGGAAAGCCTCAAGGTTATTGGAATTTTGAGTTATCTAAAATCACTGAAAAACGGAATCGTCAAATCAGAGACGCTGTGAACAAAGCAGCCCGAATGGTCATTAACTATTGTCTTGATAAAAACATAGGAACAATTGTTTTTGGATGGAATCAAGGTCAGCGACAGGGAATAAACATCGGAAAGAAAAACAATCAAAACTTTGTCCAGATTCCCACAGCTAAGTTAAAGGCTCGTATTCAACAATTAGCAGAAGAACACGGACTTGAGTTTGTAGAAACTGAAGAATCTTATACCTCAAAAGCCTCTTTTCTAGACCGTGATTTGCTACCGACATTCGGTGAAAAACCCGAAAGGTGGCAGCCATCAGGTAAAAGAGTAACAAGAGGATGCTATCAAGATTCAAAAGGAAGAATTGTAAATGCTGACGCTCAAGCAGCGGCGAACATTCTGAGAAAAGTAGAGATACAGCTAGGCTTAGTTCTAGCCAAGGTCAATAGGGCAGCTTTGACTCTGCCATCCAGACTATACATCTGGCACTCTAAGAGAAAGAGCGGAGCAACGAGGTTTTTAACCCGTTGCGAAGCCACCTCTTAGAATCCTCGTCTCTTTAGAGCGAGGAGAAGTCAATCCATTGGTTGTTGATCATTTTTCTCACTATTGGTTTCACCCAACCGTTCCACTGTTTTGGGAATATCAATCCCAGTGCTTTCTCGTAACTGTTCCATAAAGGTTGCAAGTTTAGTGGCATTACCGCCTTTAGCGGGATCAATAACCGTTACCTTCTGCACATCAATATCAGGAACAGTATTCACCATACTGGATAAGAGTGGTTCCAGCTTCTGAAAGAGGAAGATTTCTCGGGCATTTTCTCCAGAAGCCTTCCAAGACTCAGCGAGGGCTCTTAAGCCATCGGCTTGGGCTTTCCCATCTTCAATAATACTGGCGGCTTGTCCTTTCGCATCAGCTTGGGCGCGTTGACAGTCAGCTTCAGCAGGCGCGATGACATCTGCTTGTAATTGCTGTTCCACTTGTTTGCGCCGTTCCCGTTGTACTGACAAATTCGCTTGGGTTTTTGCCACTTCCGCCGCAATTTCTGATTCTGCTTCGGCTATTCCCGCTTCTCTTTGAGTTAAAGCATTTTGCAGACGGCGGTTCGCTTCGGCGCGAGTGGTTTCAATTCTGGCTTCAATTTGGCGCAGAGAGGTATTTTTCTTGTTTTCGGCTGCTTTTAGTGCTGATTCGGCTTTAGTATTGGCTTCAGCAATGCGGGAATCTCGCAATAAGTCGGCTCGTTGTTTACGCCCAATGGAGTTAAGATAATCTACGTCATCAGAGATATTCTGAATTTGCAGGTTATCTAAAACTAAGCCTAATTTTTGTAAGTCGTCTTCCGCTTCATCTAAGAGGTTGCGAACAAATGCCATTTTGTCTTCATTGACTTCTTCTGGCGTGAGACTAGCAAGCACCCCTCTTAAATTTCCTTCTAGGGTTTGCTGGGCCATAGTTTCGATTTCTTGTTGGCTTTTGCCGAGTAACCGTTCAATGGCGTTGTGAATGGCAGGTTCTTCTCCCGCGATTTTAATATTCGCTACTCCATCCACTTTTAAGGGAATTCCCCCCTTAGAATAAGCATTAGTTACCTTCAAATCAATGATCATGTTGCTGAGGCTCATTTTAAACACTTTTTCTAAAAGGGGTCTGCGGATACTACTACCGCCTTTCACTAAGCGATAACCGACACTACCACCGCCAGTTACAGGTTGACGACTGCCAGCAAAAATTAGGATTTCACTGGGTTGGCAAATGTAGTAGAGATTTTTGATCACTAGGGCTATAGCGCCTGTTGCCGCTAAAGCTATAATTAGGAGAGTAACTCCTGTTTCTCTAAGATTTATCATGTTTAATCTTCCTCCATTTCAGTTTGCTCGGTATCTTGATTATTTTTCCCAGATAGTTTGATCCCCAACGTTTCCTCTGATTGCTGGAGGAACTGACGGATCATTTCTGGATAGGCATTGGAGAGAGACGCAAGCGCCTTCCCATCCCCATTGTCAATGACACTCACTTCTCCTAAATGCAAGCGGTGAGGGACTTTGGTAGCTTGCTTGAGAATCATCTCCATTTGTTGGACAAGGAATAATTCGGAAGCATCCACTCCTGTTTCTTGCCAAACTTGGGCTAACATTTCATTGACTTGTGCTGAGGCTTTGTTATCCTCGGCAAGTTTCGCCGCTTTGCCTTTTGCTTCCAGTTCATTAGCTTGTTGTTGAGCTTGTGCCGGGAGAACTTGGTCAACTTCTAACCGCGCTTTCTCTAATTCCGCCCTTACGGATTGTAATTCTTGTTGCGCTCTTGCTCTAGCTTCTTCAGCTGCAGCTGTGGTTCGTTCCTCTTCCATTTTGGCTTCTTTGCCTACTTCTGCGGTGATGCGTCGCAATTCATTTTGTTTTTCTTCGGTAGCAGTGGCAGTTTCAGTTTCAGCAACTTCCGCTTTACGATTACAGTCTGCTTCGGCTTGTTCAGCTTCTGCGATCGCGTTTGATTCGGCAATTTCAGCATCCCGAACAATCGTTGCAATTTGTCGTCGCCCAATGGAGTTGAGATAATCCACATCATCAGAAACACTTTGGATTTTTAGAGTATCCAATTGTAACCCCAATTTCGCTAAATCAGAGGCGACATCATTGGAAATGCGTTCAGCGAATTGCAGGCGATCTTCATTCAGCTGTTCTGGGGTGAGTGTCGCAACTACCCCCCGTAAATTTCCTTCTAAGGTTTCTCTGGCTACCCGAGAAATTTCTTCACGTCCGCGTCCTAAAAAGCGTTCAATAGCATTGCCTACCACTGACCAATCCCCAGAGATTTTGACATTGGCAATGGCTTGGATATTGAGGGGAGTTCCCCCTTTAGCATAAGCATTTGTTACTTCAATGGGAACAGGTATCGTCCTGACATCCATAGTTTCTACACTTTCGAGGATGGGAATTCGAAAAGTACGTCCCCCATAAATGACGCGATAGCCAAGTTCTTGACCATCTTCCCGCTTATATTTGCGACCTGAAATAATGAGAATTTTATTGGGGTCACAAATTTGAATCATTGTATTCAGTACGCCAATTCCCAGCAAAATCACAATAATAACAATGGTAATAATTAAGCCCGCGTCAGCCCTCACTAAATTACTTTCCACTGTAAGGGGAGATGGCTCTGCTCTAGTTTCTGATCGAGTTTCAATATATTGATTCATAAATTGTCTTCACTCCAGTAGTAAGTTAATTTTCTTCCTGTAGGGCTTTCGCTGAGACCACCCACACTTTATTATCGGAGAAGGAAACCACGAGAACTTGATCTCCTGGCTTAAACTCAGCTTGTTCTTCGGTCATGGCCGAAAAACCAACCGTTGAACCTTTCAGGGGAAGTTGAACTTTGCCACGGCTATTAGCATCAAAGGGGATTTCCACCCTTCCCACCGCCCCGACTAAATCCTCAGTACGCGTGATACTATTGGTGTAATTTCCGCCTAAAACTTTTAATAACCAAGCCATAGTGGTTCCAATGGCGAATCCCATTGCGAGCGCGATCGCGCCAATGATTCCTTCTCCTAACTCAGGTTCTAGTAACGTTAACGCCAGTCCCGTTAAACCAAAGAAACAGACACCAAATGTCCAAAACTTAAAGCTATAAAAGGGTAGCCAGCGCTTTTTCCGAGAAGAAAACCTTTTTTCCCTTTGATCTGGTTGAGTGCCAAAGTCCACATCATCGACAGCATCTCCATCGAAATCCGCATCCGCATCCGCGTCGAAATCCATATCAACATCGGCATCGGCATCTGCTTCCACATCAAAGCCTTCAAACCCACCCGATACGGATAAAAGAACAAAGAGACCGCCGATCAGGGAACAGGCAATATAAATAACGAGCATTGTCTTTTAAGTTGGCAATCAGACCCAACCTTCTTACGCCTTTACTTTAAACAAGAGCATTGGGAAAGGAGGGGATTTGTTTATGTTTCTTAACAACTCTTGTCAAAATGGAAAATTTTGGCTTGTCTAATTGCCAAGAGAATGTCAAAGTGTCTATGGGAGGTTAATTCCTCAGTATCAGGTAGAATTGAACTGAAATTTATGCAACTTGAGCGAGCAAGCGGAATTTTATTACACCCCACTTCTTTTCCTAGTCGCTACGGCATTGGAGATTTAGGGGCAGAAGCGTACGAATTTATTGATTTTTTAGCCGGTAGTGGGCAGCAACTGTGGCAAGTGCTTCCTTTAGGGCCCACTGGCTTTGGGAATTCTCCTTATTTATCCTATTCTGCTCTAGCTGGAAACCATTTGTTAATTAGTCCCGACAAACTGGTGGAATTTGGCTTATTAACCCATGAAGATATCGCCAATTTTCCTGAAATGCCGTTAGAAACGGTAGATTATGATCGGGTAGAAGCGGTCAAAATGCCCCTTTTACGCAAGGCCTTTGAACGGTTTGCGGAGTTACCTGAAGATCAGCGTAGCCCCTACCATGACTTTTGTTATAAACATGGGTATTGGGTAGAAGATTTTGCCTTCTTTATGGCACTTAAAGATGCTAATGATGGCATTAGTTGGCATGAATGGGAAGAAGGTTTAGCAAGGCGCGATCCCAAAACTTTAGAGGAATGGAAAAAGCATTTAGGATGGGAGATTTATTATCACAAATATCTCCAGTTTGAGTTTTACCGTCAGTGGCAAGCCCTAAAATCTTACGCCAATGAACGACAAATTAAAATTCTTGGCGATATCCCGATTTATGTGGCCCATGATAGTATGGCGGTTTGGGTTCACCAAGATATTTTCTGCATTGATCCTGAAACCCTACAACCTTCGATGATGGCAGGGGTTCCCCCAGATTATTTTAGTGAAGGGGGACAACTTTGGGGGAATCCTGTTTATAACTGGGAACAAGTGGAAGCTAATGGCTTTGACTGGTGGTTACACCGCTTTGAGGGCACCCTTGATTATGTGGATTTATTGCGAATTGACCATTTCCGTGGCTTTGAGTCGTTTTGGGCAGTTCCTGAAGGAGAAGAAGATGCCCGCAATGGTCATTGGGTGAAAGCCCCAGGGGAGAAGTTTTTTAATCTTTTACGAGAGAGACTGGGGGAATTACCAATTGTTGCTGAAGATTTAGGGATTATTACTGATGAGGTAGAAGCCTTAAGAGCGAAGTTTGATTTTCCCGGCATGAAAGTATTACACTTTGCCTTTGATGATGGGCCAGGGAATCCGTATTTGCCCTTTAATTATCATGATCGCAATTGTATTGTTTATACCGGAACTCACGATAATGATACGACTGTAGGCTGGTATAAAAAGCGCAATGCACAACAAAAAGAGATTGTGCGTCAGTATTTAGGGGGAATTAGCTCTGAAGGCATTCATTGGAGTATGATTCGTTTAGCTTTAGGATCAGTGGCTAATCAAGCGATTATTCCTTTACAAGATGTGCTGGGGTTAGGAAGTAACGCACGGATGAATACTCCCAGTAGTCTTGGGGAAAATTGGGCCTGGCGCTATCGTCGTGATGAGTTAACTGAACAGTTGCGCGATCGGTTGGGAATGTTAACCTATCTTTATGGTCGTAGCCCAGAATAATACTAATCAGGGTCATTAGTAATTTGTTAATACGAATAATTACGATCCCCGCCTAACCCCCAGGGTCGTTTCATTCTCCTGAAATTACCCTCAGGTGGGGATATAGGGGAGATAAATCTTAACTGTATGACTTAAAAGGCTTTAGCAGTTTGTTTCTCATCATCAAACTGAAACCTTTTATTTGCTTCTGTTTCTCCGTATAAGTTTAAGGTAATTGTTGCCTCCTCGCCAACAGCTTCTATCCTATGAATTGCCTCAGAAGTAAAACTAATGATTTCTCCCTGCTGAATAATTTTTTCCCCAACATACTCAATACGATTAGGATGATTTTCTGTAGGATTTCGTCGCCAAAACCAATTTTTTTGCTGCCCTTTTAATACTGCTACAATTCCCCATGTTCCATGATTATGAATGGGCGATTTTTCCCCTAAACAGTTGATTTCTGTTTGAATCGTAATTGGTAAACCCAACTCATCATATAGCATTGCAACAGCATTTTCTTGATTTTGGTTCAGTTGATGGCAAGAGGATTGAACAACCGAACAATTAAGGATTAATTTCCTCACTAGGGGACGTAGTTGTGAGAGTAAAGTTTCTTCATCCGTTCCTTGGGAAACTGCTAAGTTAATCCGATCTTCTACTTCGGTTAAAAAGCGATACAAGCGATAGCCTGCATCTAAAAAATCCCAGTCTCTTACTAAAGTACAACGGGAACACACACCATTATCTTTAACTAACCAATCCGCTTTCATTTTTCCTTGTTTTTCGCTTCACTAGAGTGTCTCAAAAGGTTGTCAATGCAATTTTGATGATCAAATTCACTAATTTGAACGTTAGCGCGGCAGTCCTCAATTTTATAGCCATTCCAATTAGTTTCCGTAATGTGACCGAGACGGTCGCTAGTAGGGAGCAAGATGCTCCCACTACTTTTCACCTGATGGTTTTTATTTGGAATCACTATAGTAATAGCGAATTGAAGAAGGATAGCGCAGAAATTTAAGGATTCAACCTCCGAAAAATTCTAAATATGCTACAATCCTAGCCTAAAGTTTAGTCACTTAAGCGGGCTTTTTTAATTGGAAAAAGGCAAATTACTGACTACTTTGTGCCAAACGCCAGTTATAAAGATTCCATTGATAAACTCCAGGAATTTCTAACTCTTCCCCATTATCAAAGCGAATGGTGCAGTTTTGATAGCGGTGACCTTTATACTCTCCTTGTGAAAGATTAATTACAGTTGCAGGATACCAATCGGGATTATCATCTTGTACCCATTCCCAAACGAAATTAGAGACTTCAATGCGATCGCCGATTTGTAATTGAATCTCTTGGGCGCGATCGCTGTTTTCTAAATACTGGGCTAGGTGATAGGGTTGCACTCGATTCAGCCATTGTGGTCCATATTCTTTTCGTAAAAATTGTACTTTCCCTGAATCTTTTCCCTGTAACCAGTCATTGAGTAACTTTGCTTTCCATGAACCTTCTCGTTGTTCTATGATAAATTCAAGTAAAGCCTCTCGTTGCTCAGAAGTTAGTTCATCAAGGGGATTTTCCCAGCTTGAAGCCTCTGAGGCGATAGAGGTGGTGAAAAACTCAACCAGTACCTGTTCCAAAATCTCTTGCTGTTGATTGGAAAGGGGAGTTTTTGCTTGTTCACAACGGCGAACTATTGCTTCTATCAGGGACTGAATTTGCTGATCATCCATCAGTTTCAGTAAACTTCACGTTAACCCAATATTCTAATGTCTGAACTCATTCTTTTTTGGCATCGTCGCGACTTACGTATTAATGATAATGTTGGACTCTCCCAAGCCTATCAGCAAACCTCAAGAGTGGTGGGTGTTTTCTGTCTTGACCCCTATATTTTAGAATCAGATCAAATTGCTCCAGCCAGAGTTAAATATTTATTGGGATGCTTAGAGAGACTACAAGAGAGTTATCAAAGGGTTGGCAGTGATTTATTAGTATTACAAGCTGATCCCGTTACCATGATCCCGCATCTTGCCCTTACTCTTAACGCTCAAGCGGTATTCTGGAATCAAGATGTTGAACCCTATGGGATGAAGCGCGATCGCGCTGTTACTACTTCTCTACAAGAACAGGGAATCAAGACTCAAACGTTTTGGGATCAACTTCTTCATGCCCCCGGAGAAATTCTTACCAAGGGAGAAGCACCGTATAAGGTTTATACGCCCTTCTGGAAAAATTGGCAACAACAAGAGAAAGCCCAGCCTGTAGGCAACATTACCCAACTCAGTGGCTTAACTTTCCAAGAACAAGAGAAAGTAAATCAAATGGGGAGAATTGCTGTACCAACCCTAGCAGAATTAGGGATTACTTGGGAGAATGAATTACCCTTAGAACCTGGCTATGTAGCTGCTAAAGCAAAATTAGAACAATTCAGCGATCGCGCCATTGCCGACTATGACCAAAACCGCAATTATCCTGCCGTTGATGGCACATCTATACTTAGTGCGGCTCTCAAATTTGGAGTAATTGGCATTCGAGAAGTTTGGGAAACTACGGAACTAGCATGGGAAAATACCCGTAGCGATGAAGCTAGACACAGCATTCAAGCCTGGCGACAAGAACTAGCGTGGCGAGAATTTTATCAGCACGCCCTTTACTTTTTTCCTGAACTGGCAGATGGTCCCTATCGTCGAGAATTTCAAAACTTCCCTTGGGACAATAACCAGCAACACTTTCAAGCCTGGTGCGAGGGAAAAACCGGTTATCCCATTGTTGATGCTGCCATGCGCCAATTAAACATAACTGGATGGATGCACAACCGTTGTCGAATGATTGTGGCAAGTTTTTTGACTAAAGACTTAATCATTAATTGGCAATGGGGAGAACGCTATTTTATGCAAACCCTCTTTGATGGTGACTTAGCCGCTAATAATGGGGGTTGGCAATGGAGTGCTTCTAGTGGCATGGATCCCAAACCTTTACGTATCTTTAATCCAGCCTCTCAGGCGCAAAAATTCGATCCTGATGCTGAATATATTCGCTATTGGCTACCTGAGTTGAGTTCCTTAGAAACTGAAGAGTTATTAACCGGGAATTTTTCTCCTCTTGAACGAGAAAGTCTCGATTATCCGCAACCCATTGTGGATCATAAACAGCAACAACGAGAATTTAAGCGCCGCTATCAGGAACAGAAAGAACGAGATAGCGTTTCTTAGTCATTGCTTTACAAAGGATAAAAACCTCATTATCGAGAAAACTGCTATAACTAAAATTTTTAACGTAAAAATATGAAAATTACGTTAAAATCTGCTTAGTAACGGATGTAATTTCGTTTACAATCAAATCAACGCACAACGTTGCTTCTTTTTATAAGAGAGAGCAAAGTTGCAATTAAGTTTCTTAATGTTTACACCAGATCTGTTTTAACTGTTTAGATGTGAGGAGTGTCAGATTGTGAGCCTATCTTGGAAAAAATTTTTAGTTATTGCGCCTTCTTTAGGAGCCTTAGCAATGGTGCAAACAGCCCTTGCTGAGGAATTACCATTTTCTGCATCAGCAGAGGATCAATCCAGTGAACTGCTTGATCAAATTGATCTTTATAATCAAGAAAGTGGTAGCTCGATCAATCAAGTTAATAGTGTTTTTCAACTGGAAGACGTTTCCCCAGATGACTGGGCATTTGAAGCTCTACGTAACTTAGTGGAACGTTATGGCTGTATTGCGGGTTATCCTGATGGAACCTTTCGGGGAAATGAGGCGATGACTCGTTACGAGTTTGCGGCAGGGTTAAATGCTTGTTTACAGCAAATCGAAACTTTGATTGCAACCGATGGTGCTGATGTCAGTGAAGAAGACTTAGCAACGCTACAACGGTTAACCCAAGAATTTGAAGCGGAACTTGCTACCCTCGCAACACGAGTTGACGATTTAGAAGGCCGCACTGCATTTTTAGAAGATACTCAGTTTTCTACCACAACTCAGCTTAATAGTCAAGTAGTGTTTGACTTGGCAGGCGCTAATAGTGTTGATAAAGCAGTGGCAGCTCAAGACGAGTTTGATGATGATCTTGGGGAAGTAGATAGCAATCTCCATTTAACTCGCCGGATTCGCATGAACTTTGATAGTAGCTTCACAGGGGAAGATCGTCTGCGAGTACGCTTTCAAGAATCAACTAGCGATACTTTAGCTGGCGCGACAGGTGCTCGTGCTGCCACCCGTAATCTTTCTGCCGGGGGCACTGATGGTAACTTTGAACTGGGGCAATTAATGTATAGTTTCCCTGTGGGAGATAATGTCGTTACTCATTTAGGGGCACAAGGGGTGTTAATTGATGACGTGTTTAATGCTGGTCCCACAGCGGGTTTTGCCTACAATTCGATTAATCTCTTCACTGCCTATAATAATCTTGTTTATGATGTGAGTGCTGTAGGCGGAGCAAGTATCGGTGCTAATATTTTCCTCGGCGATCGCGTACAAGTAGATTTAGGCTATTTTGCTACTGATGGTCGCGATCCAGAAGAAGGATTATTTGGCGGTGATTACTCTGCAGGGGGACAAATTGGTGTCGATTTAGGAGATGTTGACCTTGCTGCCACCTATCTCCGCAGTTATCAAGGCGGAGGTCCCACTGATGATGATCAGTTCAATTATGACCTTTCTGGTTTTGTTGGCAGTCCCGCTGCAGCAAATCCTTTTCGTCAAGCCCAAGATGGTGATGATTTAGCAGCCTCTGCAGATCATTTTGGATTACAAGCAAATTGGCGTGTGAGTCCTCGCTTTAATGTTGGAGGCTATTTTGGTTACGTCAACGCTAATACTCAAGCTGGACCTGATGGTGATGCCGAACTAATTAACTGGCTGGTTAATGCCTCCTTCCCTGATTTAGGGGCAGAAGGAAGTGCTCTTATTTTAGCCTTTGGTCAACCACCTAAATTAACCTCTTCTAGTGGTTCTGCGGTTGATACTGACCCTGATAATGGATACTTACTCAGTGCAGAATATCAGTTCCCAGTGAGTGATAATATCGATATTGCCACAGGTGGTTATGCGTTATTTAATCCCAACCACAATAGCGACAATGATGATATCTATGTTGGTCGTGTGAGAACTGTGTTTAGTTTCTAATTGGCATTGTCGGAAAGGGCTTTCCTGAAGAAGCTTTTTCCGACACAACTATTTTGTTATAGTCGTTCCAATTCAGTTCCGTAGTGCAGCCATCTTGGCTGCTACTAGGGAGCAAGATGCTCCCACTACTTTTAAGTTGCTGTTTTTTATTTGGAATGACTATAATTAGTTGGGAGCAATCGGTCAGAAAATCAAATAATATAATGTTATAACCCAGGAGTGCTTTGAGCAAATAAGCTAGCAAAGTCTGAAGTAACTTCTTCTGGAGAGGCTTCTTCCGAAACCACATCAAAAGCCTTATTTTTGGCTTCTGGAATAAATAACGCTTGGACAATTACCTCTGCAACATCTTCTCGAGGAATCGTCGGTGACTCTCGTTGTAGTAATTTATCATCTTTACCTACTAATAGTTTTCGCTTTCCTCCTGGTTCATTGAGTAAGCCACCTGCGCGAACAATCGTGTAGTTAATACCAGAATCAATTAAATATTGTTCCGCCTTTCTTTTCCAGATTAAAATGTTACCATTGCCAATTTTATTTAAGGGATGATTTTCATTAGTTCCCCCCATTGATCCCATTAAAATAATGTGTTCTACCCCTGCTTTTTTAGCTGCATTAATTTGATTGACTTGTCCTTGATAATCAATAATTTCTGGGGTTGCATCTTCAGGATAAGTAAACTCAGGACGTTCTCCCTCTGCAGGTGGAGATTTCATTTGTGGCGTAGCACTGGTGACAATAATCAGTGTATTACAATCATTAATAGCTGGTTCTAAACTATTTTCTTCGCGAATATCTCCAAAATAAAACCCTTCAGTTGTTCCAAATAATTCTTGAACCTTAGAGCGCGATTGGACTCCGTCCATGCTTCGCAAACGCGCAAACCCAAAAACCTCTAAATCATTCCCCTTTTGACGTAATTTTTTTAATACAATTGAGCCAGTTCTTCCCGTTGCTCCCGTCACCAACACTTTTTTCTTCGCCATAACCAAACTTTCAATCAATATCAAGGGTTTCTTGCTTTACCCTTTGATTGTAAAATATCGCTTCCAATTTCATAAAGCAATCAATCCAGAAATCTTGCTAGTAATTACGACTTAATCCCTTTAATCATGGGCATTGTAGCCCCTAGCTATTGCTCAAGATTTTCCTATTTTCCCAGAGCATGAGATAATATTCTTTATAATGTGTAACAAATAACAGTAACTGCTTCAACAAGAGAAACATTCGAGCTGTCGATTGAGAAATTAGAAACTTATGACAACTACTAAAACAAAAGTAAAAAGCGCATTTTTAGAGCGTCTTCACTCACCAGAGCGTCCCGTTCTCGTCTTTGACGGCGGAATGGGAACTTCCTTACAGAGACAAGAATTAACCTTAGAAGACTTTGGCAGTGCCACCCTAGAAGGCTGTAACGAATATCTGGTTAAATCAAAACCAGAAGCCATTGAACAAGTGCATCGGGAATTTTTAGAAGCCGGGGCTGATGTGATTGAAACCGACACCTTTGGTTCTAGTTCCGTGGTTTTGGCGGAATATGATATTCCTGAGCAAGCCTACGAACTCAGTAAAATGGCAGCGGAACTTGCGAAGCGAGTGGCAAAAGAATATTCCACTCCCGAAAAACCTCGCTTTGTCGCTGGTGCAATGGGGCCAACTACCAAACTCCCCACCCTTGCTCATATCGACTTTGACACCATGAAAGAGTCCTACCGTGAACAAGCAGCCGGGCTTTATGATGGGGGGGTTGACTTATTTATCATTGAAACCTGCCAAGATGTTCTTCAAATCAAATGTGCTCTCAACGCAGTAGAAGAACTCTTTGAAGAAAAAGGCGATCGAATTCCCATCATGGTTTCTATCACGATGGAAGTCATGGGAACCATGCTAGTGGGAACAGAAATTGACGCAGCTTTAACCATCCTCGAACCCTATAACATTGATATTTTAGGGCTTAACTGCGCCACTGGCCCCGACAAAATGAAAGAACACATTAAATACTTGTCGGAACATTCTCCTTTTCCCATCTCCTGTATCCCCAACGCGGGACTACCAGAAAACGTTGGTGGACAGGCTCATTATAAGCTCACTCCTATGGAGCTACGGATGGCGCTAATGCACTTCGTTGAAGACTTGGGTGTACAAATTATCGGAGGTTGCTGTGGGACTCGTCCTGACCATATTGAACAGCTTGCTGACATTGCCAAAGATTTAAAACCTGCCGAACGTCATCCGAAAAAAGAAGTAGCTGCCGCCTCCATTTACAGCACTCAGAACTACATTCAAGACAACTCCTTCCTCATTGTTGGAGAACGTCTTAATGCCAGTGGCTCGAAAAAAACCCGCACCCTGCTTAACGAAGAAGACTGGGACGGCTTAGTATCTATCGCTAAATCACAGGTCAAAGAGGGAGCGCACATCCTTGATGTCAACGTGGACTACGTGGGGCGTGACGGTGAACGGGATATGTACGAAGTGGTTTCACGTCTCGTCAATAATGTCACCCTTCCTCTGATGGTGGACTCCACCGAATGGACAAAAATGGAAGTGGGATTAAAAGTAGCTGGTGGGAAATGTCTGATTAACTCCACTAACTACGAAGATGGAGAAGAACGCTTCTTTAAAGTTTTAGAACTAGGGAAAAAATACGGCGCTGGCGTTGTTATCGGAACGATTGATGAAGACGGAATGGCGCGAACTGCCCAGAAGAAATTTGAAATTGCCCAACGTGCTTACCGTCAAGCAGTAGAATATGGCATTCCTCCTTACGAAATCTTCTTTGACCCTCTGGCTTTACCCATTTCCACAGGGATTGAAGAAGACCGCGTGAATGGGAAAGAGACCATGGAGTCCATTAAGATGATTCGGGAGAACTTACCCGAATGTCATATTATGCTTGGGGTGTCTAACCTTTCCTTTGGTTTAAACTCTGCTGCCCGAGTTGCCCTTAACTCTGTATTTCTCCATGATGCAGTAGAAGCAGGAATGGATGCGGCCATTGTCAGTGCCAGTAAAATTGTTCCTCTCGCCAAAATTGAAGAAGAACATAAACAAGTTTGCCGTGATTTAATTTATGACCGTCGTCAATTTAATGAAGATGGCATTTGTACTTATGATCCCCTCACGAAACTAACAGAACTCTTTGCTGGTAAAAAAGCCGAAGTGGCTGGTTCCAGCATGGAAAACCTCTCCATTGAGGAGAAATTAAAACAGCACATCATTGATGGGGAACGTATTGGCTTAAACGATGTTCTCGATGAAGCCATGAATACTTATCCGCCCTTGGATATTATTAATAAGTTTCTCCTTGATGGCATGAAAGTTGTGGGAGAACGCTTTGGTGCTGGAGAAATGCAGCTTCCCTTTGTGTTACAGTCCGCAGAAACGATGAAAGCGGCGGTGGCGCATCTTGAACCTCACATGGAAAAAGATGATGCAGGGGATAATGCGAAAGGAACCGTTGTCATTGCCACTGTTAAAGGAGACGTACATGATATTGGTAAAAACTTAGTAGATATCATTCTCTCTAATAATGGCTATCGCGTCATTAACATTGGCATTAAACAGACAGTCGATAATATCATTGCCGCTTACAGAGAACATAATGCTGACTGCATTGCCATGAGTGGACTGTTAGTAAAATCCACTGCCTTTATGAAGGATAATTTAGAAACCTTCAATGAAGAGGGCATTACTGTTCCTGTCATTCTCGGTGGCGCGGCGTTAACCCCGAAATTTGTCTATGGTGACTGCCAAGAAGCCTATAACGGCAAAGTGGTTTACGGAAAAGATGCCTTCTCTGACCTCAACTTCATGGATAAGTTAATGCCAGCAAAAGAGGCTGGTCAATGGGATGATTTACAAGGCTTCTTAGGGGAGTTTGCTGAAGAAGAAGAAGAAGGTAAAGCCGTCAAGGCGAAGGCGAAAAAAGAAAAAGCCGAAAGTAATGGCGCAGCCGAAGAGGAAGACGGTAAAGCTGAAGAACCGCAAGTGGTTGATACCCGTCGCTCAGAAGCTATAGAGGTGGATGTTGAGCGTCCAACACCGCCATTCTGGGGTTATAAGTTACTCAATCCCGATGACATTCCTTATGATGAGATGCTGTGGTATCTCGATAAGCAAGCCCTGTTTGCTGGTCAATGGCAGTTCCGCAAGAAGAAAAGTCAATCGCGAGAAGAATATGATCAATTCTTACAAGAAACGGTTGAGCCAATTCTCGCAGAGTGGAAGCAACGCGCAAAAGAAGAAAATCTGTTGCATCCGCAGTTAATTTATGGCTATTTCCCTTGCTATGCCCAAGGAAACACCTTACATCTGTTTGACCCGAAATTAATGGAGGAGAAGGGAACCATTCCTGAAGGCAGTGAACCCATTGCCAGCTTTGAATTCCCTCGTCAGGGTTCAGGACAGCGGATGTGTATTGCTGACTTTTATGCACCAAAAGAGTCAGGAATGATTGATGTCTTCCCGATGCAGGCGGTAACGGTTGGTGAAATTGCCACTGAGTACGCTAAAGAACTGTTTGCTCAGGATAAATACACTGATTACCTCTATTTCCACGGGTTTGGGGTACAAGCCGCAGAAGCTCTCGCCGAATGGGGACACGCTCTGATCCGAAAAGAGTTAGGATTTGGTGACGAAGACCCCGATAATATTCGTGATATTTTAGCGCAACGTTATCGTGGTTCTCGCTATAGCTTTGGCTATCCAGCTTGCCC
This sequence comes from Euhalothece natronophila Z-M001, assembly GCF_007904085.1. GTDB lineage: Bacteria > Cyanobacteriota > Cyanobacteriia > Cyanobacteriales > Rubidibacteraceae > Halothece > Halothece natronophila. Next base: position 1,717,375 of record NZ_CP042326.1, read on the forward strand.
AAATATTCAGGATCAATACGCCCTGTTGGACTTGTTAGAGGCGAAACAAATTAACCTCTACATGGATGAAAGCGAACAGTTGTATCCTGAGCAGTCAACAACAGCGATTGTGTCTCATCATCCGAAAGCCCGTTACTTCAGTGCTTAAGGCCTTGCTAGTCACTGCACCTTAAATTAAATCCTCGCAGCGATCGCGTTTTCTACAGCGCGATCGTTAAAAAATTTATTGGGATCAAGAAGCTGAGAATTCTTAAAAAAAACGGAGAGGGAGGGATTCGAACCCCCGAGGAGCTTGCACTCCTAGCGGTTTTCGAGACCGCCGCAATCAACCACTCTGCCACCTCTCCAAATGGCTACTCAATTTTAACTTGTAAAGGGCTATGCTTCAACAAGCGTGGCGAGGATTTTCCCTAAGTCAAGGGCATAAGCAAAAGAAATGTTTGTTAGGCTTAACATTAAGATAAATTAATCATAATTGCCGATGATGGAAATTGACATTCCTAGCGTTATTTCCGGTTACTCACAAGGATTATTTTTAATGGCAGATGAGGTAGGTAATTTAGGTTGGTACGCTAGCCGATCTCATGCTCTGATCCCTCTAGATAACCGCTTCTCTTATCCTAAATCTTTGCGACGAGCTATTAACCAAAATTGGTTTGATGTAGCTATTAATAAGAACTTTTGGGAAGTTTGTGTCGGTTGTGCAGATCGCAAAAGCACTTGGATTTCCCCTGAATTACAGGAAGTTTATTGGCAATTATATCAGGCAGGCTGGGCATATAGTTTTGAAACGTGGCAGGGAGATAAATTAGCAGGGGGGATTTTAGGAATTGTTATTGGAGGGGCTTTTATTGGCGAATCAATGTTTTATCGTATTCCGGAAGGCTCAAAGGTAGCTTTAGTCAAGTTAGTAGAGTATCTGAAAGAACAGAATTTTTTAGTATTTGATGCTCAACTACAAAATTCTCATTTATCTCGGTTTGGTGCTTACGAAGTTTCAGAAAAAGAGTATAAAAAATTATTAAAAGTAGCGATCAAGCAAGAATGCAAATTTATCTAATTAAGTAATCGCTAAAAGAACACCAGCAATAAGTGCACCTAGAAAAGTATTAATAATATTAACAATTTCATTAGTTAAAAAATCAAATCTCTCTTGCAAAGTCGCCCCAATCAGGCTTTCTAAGTTGGTAGCCACAAAGGCGGCTAAAATACAGTATAACACTCCTACTATTGAAATTAAGCCCACACTCCATCCAACAACAGCAATCACGGTTGAAGCTAAAATACCCGCTAAGGTTCCTTCTAAACTAATGGCTCCTTCTGTACCAGGAGAAACGGGTTTTAAGGTGGTAATTAAAAAAGTACGTTTGCCATAGGCTTTTCCTACTTCGCTGGCGGTGGTATCAGATAGTTTGGTACTAAAACTTGCCACATAAGCTAATAAGAGAACTGAGGCGGGAATTATTGTAACATTATTATTTTGACTAAAAAAAAGCGCGATCGCGCAAATAGTTGCTACTAATGCTGATCCCCAAACATTTTCTGGCCCCCGCGCCCCAGAACGTTTTTCTGCAATGCCTGCAGCTTCTTTTTTAGCACTGCCAATTCGAGTCACTGCCGATCCTGTTAAAAAATAGAAACCTACAATCACATAACCTTGCCAACCTAATATCCCCCAAATAATAACTCCCAATAACCAAGCATTAACTACACCAGCAGGAGTTAAAAGTTTTTTAGGAGCCAATGCCACAATCGATAATAAGATTGTATTCAGGATAGCTCCCACTACCCACGGAACTAAAATTGGGGACAAAGTTGTCATTATTACTACTCCTTCCTTAATTAAATTGCCACCTTCAAGCTCTCCCCTATAGGGCTAGTTTAGCAAGCCTCTGCTAATCATTGTATTCTAGGGTAGGTTGCGCGATCGCGTTTCCATTAAAGATTCTAAATCAAGAATTAAGTATCTTTAACTTTGAAGGAATTTTTCAAAAAAAAGTATTTGGTTTTATTTATTAATATTTATTCCTATCTTAAATGGCGCGAGAGGACTCCCGTTATGATCTTCCAAGAGATTTAACGGTTAGACGAGGCTTTCAAGGGGGCGAATGCGATTCGCCCCACAGCCCCTCATGAATCGCGCCCAACAAAAAAAAGTCTGTGTTTGACATCCTTAATTGGGTTAAATTGTGATAGCATAGAAAAAGCGCTAAGGCGCGTAAGAGATTCAGGGATTGACCTGCCCAAGAGAGTACCTCGCAACAAATATCACCCTTGAAAATGTAATGGTGACGGGTCTCGACCAACTTGAAGCTGTAAAGTGCAAGGTCATCACAACCCAATAAAGATTCAAATCCTTCTGCGGTCGGACGGCTCGTGGAAGTAAAACTAAAATGCTTGTGGATTCGGTTTGACGGGGATGGTTTCATTTTTGATACTGTCTAGTTAAGTGGAGTAGAAGCAAGAATCTCCCGTTAAATCAAAGATTATAACGGGACAGCGTCAATTACAATCAGGAGATGAGCAGTCATGATTAATCTCAAAGTTTCCAGCATTAAATGCGAAGGATGTGCTGAAGCCATTACCAACGAAATTAAAAATAATGACCCCAAGGCAAAAGTCGATGTGGATGTGGATAGCAAAATAGTGAAAGTGGAAACTACTGCCCAAGAAGAAGCCGTTAAAAATATGATTACTGCGGCTGGACATACTGTAGGATAAGTGTCAAATTAAGTTATATTTAGTTACAGTTGGAGTCATATCACGCCACTTGCTTCCCAAATGAGAGAAGAAGACACCTTTTATTACTTTGCTTACGGTTCTTGTATGTGTCCTGTTGATCTAAAGCGTACCTTACAAGAACCTGCCCATCCCTATATTGTGGGGCCAGCCACCCTTCCCCATTATCGTCTCGGATTTTATCACCGTTCGCCCAGTCGCAATTGTGGGGTTTTGGACGTTGTGCGCGATCGCAGTGCTTCCGTGATGGGAGTTCTCTATCAACTACCTTGGCGGTTTAGTCAAAATCTTGATATCCGCGAGGAAGTCCCCACTAATGGCTATCGACGGGAAGAAGTTAGCGTTAAATGTCAAGGAAAATGGTATCACGGAGTTCGCACTTATACCGTCGTTAATAAACTCCCCCGAGAAATTCCTCCCAATGAGTGGTATTTTCATGTTGTCTTACGTGGTGCAACTACTTGTGGACTTCCTGAAGACTATCGCTGGCAACTGTTTTATCAAATGCACAATTTACAGCAAGCAAGTCAATCTTTAGATAAGATAGCTTCAGAATCTTAATCAACCAAACAAGTTCAAAAATCCCAATCCTTTGACATGAGTTAGTTCTTGGGAAGTTGGAATTTCATTTTTCATTATGCCTCTCCTTCTTTCGCTTCAGATCTCTGTGAGTAGAAATTGATTAATGCTATCGTGGGAAACATCTGCGAAAATTTTAAACAAGTGACAATACTCTCCCTGCTTCAGTTACGAGGGTAAAAATAAGGTTTCGTTTTCGAGACTGTGTCGTACCGTAGAGTTTACTAGTAGTCTAGGAACAAATTATGACAGGTTGACTGTACAAATGAATCAGAAAAAAATTACCTATCAAAATTAGATTGGTGAAGCATTGGTTTTTTAAATATTCTTAGATCTTCGCTTTAGCATTTATCAATTTTTAAGTCCTAATTGAATTATGTAAGGAGTGTTATGACCCCAAAAGTAAATACTATCTTAAATCGAGCTACCCAAGGAAAACAAATTTCTCAATTGGAGGGAGAATTTTTACTGCATCAACGTGATGTTACTACACGAGAAGCAATTAGAGAAACGGCTGACTTTCTCCGTAAAAAACAAGCAGGAGAAACGGTTACTTATGTAGTGAATCGTAACATTAATTTTACTAATATTTGTGAGCAACATTGCAGCTTTTGCGCTTTCCGCCGTGATTCCAATACATCGGGATCATATTGGCTAAATTTTGAAGAAGTTTTAGCGAAAACCGCAGATGCAGTTAATCGAGGAGCAACGGAAATTTGTATGCAGGGGGGACTCAACCCAGAAGCAAAAATTAAAGGTTTGAGTTTACCCTATTATCAAAAGTTAGTGAAGACAATTAAAGAGGCGTTTCCAAAACTTCATTTTCATGGCTTTTCCCCTCAAGAAATCCAATTTATTGCCCGAGAAGATAACCTCAGTTATGAAACAGTCATTGAAAAACTAAAAGCAGTAGGCGTAGGTTCAATGCCAGGTACGGCTGCAGAAATTTTAGACGATCGCGCTCGCCGTATTATTTGCCCAGAGAAAATTAATAGTCAAACTTGGCTAGACATTGTTAGCACTGCCCACCGCCTAGGAATGCCTACTACTAGCACTATGTTATCAGGGCATATTGAAACCCCATCACAGCAAACCTATCATTTAGAAAGACTGCGATCGCTGCAGGAAACGGCAATTAACAACGATTATCCTGCCCAAATTACAGAATTTATTATTTTACCCTTTGTGGGAAAAGAAGCCCCAAAACCGCTTCGTCAGAGAGTAGGACGAGATCAACCAATTATAGAAGATATGTTACTTCTCACGGCAGTGGCTAGAATTTACTTAGGAAACTGGATACAAAATCATCAACCGAGTTGGGTTAAGCTAGGGCTAAAGGGAGCAACAGAAGCTCTAAATTGGGGCTGTAATGACATCGGTGGTACGCTCATGGAAGAACATATTACTAGTATGGCTGGAGCGCAGGGAGGAACTTGTATGGAGGTTTCCACCCTGCAAAATAGTATTACCGAAATTGGTCGTCCTTACCAAGAAAGAAATACTCTTTATCAACCTGTTGCTCAACCGATTTTATCCAGTTAACGATCACCTTTTTTTCTTATGTCTAATAACAATAATAATCATCAGCGAGAGCAACGTAATGGTTTTCATCCCTATGTAGAGCCAGTTTTTCGAGAAGATAATCAACAGTTTCCATCTCGAGAGTCTGAGTGGCAAGAAGACGAAAATTATTTAGATCACTCCTCCCAACCATTAACAGAACAAGGTCGGGAAAATTTACGAATATTACGGCGTTTTTATATTAGTTTAATTGTTTCAGGTCTTGTAGTTGGTGGCTTGTTAACTTGGGGGATTGTTACTTTATTGAATGAGTGGAATCTAATGGATCCACCAGCAGAACAACAGCTTAATACCGATTAGTCACTGCCTTTTAATACAACACAACACAAATTAATTGCGCGATCGCTGCTCACAACCAGAAAATACAGGGTCTAAGTCTGAGTAATTACAGATAAGCTAGGAAGTTAAAAAGGCTATGCCACACTAAAAGAAAAGTCGTCTTGCTATTTAACCATGAAACTGTCTTCTCTCGAAACAACTCCCAACCCTCACTGCATGAAACTTAATCTGGATGAAACCATTGCTGAGAAACCTATTACTCTGAAAGCTGGTGATCCTTGTGATGAAGTTCCTCATTCAGTTGCTCAATTACTGAACATTGAAGGGGTGCGAGAAGTGTTCCTCAGTAGTAACTTTATTGCGGTTATTCGCCAAAGCCAAGCCGACTGGGAACCCATCCTTTCACAAGCTGCCAAGGTATTTGGAGTTACTGAAAACGCAGATACGGAATTACTGTCGCAAGCCTCCTCAGAGGAAAGCAGTAGCAAGGAGTTAGGGGAAGTGGAAGTTGCTGTGTTATATTTTCGGGGCATTCCCACCCAAGTTCGCGCTAATGGGGAAGAACAAAAACGGGTTGCCATGCCAGATCGCTTTGTAGAAGCCATGCAGCGAGTAGTAGAAGCCACAGGAGTGAATTATGTGATGGAACGGTATTGGGAACCCTATGCCTCTCGGAATGGGGAACCAGAAGCAGTGGCGAATATGGTCGCTGAAGAAGTGGCGAGTCTCATTGATGAGGAAGAATTACAGCAAATTGAAAAACAGGCGATAGCAGGAGAGTCACAGCAGGCAAACAGTGCTAAAAATACGGAAACGGCTGATTTGTTAGCAATATTAAAGCAAAGTGAGGATTGGAAAGAACGCCTGAAAGCAATTCAGAAACTAGAAATTAACCAAGAGACATTTCCTGCCATTGTTAACGCCTTGAAAGACGATCGCGCTACTATTCGTCGTTGGGCAAGTGCCTTATTAGGGGCAAGTGAAACCGAAGAAGCGATTTCCCCTTTAAGTGAAGTAGTATTAAATGATCCCTCTGTCATTGTTCGTCGTACTGCTGGGGATGCCCTTAGTGATTTGGGTAATCCTCAAGGCATTCCTACTATGTGTCAAGCACTACAAGACAATTCAAAATTAGTACGCTGGCGGGCTGCCCGATTTTTATATGAAACAGGAGATGAAAGCGCGATCGCGCCACTGGAAACTGCTCAAAATCAAGAATCAGAATTTGATGTTCGTCTCGAAATTAAAGCCGCCTTAGATCGCATTAGTCGGGGAGAAGAACGTCAGCTACCCATGTGGATGCGGTTATCTCAAACTTCTTAAAACCAAAAATCTCCCCCATTTTAATGAGCAGGGTCGTTCCATTCTCCTCAAATCACCCTCAGGTGGAGAGATGGGGAGATAGGGAGATGGGGAGACAACACCTTAAGAAGAAGTTAAATCAGAAGAAATAATCGCGATGTCCCCACCATGTAAGGATATCAGGCGATTATTTCAATTTTCACCCCGAGAATGAAACAGCCCTCCACTTTAATGAGGGAGAAATCCTTCTAAACTGAAACATCTCCCAGTTCTTCCACAACGCCACCTTCGATTTCTTCTTCTTCGGCAGTGGTTTCTTCCTCTTCTGGGGGTTCTTCTGCTTGGGCTTCTCCAATGGTGAGAACTGTCCGTTCGGGATCATCACTAGCTGTTACCCCTTCAGGAAGTTTTAAGTCTCCAATATGAAGGGTTGTCCCCACGGGCATATCTGTAACATCAATGTCGATGACTTCGGGAATTTTGTCGGGAGGACATTGAATCGTTAATTCAGTGATAATTTGTTCCATTACGCCTCCTTCTTCTCTAACCCCTTGGGCTTCACCATTGAGGCTAACTGGAACCACAACTTCCACACTATCTTGTCCTGCCACAGCAAAGAAGCTGACATGATAAATATCAGGTCGCCAAGGATGGGTTTGTACTTCTCGAATCAAGGCTTTTCCACGCCAAGACTGATCAGACACATCCACATCCACTAGCGTATTATTAATGGAGGCTTTTTTGAGCAACATCTCCACATCTTTGGCTTTGGCTACCAGCGACATAGATTCTGCGCCTTTGTGTCCATAGAGAACAGCAGGAATGAATCCTTCACGGCGTAACGCTCTGGATTTAGTTTTATCGGAGCGAGTTTGGCATTCAAATTTTACAGTAGTTGTCATTGTTTTTCTCGTATTTTAGTTTACAGAATGAATTAGTCAGTAAAAGACTCATGGGGTTCTTGGGTGACAGGGCTGCCATTTTCATCGAGAAGTGCGCGTTTAGGACCATGAATGGGGTCTTCTACGATGATGGTTTGATCACGGCTTGCCCCTAAAGAAACAATGGCAATGGGAACTTCCATTAATTCTGCCAAAAACTTCAAGTAATCAAGCGCCGCTTTCGGTAAGTCTTCTAACCGCCGACAAGCAGCCGTAGATTGTTGCCAACCTGGTAAAGTTTCGTAAATTGGCTCACAACGGGCAAAGCGCAAGGCATTACTCGGGAAGTTCTCGCACCGTACCCCGTCAATATTATAGGCAACACAGACTTTAATTTCAGCTAAGGTATCCAAAACATCCAGTTTGGTAATCGCTAAACAGTCCATGCCATTAATTCGCACCGCATAGCGTCCAATGACGGCATCAAACCAGCCACATCGTCTGCGCCGACCCGTGGTTGTCCCAAATTCTGCGCCGCGATCGCAGAGTTGTGTCCCTAAATCACCTTCTAATTCTGTGGGAAAGGGTCCTTCTCCCACCCGAGTGGTATAGGCTTTTGCCACCCCAATTACCCGATCAATCCTTGTGGGACCCACACCAGCACCGATGCAAGCACCACCAGCAACAGGGTTAGAAGAAGTAACATAAGGGTAAGTCCCATGATCTAAGTCAAGGAGAGTTCCCTGTGCGCCTTCAAAGAGGATATTCCGTTTTTTCTTAATCCCTTCATCAATGACGAGGGAACTATCCACCACATGAGGACGTAACCGTTCAGCATATTCTAGGTATTCCTCAATTACCTCTTGCGGATTTAACGGTGGCAGATCATAAAGTTTTTCTAATATGACATTTTTATAATTAATTGTCCATTCTAATTGTTCTTGCACGTCATCGGCGTTCATTAAATCTAGAACCCGAATCCCAGTTCGTTCTGATTTATCGGCATAAGTGGGGCCAATACCGCGTCCAGTGGTGCCAATTTTTTATTTCCCCGTTTTTGCTCAGAAGCCTGATCAATCAGCCGATGATACGGCATGGTCACATGAGCCGTCTGGGCAATCATCAAGTTTTCGGTGGAAATATTAAGAGCAGCGAGTTGATCTAACTCTTCGATTAGCACTTGGGGATCAATTACCGTTCCTGAGCCAATGATACATTGAGTATCTTGGTACAAAATCCCAGAGGGAATGAGGTGTAGCTTAAAGGTTTGATCTTTAACTACAACAGTGTGTCCAGCGTTGACCCCTCCTTGGTAGCGGACAACGATATCAGCAGAGTTACTGAGTAAGTCAGTAATTTTGCCTTTACCTTCGTCGCCCCATTGGGCTCCAATCACAATAACGTTAGCCAAGGGTTTTCTATTTTTTCTTAATATTGCTCCAGTTTCACAAACTACTATTCCTATCACTTAAACTAGGAATTGTCAATTGAATGTAACAAAGCCAGTACATAAGATAATTTTCGGGAGGTTAGTTGTGGCTCTGTATGCAGATTTACATCGTCATTTAGGGGGTTCGGTTGTTCCACGGGTGTTATGGCGATATTTTCAACGGCACGATCGCGCTTTAGGGCAAAAGTTTCCAGATTATTCTGAGTTTGAAGACTATTATACTCGTCCTCGTAATACTCTAGAGGAATATTTAGAATTACATACCCTAGTAGAAAGTGTCCAAACCTTAGACACCCTACCCTATTTTATTTATCGCTTGATTCGTGGGGCTTATATTTTTGAAAACCTTGCTTACTTAGAATTACGTTATACCCCCTATCTCCGCACGGATGAAAGTTTAGAAACCTCCCAACGCATTGATCAAATGCGCGACATTGTAAAAGTAGTGGGAGAAGCAGTCAGGGTAGGAGAGTATCCAGTTCTCACCAGTCAAATTTTATGTATGCACTCTCGCCTATCTTATGAAGTAAATCGGGCGATTGTGGATGTGGCAGCAGATCATCCTGAATATGTCTGTGCGGTGGATTTAGCAGGAGGAGATGCCCTTTATGCCGAACGGATGGATGAATTAAAAGAATTATACCGCTATGCGCGATCGCGCGGCTTAAAAACCACAGGTCATGTGTTTGAAACCAAAGATGGCTTATACCCCGAATTATTACCCTATTTAATGCGGATTGGTCACGGTATCCAAATCCCCCTCAAGCATCCCGAATTGCTCCCAGAATTAGCGGAAAGAGGGCAATGCTTGGAAGTTTGTCCTACTACTTACACAAAAACGGGAACCCTAGATAATCTCTCGCAACTGAAAACGGTGTTTGATCGCTGTTTTGAGGCAGGGGTTGATATTGCTATTTGCACCGATAATGCTGGATTACATAATGTGCGTCTTCCTTTTGAGTATGAAAACTTGCTCACCCTTGATGTCATTGGGTTTGATCAATTACAAGCCTGTCAAGAAGCCGCCTTTCGTCATGCTTTTGCTTGGCCCTATAGTCAACCACCAGCATCCCTCTTAACAGGGTTATTACAGGGACGGTATGATTAATCATTAGTCATCAGTCATTAGTCATTGGTCATTGGTTTACAAACAACAAAGGACGAAGGACAAAGGACAAAGGACAAAAGACCTTGCTTAACTTGTCCAAATTAGATTACAATTGGATGCTGTGCCAAAAAATGTTGATCACGGAAAATGCCTAAATTAAAAACCAATCGTGCCGCCGCCAAGCGGTTTCGCGCCACTGGACGAGGAAAGATTCGCCGTCGCAAAGCCTTCAAAAATCACTTATTAGAACCGAAGAAAACCAGCCGTAAGCGGCGTTTATCTAAATTAACCTTCGTCAATGAGAGAGATGCAGAGAAGGTTGAGCAAATGTTGCCCTATATGAAGTAATGTATTAAGGATAGGATAAAAACTATGACACGAGTTAAAAGAGGAAATGTCTCCCAAAAACGACATAAGAAGGTCTTAAAATTAGCCAAAGGATTTAGAGGCGGTCATTCTAAGCTCTATCGTACTGCTAACCAGCAGGTGATGAAAGCGTTACGGCACTCCTATCGCGATCGCCGTCGTCGCAAACGTGATTTCCGTCGTCTCTGGATTTCTCGCATTAATGCGGCTGCTAGACAAAATGGCATGAGTTATTCTCAGCTTACAGGACAACTGAGAAAAGCTGATATCCAACTTAACCGTAAGATGCTAGCAAATTTAGCAATGCTTGATCCTGAAGCATTTACCAAAGTGGTAGAAACTGCCAAAAAAGCCTAAGAATTTGGGAGTTAAGTTATGGCTAAAGTGAACTCGGTTTCTTGGGGAAGCCGAGTTTTAAGGTTAGGTGGGGTCATCGCCCTATTTAGTTTTTTCTCTGTTCTCCCCACGGCAATCAAAGCAGCAGAATTGTCCGAAATTGAGGCGCGAGGATATCTCAATGTGGCAGTAAAGGATAACCTTCGTCCGTTAGGATTTGAAGACGCTGAGGGCAATTTACAGGGGTTTGAAATTGATCTGGCTAGACGCTTGGCAAAAGAAATTTTAGGAGATGCTGAAGCCGTAGAATTTAAGCCTGTACCAAACACAGACAGGTTAGATGTGGTTTTAAAAGGAGAGGTGGATTTAACCATCGCCCAAGTTAGTCAAACCAAAGCGCGATCGCGCATCGTGAATTTTAGCCGTCATTACTATCTTGATCGAATCTCCTTTGTGACGAAAGATGACAGCATCAACAGCAAGCGCGATCTCTCCCAAGACAAAATTGCAATTCTCAATGAATCTAATACTATTGCTGAAGTCAGATTTAAACTTCCCGAAGCAGAATTAATTGGCGTTGACTCCTATCAGCAAGCCCTTTCCTTGCTGGAAGAGGGAGAAGCCACTGCTTTTGCTGGGGATCATACCGTTTTAGCAGGATGGATTCAACAATATCCCCAATACCGCTTACTTTCCCAACAAATTAGCGGTGAGGCTTTAGCAGTGGTAATGCCAAAAGGATTACAGTATTCCTCTCTCCATCGACAGGTTAACCAAACCATTCTGGAGTTACGAGAATCAGGCTGGTTAGAGAAAAAAGCAAAAGAATGGGGGTTAAGTTTAGAGTGAGACTTGATTCCCCCCCATCTTTCACTATTAGGGAAGAAACCGATCTAAGGCTGCTTTCAGTTCTTCTAATTCGGTGTCGATATTCCCTTCTTTAGAAGCCCGAGTAATACATTCACTAAGATGTTCGTCTAAAATCATCCGTGCCACGCGATCTAAAGCACCTCGTACCGCGGCGATTTGCATTAATACTTCCGGACAGGGGCGACTTTCTGAAACCATAGTTTTCACCCCCCGAATGTGTCCTTCTAAGCGGGAGAGACGATTAATAATGCGCCGTAAGGACTCTTCACTGTGAACATGGGGATGACTTTCAAAGTCTGAGTGAGTGTGAGAGTGAGAAAGGGCGTTATTTTCAGCTTTAGGAGAAGGGTTTTCAGTCAAGGGGGTTTTGCTCCAACTTCAATGACAATCCGATTATTTCTAGTTTAACTTGAGTAAGGGGAGGTCGCCTTGCGCCAAATCCACCAGGCAGCAGCACAAAGAGTAATATTGCCTAATAAGGTCATACTGGCTTGTAGAACCACTAACCAGTCTAGGGTTTCAGCATTATCGAAAAAGTGCCAGGTAACAGCACACATCGCCCCAATCAGTGCGGGAAACATGGCAATCGAAAGCCACCACCACTGTTTTTGTCCTGTGATTTCACCATACCGCCAAATTAGCCAAATAGCGAGAATCCACTCTATAATACTGGAAACATGAACAATCCAAGTGGGAATTGATAGTGCGTGCATAATTACTATGAGTTTATCTGACTTTTTTTCCTAATAAAATCTTTTTGGGATGGGGTTCTCCCAGATAATAAAATTCGTTAATTAGTTGTTGTTCTTGTTCTCGTTTTTCTCGTTCTTTTTGCCAGAGGAGTTGTTTTCTTTCTTCTCGGGAAGGCGGTTTCCTTCCTTCGGCTAAAAAATTAATTTGGCTAATATTTTCCATCATTAAAAGGGGTATTGGTCAACAACTTTCCCATCAACAATAGCATATCCCCACTCGGGATGTTTAGCGATTTGTTCTTCAACCCAATGTTTTGTCATAGGAGAGTTATATAGGTTTTGTAAATCTTCTAAATTGGGAATTTCAGGAGGGCTTTTTTCTTCTGTTCCTAAGGTTTGTTCAGGCGGTGCATCTTCTTCAAGTAAGGGGGTATCAGCTTCTAGTTGCGATAATTTTGCCATCACACTTTCTTTGCTGACTTCTGAAGTTTCACTGAAAGACGGGGGAAGATAGGGATTGGTTACGCCCATTTTTTTGGCTTTGAGGGCTTCATCAGCAACGCGATCGCATTTTCTTAAAAAGCCTTCCCATAAGTCTCTTGCCTTGACTGGATCTCGCAATTCCGATCGCGCTTTCGCCACGGCGGACTCTAAGGGTTCTCCTTTATTAGTATAATATTGGATACGTTCTCTTTCAAAAGCTGGATAAGGAACTCCTGGTTCAATTTCCCATTCTTGTTGCACTTTTTGGCTTTCTCCTAAGGGAATATCGGCGATAAATTCTTCCCAAAAAGGGGACTTAATTCCTTTAGAAATACCATCAATAATTTTAAAAACCCAAGCCCCGGGGTTAGGATGTCCTTGTTGTTTCGCATACTCTAAAAGGGCATCTTGAAAGCGATCTAATTGTTTTTGTGAGTTCCAAGGACCACTAAATTGATAATGAGGCGTTACTTTTACTGCAATAGATTGACGACGTGGGGGAAAGTAGGGATCGTTTTTTGGGGGTGAATAAGATTGAGTAGGGGTTGTTGGTTCGCGAGATGAATCATTAGCAAGGATTACTTCTAATTGTTCTAAATTAAGTTCATAAGACCAAATTTGGTTTTCAGGAGAAATGAGGGTTAATTTTAACAGCGATCGCGCTTCTAATTCTTCCTTAGCCAACCTTTGTTCTGTATCACTTAATCCAGTTGCTTCAGCTATTTCCTCCCAAGAAAACTGTTGTTTACTCTGCTCAGTTAACCATTGCCATAAAGTTAAATATAAAATCGTAGCACTCACTCCCCCTAGTTTTTTAGCTAGCTGGGGATAATAAATACTACCTTGACCAAAATTTTCCCAAAACTGTTTTAACTCCATTTAAACTGTCTCTGGATCAATTCCTAGCTCTCGTAATTTTGCCGTTAGTTTTTCATTGGTTTGCTGTATTTGTTGAGCTTCTTGTTGGGCTTCCTGAGCTTCTTGTTGGGCTTGTTGTGCCTCTTGCTGTGCTTGCTGTGCTTCTTGTTGTGCTTGTTCCCTCAACTCTCTTTCTGTAGGAAGCAACTCTCCCTCTAAAGTTTCCCAACGCAGCCAAACCGTTTCTACTCCTTTATAACTTCCTTGCCATTGTACTAAGGCTAATCCTAATTGTTCTGAAATATAGCGTTGTTTCTCATCTTTTTCTAAAGGCTGATATTCACTTTTTTCTAAAGCAAACCCAGCCCAATCTTCAGGATTAAAGGGATCATACCAGAAGTATTCTGGCACTCGCATTTGATTTTGATAAACTTGTTTTTTGCGCGTTTTATCTTCTTGCTTGGTGCTTTCTGATAATAATTCAATCACCACATTTGGGGCTTTTCCTTCTTCCCAAACCACCCAACTTTTCCGTTCCGTTTTCGGTACGCCTAAGACGGCAAAAAAATCGGGGCCGCGAAAGTCTTGGTTTCTGGCTTGTTCGGTACTAAAATAAATAAACATATTGCCACCGATATAGCCATCTTCCCGTTGATCAAGCCAAAATTGGAGGGTATCGAGGAGTAAGTCCATTTGCAGTTTATGGCGTTGGGTTTCCATGGGAATACCATCATCACAGGGAAGTTCATCTTGGGTAGGTGGTAAGGGAATTTCGGGGGTGGAAATAACTGAGGTCATGGTAAGCTCCTAATTTAAACTTCATCAGGGTTAATTCCTAATTCTTTAAGTTTGTTAGCTAATTTTTCGGCTTTAGTTTCTGCTTGTTGAGCTTTAGTTTCTGCTTGTTCCCTCAACTCTCTTTCTGTAGGAAGCAACTCTCCCTCTAAAGTTTCCCAACGCAACCAAACCGTTTCTACTCCTTTATAACTTCCTTGCCATTGTACTAAGGCTAATCCTAATTGTTCTGAAATATAGCGTTGTTTCTCATCTTTTTCTAAGGGTTGATATTCACTTTTTTCTAAAGCAAACCCTGCCCAGTCTTCAGGATTAAACGGATCATACCAGAAGTATTCTGGCACTCGCATTTGATTTTGATAAACCTGTTTTTTGCGCGTTTTATCTTCTTGCTTGGTACTTTCTGATAATAATTCAATCACCACATTCGGGGCTTTTCCTTCTTCCCAAACCACCCAACTTTTCCGTTCCGTTTTCGGTACGCCTAACACGGCAAAAAAATCGGGGCCGCGAAAGTCTTGGTTTCTAGCTTGTTCGGTACTAAAATAAATAAACATATTGCCACCAATATAGCCATCTTCCCGTTGGTCAAGCCAAAATTGGAGGGTATCGAGGAGTAAGTCCATTTGCAGTTTATGGCGTTGGGTTTCCATGGGAATACCATCATCACAGGGCAATTCATCTTGGGTGGGTGGTAAGGGAATTTCGGGGGTGGAAATAACTGAGGTCATGGTAAGCTCCTAATTTAGACTTCATCAGGGTTGATTCCTAATTCTTTGAGCTTGTTAGCTAATTTTTCGGCTTTAGTTTCTGCTTGTTCCCTCAACTCTCTCTCGGTAGGAAGCAACTCTCCCTCTAAAGTTTCCCAGCGCAGCCAAACCGTTTCTACTCCTTTATAACTTCCTTGCCATTGTACGAAGGCTAATCCTAATTGTTCGGAAATATAGCGTTGTTTCTCATCTTTTTCTAAAGGCTGATATTCACTTTTTTGCAGAGAAAAACCTGCCCAGTCTTCAGGATTAAAAGGATCATACCAGAAGTATTCTGGCACTCGCATTTGATTTTGATAAACCTGTTTTTTGCGTGTTTTATCTTCTTGCTTGGTACTGTCTGATAATAATTCAATCACCACATTTGGGGCTTTTCCTTCTTCCCACACCACCCAACTTTTCCGTTCCGTTTTCGGTACGCCTAAGACGGCAAAAAAATCGGGGCCGCGAAAGTCTTGGTTTCTAGCTTGTTCGGTACTAAAATAAATAAACATATTGCCACCAATATAGCCATCTTCCCGTTGATCAAGCCAAAATTGGAGGGTATCGAGGAGTAAGTCCATTTGCAGTTTATGGCGTTGAGTTTCCATGGGAATACCATCATCACAGGGCAATTCGTCTTGGGTGGGTGGTAAGGGAATTTCGGGGGTGGAAATAACTGAGGTCATGGTAAGCTCCTAATTTAAACTTCATCAGGGTTGATTCCTAATTCTTTGAGTTTGTTAGCTAGTTTTTCGGCTTTAGTTTCTGCTTGTTGAGCTTTAGTTTCTGCTTGTTGAGCCTTCGTTTCTGCTTGTTCCCTCAACTCTCTCTCTGTAGGAAGCAACTCTCCCTCTAAAGTTTCCCAACGTAACCAAACCGTTTCTACTCCTTTATAACTTCCTTGCCATTGTACTAAGGCTAATCCTAATTGTTCTGAAATATAGCGTTGTTTTTCATCTTTTTCTAAGGGTTGATATTCACTTTTTTCTAAAGCAAACCCTGCCCAGTCTTCAGGATTAAAAGGATCATACCAGAAGTATTCTGGCACTCGCATTTGATTTTGATAAACCTGTTTTTTGCGTGTTTTATCTTCTTGCTTGGTACTTTCTGATAATAATTCAATCACCACATTTGGGGCTTTTCCTTCTTCCCACACCACCCAACTTTTCCGTTCCGTTTTAGGCACACCTAAGACGGCAAAAAAATCAGGACCGCGAAAGTCTTGGTTTCTAGCTTGTTCGGTACTAAAATAAATAAACATATTGCCACCAATATAGCCATGTTCCCGTTGGTCAAGCCAAAATTGGAGGGTATCGAGGAGTAAATCCATTTGCAGTTTATGGCGTTGGGTTTCCATGGGAATACCATCATCACAGGGGAGTTCGTCTTGGGTAGGTGGTAAGGGAATTTCGGGGGTGGAAATAACTGAGGTCATGGTTATTTCAAGAGATTCAGTTTCTTTACATTATAGATGGTAGAGTAAGTGAAGCATCGGAGGAGATGTCGGAGAAAATTTTATGACAGAAGAAAACAATAATCCAGAAGCCCCCCAACCCACCCCTGAACCGAAACAACCGCAAAAATCTTTCTTGACAAAAATCACGATTCGGATTTTGCGAGGAATCATTAATCGTTTGGAAAACACAGTGCAGAAGTTAGAAGCCCCTCCTACGCCACAAGCGGAAACCGCAAGCCAAGAAGGGGAATCGCAAGTGACTGCTACCACAGAGGAAACGCAGTCAGAAGCAGCCCAACCTGCATTAGAAGAATTACGGGGATGGGATAAAATTTTACGGCGAGTGCGCGATCGCGCTCCTTTGACACAATCTCTTCCTGATTGGTTCTTAACAACAGTTTTAGTGGGAGGAACTTTAGCAATTGTCTGGGGTGCCGTTGCCATTATTCCCAATCAACTCTTAGACTCCACCTCAACCCCCGATGCAGAAGTTTCAGAAAAACCGCAACCGCCGATTCCGCTGCCTGAAGAAAAACCAGTGGAGTCTCAGCCTGAAGTAACTCCAAAGGAAAAATCTCAACCGAAACCACAGCCAGAAACACAACCAGAAGCTGAACCTGAATTAACCCCAGAACAAGGTTTAATTGCTGCCATTCAAGAACAAGTCTCAGAAATTACCACTCGCTATGCCGAAGGCTTAATTGAGTCTATTGAAGCCAATTTCCGAGATGGTCGCCTGATTATAGCTGTGAGTGAAGACTGGTTTACCTTAAATAAAGATCGTCAAGATAAACTAGCCAAAGAAATGTTAGCGCGATCGCGCCAATTAGACTTTACGAAACTAGTTCTCACCACTCCTGATGGAAAACTTCTTGCTCGTAGCCCAGTGGTTGGGGAAAACATGGTGATCTTACAAAGAGAACAACCTGTTTCCCCTAGCGTCAAAAGTTAACGAGCAGAAGAACGGCGGCGACGACGACGAACGACTTTTTGCGGTTCTTGCTCCTGTTGTTCTGATTGAGAGGAGTCATTTTCCGCCGCCATGGCAAATGATTCAGCAGCTTCTGTCTCTGGAGAAGTTTCACTGACCGAAGATGACTCCGTTGTTTCAATGGCATCACTATTGTGGGAAACCATCGACTCAGGGCTTTTTTCTTTTTCCTGTTGATGACCATTACCCTCATTCACACTAGTGTCTATCTCCTCGGTGGTTCCTTGTTCTTGATTCCCTTCTTGAGGCTCAACTGCATAAACACGAGTCTTACGAGGATCCACCTCTTCATCTAAGCGAACGAGGGGAGATAATCCCATCAAGGCATAAATCTCTTGTTCCCAAGGAGTCATTTCCACCTTGACAGTTTGTTTTGGTTCTTCTCGTTGCGGAGGTCGCGCTCCGGAGCGTCCTTTAGTTTTAATTTCCTTATTGTCTTTATCCCCTTTATTAGATCCCTTATCAGAATCTTTCGTCCCATTATTGCCTTTCAGTTTGACGCTTTTATCCCCTTCAGCGCGATCGCCTTTTGTGGGCACATCAATACTGCGGCGACGGCGACGACGGTTAGTATTATCTCCTCCAGACTCTTGATAACTGGGATGATTTACCAAGGGAGTATCAGTTTCAGGAGTTTTGGCTTCTATTGGGGTAAAATCAGCTATTTCTTGGGGTTCTTTTGCTGGAATCCTGGGGGCAGCGGGAATCCCTGCTACAGGCACAGCAGCAACTGCTTCTTGTTCGCCAGGTAAATGAACTAAATGTCCTAAGCCACCACAAGTGGGACAAGTTTGGCCAAAAATCTCATATAAGCTTTGTCCTTGTCGCTTACGAGTTAACTCAATTAACCCTAATTCAGATAACTGTGAAATTTGTGGACGGGCTTTATCCTTTTTCAACGCCTGTTCAAAGGATTCGAGAACCTTCATTTGATCCTGTCGGGAATCCATGTCAATAAAGTCAACAATAATCACCCCGCCAATTTTCCGTAATAATAACTGACGAGCAATTTCTACCGCTGCTTCACAATTTGTCCAGAGAACCGTCTCCCGAGAAGTCGCTGATCGAGTAAATGATCCTGAATTGACATCAATTACGGTGAGAGCTTCTGTTGGCTCAATAATAATATAACCGCCAGAAGGCAAGTCAACTCTTGGTTTTAGAGCTTCTCGAATCGCGGCATTAACGCGGAAATATTCAAGAATTGGCTGTCTTTCTCGATGATGATCAATTAACACACCATTCGGAATCCGCCCTCCATTCCAACTGGCTAATTGTTGTTTAACTCGTTTTACACCAGCGTTAGAATCAACAACAATGCGGTTGACCTGATTAGTATAAATATCTCGTAATACCCGTTGAATAAAATCATCATCCCGATTGAGTAGAGCTGGTGGAGAAGCAGTATTTGCTGCTTGTTGGATAGACTCCCACTGCTGCTTGAGAGCCTCTAAGTCCTCCATAATCGCTTCTTCCGGTTGCCCTTCCGCTTCCGTGCGAACTAATAGCCCCATTCCTGCAGGTTTAACTAAAATAGCTAAGGCTCGGAGCCGACTACGCTCGCTCTCTTTATTAATTTGTCGTGAAAGATTGACACCCCGTCCATAAGGCATTAAAACTAAATATCGTCCAGGTAAGCTAATATTACCCGTTAAACGTGGGCCCTTATTTCCCGTTGGCTCTTTCATCACTTGCACAAGAGCCTTTTGTTGGGGGGCAACTAACTCAGTAATCGCTCCAGAACTTCGTTTTAATCGCAACGGACCTAAATCTGTAACGTGGATAAAGCCATTGCGTTCTGCATCTCCAATATTGACAAAAGCAGCATCAATTCCAGGGATGACATTCTCTACCACCCCAAGAAAAATATCACCAATTTGTTGATTTCCTGTAGAAACAACAATTTCTTCAATCAGATTTTCGGAAAAAATTGCAGCCGTATGATGTTGCTCGGCAATAATAATTTGTTTTGGCATTCAATTCCCTCAAATTTCTAGCATTATTTGTTACACGCTATGTTGATATTTTCCCCTTGATCAGATGAGTTTGGGTAAATATCGAAGTCTAACCTAATCCCAGATCACCAATAGAAAATCACCTGTAACAAATAAGAAAAGACCAGGCTTTGATATTGGTTGATTAATGGTTACGTTATGATAAGGCTCGGAATGGTTTAGTCAAGCGATTTGACATTATACGGTATCACTTAAAGATACAGCGTAAGGAAACAATGAAATTGATTTTCTATTAACAAGTCTCGAACAAAAAACATGAATAAGTTAACGCAACGGTTAGCACAATCCTGAAAAACAAAGGACTCTGCTAGGTCTGGATTTAATCCTCAGTTTTTTAGCAGTTTCCAATTTCCCTGCTATTCTATCACGAAAGTTTCATTTGATCCCACCTTATGTTGTTTGTCCTTCGTCTTTCGTCCTTCGTCTCTTGTCCTTTGTAACCCAATGACTAATGACTAGAGTCAAGAGGGGAGCAGAATACTCCCCCAATCTCTAGCTAGGGTGGTACTACAGTTTTTTTTAGATGACCGTATCATCAGGAATCGTCGCATTTTTTAGCACGACGACAATGCCACTGCGAATATAGAAACCTTCTTCTTCTCGGTTAGCTTCTTCTACCCGATCTTTATTCATAATTAGGACATTTTTGCCGATACGGGCGTTTTTATCCACGATCGCGCGACGGATTTTCGTATTTTCCCCAATGCCAATGGGAATTTGATTATCTAGTCTGCCACCAGAAGACCTTTCAATATGGGATTCATAGAAATCAGCCCCCATAATCATGCTATTTTCCACAGAACAGCCTTGTTCAATGCGAGTGCGAATCCCAATCACAGAACTGCCAACGGTGCATTCTTTCAAGATACAACCTTCCCCGATAATGGACTCGGTGACTTCACAGTGCAACAGTTTTGTCGGCGGAAGATAACGCGCACGGGTATAAATGGGAGCATCCTTATCATAAAAGCTAAAGGGTGGCTTCGGTTGTAAGGTCAAGGCAAGATTCGCTTTATAGAAGGCTTCAATTGTCCCAATATCTTCCCAATAGTCATTAAACAGATATGCTTGCACTCGATGATTAGGGGCAGCCCCGGGGATAATTTCTTTCCCAAAATCAGTTTGCTCAGGATTCTGCTGTAATAACTTGTTCAAGACTTCTTTCTTAAAAACATAAATCCCCATAGAGGCAATATAGGGCATTTTTTGGGCTTGCTGCTCATCTAACCCCAAAGTGGTTGTATCCACTCGCATTTGTTTGAGCGCATCCCCTTTTGGCTTTTCACTGAAATCAATGATGCGACCAGAATCATCAATTTTCATCAAACCAAAGCTACTGGCTCGTTTTTCGTCAATAGGAATGACAGATAGGGTAATATCAGCATTGGTTTCGCGATGATGCTGAATGAACTTGTCATACTCCATGCGATACAAATGATCACCAGAGAGAATTAAATATTCATCCACATCCCAGTCTTGGAATAGCCACAAGTATTTACGAACGGCATCAGCAGTACCTTGAAACCAATTTGGATTTTCGGGAGTTTGTTGGGCTGCCAACACTTCGGTAAAACCATCGCTAAAGCCAGAGAAGTTGTAGGTTCGGCTAATATGGCGATTTAAGGAAGCGGAATTAAACTGGGTCAACACATAAATTTTTTCCAAGCCTGAGTTGATACAGTTACTCACTGGAATATCAATCAAGCGATACTTTCCAGCTAGCGGGACAGCAGGTTTTGCCCGTAGTTTGGTTAACGGATAGAGACGGGTTCCAGCGCCGCCCCCCAAAATGATACTTAAGACTCTTTTCATAAAATTTTCTCCTGAGTGCCAGAGGCTCCCCCTCAAGTGTAGGACTATGCGGTCAAGGTGGAAAGAGTTAAGATTTTCACTTATTTTGCTAAATTCATGAGGACATCACTTCTACCGTAGCTGTTCTTGCATCTTCTTCCCCTTGAAAAACGAGTTGATTCTCAACACAATCAACGACAATTGTATCGCCAGCATTAAACTGCATTTCTAGAATTTTAGTTGCAATGGGGTTTTCTAACTCTCGCTGAATTGCCCGTTTTAAGGGACGTGCGCCATAAACTGGATCGTAGCCAATATCAACAATATAGTTTTGAGCTGCTTCGGTTAATTTAATGGTTAATTTTTGTTCGGATAAGAGACTTTCTAACCGTCGTAGTTGAATGGTGATAATTTCGCGCAATTCTTCTCGTTTGAGAGCATGGAAGATAATTAAATCATCAATACGATTGAGAAACTCAGGGCGAAAATGCTTCCGCAGGGCTTGTAACACTTTCTTCCGCATTTCTTCATACTGAGAATCGTTTTCGGTCAGTTGTAAAATGTCCTCACTGCCGATATTGCTAGTCATAATAATGATGGTATTGCGGAAATCAATGGTTCGTCCTTGCGAATCGGTGATACGCCCATCATCCAACACTTGCAAGAGAATATTAAAAACATCAGGGTGGGCTTTTTCCACTTCATCTAAAAGAATCACTGAGTATGGACGACGGCGGACTTGTTCTGATAATTGTCCTCCTTCTTCATAACCCACATAACCTGGAGGTGCGCCAACAAGTCGGGAAACAGAATGCTTCTCCATGTATTCCGACATATCAATGCGAATTAAGGATTCTTCGCTGTCGAATAAAAATTCCGCGATCGCGCGAGCTAGTTCAGTTTTCCCAACACCAGTGGGCCCCATAAATAAGAATGAACCAATGGGACGGGCGGGATCTTTCATTCCTGCACGGGCGCGACGAATGGCTGCCGCAACTGCCGAAACGGCTTCTTTTTGCCCAATGACGCGTTCATGTAAATAGCCTTCTAAGCCTAATAAGCGTTGTCTTTCTGACTCTAAAAGACGATTAACAGGAATACTTGTCCATTTAGCCACAATTTCAGCAATATCGGAGTCAGAAACCTGCTCTCGTAGCAGAGCCCGCCCTTGTGACTGCATTTCTAATAATTGGCTTTCTTTGGTTTCCCGTTGCCGTTGTAAGCCTTCTAGCTGTCCATATTTCAGTTGAGCGGCTTTTTCGAGATCATATTCTCGTTCGGCTTGTTCCACTTGGACTCGTAGCTGATCTTCTTCTTCTTTAAGGTTATTAATTTCTTCTAAAACCTGCTTTTCTGACTGCCATTTAGAGGCTAATTCCTTCTGACTTTCCTCTAAAGTTTTCATTTCTTGCTCAATTTTAGTTAAGCGTTCTTTGGCTACTCGATAAGCACTAGAATTAGGATTGCCATTGGCTAACTCGTCTTCCCCTTCTAAGGAGAGTTTTTCCATTTGCAACTGCATTAAACGGCGATCGATGCTTTCTAATTCCGTCGGTTTGGAAGTAATTTCCATTTTTAATTTCGCCGCCGCTTCATCAACTAAGTCAATGGCTTTGTCAGGGAGAAAGCGATCGGTAATATAGCGATCTGATAACGTTGCTGCCGCCACTAATGCCGAATCACTAATTTTTACTCCATGATGGACTTCATAACGTTCTTTTAAGCCCCGTAAAATAGAAACCGTTGCTTCTACATCAGGTTGCTTGACATACACCTGCTGAAATCGCCGTTCTAGGGCTGGGTCTTTTTCAATATGCTTACGGTACTCATCAAGGGTAGTTGCCCCAATACAGCGCAATTCTCCCCGTGCGAGCATGGGTTTTAAGAGATTTCCAGCATCCATGGTTCCTTGACCAGAACCTGTGCCAACTACGGTTTGTAATTCATCAATAAAGAGAACAGTTTGTCCTTCAGAATGGGTCACTTCTCGCAAGACTTTTCGCAGACGATCTTCAAATTCACCGCGATATTTTGCCCCAGCGATGAGGCTTCCCATATCGAGAGCAATTAACTGTCGATTTTTGAGGGATTCTGGAACATCGCCATTAACAATGCGTTGGGCTAATCCTTCCGCGATCGCGGTTTTTCCCACTCCTGGTTCCCCAATTAAAACCGGATTATTTTTAGACCGACGAGACAGAACTTGCACCACACGACGGATTTCCTCATCCCGACCAATAACAGGGTCTAATTTTCCACTACTGGCTTGTTCGGTTAAATCCCGTCCATATTTTTCTAAGGGAGTTTGTTCTTCTTCTTTTTCAGACTCAGTTTCTGCTTCGCCAGCAGATTTTTCTTGTTTGGGGCGATTCGCGCGAAATTCTTTAATTGCCGCCTCAATATCCTGAGGATCGACACTATAAGGGCGTAATAACCGTCTTCCTACTCGGTCATCTTCAGCAAATCCTAATAAGAGATGTTCTACCCCGATTACTTCATCTTGCCAACTGCTACGGGCTTTTTCAGCGCGATCGAGCAAGGTATCTAGCCCTCGCCCTAAATAAAGTTCATCGACTCGCATAGATTTGCGCTGACGATTAGTAAATACTTCTAACTGTTGTTGAAGACGGGAGACATCAACTTTCTTAGACTCTAAAATTTGATTGGCAACCCCTTCTGTAGAGAATAGGGTGAGCATTACGTGCTCTACTTCTAACTCTTGATTTTTGAAGCGACGGGCAACTTCTTGTGAATCAACAATTACATCCCAGGCTTGTTGCGTAAACTTGCTCGGGTCAGTCGGCTGCATTCTTTACTCTCAATAGGTGTTAACTTAGCTCTCATAAGTGAGTATAGCAATTTATTAAAAGAGCAACGAGTGTTACCACCGATCAACTTACTACCTGCGTTAAACTAGAGGTTAAAGCCAGCAGGAAATATTGCCATGTGTATCTGTATTAACTGCCATTATGTCGATCGCTGCACGACTTATCATGCGGTAGAAACCCAACACGAACAAGCTCATTTGACCGATTCTCCCGACTTTGAACCCGTTGATCCCACCATTAACGTTAATATCCGCACTCAAGAAGATTATGTGGAAATGGAGTGGGATGTGGTCGGTTGTGAGAGCTTTCTCCAAGAAACAGGGAAATGGATGAAATTACGCCCCGGCGAACCCGTTCCCACCTAAAGCGTCATTAATCCTTGATCGCTCACCTTAACAACGCCTTTTCCCCGTAAAAAGCCTGTATTCGCCCCCGGGCAAACATAGCTTAAGGTTTCTGGGGGAAATTTGGTTTGCAGTTTCTTTACATTTCTTAATTGTCGTCTCCAGTGAAAGGTTTTGCGACTCTGAATTGGGGTTAAATTTCCATTGGAATCAACCAATAAATGGCGACCAGAAAATAAAACACCACCATTACTCGGAACATAAAGACAGGCTGAACCCGGGGAATAACCGCAAGTCCAAATTCCTAACGCATCTCCCAATCTAATTTCTTCTTGAAACGAGGTAACACTCACTTCAGGGAGTAAATAGGCTTCTTGTTCTTGTACTACCACTTCACAGTCTAAATCAGACTGAATTGAGCGCACTTGACTCATCCCCTCCCGATGGGTAAGAAATAACCAGTGCACGCCGCCTTGTTGTTCACAAAATTGCTGAAATGGCTGTGCTTCTTTCCAGTTTGGACAATCGACTAAAATATTGCCCAAGTTGGCTCGAATGAAGTAGGAAGTTCCGCCGAGGGTGTCTCGGTTGGGGGGAAAGGCATAAATTCCCTCTAAAATTTTACGAGGGGGCTTAATATTGCTTACACTGGCAGAAGATGGATTTTGAGAAGAATCAGCGCACATTCGGGGATTCGTCCTTACAGATAATTGTGTCAGAATAGGGTTAGTAAAGTTAGCAACCAGTGATCAGCAACTGTAGCCAAAGAGTAACATAGTCTAGGACTGATTGCTGTCGTGATTAATCATAAAGTGTCGGTGTGTTGATGGCTATTGATAACGAATTGATATTAATATGGAATTATTCCTAGTTTTATTACTTTTAGCAGGGTTCACTTACATTCTAGTTCGCAACAGTGCTAAGGGCTTAACAACTACGCCCGTTTGGTTGCTGTGGCTAGTGATTATGATTCCTGCTATTACTTGGAGTGTGTGGTTTTTAGTGATGGGAGAGGATGAACCGCCCCCACCTTTACTGCTGATTATTCCCTTTATTGTTTCTCCTTTGCTTTATTTCTGGTTAATCCAAAAAGGAAGAAAAGATCAAGGGGGGGAAGCCACTAATTCTAACTCCTCTCCTCAAGCAACAGCTTCTAATCAAAATCTACAAGCAACTTTACTAGAACAGCAACAACAACAACAGAAAAAGCCTCCAAAACTGCTAAGTAAAAACGAAGAAGAACAATTAAAGAGTTGTTTTTCTTGGGAGTTTTATTACTTACAAAATCTTGATTATGGTGGGCAAGCTGTTTTATGTCGAGGCAAGCTAAGAACCGCTCCTGATAAGGCTTATTATAAAATTAAAAAGAATATTCAAGAGAAGTTTGGAGATCGCTTTTTAGTAATTTTTCAGGAGAGTTTTCAAGGGAAAGAGCCTTTTTTTGCTTTAGTTCCTAATCCCAGAACAAAAGAGAAAGAAGAAACGAGAAATAATGATGAATTAAATAAACCTGTATTAGCACTCTCTTTAGCTGTAATTACCCTATTTACGACAACAGTAGTTGGGGCAACTTTAGCAGGAGTTTCTCAGGAAGAGGCTCAATCTGATCCGAATTTATTATTAGAAGGATTGCCCTATGCGTTAAGCCTAATGTGGATTTTAGGATGCCACGAATTTAGCCATTATTTTACAGCAATTTACTACAATATTCGGGCAACATTACCTTATTTTATCCCCTTTCCTTTCTTTCTCGGAACGTTGGGGGCTTTTATTCAGATGAAGTCGCCAATTCCTCATCGGAAAGCATTATTTGATGTGGGAATTGCTGGCCCCATTGGGGGATTTGTGATGACAGTTCCGCTTTTACTTTGGGGACTTTCCTTATCAGAAATTGTTTCTCTAACTGATGAATCAGGGTTATTAGTGGTTGAGTCTCTTGACCCAAGATCATCGCTTTTAATGACAGTGTTGTGTAAACTAGCGTTAGGGGAAGACTTTGTGCAGGGAACAGCCATTGCTTTACATCCGATCGCGATCGCGGGTTATATTGGAGTGATTGTCACAGCCCTTAATTTAATGCCAGTGGGACAACTTGACGGTGGGCATATTGTTCATGCTATGTATGGACAGCGCACTGCTGTGATTATTGGTCAAATTTCACGGTTTTTAATGTTAATTTTAGCCATCATTGAGCCGAGTTTCTTGATTTGGGCAATTCTTCTTTTCTTTATGCCTATTTTTGATGAACCAGCATTAAATGATGTGTCGGAATTGGATCAAGTTCGAGATTTATTGGGCTTCCTTTCTTTAGTGTTATTAGTATCAATTTTATTACCTCTTCCTGCAACGTTTACAGAGTTTTTAAATGTTTAAGGTTTTTATCCTTTGTCCTTCGTCTTTTGTAAACCAATGACCAATGACTAATGACTAATAACTGACTGTGTGCGTTAATAGACTAAGAAATTAATAGATCAGGATAATAAATTATGAGCCAAGAGAATCAACCAGGAGGCATCAAAATTGTTGCCCAAAATCGCAAAGCAAGATTTCTTTATGAAATTTTAGAAACCTATGAAGCAGGGATTCAGCTTATTGGAACGGAAGTTAAATCCATTCGCGCAGGGCGTGTTAATCTCCAAGATGGTTATGCCTTAATTCGCAAGGGAGAGGTTTGGATGATTAATGTTAATATTTCTCCCTATGAGGCAACAGGGTCTTATTTTAATCATGATCCGAAACGGAGTCGGAAACTACTGTTGCATCGCCAAGAAATTAATAAACTCATTGGTAAAACCGAACAAAAAGGCTTAACTCTTGTTCCCCTCAAGATGTACCTGAAGAAAGGATTAGTTAAGGTTCAAATTGGATTAGCGAAAGGGAAGAAACTCCACGACAAACGAGAAACCATTAAACGTCGTGAAGATCAAAAAGAAATGCAACGAGTGGTTAAGCGTTACTAATAATTCCCGACCACTGAACAGCTTTCTCCCGACTACGGCGGTAGGAGAAGAAATGTTCTGGTTGCTGATAAGTACAGTGAGGAGAAACGGCAATTTGTTCAGGGTGAAAGCCCATATTTTGGAGTTGGAGATAGTTGACTCGTCGTACATCTAAACGCACTTTTCCCCCTTGGGTGTCTGGAAAGAGGGGAGAGGGTTGCACTTGCCAAAGTTGTTCTAAAATTTCGGTGGAACTTCGATCAGGAAATAGACTTTTTCCCACGTCTATGGCGACATCTTCTGAAACTTGATAGACTTCTCCACTAATCGCGGGCCCCAAAGCCACTCTTAAGTCTGATAATTGGCTACCATGAGAGAGAAAATGCGCGATCGCGCTAGGTAAAATAGATAAAGCTGTTCCGCGCCAGCCTGCATGAACCGCCCCAACTTTTCCCCTTCTAACATCAGCTATTAAAATCGGCGTACAGTCAGCACTTGCCACCCATAAAGCCTGTTTTTCGCCATCACTGCATAAACCGTCGCCATCCACAAGTTTTGTATTTTCTAAGGGCATTTCTGAGGGGCTAACAATAATTTTTCCATGCACCTGTTTTGTGCGGTAGGGTTTCGCCTCAAGAGAAAGACACTGGGTTAACTCAGAAAGAGAATAATCAGTACAGTCGCGAGTAAAGAAGGCATGAGAAAAGCCAGCCAGTAAATTACACCTGAAATAAGACACACCTTGCGCGACATGATATTCCCAATTGGACATGGCTGGTTGAGCAAAAGTTGAGGAAAACACCACAGTAATCCGTCCTGACAAATATTGAGTTGGCTTAACTAATTATGAATGATTAATTCTGTATTCGCCCCTGTCTTTGGTACAATCAGGATGCTGTTGTTTAGATTAACACAACACTAAGCAATTATCCTTTTAGTTAGTTTGCTCATTTTAATCATGGGATTTGCTCAACTCTCGATCACTGCAATTGCTGAGGAATATAATCTTCCTGTGGAAGAAGTCTTCCGTTATTGTCAGCAGATGGGAATCGCTTATAAAAACCAAGACACCTGTCTCGCCTTGGAAGATGCAAAAGCGGTAATTCAACAAATCTTATCTCAAAGTCATCAGCCTTCTGGTCACTGATGAGATGAATGTTAACGGCAGCACCAAGATTAAAAAACCCAATTAAAAATCAAAAAGCGTTTTGAGGAGAACTATATTATGTTAAGAAAACTGATCTTACTAACAGTCGCCACTGTCTTTTTTGCTTGGCAACTTTTAGCAAGTCCAGCTACAGCGTTGGAATTAGACGAAGAAGCCCGAACCGTCAAGTATAATGAACAAGGGGATGAAGTTGTTATCAGTATTAAAGAAGCCCAAAGAGGAAAACGGCTTTTTAATGATACTTGCGCCCAATGTCATTTAGGAGGAATTACCAAAACTAATCCTAATGTGGGACTTAGTTCTGAGGCGTTAAAAGGGGCAGAACCACCAAGAGATAACATTGCTGGGATTATTGACTATCTAAAAAATCCCACCACTTATGATGGGGAAATGGACATTAAGGAGATCCATCCCAATACCACACGCGCTGATATCTATCCTGAAATGAGAAATTTAACTGAGGATGATTTAGAAGCGATCGCGGCTCATATTTTAATTCAGCCTAATGTCCGCGGTAAACAGTGGGGCGGCGGTAAGGTTTATAACTAATCCTTTCATAGAAACCCCTCCTCCTTGATTGTGGGGAGGGATTTTGTTTGTCCTTTGTTGTTTGTCCTTTGTCCTTTGTCCTTCGTCCTTCGTTGTTTGTTGTTTGTACACCAATGACTAATGACCAATGACCAATGACTAATGACTAATGACTAATCTTTTTAATTGTGTCTGGATTTGGCTTTGTACTGCTGGTTCATTTTGATTCGCATCAATTCTCAAAATCTGCTGGGGAAATTGGTTGGCTAAATCTTCATAGCCTTGTCTAACGCGCTGATGAAAGGCAATATCGGCTTTTTCTAATCGATCGCGCTTCCCCCGTTTTTTGACCCGTTCTAAGCCTGTTTCTATAGCTACATCTAGCCAGAGGGTTAAATCGCTTTCTAAACCGTCAGAGGCGATAGCATTAAGCTGTTGGATTAATTTTAGGTCTAACCCTCGCCCATACCCTTGATAAGCAGTAGTGGAGTGAATATAGCGATCGCAGAGAATAATTTTTCCCTCTTCTAATGCTGGTTTTAAGACTTCCTTGACGTGCTGAGCGCGATCCGCCGCATATAACAGTAACTCGCTACGGTAATTTAAATCCAAGGAATGGTCACTTAAAAGCAGCGATCGCAGTTTTTGTCCTAATTCTGTTCCCCCTGGTTCGCGAGTTTGTAAGACTTCTACAGGTTTTCCTAAGCCTCCTTGTGATAGCCACTGGGCGGTTTTTGCCATTTGACTACTTTTACCACCGCCTTCGATCCCTTCAAATACAATAAATTGACCTTTCATCTGTATAGCGTTTCTTACTCTATTAGGTACACAAGTCAGTAGTCATTGGTCATTGGTCACTGGTCATTAGTCATTGGTCATTGGTCATTGGTCATTAGTCATTAGTCATTAGTCATTGGTCATTAGTCATTAGTCATTAGTCATTAGTCATTGGTCACTGGTCATTAGTCATTGGTCATTGATCACTGCTTTACAAACAACAAAGGACGAAGGACAAAGGACAAACAACGAAAGATAAAGGACAAAACAATTAAGAATGTACCTTATGAGAAGAAAAACTGCTATAGCAATCAGCAATGATTCATGAGAAATTTTTGGGGCAAATTGCTTTCTCTACTATCTCCCCATCTCCCTTGTCTCCCCATCTCCCTATCTCCCTATCTCCCCATCTCCCTTGTCTCTTGATATTAGTTGCAATCAATCGCTAAGTTTGCGATGATAGAATTATTAAGATATCTTGCATTTTAAAAACTAGATTTAATATAGAGTTTAATCTATGATATCTCCTTAATCCTTTTGAGGAGTAGCACGTATTCAGCGATAAAATTTATGCAAAAGGAAAACAGACCGCGTTACGACGCACAAGCGATCGCGCAGTATTATCGTCAATTTCCCTTTTTAATCCTAAGACGACTGGTAGCAATTGTCTGGATACTGGGGAGATTTTTTCTCCACTTAAAACTGGATCAGTGGCGAGGATTAGAAGAACAGAATAAATATAAACGTGCAAGAGAGTTACGAGAATTACTAACGAAACTGGGACCCACTTATATTAAAGTAGGACAAGCTCTTTCCACTCGCCCTGATTTAGTGCGGAAAGACTTTTTAGACGAATTAACTAAATTACAAGATCAGTTACCCCCCTTTGATAACGCGATCGCGTTTAATATTATTGAAAAAGAGTTAGAACGCCCAGTTAAAGATATTTATCAAGAAATTTCCCCAGAACCTGTGGCAGCAGCAAGTTTAGGGCAAGTTTATCGCGCTGTTTTACATTCAGGGGAAGAAGTAGCAGTTAAAGTACAGCGTCCCAATTTAGAGCCAATTCTCACGTTAGATTTATATATCATGCGTTGGGGCATTAGTAAAATTAAACGTTGGCTTCCCCTAAACTTAGGACATGATTTAACCCTAATTATAGATGAATTTGGCAATAAGCTCTTTGAAGAAATTGATTATATTAATGAAGGGAAAAACGCCGAACAATTTGCTAATAACTTTAAAAATGATGAGACGGTAAAAATTCCTAAAATTTACTGGGATTATAGTAGTTATCGAGTTCTTACTTTAGAATGGATTAATGGCTTTAAGCTCACCGATACTCAAAAAATTGAAGCTGCGAATTTAGATCAAAATGAAATAACAGAAATTGGTGTTGTTGCTGGATTAAGACAACTGTTAGAACATGGTTTCTTTCATGCTGATCCCCACCCTGGAAATTTATTTGTAATACCCGATGGGCGCATGGCTTATATTGATTTTGGCATGATGGATCAGCTAGAAGAGGAGACAAAAGAAACCCTAGCAACTTCCATTGTTCATCTCTTAAATAAAGATTATGAAAAATTAGCAGAAAATTTCATCTTTTTAGGATTTCTCGCTCCTGATACAGAAATTGAACCCATTGTTCCCGCTTTAGAACAAGTGTTAGGAAATGCGATGGGGGAAAGCGTGAAAAACTTTAACTTTAAAACGATTACTGATGAGTTTTCCGAGTTAATGTATGATTACCCCTTCCGCATTCCTGCTAATTTTGCTTTAATTATTCGCTCTCTCATTACCCAAGAGGGATTAGCCTTAACTCTTGATCCTAATTTCAAAATTGTAGAAGTGGCTTATCCCTATGTAGCGCAAAGATTACTGAGAGGAGAATCTCCTGAAATGCGCCGGCGGTTAATTGAGGTGTTATTTAAAGATGGCAAATTCCAATGGCAGCGATTAGAAAATATGATCGCGATCGCGCGGACGAATAACCATAATTTTGATTTACTACCCACAGCGCGTTTAGGGTTGCAATATCTCCTTTCCGAAGAAGGGAAATATCTACGCCAACAATTATTATTAGCGTTAACAGAGAATGAAGAATTGCAAACGGAACAAGTTGAGCGGTTATGGAATTTGGTCAAAGAAGACCTAAAACCTGATAAATTATTCGATGTGGCTCTCAGTAGCTTGCGAGAAATTTCTTTAGAGGAAGTAGCAGCCTTAAAGCCAAATCAATAAGGTACTATCCAGATAACAAAATTCTTTAATCATTATGTACTCGAATCTTTTTGCTCAACCCCCCTATTTACTGCTTCTATTTGGACTATTAATTAGTGTTACCTGTGGCGTAGCTTTTCAAAAAGTTCTCAAGCAAACCGTTCAACAATGGTATAAAGCCGCGGATGAAGGGAGTGAGACAAATGTTGATGCTTTATCCGTTTTTATTCCCTTTTTAGGCATCTGTGGCGGTATTTTTGCCTTTCTCGCAGCGGGATTAGAAATTGTAATTAATTCTTGGAAACTCTCAGGCGCGATCGCGCTTCCACTCACGATTGTTACAGGACGTTTAGTCTGGTCACAGTTAAAGGTATTACTAGTAAAGCTACAAGAAGGGGGCTCACAAGCTCTTGATCTTGACAATATCTTTTAAGACAAAAAAAGGTGGGGTTTTCCCCACCCTTACCCTTAATTACCCTTGAAAATAAGGTGGCTCATTCCCAGGCGCCCATTTGATATTACAACCAATACTTGGCTGTTGATCAGGGCTAACGGGTTGATCGGCTAAAACCTTTTCAATGGCAGCCCGTAAATCCTTCCCATTGACAGGTTCATCATTGCCAGGGCGACTATCATCAAGTTGTCCCCGGTAAACTAAAGCGCGATCGCTGTCGAAAAGGAAAAAATCAGGCGTACAAGCTGCGGTATAGGCTTTAGCCACTTCTTGGGTTTCGTCATAGCAGAAGGGAAAATTAAACCCTTCCTCTTCCGCCATGGCTTTTAAGTTTTCAGGGGCATCATCAGGGTGAGTTTGCACACTATTCGCACTAATTGCGACAATCCCTAACCCTTGATCTACATAATCTTTCCCAATCCGAGCAAGTTCAGATTTTATATGCTTGACAAAAGGGCAATGCTGGCAAATAAACATGACCAACAAGCCTTTTTTATCAGCAAAACTTGCTAAGGAAATGGTTTTTCCTGAAACTGTATCAGGGAGTTGAAAATCGGGGGCTTTTGTCCCCAATTCCAGCATAGTTGAAGCTGTTTTAACCATATAACGCTCCTGTCAGGATGAAATAAGCCCATTTCTAGCTTAACTAAGTTCTTCGGCTGTATCTTCCTCAGCAGTATCTTCTTCTACGACTTCCTCTTCCATAGTGGCTGCTTCTTCTTCCACCACTTCAGGAGTTTCCTCTTCTACGACTTCCTCTTCAGCAACTTCAGGAGTCTCTTCTTCTACAGTTTCCTCTTCCATGGTGGCTGGTTCTTCTTCCACCACTTCAGGGGTTTTCTCTTCTACGACTTCCTCTTCAGCGACTTCAGGAGTCTCTTCTTCTACAGTTTCCTCTTCCATAGTGGCTGGTTCTTCTTCCACCACTTCAGGAGTTTCTTCTTCTACGACTTCCTCTTCAGCAACTTCAGGAGTCTCTTCTTCTACAGTTTCCTCTTCCATGGTGGCTGGTTCTTCTTCCACCACTTCAGGAGTTTCTTCTTCTACGACTTCCTCTTCAGCAACTTCAGGAGTCTCTTCTTCTACAGTTTCCTCTTCCATAGTGGCTGGTTCTTCTTCCACCACTTCAGGGGTTTCCTCTTCTACGACTTCCTCTTCAGCGACTTCAGGGGTTTCCTCTTCTACTGCCTCTTCTTGAGTTAATTCAGAAGGAACTTCTTGGGTTTCACCGCCCAATTCGGTATCTTCTGCAGAAGGTGTCCCACAAGCCGTGGTAACAAATAAGAAAAGACAAGCAATAAAAATAATCAGAATTTGTCTTAATTTTGTCCAGTTCATAGCATTTACCCTTGAAAACTTAAAAATTGACTATACAGACATTACCTTAGCAAACAATCTAGTGATCTGTTAGTGGAAAAATTGACACTCTCGTTTTCGGGAGGTTAAATCAGTATTACTAATCTTTTTTCTTAAATTGATGAGTTTTTTCTATTAGTTGTTTAATTTTACATTTCTTAACGACTACTTTTCGAGCCCAAATATTGACGGGTTTGCGCTGTTTCAGGTATCATAAGAAAAACAATAATCCAGAGGGAATTCTGACTTTTTATAAATCTTGCTACCTCAAACCCTGATTTTACGTAGCGTTAAGCTCGGTTTTGTCAAGTTTTTAGGTGACTCGTCGAATGGATTTTTGTTGCGAAATTAGACAAATTGTAAAGAGCTATTGACAGTTAATCTTTGATAAGGTAACAAGAAGCGAATCATAAACCGAGTTCAGTTAACCGATTTTCCATTGTATCCCAAGAAATATTTTGTTCAATATATTGGGGGTTATCAGGGTTATAAGGACTAGAAGCGCGATCGATGCTGAGAATTTTTGCCTCTTCTGCTAACACAGGAACATCAGGATCATAAGCAGTGGGGTTCATCAAAGAACTAGAAAACCCCTTAAAAATCAAAATCTGATCTGCTTCCCCTTCTAGCTCTACATCCAGTAATAGCACTTCTTGGGGATATCGCAAAGTATATTGTTCTAAGCGTTTTTCTGGGGTCATCAGTAATTATTCCTCCACCATCGCAGTTCGTCCTTCTTTAACTAAACGAACAATTAGAAAATACCCTAAAGAGGCAACATAGACAATTAACCCAATCATCCCTAATACTCCTAAAAAGCCGGGAGCAGAGTTAGCATGAAACCACTGCTGATAAAGCTGAGGGGCTTCTAACCACACTTGACAATAAGCCCCACCTCTCGCTTCTTCGGAAAAAGCACAAGCAAAGAAGGGAAGATTAATTAACGCCCCAATAATACAATAAACCGTC
The DNA here is from genome assembly GCF_007904085.1 of Euhalothece natronophila Z-M001. GTDB lineage: Bacteria > Cyanobacteriota > Cyanobacteriia > Cyanobacteriales > Rubidibacteraceae > Halothece > Halothece natronophila. Next base: position 1,752,285 of record NZ_CP042326.1, read on the forward strand.
ATTGCCCAACGCCAGGCTGTAAACGTAAACTTTAATGGACGCTGAGGTTGATCTGCAATATCTTCGTTCACATCCGCCCAAAACCAGAGAGAAATCGGAATCAAAACGCGGGCAAAAAAGCCTGAAAGATATCCCAAGGGCCAACCTGGAATCATTAAATAAACCGTTATCATTAACAGACTAGAAACACGCCAGTAGATGATAAGAAGGCGTTGCAGACTTTGTGCTTTTTGGATAAAAGCCCACAATAATAAAATTAAAGGTATCAGGACGGTAAAAATTACCGCCAACCGATAATCTGTCCAAACTAGGGGACGATACCAAACTTCCGCTTCCATATCTTTAATAATTTGCTTACAACATCCGTTATCTTAGCAACTGTCATTATTTCACTTTTTCCTGTCCATAGAAATCAATCCGATAATCATTGATCTCGATTCCTGTTCGTGATTCTATTTCTTGGATTAAATCTTCGGGTAGTTCCACATACACATCAACAATTTTTCCACTGTCAACACAGTTAACATGACTATGGGGTTCACTGACATGACCATATAAACGCCCTTCACCGCGTTCAATACATTCAATAATGCCATGACTAGATAGGGCTTCTAAGTTCTGATAAACTGAAGTGTGTCCAATATCAGTTCCTTCTTGATTGAGACGGTCATAAATTTCCCGTGCTGAGAGATGTTCTTCACAACGCCACAATAATTCCAAAATTGACCGCCGTTGACGACTCAGCCGCATTCCCTTTTCTTGACATTGAGCAAGAGCATCTTCTAAGCAAGTTTTGGTTTGAGGTGGTGTTTCTGACGCTTGGGAGTGGGTGGCGCTGGTTTGGTTTTGGATTCTAATCATAGTTCTAAGCGAGTGATCTACAAATAAGTGTTTGTCTCAGGATACCTATAGAGGGAAGTTTAATACTATTGTGATCCCTCCTTGCTATAAATTCAAAGTCATATCCACTTTAACTTATGGCTAAAATTAAAAAATCGAGCGAGAAACTCCCGCTCGATGGAATCTTGATTTGGTGTCGCTTGGCGACAATCTCGCATTTTATTGGAAACTTAGAAGTTAGTCTAAGTCCTGACGGTTTGGGTTACGAGCGGGATCATTAGATAAGAACCCAAAAACAAATAAACTAACAAAAAAGGCAATAACTAGGTAAACACCGATTTTTAGAGTAAGCATAATCTCTGTTTATTATTGAACTAAATACTAACACTAACACTTCTATGATAGTGAGTTCAAGCTGATTATCGCAACAAAAAAGGTGGGAAAACCCACCTGTAACAGTTTTAATTAAAAAACGCCCTAAAAAATAGTTGAGCAAAAGTAAGGTTTAATGTCGTCTTAAATTCGAGAATTGGAAGCCGAAATTATTGATGGAAAATTAAATTAGAGTTCCCATCGTGAGGTTACTCCTGAATCAAGTTGCAAGTAATAGGGCAAGCAGCAAACTTAGCGGTTTGCTTGAGAATGCTTTTGCCATGTAACCAACGTAACCAGCTAACATCTTGGGGATGAATTCCTTTTAAGGTTAATCCCGCAGAGGTTAAAATAATTGCTAATAAGTTAAAGCCAATAACACTACTTGCCACTAACAAAACTGCACTCATGGGTAAAATGGATTGAAGCGCGATCGCGAGTAGACAGGCTATTGCTGTCATTACTGCAACCACAGGAAATCCTACCACTAAAAAGCAAACCGTTAAAGCAAAACACCAAATCGAAAAGCTTTTTAGAACCGCAAAGAATTGATTTTGAGTAGCATTTTGATTGTGAGTTAATTGCATTTTATTTTCCTCCAGTTTTTATAAACAGAACTGTAATTATGTTTTTATGAAATTTGAGTTTCTATGGGACTTTCCGAATGTAATAATTCAGTATATCCATAGGAATTTTAAAAATGAGTATATAGCAATATAAATTTACATTTTTTGGAAATAAAGCAGTAATTATACTCAGGTTATATGCCAAAGAATGGGAATTAAGAGCTTTTTTTCTTAATTCAGCTTAAAACAGTCATTGGTCATTAAGAATCAACAAGTAAATGTAGTCTCTGTCTCATCCCTTACTTGTTCAGTTGCTTTTCTAACCGATTTAAAAGGTTTTTCATACACTGAGGACGACCATAGATAATATCAGTGGTAATTTCTTCGAGAATATTAGATAAGGCTTGATCTGGTTGTAGCTGTTTGGGGGAAGCCAGAGCAACAATAGGTAATTGGTGGTTCATCTGACTTAATTGTTTTAAGCCTGAAATCATTTCTGAAGATGGTTCAATCCCTTCTAAATTTAAGAAAATTACGTCGGTGACTTGCTCTTGGATTTGGTGATAAATTTCAGTCCAAGAGGTGGATAGAAAGCTACGATAACCCGCAGTATTTAAATATTGAATAAAGGCTTTTAGCCATTCTGAGTCTTTTGAATTGGGCGTATTGAGTTTTTGACCATCCACAACGACAATATGGGGAATAGGATTACCATTAGCAGGGTTAATTCCTGCTGCAAACTGTAATACTGACCAGAGGATTTGCGAGGAATAATTACAGTTTACTTCTAAACAGGGATAGACAGATAAATTTCCCACTTGATGAGCTAATTGTGCAGTTTCTGGATCAAGGCAGACTACAGGAAGATGAAGGATGCTATCTTGTTGGCTAATTTCGGTGATAAAAGATTGGGGGATGTTATTACCAGTTAGTAATAACACATCAGAATGCCAAATGCGTTGTAAGAGTTCGGCTTGTTCAGGATCATCCGCTTCTAGTATGCGATAGTTAATGTTTTTGGGAGTTTGTGGAGGAACGTTTAATACTTCTGTTATCGAATCTCGCTTTGGTGGAGGGTTACTGTCTGTGTAGTGAAGTCGTAAAACCGTTAAATATTGCCGATACAGCGATCGCGGTGCGGCACAAGCTAAAAGGGCTTCTTCTAGGGAATCGGTTTCCATGGGTAAGGTGAGGAAAGCATCTGCCCCATTACTCATGGCTGGTTCTTTTTCGGCGCGGGTAGCGGTGATAATAATGGGAATCTGGCAACTACTGGGATGAGATTTAAGGAGCGTCAGAACATCCCAACCTGAGAGCAAGGGTAAAACAGGATTAAGTAAAATAGTACACGGTTGAAAGGTACGCGCTTTAGCAAGGGCTTCTGTTCCCGATCGCGCGATCGCGACACGATAGCCTAGTTCTCGTAGTTGATGGGTAACATTATTTAGATATTGGGGCACAGCTTCTACCACTAAAACTAATTTATTCACCCCTTGATCTGAACCAGCGAAGGGACTTAAGGATTTTTTCGGCGGGTTTGGGGGAAGTAACAGGGTAAATTGTGATCCTTTGCCACTCTCAGAAATAAAGGAGACATCTCCACCATGGGCGTGGGCTAAGCGTTGGGTTAACACTAAGCCTAACCCTGTTCCTGAAAATTGGCGTGTCATGGGGTCTTCTAATTGTTGAAATTTCTGGAAAATCAGATGTTGCGAGTCTTCTGGAATCCCAATTCCTGTATCCCAAACTTTAAAAGCAATCCAGCCATCCCATTGATTCACCTCTAGCCCAATTTCTCCTTTTTCAGCAGTAAATTTGCGGGCATTAGAAAGTAAATGCACTAGCATTTGTCGCAAGCGCAATTCATCGGCAACAATGGTGTCTAATTCTGGGTCTAAATCTAATTTAAAATTAGCCTGAGAAGAGGGGGTTTGCTGTTGGGCTTCCTCATAAGCGCGATCGCAGAGAGTTTTTAGCTTCACTACTTCTGGATGCAATTGTAACTGTCCTGTTTCCAAGCGAGCCAAATCCAGTAAATCATTCACCAAATTCATTAATTGGCGACCACTTTGATAAACTTGATCCACATAGCGTTGTTGCCGTTCATTTAATTCCCCAATACTGTTTTGATTAAGTAAATTAGATAAGCCAACAATTGCAGTAAGAGGGCTTTTCAATTCATGGGTAATACAAGCTAAAAATTCATCCTTTAGCCGATTTAACTGGACTAAGTCAGCATTTTTCGCTGCTAACTCTTTACATAATTGTCGCTGCTCAGAAATATCTGTTGCTACTACTAAACATAAAGAACCTAACTCACTCTCAGGGAGATTAAGGGTAATAAATTTCCACACCCCTGAAGTTTTTGCCTTAAGCTGATCATCAGTGGAGCCTGAAACGGGAAACAGAGGACAACCATGGGTTTGACTGTATTCCGTTACAGGAGAGTCTGAAATAATGTTACACCATTGCTTTTCTGTACTGAGAGCAGCTTCAGCGCTGATTAAACAACAATTTTCCTGATAAGAACAGATTTTCTCGCGCCAATAAGAGTTTTGATGAATCAGTTTCCCCTGTTTAGTTTGAAGCATTAAGGGAAGTGGCAATTTCTCTAAAAAGTCTAATAAAGCGGTTACTTTACCATTTTGGTACTGCCTGGGAGTATTTGGTTGCTGTTTTTCCCGCAAAAGAACCTGTAATATAGTTTCTGTATCCAATTCTCCCTGTAATTTCCCCTCTTGATCGATCACTAAAATTTTTTCCTCGCCATTGTTTTTTTCCAAATAAGGCAGTACAGTAGTCAGGGTTGAGCTTTGCGAAATGAGGGTGACAGGAGAGAGTAAGCGATCAGAATAAGGCTGATCCAATTCATAACGCCAGGCTGTCAAAGCAGAGATAATCCCTAAGGGGTGCTGGGCTTCATTGACAATCACTAGAAAGTTACTATCGTATTCTTCACAAAACTGGCGGATGGTTTCTAGATTGTTTGGCGATTGACAATGGGGAATAAACTTTGTGAATTGTTCTAAACTCGGATCATAATCTGACATGAGGTGTTACGCCTAATCCTTATTCTCTACAATTTCTTCAACTGTGGAAAAAATTAAACCTGATTTATCGTTTTCCTCTCCTTCTCATCAATTAAAATGTTAAATTTTTATAAAAGGAGGGATGCTAACAACTGCCATTTTTTTGCAATGAGTGTCGAGTGTCCCACTTTTAGCGCATTCTTTAGTAATTATTTTGATTGAACCTTGTCTGCTCAAATTTATCTTTGTCTATTGACCACTAATGATGATATCGTAAACTCCCTAGAAGAAACTTTAACTAAAGATTACTATCATCTTTGTACTTTTCACTCGTCTGATACTTTTTTAGAATACATTTTGGAGCAAAGGGAGCAAATTGACTGCCTAATTTTGGAGCAAGATCAAACTTTTTCTCCCTCAATTAGTCAATTAAAAGAAGATGGCAAATTACTACCGACTGTTATTCTAGCAAATGTAGATGAGAATGAGCGATTAGTTTATCATCCTGCTCAAGTAGAGATTTCGGTGAATGAACTCTCAGAGGTTCCCAGCGCGATCGAGCGTGCAATCACGGATTTCCTTCAGCTTACCCCCAATTCTAAACCAGAGTTTAATATCCAAGAAGTTAATGAATTTTTAACAATTAAGCAAAATCGTTTAACTAAAAAATTACAAGAGCGATTAGGATACAAAGGAGTGTATTATAAACGTAATCCAGAAGATTTTTTTCGCAATCTAGATTCTTCAGAGAAAAAAGCTCTCTTGGAGGATATTACCGAAGAATATCGCCTAATTCTTTTAGAATATTTTAATACAGCAACTGATGTTAATAGTCGAATTGACCAATTTGTGATGAAAGCATTTTTTGCTGATCTTTCTGTGTCTAAAATTATGGAAATTCACATGGACTTAATGGATCAGTTTTCCCAGCAACTAAAACTAGAAGGTCGCAGTGATGAAATTTTACTCGATTATCGCTTAACACTGATTGATATAATTGCACATTTGTGCGAAATGTATCGTCGTTCATTACCGACAAAAACTCTTAAATAAATGATAGTATTAAGTTATAATTGCTACTAGCTAAGATTATTTTTTATCATTAATTTTCAGTTTATGAGTCAATCTTCTAAAAGAACCTATGTCCTAAAACTTTATGTTGCTGGCAATACTCCAGAATCAGTCCGTGCTCTCAATACTTTAAAGGCTATTCTTGAAAAAGAGTTCCAAGGGGTGTATGCTCTCAAAGTGATTGATGTACTCAAAAATCCCCAACTCGCTGAAGAAGATAAAATTTTGGCTACTCCTACCTTAGCTAAGGTTTTACCACCGCCTGTGCGAAAAATTATTGGCGATCTCTCGGATCGCGAAAAAGTCTTGATTGGCTTAGATTTATTATATGAAGAAATTAGTAACAATCAAGAAGAAGAATTTCCAGAATAGTAATTATTTTTTTAGTAAACTTAGACGTAATTAATGACATCTTAATTATTATGGCTAAATCAAACAATCAGGAACAAAATCAAACCCAAAAAAGCATTCAGAAAATCCGCACCATGGTAGAAGGCTTAGATGAAATTAGTCATGGTGGTATTCCCATTGGTCGAACTACTTTAGTAAGTGGAACATCTGGTACAGGCAAAACCTTGCTTGCGATTCAATTCTTATATAATGGAATTAAAGAGTTTGATGAACCAGGAGTTTTTGTTACCTTTGAAGAGTCCCCAGCAGATATTATTATTAATGCCAATAGTTTTGGTTGGGATTTACAGGGGCTAATTGACGAAGGAAAATTATTTATTCTTGATGCGTCTCCTGATCCTGAAGGTCAAGAAGTGGTAGGAAACTTTGATTTATCAGCATTAATTGAGCGTATTCAATATGCAATTCGCAAATATAAGGCAAAACGAGTTTCCATTGATTCAGTAACAGCAGTTTTTCAACAATATGAAGGCGTAGGATTAATTCGTCGCGAAATTTTCCGACTGGCTGCGCGCTTAAAACAAGTGGGCGTTAGCTCAATTATGACCACAGAAAGAGAACATGAATATGGGGCTGTGGCAAGATTTGGAGTGGAAGAATTTGTGTCGGATAATGTGGTCATTGTTCGCAATGTCTTAGAAGGAGAACGCCGCCGTCGCACCATCGAAATTCTGAAATTACGGGGAACAACTCACATGAAAGGCGAGTACCCCTTTACTATTAATAAAGATGGGATTAATATCTTCCCCTTAGGGGCAATGCGTCTCACCCAACGATCATCAAATGAACGGGTTTCTTCAGGAATTGCTACTCTGGATCAAATGTGTGGCGGTGGATTCTTTAAAGACTCGATTATTCTTGCTACAGGCGCAACAGGAACAGGAAAAACATTATTAGTGAGCAAATTTTTAGAAGAAGGTTGCTTACGTGGCGAACGAGCGATTTTATTTGCTTATGAAGAATCTCGCGCTCAATTATCCCGTAATGCTTATTCTTGGGGAATAGATTTTGAAGAGTTAGAAGAAAAGGGATTATTAAAGTTACTTTGTACCTATCCTGAATCTGCTGGTTTAGAAGATCATTTACAGGCGATTAAATCAGAAATTGAAGAATTTAAGCCTTCAAGAATTGCTATTGATTCCCTTTCAGCATTAGCAAGAGGGGTGACAGAAAATGCCTTTCGACAGTTTGTTATTGGAGTAACAGGTTACGCCAAGCAAGAAGAAATTACAGGATTCTTTACGAATACCACGGATCAATTTATGGGATCTCATTCAATTACTGATTCCCATATTTCTACCATTACCGATACGATTATTATGCTTCAATATGTGGAGATTCGAGGAGAAATGTCGCGAGCTATTAATGTATTTAAAATGCGCGGTTCTGGACATGATAAAGGAATTCGAGAGTATATTATTGATGAAGATGGGCCTGAAATTAAAGCATCTTTCCGTAATTATGAACGGATTATTAGTGGCGCACCAAGTCGAATTTCTTCTGATGAAAAATCAGAATTGTCTCGAATTGTAGAAGGGGTGCGAGGAAAATCGGAAGAAGATGCTTAATTATTTACGAGGAACTGTAGTTCAGGTAGTACGGGATACGGGTAGCCGTGTCAAGTTAATTCTAGAGGTAAATCAGGTGGGGTATGAAGTGCAAATTCCATCTCGTTTTGGGCGGAAATTAGAAGAGGAAAACTCAGAAGCGGTGCAGGTATTTACCGATCAACAAATTCGTGAGGATCACTTAATTTTATATGGCTTTGAAAGTGGCGCAGAACGGGATTTATTTCGCAAATTAATTGCAGTGAATGGGGTAGGAAGTCAAATGGCGATCGCGCTTATTGATACCTTAGGATTACCTGAATTAGTCGAAGCGATTGTCACTGAAAATATTCAGTTATTAACAAAAACCCCAGGGGTGGGAAAGAAAACCGCCGAACGCATTGCCTTAGAATTAAAAACCAAACTTGCCCAATGGCGAACCGAATCAGGATTAGTTAAAAAAGGAGATGAAAGTCTTGCGCCAAAACCAGAAATTCGGGAAGACGTGGAGATGACGTTATTGGCGTTAGGGTATTCTAATCAGGAAATTGAACAGGCTTTATCTGTGATCAGTCAAGATTCATTATTAGCCAAAAATCCCAATGCTGAGGAGTGGATTCGTAGCGCGATCGCGTGGTTAAGTCAATAATATTGCATAGGATCAAACTAGTAACAGTATTTGGAAATCCCCTATGGTCACACAGTTAAGCCAACAAATTTACACCCCTACCGAATACCTAGAACTTGAAGCCCAAGCAGATAACCGCCATGAATTCATTAATGGAGAAATTGTACCAATGGCAGGGGGAACCACGAATCATAATGAATTGATAACGAATTTATGCGTGTTGCTGAAACCGAGTTTAAGAGAACAAGGAAGACGACTTTATTCGGAAAATGTACGGTTATGGATTCCCGCCGCCAATGTATTTACTTATCCTGATGTCATGATTTTGGATGGTGAACCGGCATATTATGGAGATAATCAAACGACGGTGACGAATCCAGTGGTGATTTTTGAAGTTTTATCGGATTCTACCCGGGATTACGATCAAGGACGTAAATTTAATTTCTACCGAACCTTAGAAACGTTGCAGGAATATGTGTTGATAGATCAAGAAACCATGGCAGTCATGATCTATCGGCGGCGTACAAATAAGGATTGGCATTTAAGTCTTTTAGAAGAAGCCACTGAGGTCGTAAAGTTAGATTCAGTGGGTGTCGAACTGACACTTCAAGACTGGACAATACTCGACATTAACTGTAAAAGTAAAGCAGTCATAGCGTACTTTGGAAAGTACGGTGGTGTCCCACAACGCCTTAAGGATTCTCCTCAAAGCTCATCAAATTGGTTTTTCCCTTAGCGGTCAGAATCGAGCTTCTGATTAGCGCACTGACACACAAGTCAATCCAAATTATTCGGCTAATTATAAAAGACCTAAACCATTAATGTCAACAAGCGAGCGAACTTTTCCAAAAAGTTAAACTATGTCAACTAATGTCAAGTAATAGTTGTATTAGGAAATAACTCTCGTTAGCGGCGATTTACCCTAAATCTGGGTATAAAGCCTCGTCCTTTTAGGACGACTTTACCAGAATTTTGACAGCGGTAAAACTATCTGCCAGACTGAAGTTAGTTAAGTTGGTCAAGTCGAGTCATGTTATTTAGAGAAGCCAAATTAAAACATGCTACACAACAACAATATCAAGCACTTGATGAGGCGATCCGTACTGGACAGTTTATCAGAAATAAGTGTTTGCGTTTATGGGTTGACAGCGATAAGTGTGGAAAGTCTAATATGGAGTCCCTCTGTAAAGACTTAGCAAAAGAATTTTCCTTTGCTGGAAACCTAAATAGCATGGCTCGACAAGCTCACGCCGAACGTGCATGGTTAGCCGTTAAACGGTTTTACGAAAACTGTAGAAATGGTGTTAGACCAGTTGGCTACCCTAAATTCAAAAAGAACTCGCGTTCAGTGGAATATAAGACCAGTGGTTGGAAACTATCAGACGACGGCTTCTATATAACATTCAAAGACGGCTTCAAGGCTGGAACTTTCTCTCTTTATTGCAGTGGTAAAGCCAGAGAAGACATCCTGAGAAGTAAGATCAATCGGGTCAGAGTGATTCGTCGTGCTGACGGTTACTATGCTCAATTTTTGTTAGAAGCTGACCGAGTGGAAGAAGGAACTTATACAGGAGAAGTTATTGGCATTGACTTAGGTCTGAAGTATTTTGTCAAAGACCAAAATGGCAATGAAATCATCTATCCTCAGTTCCTAAGAAAGTCTGAACGAAGGCTCAAAAAACTTCAACGTCGTTTGAGTAAAAAGTATCGTCATGGTCAGAAGCAATCAGCTAATTACCACAAAGTACGAATTCAATTAGGTAAACAACATCTTAAAGTTCAACGTCAGCGTAAAGACTGGGCTTTGAAACAAGCTCGGGCGCTAGTGGCATCTAACGATGTCGTAGTGTATGAAGATTTAAGAGTTGCTAACTTAGTCAAAAATCATAATCTAGCTAAGTCCATTTCTGATGCAGCATGGAGTCAGTTTACAGACTTTCTCGACTACTACGGCAAACTTTGGGGGAAAGCAGTAGTAGCTGTTAACCCTGCTTTCACCAGTCAAGATTGTCAGAATTGCGGACACAGAGAGAAAAAATCATTAAGCACAAGGACTCACAAGTGTTCTAACTGTGGAACGGAACTCTGTCGTGATCAAAATGCTGCTATCAACATCCTAAAACGAGGGATGGAGATTTTAGGAAAGGAATGGTCAAACCGTACCCAAGGGCATTGGGGAACTGCCTCTTCGGAGGAAACGACTAGGGAGACAACTACCTCTACTATCTCAGAGAACTTTGATTCAGAGTCCTCTGAGATAGCAAGTAGTGTCGAGGAACTAGTAATTTCGGAACCTGTGAAGACCGAAGAATCCCCACGCCTTTAGGCTGGGGAGTATGTCAAAAGGGAGTAGATTGGTAGTTAAGTTAGACTCAGCCAATGTTAACGTTAAAACAGAATCAATCTTAGCTTCTAGCTAGGAGAATGGAAACAAGCACAAATAAAACATTAATCCTCCTCTTAAATAATGTGAAATCGCTTCCCTTGGTCATTACACTCTTACTACTTTTTCCTTTAACCAGTTGCACCAACCAAGCTCAAATTTACCGCATCCGAGACATTACTCGCAATCAGCAACTCCTAATCAGAAACCAAGCACTAAGTCAATCCACTTATGGATTAATGGTAATGAGTCGAGGTTATATAGACGGAGAGGCAAGAGTTACTTTATTATTAGATGGGCAAGTCCGTAAAACAAAAGTGGTTTCAGGGAATGTTCGATTTCAATGGCGAAAACATTGGAATGATAATCGAGCCATAGTTCGCTATCAGCCTAGGGGTGTAACTGAAGGGGAGTTACGATTTAATGTAACTTTTATGGATTAGCCATTAATTGTAATAATTGTTATAGTTTTTGATCAATAGGATTGTCTCACAAGCAACAACTAACGAAGAATAAAAATGTCAATTTTAAGATTAGAAAAAATTAGTAAAACCTATCCTACAGGGGAAGTCCTCAAAAATGTTAGTTGGGAAGTAAAGGCAGGAGAACGTGTGGGATTAGTCGGAGTTAATGGTGCTGGAAAAACTACCCAATTAAACATTATTTTGGGAAACACAGAACCCAGTAGTGGGGAAGTTATTCGTCCATCTAATCTAAATATTACTTGCTTAAGTCAAGAATTTGATGTTGATCCCCAACTTACTGTTAGACAAGAATTGTGGCGAGTTTTTACCAAAGCTAATGAAGTCCAAAAAAACTTAGAACAAGTCCAAAAGCAAATGGAAGAGGCTTCTCCCGAAGAATTAGAGAAACTCATTAATAAGTTGGATCGCTACCAAAAAGAATTTGAAGCGCAAGATGGGTATAAATTAGACACAAAAATTAGCCAATTATTACCAGAACTAGGGTTTTTACCTGAAGACGGTGAACGCCTAGTTTCCTGCTTTAGTGGTGGTTGGCAAATGCGTATCTGTCTAGGAAAAGTCATGTTACAAGATCCAGATGTTTTACTCTTAGACGAACCGACAAACCACCTTGATTTAGAAACAATTGAATGGCTAGAACAGTACCTAAAAAGTCTTAACACACCCATGGTCATTGTCTCTCATGATCGGAAATTTTTAGACCGTTTATGTACCCAAATTGTTGAAACTGAGCGCGGCGTGTCAACTACTTACCTTGGTAATTATTCCAGTTATCTAGAGCAAAAAGAATTTAATCGCCAAGCCCAAATGAGTGCCTATGAAAGGCAGCAAAAAGAAATTGCTAAGCAGGAAGAATTTATCGAGCGATTCCGCGCTAGTGCCACTCGTAGCACCCAAGCAAAAAGCCGGGAAAAACAACTAGAAAAAGTGGAGGAAATTGAAGCTCCTCAGTCCAATGTCAAGACTTTAAAATTTAGATTTCCTACCGCACCTCGCAGTGGTAAAGAAGTTGTAAAAATAGAGAATTTAACCCATAGCTTTGATGATAATATTTTATTTTTAGGGGCTAACTTATTAGTAGAACGCGGCGATCGCGTTGCTTTTTTAGGTCCTAATGGATCAGGAAAATCAACCATTCTCCGATTAATTATGGGCTTAGAAACTCCTACCGAGGGCCTCGTTAAATTAGGGGAGCATAATGTCATTCCGGGCTATTTTGAACAAAATCAAGCCGAAGCCCTAGATCTCTGTTTAACTGTAGAAGAAACTATCCAAAAAGCGGTTCCCGATTGGAAATATGAAGAAATCCGTGCCCTATTAGGGAAATTTCTCTTTAGTGGCGATACCGTTAAGAAAAATGTTTCCAAACTCAGTGGTGGCGAAAAGGCAAGATTAGCCCTTGCCAAAATGTTACTACAACCCGTTAATTTATTAATTTTAGACGAACCAACCAACCATTTAGATATTCCTGCCAAGGAAACGATTGAAGAGGCTTTACAAAATTACGATGGTTCAGCACTCATTGTTTCCCACGACCGCTATTTTATCTCTCAAGTTGCCACCAAAATTGTTGAAATTAGCGAGGGAGAGTTAGTGGTTTATGAAGGTGACTATAACTACTATCTAGAGAAAAAAGAAGAGGAAGCCCAAGCCGCTCGTCTTGCTGCCGAAAAAGCCCAAGCAGAAGCTAAGCGACAAGCCAAAAAAGAGAAGCAGAAAGAAAAGGAAAAAGCTAGGAAAGCTAAGAAAAAGAAAGGTCATTAGTCATTAGTCATTAGTCATTAGTTATTGGTCACTGCTGGACAAACAACAAAGGAGGGGGCAAAATATCTCCCTCCCTTTTGACCTTAAACCGACTGATAATTGACAATACGAGCAAATCCTTCTGGATCTAAACTTGCTCCACCGACTAAAGCGCCATCAATTTCAGGTTGAGCCATAATTTCATCAATATTACTGCTTTTAACAGAACCGCCATATTGAATGGGAATATCACCACTACTTAGCTGAGAACGAATTAAACCAATTACTCGATTCGCTTCTTTTGCTTCACAAGTGTCACCTGTTCCAATTGCCCAAATTGGTTCATAAGCAATCACTAAGCGAGATAAATCGACTCCCGCTAAATCTGCTTTTAATTGTTCACTAATAACAGTTTCAGTTTTTCCAGCATCTCGTTGTTCTTTACTTTCTCCTACACAAAGAATAGGTGTTAAACCTGCCTTTTGAGCTGCCCGAGCGCGTAAATTAACGGTTTCATCTGTTTCTCCAAAGTATTGGCGACGTTCACTGTGCCCTACTACAGCATAGGTTACTCCGACTTCTGTTAGCATAGCGGGAGAAATTTCCCCAGTAAATGCGCCAGACTCTTCCCAATGGACATTTTGTGAGCTTAAACGAACCCGAGTTCCATGTAAGTTTTTCGACATCATCCCTAAATCAGTATAGGGGGCACAGAGAATCACTTCTCTATCTTCAGGAGTATTTTCGAGCTTTGGGAGAAAGGATTGCAGAAACTCTAGGGATTCTGCTTGGGTTTTGTGCATTTTCCAGTTGCCAGCAATAACGACTCTTCGCACTTTTCTTTACCTACTTTTAATCATCTTGCACAGAATAGTGTATCTCTCAATGGTAGGCAATTCAAAATGATTGTTGCTTTTCTATAGCGTTTCTTAGTCGGTTGAGGTATAAACTGAGTTATTAGTCATTGGTCATTAGTCATTGGTTTACCCAGATCTTGCACCTGGTAATTTGAACATCTAATCCCTGCTGTTTCAGTAAAGGTCGTTGACGCTCAACTTCCGCTAACAATAGAGCAATAACTAATTCCACCAAGCAAGTTTCAAGAATAATGGTTGCAGCCACTCCCCAATCGGGGAGCTCTTTGGTATCAAGAGAAAGATAACCCCAATGAGCAAGCAAAAAAGCCACTAAGGACAAGATCAACCAACGATACATTCCCTTGAGAGTCTTTTGAGCAAACCGATGAAGACCAAAACGGTATTTAGCGGTCTTAAAAAATCCCTCAATTTGCCAGCGATGTCTTCCCCACCAAACAATGGTACTGGCTTTTAAGGGTTTGGTGGAGAGAACATAACGCTTAGAGCGTTTCTTTTCTCCATCTCGTTTGAGATAGAACCAAGCTACACTAACCGGAAAATTAAGTCCTTGAAGCCTGACTTGTTGGCCAGGCTGATGTAATTGCCACAGAGGGCGATGATCTTGGAGGAGACGGTCACGACGAACACCAGTAATAGCATGAAGCTTCAGAGAGCGGATTCCTTTGAGAAATTCGACGCTACCAAAAGCTGTGTCTGCCAACACCATGACCTGAAACTGGCGTTTCAGCCATCGCGGTAGTTGCCGTACTAACTTCAATCCTAACTGTGCTGGAGTGGAATGTCCTTTTCCTCGATAGATGCGAAAACTCCATGGAAGACGCCACCGTCCCACTACCAGATAGATGACCACTAGATGCAATCCTCTTTTGCCATCAAACACATGAACTAGGTCTTGATAGCCCTTAAACTTTCCCCGTTTTTCCAAAGTTGTTAAGTCAATGATTACTTGTAAGTGAGGACGCCGACCTCGGGGATGGTAGTGGCTTAGTTGTTGCTTAATCATCCGTCTGACTTGGCGGATGAGCGATCGCGCTGACCAGATGTAATGATTGAGAAAACGACTGAGAGCACTGGCTGATTTAAGTGCTGAGTGTTGGGGGCGGTGTGTTCCTTGAGCTTTTAGAAACAGTTCCAAGAAAGCTTGAAGACTTTGTTTTTGATAGTCGCTTTCCATCAATTCTACCAATTGATAGATGAGCTCTTGTGCATTACTCAGGTCTTTCATTAATCAAAGGTCAGATTAGGAGTATTTCCTTATTTACTCGTCTTTTGCTCTTTGGTGCAAGATCTGAGTTTAGAAACAACGAAGGACAAACAATAGCTGTATCACAGTTTCTTTTTGACTGCTATAACAAATCATTATTAATTTTTACCTTAGCTTTCAGAAGTGGTGTCAATTCTCAGCATTTTTTAAGTTTTTACTTGGTCAGAGTTAACGTTTCGCCATCATAGTAATCAATAAGAATTAAGTGATCTAACTAAGACTGGCTATGTTTATTATCACTACTGATCAAGTTACTTATAATCAAGGAATCCGTCGTTATCCTTCACAAATTGAATATGTTTCTATATTTGTTTACCAAAAGCAGCTTTTTGTTAAAGGAGACTCTTATTCTTATCAGGAGAGACACACAGCGATCGCGCAAGCCCAACGCAACCTAATCTCAGGAATCATCTCTCTTATTGTCATTGATGATCACGATAATTATCTTATTTGTTATCAAGACCAAAACCTAGAATTATTACCAGAGAAAAGTCTCCCTAATCTAGAAACGATTGTCAATGCTATCCGCAATCACTCAGGATTAATTAAAAATAATCAGTATAAACTCAGAACCTATCCCCGATCAATTATTGGAACCGAATTAGTAGATTGGTTATGTGATCATTTCCATTGTTCCCGAGAACAAGCTGTGGAAATCGGACAATCATTAATTAATCATCGTTGGTTACATCACACTTGGGATGATCATAATTTCAAAGATGAACCTCTCCTCTATCGCTTTTATCAAGATGAAAGCATTACTCTCCCTTTAATTGCAAAGTGACATTGATTTTTATGCTTATCCAATTTCAGGAAATACAGGAATATTAAGCGCAACTTCATAGAGAAATGGGATAACAGCATAAACGATCATACTTTTCAGGGGAACTCTTATTTAAAACTGCCGTCTTGAAAAGTAAACTGTGTTAAAGGAATAATGTTATGTCAAAACAATCTTTTCTTAAAAGAGGAACAGCAACAGTCCTTTCTTTACTACTAGGCATAGGAGTTACTACCCCTTTAATTTTATCTACCTCAGTATCAGCACAATTATTACCGGGTGAACGTCGAGGGCAGCCTTCTGGTCGCATGGCAATTCCTGAGGGAACTTCTCTCCCAGTAAAATATGATGAGGCCGAAAACATTGTCGTGATGCCTGATGAAACTGCCCCCATTACCTTAGAAATTGCCGCCAACATTAAAAATCAACAAGGAAGAATTCTCATTCCCTACGGAACTGAATTGGTGGGGGAAATCCAACCATCTCAAAATGGATCGCGCTTTGTGGCTGAGGAATTAAAAGTTCCAGGGGAGTCTCCCCAAAGCATTAATGCTAGCTCTCAAGTGGTAACAAGGCGAGAAACGATTCGTCGTGGGGCTAGTACAGGGAGTGTTCTAGAAGGAGCTGCCATTGGCGCTGCCGCTGCTACTGTCCTTTCTGGAGTGCTTGGCGATCAAGTAATTGCTACGGAAAAAGTATTGGGTGGTGCAGCCTTAGGGGCAATTGGAGGTTTAATTTTAGGAAGACAGGAAGCAGAAGTTATTTCTATTGATCCTAATACTGACTTAGACGTAACCGTTCGTGAAAACCTAGACAAACCTATCTAAGGTTGGTCAAAGCTATAAGCTGACGAACGTGCAGACAAGCGTGGTAAGACCTGTAATCAGGCACACTACGTTAATTGAGTCATCACACCCAAGTGTGAACGCCAGCATTTGGCTCTGTGGGCTATGGATTAATCAAAAGGCGAAAGGTTGATAAGCCTGTGTCCTAGCCGTAAAAAGCTCTTTTAACTTTGTCGAGGCCAACTTTACTGTTCATAACAGCTTGGCTTAAGAAGCCACTAACTACCATGTCAAACTATGTGTTTGTAATTGACCAAAACCAAACACCACTAAAACCAGTCCATCCTAAAAGAGCGAGGCAATTGCTTTCTTTTGGTAAAGCTGCCGTCTTTCGACTGTTTCCTTTCACTCTCATCCTTAAACAAGAGGTGTCTGAGCCAAATGTCCACCCACTAATCCTGAAAATTGACCCAGGCTCTCAAGTAACAGGCTTCGCTTTAGTTACCGAGGGAGGAGAAGTAGTTTGGAGAATGCAACTAGAGCATCGTGGAGGGATAATCAAGAAACGTTTAGAACAAAGACGAGCCTTAAGAAGACAGCGACGTTCAAGACTTCGTTATCGAAAGCCTCGTTTCTTAAACCGTAAGCGCAAAGAAGGATGGCTACCCCCCTCGTTAATGCACAGAGTCCAAACCACTGAGACTTGGGTGAAACGCTTGCTCAAGTTCTGTCCGATTCAAGAAATCTGGATAGAGAGAGTTAAGTTTGATACCCAGTTGATGGAAAATCCTGAGATTAGTGGCCAGGAATATCAGCAAGGAACCTTGCAAGGCTATACTGTCCGAGAATACCTCCTCGAAAAGTGGTACAGAAAATGTACTTACTGTAAGAAAGAAGGTATCCCTCTCCAAGTAGAACACATCTATCCTCGGTCTAAAGGAGGAAGTAACCGAGTGAGCAACCTTGGTCTGGCTTGTGAGAAGTGTAATCAAAAGAAAGGCAATACACTCATTGAAGATTTCTTGAAAAGGAAACCAACTCTCCTTGAGAGTGTCCTTAAACAAGCGAAGACTCCTCTTAAAGACACATCAGCAGTTAACGCCACCCGTAAAAAGATTGTCGAGGTAATCTCAAAACATTCCTCACTCAAAACAGCGACAGGGGCGCAAACCAAGATGAATCGAGTCCGTTTAGGATTACCAAAAGAACATTGTTTAGACGCTGCTTGTGTGGGAGAGGTTGAGAGGTTAACCATTTTGTCCGATCAACCACTAATGGTGACAGCGACAGGGACAGGAGGGAGACAAAAATGCCAAACTAATAAGTTTGGGTATCCAATCAAGCATCGTCCTTTGAGACCAATTCAAGGCTTTCAAACAGGAGACATTGTTAAAGTTGATATCCCGAAAGGGAAAAATCAAGGTCAATGGAGAGGGCGTTTGTGTCCTTATTCGGATGGAAACTGTGAGATTTACCCGAAAGGTCGTAAAAGACTGGGAACTAAATTATCTTATGTCTCAGAGGTAATGCACCGTAAAGATGGCTATAAATATCGCCATTAGCCTTAGAAATTGATTGAGATGACTAACTTTGTGGAATCATGTCTAAGATTTATTTACTGTTAATACCCCCTAAATTTGTCACTATGGTTCTGGTGTTGGCTTCCATCATCTTGATATAAGTATCACCGTCAGAGCCAGGCGCGCCAATAGCATCCCCATATAATTCTTCTTCTGCTAACTCTACTCCTGCTTCTTCGGCAACCGTTTCAATGAGTCTCGGATTAATGAGAGCTTCCGCAAAAATAGTGGTAACACCTGTTTCGCGCACTGTACTGGCAAGTCTGCCAACTGTTTGAGCGCTGGGTTGTTCTTCGGTACTAATTCCAATGAGAGTTCCAACGACTTCTAATCCATAGGCTTCTGTATAATACTGGAAAGCGTCATGGGTGGTGACTAATTTTCGGTTTTCTGAGGGGATTGTCTCAATTTGTTCCCCTATCCAATCATGGAGTTCTTCTAATTCGGCAGTGTATTCTTCTAAATTTTCCTGATAAACCTCTTCATTTTCTGGGGAAACAGCCGCTAATTCTTCAGCAATTGCTTCTACCATGACAATTACATTTTCTACATCCCCCCAAACGTGAGGATCAGGTACAAATTCAGTTTCTCCTTCCTCCATCGCAGACTCATCAAGGGGGGAAATGAGTTCTCCCACTGCAAATTGACGGGTATTCTCTCCAGCGCCTTCTATGAGTCGAATTAACTCTGGTTCTAAGTCATGACCGTTGTATAGGATTAAATCAGCTTCTTCAATATTTTGACTATCTTGGGGAACTGGTTCATAAATGTGGGGATCATCGCCAGCATCCAGTAATCCAATCACTTCAATGGTATCCCCAGCGATATTGTCTGTCCAATCGGTAATCATGGTTGTGGTAGTAACCACTTTTGGGGCTTCTCCTGCTGTGGAATTGGTGTCTGGCGGTTCACAGCCCATTAAGCCAACACTTAAGAGGAGACTCATTCCAGCTAATTGATAAATTCCTTTTATCATATTTCTTTCATTTTTTAACGCAGTATGTGCTATTGTAAGTTCTAATGATCGTTTTGTCATATTCTTTTCATAATTGGGAGTGCATTAGTGATGACTACTGCTGGCTATAGAATTGGAGAAAGTTCTCTTTTAGGGGTTGACTCGCCACAACCCGTGATTCAAGTAAAAAATCTGAATGTGTCTTATCGGGGGGTAGAAGCCTTACAAGGGATTAATTGTGAGTTTCAAGCGGGACGATTAACAGGGATTATTGGTCCCAATGGTGCAGGAAAAAGTACCCTTTTAAAAGCCATGTTGGGGTTATTACCAGCGAAGGGGAAAGTCAAATGGGGAAATGGTTCTTTAGCAACCAATCGATCGCGCTTGGCGTATGTTCCCCAACGCTCTAAAATTGATTGGGATTACCCTGTAACTGTCTGGGATGTGGTGATGATGGGGCGAGTGAAGGCAACAGGATGGTTGCGTCGGTTTTCCGCTTCTTCTCGCCATATTGCCTTAGAATCTTTAAAGCGGGTAGGAATGGAGAAACTTCGCGATCGCGCTATCAGTCAGTTATCAGGGGGACAACAACAAAGAGTCTTTCTCGCTCGGGCTTTAGCCCAACAAGCGGAGATTTTCTTTTTAGATGAACCCTTTGTGGGAGTCGATCAAAAGACGCAAAATATTATCTTTGGCATTTTTCGGGAACTTACAGCATCAGGAAAAACCGTCATTGTAATTAATCATGATTTAGGGGCAACAATTACCCATTTTGATGATTTAATTCTCTTAAATAAGGAACTGATTGCTGCAGGAACACGGGAAACTGTGTTAACAAAAGAAAACTTATATGCAGCGTATGATGGACAAGTTATGTTTTTCTCAGACGCGGCTTAAATTAATATCAAACAACTATAGCATGATTATTTCATTTGTAAGATCCCCCCTAACCCCCCTTATAAAAAGGGGGAAATAAGGTCGAAGTTTACAACTAATTTAGGATTGCTATACCCAATGAGTTAAGGAGTATTTGCTCAAAAAAAAATGAGTCTTGAATTATTAATTGATCCCTTGCAGTATAACTTTATGCAACGGGCTTTGTTAGTGTCAACTTTAGTAGGAATTATTTGTTCTTTAGTAGGAAGTTATTTAATGGTACAACGTCTCTCGCTATTAGGAGATGTTATTAGCCATTCTATGCTCCCTGGACTTGCCATTGCTTTTATGCTAGGGGCAAATATTTACTTAGGAGCGTTTATTGCAGGGATTTTTAGTACCCTCATTATTGCAGGAATCAAAGCGCGATCGCGATTAAAAGAAGATGCTGCGATGGGAATCGTTTTTTCAGCGTTTTTTGCTTTAGGGATTATTTTAATTACCATTATTCAGAAAGATAATCGCATTGATTTATTTCATTTTCTCTTTGGCAATGTTTTAGGAGTAACAGCAGGAGAAGTAAGAGACACAGCGATTATTACCCTGATCGTTGCCCTCGTCATTATTCTGTTTTATAAAGAACTACTCTTTTATACCTTTGACTACGAAGGCGCACAAGCAGCAGGGCTACCTATTAATTTTCTCAATTTTGGCTTAATGTTATTAATTGCTGGCGCGATCGTAGCTAGCTTAAATACGGTAGGAGTAATTTTAGTGATGGCTTTATTAATTACCCCTAGTGCCACAGCTTACTTATTAGTCAAACGATTACACTGGGTGATGATTTTAGGGGCAATGATTGGCATTATTTCTAGCATTACAGGAATGTATCTTAGCTATTATTTTAATCTTCCTTCGGGGCCAGCGATTGTCATGGTTGCCATTGGTTTCTTTAGTTTAGCTTTTTGTTTTAGCCCTCAGGAAGGAATTTTCATCCCCTCTCAAAGAAGAAATAAGCCGAAAGCATGATGACATTAATGCTAGAATGATGAGTCGTTCCCTTTGCTCATCAATCATGGAAACCATAAACCCTTTTACCATTATCGGTTTAGCGGCTGGTACATTAACCACGATCGCGTTTTTACCCCAAGTCATCAAAACCTGGCAATCTAAATCAGCCAAAGATATTTCTTTAGGAATGTTTTCAATTTTCTGTACAGGTGTTTTCTTATGGATTATTTATGGCTTTAGTGTTGGAGATTTACCCGTTTTACTGGCTAATATTGTTACCTTTATTCTTGCTTTCACCATTTTAATTTTTAAGTTTAGATATGGGTAGATTGTTGGATTTATTCAGAATCAATACTAACTGCACCTGCCCCAGTATTAATTAGTAAAAGCAATCCTCCCATGAGTCCTAAATTTACTATGCCTTTAGCGTAACGAATAAGGAATCTCTTATAACCACCATTGACAATCACCTTCGGGGTTAGTGTGATAAAGCCCTTTTAATGTTTTATAGCCAATCATATCGCTGGCATAAATCGGAACTGGAAGCCTTGGTTCTTGATAGGAACCATGATGTAATAAACATAACTTAAAAGTTGCTTCTAAAACTAACTTGAACTCAGGAACATCCCCTTCTTCTCGAATCGTAATTCTAATGGGATTGGCAATTCCCACTGATTGCTGTGGCCGCGTCGTAACAACAGTAGCGGCGCGATTGGAATGTCGGAAAATTAAGAAACGATGGGGAATTTGTAGTTGTTTTTTGCCGTTTTGAAGTTGGTGGTAGTTAAATAAGCGACAAGTTTTAGTTTTAGTCACTTCAACAAAAATAAAATTGGTATTATTTGCTTTTCCTCTTTCATTTAAAAAATCAATTTCTTTTCCTCGGAATCGCCCATCACGAAACATTAAAACAGTTTTATTAGCTAAGTCTTGTTGCGGAGTAAGTTTCCTCAGAATTTTTGGAGTTACTTCTTCACCTTCTAAACGATCTTGTTCTAAATAATATTTAATAAATTCTCCTTGCTTACCATACAAGCGGACACAAGCACAAGCATTTTGAGTCCCGTTTCCTTTACTTTTTCGTAATCTAGCAACATCTAAACCTAAAAAACAATCAGCTACTTTTAAAGGTTGTGCTAAAACAAAAGGAAGGTTTCCTAATTTAGCCAGAATTCCTAACACAAGGTTGTTAATAATATAGCGATTATTGAGGTTTTCTACCTTGATCATTTGACTGGGAATGCCCTGCTTTAATAATTGTTGCGAAATATGGTGATAGTAACTTCCCTGACTAGTATCATCGAGTTGCTGATCTCCTTCAGGAAGAATGGTTAAGAATAAATGAGGTTTTAGCGCGATCGCTCTTTTTAGTTCACTATCAATTTTAGCAACATCATCTTCTGACATTTGACCACTGACTTCTATGGGAATCTTTTTAATAAATTCAACTTGGAAGCCAACTTCTTCAAAGCTACTTGTCAATTCATTTAATAAATTTTTGGCTTTGTCTTTACACAGTTTCAAAGCGACTGTTTTAATTTTTTTCTCTTGGGCAAAATTTTGATGACAAGAAAATACTCCCCCTTGTGTTAAGCCCTTTTTAATTGAATCACGGGGAAATTGCTTACCTTTTCCAAAGAGAAGTTGAACTGTGTCAAGTTGAAATTTATTAGAATGAAAGAATATATCTTGATTATCAATGGAGTTAACATAATCTTTACTAACTTGAATTCCCCAATCTTTTAAAATTGGTTGTACAAACTTTTTTCCTTGTTCTAAAAGGTCAGTCCATTGTGCAAGTGAAATTTTTGCTAATTTGCGATATCTTTCATACTGATCTAATCCAATAAGATGGCAATTTTTAGGATTAATACTTAATTCTAAGCCGTCAATGACATAATCACCATAACTATCTGTATTATTTTGTTTAACCGAAACAACTAAATCTTCATCATCACTATTTTGGATAATTTCACGAGTTTTCGGGATTAAATCATAACTTAAAAGCCGATCGCGCTCAGTTTTACAAGTTCCAATAATACTATCAATAACCCCTGTGCGATTAATAAAACGGTTTTTAACGGCGAGTTTTAAAAGTTTTCCTTCGTCTTTATTATGTCGTAACCAATAGTCTTTTATCGTTTCTGTTGGTTTAATACTGGTTTTCCAATTCAGCGCGATTCCTGCTTGATTGGGAAAAAAGGTTTCAGGGATAACTTCTAATTGACGGTAAATTTGATAAAACTCTTTTTCAATTAAACTAAGTTCAAGCCTTTGTTTAGAGGTAGATAAGATAACTCGTACTAATTGAGAGATAATGGAGGTTGGAATAGAAGAAAAATCAACAGGGGTTAGGGTTAAATCTAAATTACCAAATTGAGGGCGTAACCGTTGCGCGATCGCGTTATAATCTTCTTGCCAATTGGTTTGATCAGTGGTATTACTAGGATGAGAAAGGAGCCAAAAATTTCCTTGTTCATAAACAGCTTTGACCGTCGAATTTTTCGCCGAAAACTGATAAGCAATTTTGCGTCCTAGTTCTATAGATAAATTAGAAACAGTATGAAAACAAAAAACTTGCGACGTAGAAGATAAAGTAACTTGTAAAATAGTACTGATATAATTAGAACTATTCACTGAATAATGGGTCATAATAGTTACAGATTGATGTAAAGGGACAATAGTTACAAACCTTTCCAGGTGAGGCTGGAAAAATCTGATTAAATTTGTCGGGAGAGCGACGATAAGCGTTGATTTGTTGTTGGTTTTTCTGTGCGATGTCGATTAAGTTTTTAGCGACTAAATTTAATTCCTCATCTGTAGCAGAATAAATCTCCGATTCTTGGGCTAATTCAAGATGATAAAATGAAGCAGTGACCGTTTGATTAGGGTATAATTTTTGTCCTGCCAATAAATAAACTAAACTTTGCCTAAGATCAGGTATAAACTGACCTTTCCCTGTTTTAAAATCTAGAATATGGATTCCCCCATTTTCTTGATTGAGAATACAATCGTAAGCAAATAATAGTTTAGCTTGCCTGTTACCATCTTTTAATATCACTTCCGAGAAATTATTTTCTTCACCTGAAGTAAGCGTTAAAACTGATTTATTTTGCAAAAAAGGATAATGGAGATATTGTTTCAAAATCCATTGGAGACGATGTTGGACTTCTACCACTTCTTGGTCTAAGTTTAGCACTTTTTGAGCCACATAATTAAGCCCTTCTTGATTTAAAGATTCAGGATTATGATATAAATAGTAAACGGCTTTTTGTGCAAGTTTTCCAATTTTTTGAGGCGTTGTATCTTGTTGGCTAAGTAAATTTACTTCCGGTTCTTTCTTTCTAGCGCGAAGAAAACCGCGTTTGTGATGACAATGGTATTCCTCTTTTCCCAGTTGGGGTTGAAACTGCGACCATAAAGAATAGGACACCCACATCTTAATTAACTTAGCAAACAAAAGTACGGTTCATTATTATACGTGAGCTACTCCCGTTAAATCGAAGATTCTAACGGGAGCTTCCTACCCAATCGGCTGCTTTTCTAATCGTAGGAAAAGAGAAGTCTTACACCAAGGCGATAGGCGAACAGCCCGGCTCCCGAGCTTTATAGATAATTGGATGGAAGAGAATCAAAAATTCTTTTATATCTTGGCTTGGTTTTCGCCGAAAAAAGTTCCCCATCTGAAACTTTTTCGATGATAGCACGACTGTTCTCATTCATCTCACCGACAATTCAAAGATTCTGTCGGGAGACTTCTGAGAACGGATAGTTAAATTTATTTCTGCTTTGTTAACTAATGACTGATGACCAATGACCAATAACTACAGACTAAGAAACGCTATAAATTAGGAATTGGCTTAAATGAGGTTAACTCGCTAAACTAAGAATCGGTGTTAAGTAATCATCTTCAATTATGTCGCAATCAACTCAAGCCCATTTGGAACGGACAATCAATAAAAACCGCCCCTTAGAAGAAAGACAACAAGTCGTTAAACAAATGAACTACTATATGGGGGCAAAACTGCTTGAGGTGGGAATGGATCCCCAATCTCCAGAGATTCTTTATCGTTGGTCAGTGAAACATCATGATGATGAACAAACTTGCACTCTTAGTGCTTTTTGGGGAGAATCTAAGAAAGAGCTTCTTTCTGGGGAAAATCCACTGACAGGAGAAGAGTTGATTAGCTGCGCCAGAGCCAATGCATCTAAGGATATTGTAACAGTGGCTCAACTTTGTGGTTATGCTTCGGATGTAGATGGCTTTCGAGCGGCCTTAAAAGAAGCAATGGCTACAATGGGAATGGAAGTTGAGTCCTTACAAAAGTTAATTCAAAATTGAGTAAAACTGACTTAGAGCAATTGAGTTCAGAGGATATTGGACGTATTATAGAGATGGCTTGGGAAGATCGGACTCCGTTTGAAGCGATTACGAGCCAGTATGGTTTGAAAGAAAAAGAGGTGATCAAATTAATGCGAAAGCAAATGAAACCCTCTAGTTTTCGGATGTGGCGGAAACGAGTCAGCGATCGCGCTACTAAGCATTTATACAAACGAGGATTTTCCACAGGTCGCTTTAAAGCCAAACATCAATAAAAAGGTTTATAACCATGGATACGATTTGGGAACTAGATTTCTATTCCCGTCCAATTCGGGATGAAAATAATAAAAAACTCTGGGAGGTTTTAATTTGCGAAAGCCCTTTGGATGTGAAAACCACTCCCGACCAATTATTTCGCTATAATAAGTTCTGCTCAGCGAAAAGCGTTAATTCTATTTTCTTACAAGAAGCCATTAATGACGCGATCGCGCAGTCAGGACATTCTCCAAAAAAAATTCGTTTCTTTCGCCGTCCCATGAGTAATATGATTACTAAGGCGTGTGAGGATTTAGGAATTACCGCCCTCCCCAGTCGGCGCACTTATGCTTTGCAAAAATGGATGCGCCAACGCCAAGAAGAGGTTTATCCCCAACAAGAGGGCTATGATGAAAGTGCAGTTACCAATGTGTCTGTGCAATATCCTGCTGAAAATCCTGCGATTTTGCCTGATGCCATTCGAGGGGATAAAGGAGATAAATGGGCATTTGTCACCCTAGAAGCCCAATCCTTTCAGGAGATGAACGAGTGGGATATTAGTTTTGGGGAGGGGTTTCCACTATCCCTATTTGAATTAGATGCTGATACCAAGATTCCAGGATTAGTGATTTTTTCTCCTCGCGCCATTCCTTTTGCTGGTTGGATGTCGGGAATTGAATTATCACAGATTCAGCTACAACAGGGGAGTTTACCGCGTCTGATTTTACAAACAGGAAGCAGTGAATGTTGGATATTAGCTGATATTACTAATCCTGAAACCCTCAAAGAGGCAAAAAGTTTTCAGGAGGCAAAAGAAAAAGCTGAGGGAGTCCACTTTTTCGCGATTCAACGTGATCCCAACTCAGACTCATTTGCAGGATTTTGGCTATTAGCATGATCAATCCCGAAGAACTTTTAGATAAGGCGCAACAAGCAGGGGTAGATGAGGCGGAAGTTTATCAACTGGTGTCTCATTCTCAGGCAGTTTATTTTGAGGCAAATGATCTCAAACAGTTAGAAACCAATGAATCAGAAGGGGTTGCCCTACGAATTTGGCGCGATCGCGCTCCTAGTGTGACGGTGGCTTATGGCGATATCGATCTGGAAACGTTTGTTAATCGTACCCTCGCCCTATGTGAATTAAATCCCCCTGAAACCATTGAATTAACCCCTGATCACCGACAAGTTTATCCCACTCAGGGAAAAGCAATGTCAAGAGAAACGCTGGTAGAAACGGGAAAAAGCGCGATCGCGCAACTCCATAAATCTTATCCGCGCCTGTTATGTAAAGCGGAATTGGAATGTGAACAGCAAACCACTCGCATTCTTAACACAAAAGGGACAGATTGTCAATATAGTGACATTAGTTTGAGTGCTTTTATCGAAGCAGAATGGGTACGGGGAGAAGACTTTTTCACCATCGCGGATGGGGTAGAAGCCTCAGAAAGTCTTGATTTACGCCCTACTCAGCAACGCATTACCGAGGGAATTAAGTTTGCCTCCCACATTGTTCCCTCCCCAAAAGGGCGTGTTCCCATTATTTTTACCGCTAAAGCCGCCCCCTTATTTTGGGATACATTAGTCTCAGCTTTAAATGGGAAACGAGTCTGGGAAGGATCCTCCCCTTGGAGTGAACGCTTAAACCAGCAAGTGATTTCCCCTCAAATTACCCTTTTTCAAGATCCCACCCAATTACCGCAAAGATGCCCCTTTGATGATGAAGGCACACCTACTCAAAAACTGATGTTAATTCAGGAAGGGCGGTTAGAACAATTTTACAGCGATCGCGCGATCGGATGCTTATTAGAAACTGGTACAACAGGAAATGGCTTTCGTCCCAGTTTAGGACGTTATCCCACCCCAGGCTTAGTCAATTTAATTGTAGAGAATGGGAAAGGGCAACTACAAGACTTAATTTCCCAACTGGATGAGGGATTAGTCATTGATCAACTCCTTGGAGAAGATGCGGATCTCTCAGGAGAATTTTCCGCCAATATTGAACTAGGATATCGCATTCAAAACGGGGAAATTATCGGGCGAGTAAAAGATACGATGGTCGCAGGGAATATTTATACCGCCCTTAATCATTTAATTACTCTGGGGGGTGATTCAGAAATTAATGGCGCTTATAAAACCCCTTCTGTTGTTGTTGATGGTTTATCAGTCGTAAGTTAATAGTGAGTAAACTTTATGGTGTCAGTGTCGGAACTGGCGATCCCGAATTAATTACCGTTAAGGGCTTAAAATGTCTCCAAAACGCCAATATTATCGCCTTTCCTGAAGGAATTAGAGGAAAACAGGGAATTGCCCAAACGATTATTACCCCTTGGCTAGAGTCTCATCAAACCCTTTTGCCATTAAAATTTCCTTATGTGCAAGATGAGACAGAATTAACCCAAGCGTGGGAAACGGCAGCGAAAACCGTCTTAACTTATTTGCAAAACGGCGAAGATGTCACCTTTGCTTGTGAAGGAGATATTAGTTTTTATAGTACCTTTACCTACCTCGCCCAAACGGTACAAAAGTTAGATTCTAATGTGGTTATAGAGACAATTCCAGGGGTTTGTTCTCCCATGGCAGCGGCTGCTGAGTTAGGGATTCCTTTAACCACGCGATCGCAGCGTTTAATGATTCTCCCCACACTGTATCATCTAGAGGAACTAGAAACTGCTCTCAATACAGCCGAAGTAGTGGTTTTAATGAAATTTAGTTCTCTCTACCCTCAAATTTGGGAATTATTAGATAAAAAAGGTTTACTCGCTTCTAGTCAAATTGTGGAAAAAGCAACCATGCCAGATCAAGTCGTTTATAAAGACTTACGCAATATGGATCAACTTAAACTATCTTACTTTTCCATTATGATCATCAACCATTACTAATCTTGAAGTCATCCCTTAAAAATTCCAACTTAATCAAAGGAAATTAGGAGCAAGTCAGTACAACCCTTAATTTCCTTTGACTAAAGTACCTAGTGTTAGCTTGCGTTCAGAGACTAACATCTACTAACTGAGCCACAAGCCAAAAATAGATCATTAGGCCCACGAAATCTTTAATGGTCGTGATAAATGGATCCGCTCCAGGACCGTGGTCAATGCCCAGCTTGAGCATGACCCAAGGGAGAAATGCACCTAACATTGATGCTAGAACGATTACGATAAAAAGGGATATTCCAACGGCAGGAGCAAGCCCAGGAATGTCATTAGGCGCGGCTTGCCAAACGTAGGTAATCACCCCACCAGCAAGACCAAGGATTGCCCCCATAGCGAGAGAAATTCTTAGCTCCCGTGCAAGATAGGGGAAAAAGTCACCTGCATTAATATGTTGCCATGCCAAACCTCGGGCAAACACAGTTGTTGATTGAGTCCCTACATTACCTCCCATATCCATCACTACTGGGATAAAAATAGCAGCTGCAGCAACTGCTTCAAGGGTGCCTTCGTAGGCTTCAATAACTCCTCCTACTGCCATACCACCCATTAAAGTGACAACCAGAAAGATGATTCGTAATTGGATAGCGTACCGAGCTTGCCCTGTGACAAGTCGCTCACTCCACTTTTTATCACGGGCAAGTAGCTTTTCAGTGTCTTGTGCCACTTCTTGATTCTGAGTCATAATATCTCCTTATTTTTATTTAGAATTAACCAGATTTTGCAATAAAACCCAACTAACAGAATCTTACAATGATACTAACAGAATCTTACAATGATTCCAACAGAATTTTACAATAATTCCCAGAAAATTTGACAATACAATCTATCACATTTACCAATATAATCAATAAGATTATCTGATATAAAAGATCATAAATTGATTAAACAACGCCCAAATAATGAATGAATAATGGTCTGAAATTCTAGATGCAATTTAGCCATCAACTGTTCAACCACTTCATTCGGTAAGTGAGCGAAAAGTTCCATGCGTTCTTCTGGTTTCATTGACTCTAAAAGCTCGATCAATTCATCAGCATCCATGGCCAGCAACAACTCAGACTGCTCTGTAGGGGTAAGGTATTCAAGGGTTGCAAGGGCTACTCCTTTCCCAAGCAGTTGAAAAGCCAATATCCGTTGCTCGATATCAATTTGGCTCAATGAATCGGCAACTTTTTCAACACGAAAACGATCTGACATCTGTTGAGCAATGACATCAAAAAAAGAATGCAAAGTGTTCTGATACATAATCCACCTCTTGAGAAAAAAAACTTATCTGCAAGTAAATTCAAGGCACAAGTCTCTTATCGATCTAGGAATTAAAATTTTTATGATTTAGTGAATCTTGGAAATCAGTCTCTAAGGCTTCTAATAGCCAAAGTTTCTCCGAAATTTCCATTGCTTCAAACATTTGGGTTTGCTGCTCTCGTTCAAGTAAATTAAAGACATAGCAAGCCTTCGGTTTTTCGAGTAATAACAAGACCAGAATGCGCTGAGTTAGTGAGAGTGTTGGTAATGATTGCAATAGTTTGTCAATTTCGACTTGATTGACACAGCGCGAAGCCACTTCAAGAGAAGATTGTTGCAAAATTAACTGTAGGACATTGATGGGCATGGTTCACTTCCTATCAATTCTACGGTGATGGTAAAGCAGGGTTTTGAATACCAAACCAGGCCTTTAGTTCCTGTCGTCATTCCTAATTAAATTCCGTACAGCTAGGTTAAAGGGATATTCTTTAATTAAGCCTGACTGATTGAATCGTTTTTACTTGGAATCACTATAATTGAAGACATAGGAAGCCACCTGTCATTGATTCCCCCAATGACAGAAAGCAAAACCTAGCCTAGAGCAAACTTATGCTATGCGGTAGCCCCTATAGGAGTGAAAGAAGCAAAATATTCCCCTCGCTTCCTTACAAACAGGACTTAAAGTATGAAGAATGATAACCTCAGTTTGCTAGTTTAGTCTCTTAGAATTAGTTTCTAGCTCAAATTTTGGAACTAAATTGGAATTAAAGTTGATGGAAGGAATATACGGGCTATAATATAAGTTCTCATGCTGTTCATCTCCTTATATTCACAGTCGTCCGACGCAGGGGCGACCAGAGATGAACCTATAGCTCTAGGTAAAAGTTACAAGGGCCAAGTTCTTTCTACGATCGCCGCCTGGTCGTTAGCTGATCCAGGTTCAGGATCTTCGTCTAGCAATGCAATGGTTTCTTGGGTAGCGGTGATAAAACTACTACTACTACCAGAGTCTTCCATCTTAGTTAGCTCTCCCTTGTGAAAAAGCAATACCACGACTAGGGGTTAACTTATGAATAACCTCAATCGCTGCCCTAATTGTAAGCTGAGAATTAACAACTGTCAATCATAAATTTTAGGCAATTTTTTAATGACTTAACAAAAGGTGGAAAAAGCAACCATGCCAGAACAAGTGGTGTATAAAGATTTGCGCGATTTGAGTAATCTCGAACTTTCCTACTTTTCCATTATGATTATTATTTCTTAGGAGATTAAAACATCTAAGAGTTGGTGAGCTAGTTCTAATTTACTACAGAGGGAAATCTCCTTTTTCTCTCCTGTTTGACTGAGGATAACACATTGATTTTGATCGCTACCAAATCCGCCTTCTGCTTGATCAATGGGGTTAGCAACAATATAGTCGAGATTTTTCCGTTGTAACTTTTCTTGGGCAGGTTTAATAAAATCCCCCGTTTGGGCAGCAAACCCTACTAAAATTTGTTGCGGTTGCTTTTGTTCACTGAGAGTTTTTGCAATATCGGGAACCGCTTTTAAGGGTAATGAGTGTGAGATATCCTGTTTCGGGCGTTTTTGAGGAGAATAATGAGCGGGCTTGAAATCGGCTACAGCAGCAGAGAGAATCGTATAATCAGCATTAGCAAAATGGGCGACCATTGCTTCTAACATTTCCTCAGCAGTTACTACAGAGATCAGGTTTAATTGGGGAGAGGGAGTAACTGTAATCTGAGAAGATTGCCCATAAACTAATGTCACTGTTGCGCCACGATTTAGGGCTGCCTGCGCGATCGCGCTTCCCATTTTTCCTGTTGCTGGATTCCCTAAAAACCGCACAGGATCAAGATATTCTCGCGTTCCCCCAGTATTAATTAAGACATTTTTACCCCAAAAATCCCGTTTGCCTTGAGTATAAAGCAGAGATTGAATAGTCTGGAAAATCTGATCGGGTTCCGCCATCCGCCCTTTCCCCACGTGATCACAAGCCAGTCGCCCGCCACTGGGTTCAAGGAGATGATAGCGTGATTCTTGCCTAATTGCTTCCCAATTCCGCTGCACCGAAGGTTGTTCCCACATTTGGGTATTCATTGCTGGGGCAAGTAAAATCGGGCAATTCGATGCTAAAACAGTATTAGTGAGTAAATTATCAGCTAGTCCATACACTAGTTTGCCTAAGGTATTAGCTGTTAAAGGCGCAATCACTAATAAATCTGCCCATTCCCCTAACTCAATATGAAGGGGACGAGCAGTATTATGCCAAAAATCAGTATCGGTGTAAGCGTGATGACGGCTAAGGGTACTAACAGTTAAAGGCGTAATAAACTGCTGCGCCGCATTGGTTAAAATGACCCTTACTGAGATTTCCCCTTGATATAAATGGGAAATTAGCTGACAAACCTTATAAGCCGCAATTCCACCGCCAATACTAATTAGGACATTTTTGCCATCTCTCATGCTTCATCAAAGGCTTCCACATCGAGGAGATGACGATAAGGTTCTACTAATTCCCAATTGTGAAAAGAAATGGCACGTAATAAATGCCAGTCTTGCAGGGCTTCAAACGGACTATTATAGTCATCCTGATCTAAGCGTTCTGCTAACTGTTTTACGTCCTCTGCGGTTAATGCTTCAATTTCTTCATGAGACAGACTAATCGTATTCATAACAGCCTCCCTGAGTGACCCCTTCAGGATTATCTTAACGGATTAATCTTGTGAAGAAGCAGAGAATTTACAAGAGAAAATATTTTTTTTGTATTTTAATTGTCTGAAGGTTAAGAAGTGGTAGGATTTCTTATAGCAGTTTTCACGCTTCTTGAGGTTTTTGTTATTTGTCCTTCGTCATTTGTAAACCAATGACCAATGACTAATGACTAATGACCAATAACCAATGACTAATGACCAATATAGCCACTTTTGCTTTGCGCTATGACTGCTTATAATGCTGAAACCGCGATCGCGCATTTAAACCAAACTGAAGATTTAAGTCTGCGCTATTATGCGGCTTGGTGGTTGGGAAAATTTCGGATTACCGATTCCGCCGCCATGACTGCCTTATTAAATGCCCTCGAAGACGAAGCAGATCGCTCTCCTGATGGGGGCTACCCCCTACGCCGTAATGCAGCTAGAGCGTTAGGAAAATTGGGCAATCCGCAAGCTGTTCCGTCACTGATTGAGAATTTAAACTGTAGCGATTATTATGTGCGAGAAGCCAGCGCTCAAGCCTTAGAAGAAATTGGGGATTCTCGTGCCATTTCTCCCTTATTAGCGTTATTGGAAGGGGGAGTGGAAGCCGCGAAACCGATGCCAGGAAAACCCCATTTAGTGCAACCCTACGAAGCAGTGATTGAGGCGTTAGGATCATTAGGGGCAACTATTGCCATCGCGCAGATTCAACCCTTTCTAGACCATCCTGTGGAAAAAGTGCAATTTGCCGCCGCCCGTGCCTTATATCAGTTGACAAAAGAAGAAAAATATGGTATGCGCTTAGTAGAAGGCTTAAAAGCGGAAAAACTGCCCCTGCGACGCTCAGCACTGATGGATTTAGGGGCAACAGATTATTTAGACGCTGGAAGCGCGATCGCGCAAACTCCTGCTGAAAATAGCTTAAAATTAATTGCCCTGAAAGGATTGCTAGAAAATCATCTCCAACACCAAGATCAGCCCTTATCCCCAGAAGCCGTGCAACTGTTAACTTTAATGGATTCTTTGCTCTAAACAATATGCAATTTGCCCAGCGTCTAGATCGCATTCCCCCCTATCTCTTTGCCGAAATTAATCGTAAAGCCCAAAAACTCCGCGCTCAAGGAGTCGATCTCATTAACTTAGGAGTTGGCGATCCCGATTTAGCAACGCCTCAACCGATCCTAGAAACCATGCACGAAGCGATTGAAGATCCCCACACTCATAATTATCCCCCTTATCAGGGAACGATCGCGTTTCGCAAAGCAGTGACTGAGTTTATGGCGCGTCGGTATGGGATAACCGATCTTAACCCCGAAACAGACGTTATTTCCTCCATTGGTTCCAAAGAAGCCATCCACAATACTTTTTTAGCCTTTGTTAACCCCGGAGACTATACCCTAATTCCTGATCCCGGTTATCCCGTTTATAAAACCGCTACCCTATTTGCGGAGGGCACTTCTTACCCCATGCCCTTAAAACCAGAAAATGATTTTTTACCGCAGTTGAGCCAAATTCCTGTCGAAATTGCCCAGAAAGCAAAACTGCTGTGGCTGAATTATCCAAATAACCCCACAGGCGCGTTAGCCAGTTTAGACTTTTTTCGAGAAGCTGTTGCCTTTTGCCAAGAACATGATATTTTACTCTGCCATGATAATGCTTATGCCGAAATTGCTTATGATGGCTATCAGCCTCCTAGTGTACTGCAAGTGCCAGGGGCAAAAGACTGCGCGATCGAGTTTCACAGTGCCTCGAAATCTTATAATATGACTGGTTGGCGTGTGGGATTTGTTGTGGGTAACGCCTTTGGGATTCAAGGATTAGCTAGAGTGAAAAGTAATGTTGATTCTGGGGTTTTTCAAGCCATCCAACGGGCTGTGATGACTGCTTTAGACACCCCTCGCGAAAACATTGAAGCAGCAACTGCCGTTTATAAACAGCGACGAGATATCTTAGTAGAGGGGTTAAAATCCCTCGGCTGGGAAATTACCCCTCCAAAAGCTACCCTTTATATGTGGGTTCCGGTTCCCCCTCGCTATACCTCTCAAGAATTTGCCAATTTACTTTTAGACAAGTGTGGGATTATTGTTCCCCCTGGAAATGGTTATGGCGCTTCAGGAGAAGGATTTTTCCGTCTTGCCCTAACCATCTCTGCTGATCGCATTCAAGAAGCTATCTCTCGGATGAAGGCTTCAGGGATTCATTACCCCTAAATTAAGAAGTGGGATTTTGATGAGGTTTGCCCTAAGAAAGCCAATTTAATCCAATTCCTCGTGCCATCATTGAAGCTAACAAGGGAATTGCGCTAAATCCTACCAGTTCAATATTGATAATCCAATTAATGAGATTGGTGCGAAAAGGAGTTAACTTTGGCGCAATATTTTGTCGTAACTTCCCAATCCACATCAAGTATGAAATTGTGGGATACAAGGAAATACCAGCGATCGTAAAAAAGAGGATAACTTTTGCCCAAAATACTGGGTTTTCGGTATAAAACTCGGTTCCTTTGCCAAAGTATAATAAGCGTAAAACTCCAGTCGCTAGAAGGGCAGTCGCCGCTGTGCCATAAATCCCATCAGCGATCAAAATTACCCACCCTTGGCGGATGGTTAGTTCGGATTTCATGGTTTGGCGTTCGACGATTAGCGAAGCCAGAACCAGCCCAAAACTTAAATAATGGATATAGGCAACGATCGCGCTATCCCACATAATCTCATCAACTCCCGCTTTTACTTAAAATAACTATATAATAAACTAACAATATTCTAGGGTGATGAGTCGAAACTTTGCAAATCAGGTAGTTCTGTTCAACCCCGCGTTTCAATCCCTCATAGGGATTATTGGTTATTGAAACGTTGGCTGATCAAGAAAAATTCCGTCACATTACCAGTTTCAATAGGCTGGAGGGCTGAACCAGAATCTATCTCCTCCTGTATTCTCCGATTCACCGGGAGAGCGTCAAAGCTACGGGTTTAAGATAATAGTCAAATCTAGAATAAAACCAGGTAGAACCTCTTCACCGAAGAGTTGAGGAGGGGAATCGACAGAAAAATTCAACACTTCTACATCTTGCTGGGGTCGATAAATTTCTACCAAAGGGGTTTGCGGATCGATTAACCACCCTAAACGCGCCCCATTATCTCGATATTCTTGCATTTTAAGGCGTAATTTTTCCAAAACATCACTCTCGGAACGCGAGGGGCTGTCTGCCGAGGTGTCCTCGGCAGCTTGTACGCCCCGCAATTCAATGACAAAATCGGGACAAATGGGCGGAAAGCGTTTTTGTTCTTCTTTAGTTAAAGCTTGCCAACGCTCTAATTTAACCCAAGAAACATCAGGACAACGATAAGCACCACTAGGTAATTTAAATTCTGTAGAAGAGTCAAAGACCTTTCCTAACTTGGCTTGACGGTTCCATAAGTTTAAATCTGTAGTTAAATTAGAATTTCTGATTCCGCTTTCTCCGCCTGTAGGAGACATAATAACTAATTCTCCAGCTTGCGTAAGTTCTAATTGCCAGGGTTCATTAGCAATGCAGAGTTGATAAAATTGCTCATCGGTTAAACCAACTGCTGGAGGTACATTTAAAGTGAGGGATTCCATGATGATCTGTTAGTGCGTTCCGTCACAATACTACTACCAATAGCTTATTTAGCTATGTTCGTTCGACAAAAGCGATCGCCTTTAACTATCTTAACCGCCCTAACTGTTCTCACTGTTTTCTCAGCGACCCAAGCCATCGTATCCGTTTTGTGTATCTTCCTAAATATACTTCTTGGATAATTTTTGATTATCTCTCTCACACCTTGTTAAAAGAACGACGTTAACTCGTTTCTGCTTATTTGAGCTCAATTCTCAATAAGTATAGAGAGCAGAGGGGCGCGATCGCGCTCGTTTCAATCCCTCATAGGGATTATTGGTTATTGAAACGAAGCTGGAATTGAGTGCGTTTTCCAGTTTAGCTCTGTTTCAATCCCTCATAGGGATTATTGGTTATTGAAACAAACTGAAAAAAGCTATCTCAAATTGTGGAGTATGTTTCAATCCCTCATAGGGATTATTGGTTATTGAAACCTTGTCTTGGCTGTGCCTTGGGCGCATTCTTATTGTTTCAATCCCTCATAGGGATTATTGGTTATTGAAACCGCAGGCACTTAGAACCCTTACTATATTTGATTTTCAAGGTGCGTTTGCGCGAATGCCCTTTCATACTAACAAAACTGATCATAAAAAGCAACCCAAAATCGCCAAAATCCTTGCTGTGACTGGTGCGCGAATGGTTATTTGAAGTTAAGGACTCAAACCAAGATTAAATAAGGGTTTCAGCTAATGCGGAATGACTTCACATTACACAGCTACCCATTCGCGCAATCCTCTAGGCAAAGAAAAATGTCCGATAAACGGAAACTTCCTCTATGCGTCAAACGTGAGGTTAGTGGGAGAAGTTTACTTTGCCTAATCTGTACTTATTCGTTATATTTTAACTTTTCAGGCATCTTTGATACATGATCATAATTGTCCCGGGGTTTCATCCCCCAGACTTAACCGCCGACTTTCTGCAAGGGATGGGATGGCAAAATCTCAGCCCTGAAGAATTATTACTCCTTCCTGAGAAGATTCTCCCCTATGACAGCATCCAAATATTCCAATATATTTCCCAACAGGTGAGTTTAGAAACCCCAGTCTATTTAATTGCCTTTAGTGCTGGCGTAGCAGGAGCAATGGGCGCAGCAGTCATCTGGGAACAACAAGGAGGGAAAATTGAGCATTTTTTTGCCCTTGATGGCTGGGGCGTTCCCATATTACCCTCATTTCCCACTACTCGTATCAGTCATGATGAATTTACCCATTACACCTCACAATTATTAGGAAGGGGAAAACAGCCCTTTTATTGTTCTCCTCCCGTTGAGCATTTAGCCCTTTGGCAAACCCCACACCTAGCTTACGGTTGGTGGGAAATTAAGTACGGTTGCAAAGTCTATTCTTCTGTTGCCAAAACAATTAACGAGATGATCTGAAAGAAAAGTTTAGACTGAATGATAAACATTAGAAAAAGTTATTGGCAATTCATAACTTTACAATCTTAAAATTTAAACAAATTTCCTTGAAAAAGTTGTAGCATAAGTAACAACACTAGAAGATTATAGTAGTTAAATAGTGAATTAAAAGGTGAAGCCGTGGGTTATCCAGATCAGTCACAAAAAATCGCATCCCCTCCCGAAACTGCCCAAACTGTCCAAAGAGCTACAGGCGCATTTGCGTTAATGGACAGTTTAAGACGACATGGCGTTACGCATATTTTTGGCTATCCCGGAGGCGCAATCCTCCCCATTTATGATGAATTACACCGTGCTGAGGCGCGAGGAGATTTAACCCATATTCTTGTCCGTCACGAACAAGCGGCGGCTCATGCTGCTGATGGTTATGCCCGCGCAACAGGAAAAGTGGGAGTATGCTTTGCGACTTCTGGCCCCGGGGCAACTAACTTAGTAACTGGGTTAGCAACTGCTCACATGGATTCTATTCCTATGGTAGCCATTACAGGGCAAGTGGCTCGACCTGCCATTGGTACAGATGCTTTCCAAGAAACGGATATTTTTGGCATTACCCTACCCGTCGTCAAGCATTCTTATGTGGTGCGCCATGCTAGTGATATGGCAAGAATTATCGCTGAGGCATTTCATGTTGCTAGTAGTGGACGACCGGGCCCAGTTTTAATTGATATTCCTAAAGATGTGGGCTTTGAAGAATGTGATTATGTGCCGGTACTACCAGGACAGGTAAATTTAAGAGGTTTTCGTCCCACTCAGAAAGGAAATGCCCGCGCTTTAACCCAAGCGATTAAGCTCATTGAAGCCTCAGAACGTCCCTTACTCTATGTGGGTGGTGGGGCAATTACGTCTGGTGCTCATCAGGAATTACAAAAACTGGCAGAACATTTCCAAATTCCTGTGACTACTACTCTCATGGGATTGGGGTCTTTTGATGAAAATCATCCCCTATCTGTGTCAATGTTGGGAATGCACGGTACTGCTTATGCTAATTATGCGGTGAGTGAATGCGATTTATTAATTGCTGTGGGGGCGCGATTTGATGATCGGGTGACGGGTAAACTGGATGAGTTTGCCTCCAAGGCGAAAGTGATTCATATTGATATTGATCCTGCTGAAGTTGGGAAAAACCGCGCTCCAGAAGTCCCTGTAGTGGGAGATGTTCGTACTTGTCTCCAACAAATGCTCGATCGCATTGCTGAGTTGGGGATTCCCAAAAATGAGGAGCGCACTAAGGCTTGGTTAGAACGGATTAATGGTTGGCGCAAAACCTATCCGTTAGTTGTTCCTCAGTATGATGATTTTCTCTCGCCACAAGAGGTAATTGTAGAAATTGGTAAACAAGCTCCCTATGCTTACTATACAACGGATGTGGGACAGCATCAGATGTGGGCAGCCCAGTTTATTAATTTTGGCCCCCGACGTTGGATCTCTAGTTCTGGTTTAGGAACCATGGGCTATGGCGTTCCCGCTGCTATGGGCGTGAAAACGGCCGTCCCGGATCAGCAGGTGATTTGTGTTAGTGGTGATGCCAGTTTTCAAATGAATTTACAGGAGTTAGGAACGCTGGCGCAATATGGCATTAATGTCAAAACGGTGATTATTAATAATGGTTGGCAGGGAATGGTGCGACAATGGCAACAAACGTTCTTCCAAGAACGCTATTCTGCTTCTAATATGCAATCGGGAATGCCTGATTTTGTGAAGTTGTGTGAGGCGTATGGCTTGAAAGGAATTGCAGTGCGCGATCGCGCTAATCTTTCCGAGGCAATTACCGAAATGCTCAACCATGATGGGCCAGTGGTTTTAGATGCTCAAGTGAAAAAAGATGAAAATTGCTATCCTATGGTTGCCCCCGGTAAGAGTAATTCCCAAATGCTAGGGTTACAAGGGCAACCGTAAGATTATCTCCTCAGCTGAGATAAAACTAATCAACTCTGGGCAAATATAACGGTGAAAGTTGTTCCTTGTTGAGGGACACTATTAACTTGAATTTGCCCTTGATGGTTTTCCACAATTGCTCGCGCGATCGCGAGTCCTAAGCCTGCCCCGGTACTCCCTTTGGTTTCTGTCATTTTTGGGTAGGGAGAAACCCGATAAAACCGATCAAATAGATGGGGAATTTCTTCTTGAGGAATCCCTTTTCCTGTGTCTTGAACTTGGACTTTTAGACCATGATGATGATTACGTTTATAGGGGCTTAATTGAATAGTAACTGTGGAAGAAGTGGTGAGTTCATCAGAGTTGGAATGCTCGATCGCGTTACTAATTAAATTCGTAAATAATCTTGCCAGTTGATCCCAGTCTCCTTGGATCATAAACCCTTGATCTTCATTTGATTCTGGAATCTCTAAATTCAAATTAATTCCCTTTTGTTGCGCGATCGCGCTTTGTTCTTCTACTACCTCCATTAATAAAGCATCTAAAGAAACCGACTGCTGTTTAATTTCCAACATTCCACTATCTGATCTGGCGAGAAACAACAAATCATTCACTAACTTTCCCAAACGTTGAGTTAACCGTTCAATCACTTGTAGCTGCTGTTGCTGAAGATTACTATCAGGATAATTTAAAGCCATTTGGACATTAGTTTGAATCATCGCGATCGGATTTCGTAATTCATGGGAAGCATCAGCAGTAAATTGTTTTAAGCTATTGTAAGACTCCTTAACAGGCTGAATGGCAATTCCTGATAACCACCAACTAATTCCAGCAACTAAAATTACCATAATAGTAATGCCAAGGCTTAAATCTAATAGTAACTGGCGTGTCGGTTTTGTTACCTCAAACCAAGGATGACTCACCCGCAAATACCCTAAAGTTTGCTTTTGAAATTTAATCGGTTTTGTTATTTGGCGTAGTAAATATCCCGTTTTTAAATGAACGGTTTCAGCTAAGCGATCTTTATGAAGAGGATGATCTAAAGTTTCGGAAAAAGTTGACCATAATAACTCCCCTTGGGGATTAAACCATTCTAGTTCAATATGATCATCTTCTAAAGTATTTGTATTATTTTGAAAATTAGTTTCAATGTTCAGACGATAACCATTATCCTCAGTAGCAATGGGTTCAATAATCAGCGATCGTTCAACAACTTCCACAACGTGCTTTAAAGTATCATCAATCCGTTCAATTAAGGTACTTCGCACATAACCATACATTCCTGCAGCAAAGAATAAGAGTAAAATAGCTGTTACCGTGGCGTACCATAAAGCTAATCGTCTGCGTGTGGTTTGAAACATTACTGATTTGTCCTTAGTTTTTCGTCCTTTTTAAACCAATGACTAATGACATCACTTGTGTTTGATGTTAAGGGATTGTTAACATAAGAAAGGTAGTCTATGCTGTATATTAGCCTCTAGCCCTGAACCAGCCTCTGGAGAAAATTATGTCACAACCCACAGTCCTCCCCTCTGACGAAGCCCCAGATAAACCCGAGGAGGCTTGCGCTGTCTTTGGTGTTTATGCCCCTGGCCAAGATGTTGCCAAGCTGAGTTACTTTGGACTCTACGCCCTACAACATCGCGGTCAAGAATCAGCAGGAATTGCTACCTTTAACTCAAATGGGGTGCGTCTGCATAAAGATATGGGGTTAGTTGCCCGAGTTTTTGATGAGGAAACTTTATTACAATTACCTGGAAATATTGCAGTGGGGCATACTCGCTACTCCACTACAGGTTCTAGTTTAGTGGCAAATGCCCAACCCGTGGTTATCCCCACTCGACTTGGTTCTTTAGCTTTAGCACATAATGGTAATCTTGTCAATGCTCCCCAACTAAAAAAATGCCTAGAAGAAGACAATTATGAGTTCTTTTCTAGTACAGACTCAGAAATGATTGCGGTGGCGATTTCTCAGGAAGTAGATAGCGGTAAAGACTGGCTAGA
The DNA here is from genome assembly GCF_007904085.1 of Euhalothece natronophila Z-M001. Taxonomy (GTDB): domain Bacteria; phylum Cyanobacteriota; class Cyanobacteriia; order Cyanobacteriales; family Rubidibacteraceae; genus Halothece; species Halothece natronophila. The sequence goes on from NZ_CP042326.1 coordinate 1,793,870, forward strand.
GGGGGCAATTAGTGCTTTTAATCGCTGTCAAGGGGCTTATAGCTTAGTCATTGGTACACCAAAAGGGTTAATGGGAGTGCGTGATCCTCATGGTATTCGTCCTTTAGTAATTGGGGTTCTAGCGGACAATCCACAGCACTATGTTCTTGCTTCAGAAACTGCAGGCTTAGATATTATTGGGGCGGAATATGTACGAGATGTGGAACCGGGGGAAATTGTTTGGATTACTGAAGATGGGTTAGCTTCCTATCACTGGTCAGAGAAGCCAGAACCCAAGTTATGTGTGTTTGAGATGATTTATTTCTCTCGTCCCGATAGTATGGTGAATAATGAAAGCCTCTACAGTTATCGCCTACGTTTGGGACAACAGTTAGCGAAAGAATCTTATGTCGAAGCGGATTCAGTGATTCCAGTTCCAGACTCAGGCGTTCCCGCAGCCATTGGGTTTTCTCATCAGTCGGGCATTACCTTTGAAGAAGGACTCATTAAGAATCGCTATGTGGGACGCACCTTTATTCAACCCACCCAGAGTATGCGAGAATCAGGGATTCGTATGAAATTAAATCCCCTGAAAGATGTTATTAGTGGGAAGCGCATCATTATGGTGGATGACTCCATTGTTCGGGGGACAACTAGCCGTAAAATTGTCCAAGCCCTCCGTGATGCAGGGGCAACTGAGGTTCACATGAGAATTTCCTCTCCCCCAGTTACTCACCCCTGTTTCTATGGTATTGATACCGATAACCAAGACCAACTAATTGCAGCAACAAAATCTGTAGAAGAGATTGCTGAAAAAATTGGTGTTGATTCTTTGGCTTATCTCAGTTGGGAAGGAATGTTAAAAGCTACAGGAGAGGATCCAGACCATTTCTGTTCTGCTTGCTTTACAGGAGATTATCCCATTGAAATTCCCGATCAAGTGAAACAGAGTAAGTTATTACTAGAAAGTCAGCATTGCCGACTTCCCCAATAACTTTTCTAGGAATGGCGTTGGCTATTTGACCAGAGGATGATTTCCCCATCCTCTCCCCCTGCTACTAGATGACTTCCTTTGGGATGCCAATGGAGGCAGGTAAAGGCATTGAACGCGCCGTCTAAAGATTGTAATAGTTTCTGACCGCGATGCCAGAGGTTAACTTTCCCATCTTTGGCTACTGAGGCAAGGGTAACAGTTTTAGGGTGAAACGCGATCGCGCTAATTGATGACTCATGACTAACCACTTCATCACTCCAGCCCACGTTTTCATTCTTGCTACGTTGCCAAACCACAATATCACAACCACTACCAGCCGCTAAGAGAGGCGCGCCGGAACGAGTGGGAAACGCTGACCAAGCTAACTGTCGCACTTTCCCTGTAAACCCCTGCATGAGCCACGGAGTGGGATTCCCCCATTCTGTAACCACAAGGGTGCTGTCAATATCCCCACAAGCTAAGTAACGACAATCAGGCGACCATTTTACAGTAGTACTAGCTGAAGGAACTTCCACAATTTCGGGGTCATCATCCCAGTCTCGGCAATTCCACACTTGTGTGGCTTTATAGCCTCCCACAGCTAGCCATAAGCCATCATTGCGCCAATCTAAATCCATAACCGAAGAACTAGCAAAATTGAGAGTGGTTATAATCTCTTGGCTTTTTGCATCCCAAACTTGGGCATATTTCCCAAGGCTAAAAACCAACTCGTTATTGACTGGATTCCAAGTTAAATGATCAATCCATGTCGAGGGATATTCGAGATTACTAACACATTGGGGGAAATCTGTAGATAAATTCCAAATAGTGACGGTTCCACTTTGCCCCCCACAAGCAAGAAATTGATCATCATGGGAAAATTCTAAGCAATCTACAGAAAACCCAGTGGGTGATTGTAATAATACTTGTTCTAACCTCTCACCGCGAAATAAGATAACTTCCCCAGCGGCAGAACTAACGGCTAAATAGTCACCAGTTTTTGACCATTTAACCGCCGTAATATAGTCTGATAGATGTTTTTCCCAAGTGGGTTGGAAAGCAATGCGACTTTTCATTTCTTAAGTTAAACAGCTTTGAAATCCAGATTTTAATTCTGCTTCATCCAGATTACGACCAATAAAAACGAGTTCATTTTTGGGAGTTTCATTGGGTAACCAAGGACGATCTGCTTTGCCATCAAATAACATATGCACACCTTGGAAAACTACGCGATTCTCTTCGCCTTTGACATTGAGAATGCCTTTCATTCGGAAAATATCAGGACCGCGATCGCGCAATAATTCTCCTATCCAATTATTCAATTTTTCTGGGTCTAACTCTCCAGACTCATTAATTATAATCGATCCCACGGTTTCATCATGTTCATGGGCATCTTCTCCTAAGAAATCAGGATCCACTTCTAAAGCGCGATCGAGATTAAATGCTTGTACTCCTAAAATATGATCCATTTCTACTTTTGCATCCTGAGTGGGATAAATTTTTGCCATCGCATTCATACTACGGATACGCTGTTCTAACGTTTGTAATTCCTCAGCAGTCACTAAATCGGTTTTATTCAGTAATACCACATCTGCAAAGGCAATTTGTTCTTGGGCTTCTTCTGCATCCCAATGTTGATGGATATGTTTAGCATCCACCACCGTAACAACAGCATCTAAATTGGTTTGTTCTCGTACATCCTCATCCATAAAGAAGGTTTGAATCACGGGTGCAGGATCAGCAATTCCCGTGGTTTCTATGACGAGATGATCAAACTTATCACGACGCTTCATTAAATTACCAATCATGCGAATGAGATCGCCACGAACTGTACAACAGATACAGCCGTTGTTCATTTCAAAAATTTCTTCGTCAGTATCAATTACTAATTGATTATCAATTCCCACTTCCCCATATTCGTTAATGACCACAGCCACTTTTTTGCCATGTTCATGGGTTAGGATACGATTAAGAAGCGTTGTTTTCCCTGCTCCGAGATAACCCGTTAATACTGTGACTGGTACAGAGGTTTGAGTTGCCACCATCAGTTGAATCTCACTCCTGCAATGATAATCATTATTTTCTGATTGTAACGAAAGGGTTGCTTAATTGCCCCTAGTGCCAAGTTTAACAGTTATTCTTCAGAGATTCTGCCACTATTTCTTGATTACACTGGAATTAAGCGTTTATTTATCATCCAGGTTGGTAATGCCCTCAGACCCCTTAGAGTCAAAGCTGAAACAGTTACAAGAACAACAAGCCCTAATTTTAGAACAAATCGATCGCGCGATCGCGCTGTTTGACCAGAACCATTGCCTCATCACTTATAATCAGGCTTTTGCAAGTTTAGGTAACTTCTCTCAAGAGTGGCTTAACTCTCACCCCTCTCAGGCAGAAATTCTAAATCAAATGGCACAGGAGGGCAATTGGTCAACCCCCCAACAACAAATTTTAGAAGACATTATTAAAAAAGCAGACTCTAACCCCACCCCTTGTAATATTGAACAGCCATCAGGAGAAAACTTACATATTTTAGTGACCGCTACCAGTGATGGGGGATATTTGCTCAATATTCGTCAACTGTCTATGAAATTAGACTCAGAAGGAATTATCAATCGGGAACTGCGACGACTAACCTTTCTTCTGGGTTTAACCGAACGCCTCCAACCTGCTACTGATATCAAAACCATTGGTCAATTTGCCCTGTCTTACCTGATTGAAAGCACTAATGCGGCTTTCGGAGATGTGAAAGTCATTACAGGAGATGGGGAAAATCGTCGCGCAGGACTATTAGTCAATGAAATTACCTCCCAATTTATTGCCACCTATGGAGATATGATTCCCGAAATGGAAGAGTTAATGAAAGAGGGAATTCCCTATGGACAGGGGCTACTTTGGGAGGTGGTGGAAACCGGAAAACCACTTTTTGTAGAAGACTATGCGAACCATCCCCAAGCAGTTAACACCTTTCGTAATCCTGGAATTGGACAATTAGGCATTTTTCCGATTCCTGGACATAGTGGCGAGATTATTGGCGTTTTAACTTTAGAATCTCGGGGGGGAAATTCTTTAGAAGATCAAGTGCAAGAAGATATGGTATTGGCAGCTTGTCGAACTTTGGGAGTTGCCATTGAACGGGCAAAAGTACAACAAAACCTTCGTCAAGCCAATGAAGAGTTAGCTCAAGCCTCCCAAATGAAGTCAGAATTTCTCGCTTCTATGTCTCATGAGTTACGAACCCCTCTAAATAGTATTTTAGGGTTTGCCGATTTACTAGAAAGGCAACGTAAAGATCCGCTTAGTGAGAATCAGATTAAGCAAATTCAAGCGATTAAGCGCAGTGGTGAACATTTACTACAGCTAATTAATGATATTCTTGATCTCTCAAAAATTGAAGCGGGGAAAACCGAGTTAGAGTTACAACCAGTTGTGATTCATAGTCTATGCAATGAAGGCTTACGGATGGTGCAACCACGGGCAGATAAAAAACGTATTGCCCTCTCCTTAGAATTAGATTATCAGATTGAAATAGCTCAATTAGATGAACGACGGGTACGACAAATTTTAATTAATCTTCTATCTAACGCAATTAAGTTTACCCCAGAAGAAGGGAAGGTTAAACTTAGTGGCAGTTTACGCTATGGCAGTCAATTATTAGAAGAAGCACGTCCTGATCATAGTCCTGTTCATAGTAGCACTCCTTATTTATGCTTAGAGGTTTCAGATACTGGCATTGGTATTCCTAAAGAAAAACAAAGCTTATTATTTCGCCCGTTTCAACAGCTAGATTCTTCTCTTACTCGTCGTCATGAGGGAACAGGATTAGGATTAGCTTTAACTAAACGTCTTGCGGAATTACATGGGGGAACTGTCTCTGTCGAATCTGAGGAAAATAAAGGGAGTACCTTTCGGGTTTGGCTTCCTTTAACTGAATTACGTGCTGAAAAAGAGGAAACAGAAATAATAGAAGAAGCAGATTCTCAAGAGGAAATTAATCGCCCCTTAGGTCAAGAAAAATCCCAAGAAACTGATAGCCCACGGATTTTAGTGGTGGAGGATCAACCGTTTAATCAGGCTTTAATTTGTCAAGTTTTGGAGTTAGAAGGATATTCGGTGGAAGTAATTTATGATGGAAAAACGATGCAAGAATTAATGGAAGCAGAACTGCGATCGCGCGAGTTACTTCCTCATCTCATTCTCCTCGATATTCAACTTCCTGAAGTGGATGGATTTGAAATTTTACATCAACTGCGACAAACTCCCTATTGGCAAGATTTACCAGTGATTGCAATTACGGCTATGGCGATGCCTGGCGATCGCGATCGTTGTTTAAAAGCCGGTGCTAACGATTATCTTGCTAAACCCTTACATCTAGAAACAGTCATCCAAAAAGTAAAAGAATTAATTATGCAATTCTAAAAAAAATCAAGCTCTCTACAGATTATAGTGATTCCAAATAAAAAACAGCAACCTAAAAGTAGTGGGAGCATCTTGCTCCCTAGTAGCAGCCAAGATGGCTGCACTACGGAACTGAATTGGAACGACTATAATTTCGGGAGTAACCCACCGCTTCTAAAATTTTTAAGGGACCGATTTTTTTAACTAATTCTAATTCCTCTTGATCTTTCACTAATAAGCCACCAGCAAATCCTAAAGAATTAACTCCAATTGATTGAAATTTCTCTTGCTTTCTAGGCACAATCAGCATCCATTCTCGTGTCATTAAAAAATTATAATTAGTCGTATCTTTACCATTGACTGTTTCTAGTAACATTTGATAATATTGAAGAACTTTTTTAGCAATTTCTTCTGGAGATAAGTTCCAATCGAGATTCAACCAAGTAAAACCATGATGAAAACCAAATAATGAAATACTGCCCACTTCTCCTAGAAAATTAGCGGTTTTTAGAGCAGCAGTAATAGGAAGTTCTTCTAAGTTTGGAGCAAGAGAATTGGGAATAAATTGTAAATGTTTATGCTTAACTGAAGCACCGGCTAATTCACCAGAATTGTAAAATCCTAAGCCATTAACCTTTTGCAAACAAGCACAAAGTGCCGTCAAATCTGCTTGATTAATTAAATTTTCTTGTTCTTCAAACTCGCGAGTTACAATCAGCAAATGATTTTCTACAACATTAAATTTATTCAACAGGCAAATATGAGTATCGGAAATATCACTAACAAATAAATCTTTTTCGTAGGGAAGAAACGGATCAAAATCTTTTCCTGTTGTTTCTTGATATTGTGCTTGCTTCTGCTTTTCTGCTTCTTTTTTCTTTAAAATTTTCAAAATTCTCACTAAAAAAGGGATTCCCTGATCCTCAATGATTTCATATTCTGTGGGAATCGGTTGCAGTGCTTGTGATTCAATAGCTTTATGTTGTGTGATTTTTACTGATTGCCAAAATTGATTCGGGAGTAAAAGCATTATTTATATTAAAATTAAGGATTCGCGCCTCTTATCGATTAATACCAGATCAGGTGATACAATAGGCAAGGTTCAGAAACTTTACATTTTTTAATGTTTTAAGCCCTCTGTGCCATTACACGTTTAAGCAAATTCCTATGGCAAGATCAGATTAACTAGATTTTGATTATTGCTATAGCCCAATTGGACTTATAAAAATGTCAGCTTGGAGAAAAATATGGAGGAATCCCAGAGTCGCCAAAAAGCCCTAATTACAGGTGCAAGTAGCGGCATTGGTAAAGAAACTGCCCTTGCTTTTGCTAAAGCAGGAGTTGATCTTGCCTTAGTCGGGCGCTCACAAGAAAAATTAGATGCTGTGATCTCAGAAGTGAGCCAGTATTCAGTACAGGTAAAATCTTACCAAATTGATTTAGCGGCAACTAGTACAGTAAAGGGGAATATTAAAGACATTGTTACTGACTTTGGTAGCGTTGATATCTTAGTTAACAATGCAGGGATGGGATATACCAATCCCCTCAGCGAAACCCCTTTAGAGGAATGGGAACAAGTGTTAAATCTCAATTTAACCAGTGTTTTCCAGTGTATTCAGGGCGTTTTACCCACAATGCGCGATCGCGCTAGGGGAACAATTATTAATATTGCTTCGATTGCAGCTCATAGCCCTTTTCCAAGTTGGGGGGCTTATAGTGTTAGTAAGGCGGGAATTATTACCCTTTCTAAAGCTCTCTCAGGAGAAGAAAAAGAAAATGGGATTCGCGTCATTACCATTACTCCCGGTGCTGTTAATACTCCTTTATGGGATACCGACAGTGTGAAAATGGAATTAAATCGTGATGCAATGCTTAATCCCCAAGTTGTTGCTCAAACCATTGTTCAAGCAGCCTTATTACCCCAACAAGCTGTCATTGAAGAAATGACTCTAATGCCAAGTGCGGGGGCTCTTTAGGCTCAAAACTAGATTCTCAATCATAGCAAAATAAGGAAAGGAAGTTTATTCTATAATTATGACAACTGCTTCATCCAACAGTTCAATGTCCAACGGTTCAGGTAAAGTCAATACGCAAGTGTCTCTTAATAGTGCTTCTTCTGTAGAAGCTGCTGTTACCCAAGACAGTAATACAGAAGAAATGATGCAGGCGGTGAGAAGTATCCTACAAGGTGTGGGAGAAGATCCTGATCGCGAAGGATTGAAAAAAACTCCTAAACGAGTTGCCGAAGCTATGCAATTCCTCACCCAAGGTTATGAACAATCTCTTGAGGAATTAGTCAACGGCGCGATCTTTGACGAGGGGCATAATGAGATGGTACTCGTTAGAGACATTGATGTTTTTAGTCTTTGTGAACATCATATGTTGCCTTTCATGGGAAAAGCTCATGTTGCTTATATTCCTAATCAAAAAGTAGTAGGATTAAGTAAACTAGCTCGGATTGTCGAGATGTATTCCCGTCGCTTGCAGGTACAAGAACGTCTCACTCGCCAAATTGCAGAGGCAATTCAAAGCATACTAGATCCCCAGGGCGTTGCTGTTGTTATGGAGGCCACTCATATGTGTATGGTGATGCGAGGGGTGCAAAAACCCAGTTCTTGGACAGTTACCAGTGCGATGTTAGGAGTGTTTCAAGAAGAACAGAAAACCAGAGAAGAGTTTCTCAATTTAATTCGTCATCAGCCCAGTTTTCATTAAGATAATGTTTGCCCCGAGTTGATAATAAGATTCAACCGGGGAAAGTATTAAATCATGGCGTAATTGCTTCCATCTCTTGCGCCATTGCTGTCACCTCTTGTGCTGTATAAACTTTCGAGGAGGGTGGCATAGTCGTTGGCCAAGCAGCAGATAGTTTTCCTACTAATGTTGCAATCTCTCGATAGGCTTCGGGATTCTCTTCTACCAGATTCCCCGCTTCACTATAAAGTAAATTGCGTACCGTCGCTAATAAATTTCTCCCCTTTTGATACTTAGAAATGTCAGTTAACTGATCATCCTCAAATGCCATTTCATATTCTGTCGCCGATTTAGAAATGAGAGTGGAAATTGCCTCACCCATAAACTCAGGGGAATGCCGTTCACTTTCAGGGATAAAACTTTCTACAGCGTGTAAGACATCAATCGTGTCTTCGTATGCTTTTTTCATTTCTCGATCTGAAACGCGATCGCTGGCTTTAGTTTGAAGATGATTTAAAGCTGCTTCTACTGGGCGAGATAACCGTTTTTCTTCTAACATGGGCTGTAATGCAGATAAGGTTTCCTCTGCTGCCTGATTAAACTGGGTTTCCGCCATCTCCATTTCTCCATACGTATAGAGTTCTAACCCTGTCAGAAGATAACTTTCCATCAGTCGAAGATTGATCAAATTATTGACATGATTATCTGCATCATTATCCTCTTCTTCTGTTACGACTTCTGGGGTGGTGGGAGTGTCTTCTATTGCCATTAGAGGAGTCATGATCCCCCAAATGCCTACAAAAACAAAAATTCCCACCACTGTATTAATAGATTGTTTCATTTACGACTGCAATAAAAAGGTTTTGATTTGATGAGGGTAAAGTTGAATCGAAAGTTCCTGATTAGAAACTTCTTTTCCGTGTTCCCACATTTCCAATAAGTTAGTTTCGCAGTAAGCAGTGACGTTCCAGCCGAAGGTGACAGTTGCAGTTTGCGTTACTTCTGTTTGATTATACACTCGCAAGACCATGATTCCCTTTTCCTCATGGGGTTTTAAGGCAGATAAGATAATATTAGGGTTATCGATCGCGCAGAGAGAACCATAACGCCCTAATTGTCCTGTAGAGTTAACATAGGGCAAGTAAGGCATTTCCCGTCCCCACGCAGGATGAGCAAATTCACGGGCTTTACGAATGATGGTTTCTTGCTCTAAATTGGCAAGTCCATAAGCGAGTTCAGCATTAATTTCCCGTTTACATTGTGCGCCAGGAGTGGGAACTGAGGGCCCAGCTTGACATGGGCGAATGCGACCTTTTCCCACCGATAAATAGCCCACGGCGCGATGTAAGGTAATTGCGACTTTATCTCCAATCACTTCATATTCAGGTAAGCCTCGGTTAGCCACCCAAACTTGATAATTGTCTCCTGTGAATAAAACAAAGTCTCCTTGATGATGGGTGGGATAGTCTAACTCCCCAGGATAGGTTTGATACCGTTGAGGATCACTTTCAGGAGTTCTTAACTGCGGTTTCTCACGGGAAACCAGTCGAAAATGTCCATCGGCAAGGGAGTTTTTGGTGGTAAAGCCTAAGGGAAGAACAGCGCGGATACGTGCATTCTCCACCGTAGATTCGTAGTTTATTTGGATGGAGATGGATTCGTGAGTATTGAGACTCAGATCAACCGTAATGCTATTTTGTAGAGGATGATCCCCCCAACCCCCCTTACTAAAGGGGGCGAAGGATGGTTCTGATGTAACCTGACTTTCTGAAGATGGGATACTCTCCAGAGTCGTATCTTGAATGTTTAGCTGATAAGTTAAGCGGAGAGTGTCTGCTTTCTGGGGATGAAATTTGGCTTCTGTCAGTTTTCCCCAAATAGGGGTAACATCAGGAACTGGACTAAAGGAATAGGTATCGCCAAGATCAGGTTGATATTCTAACTGGAGAAAGTCAGAGAATTGTATTCCTGTGGTTTTTTCCGTGAGAGTGAGAGTGTTATCAGTAACGGTAAGTTGATAGCGTTGGTTTTCGAGGGTTAACGGTTGCTGTGTTTCTGGTGTGGATAAAGGCTGACTGGTTTGGTAAATGTGAACCAGTTGATAACCGAGAGGGGGAAGGGTGATGGAAAAGCTAACTTGATAATATCTTCCCCAAGTGGTTTCTAAGTAGCGCGATCGCGCTTTTGGGGCTTCCGTATCCAGTACACTAATTTTAATGGGCTTCCCGTGACCATCACATCCTGTTAAAGATAAAGGCGGTAACGGTTCTCCCCATTCCCCATCAGGGTTCGGAAAATAAACCTCAGTTTCCACAGTATAAGTCGCTTCCCAAGGATGAGGGTTCAACACAAAAACATCTGTGGTGTAATCTCCCGTTTGCTGTGGCGGAATAAATCCCTGTTTTAATAACGTCTCTAAATGTTCAACTAATAATCCCTCCCCAATTTGTTCAATCTGGCGAAACCGATACTCATCATCATCATGTACCCCATCCACACTACAGCCACAAATATCATCATGGGCATGATTTTTGAATAATAACCGCCAGCTATAGTTCAAAAAAGGACGAACATCATTTCCCCAGCCTTGACTTTCTAGCCAAACACTCAGGGGTTCAACATATCGAGATAATAATTGTTGTGCCGAATGATTCTGCTGTTTTAAATACATTCGGGTAGAATAAACACTGGCTAAAATCGGCTGATCCGCATTGCCAATTAAATCTCCCTGATAGGTTTGATGAGATTGATTTTCCTGTTTAATTGCTTCCACAAATTCAGGAATTGTTCCGTGGGTTAACTCAATTCCCTCTAAACTTTCATTTAGTTGGGATAATAACTGGGGAATTTCTTTTTGTACAGGGAGATGATCAAAGCCATTACTGAGTAAAACTGTTTCCTCAGCTTGCAAGGGAAGCATGGTTTCTAAGGCTTGTTCAATTTGTTTTTTCGCCAGATCAACCTTAACTTCATGTCCTTCAAAACGCCCAAATACACTGGGATGACCTAATGATCCAACAGGGAAATAGCCTTCTCTTTCATAAATAGCTAAAACCGTTGAACCATCAGGAGATTGCCAATTAAAAATTGCGCCGTGACTGGCTTTGGTTTCCGCGTCTAAACCGCGCATAAAAATATAACTATCAATGTCAAATCCTTGAAAAATTTGAGGCATCTGGGCAAAATGTCCAAAGGGATCAGGAAGATACCCCACTGCCATATAATTCCCGAATTTTTCACACCATTTACGCCCTTCTTGTAAGTTCCGAATGACAGATTCGCCACTAATTAAAAATAAATCGGGCATGGTAAACCAAGGACCAATTAAAATGCGTCCCGACTGAATTAATTTTTTTAATCGCGTTTCTTGTTCAGGGCGGATTTCTAGGTAGTCTTCTAAAAGAACAGTTTGCCCATCGAGAGTAAAAGCCCGAAAATTAGGATCAGTTTCTAAGATATCCATTAACTCATCAACCATTCGCACTAAGCGATGACGAAAAGATTGAAACGGGAGATACCAAGCGCGATCCCAATGAGTATGAGAAACAATAATACCCTGAATTGTTTTAGTTTTTGGAGACATTAGTTATCGTTTCAGATAAAGGTTTTTATTATAATTAGAATTGTTCAGTATGATAATAATGTTATAGCTTATGCTAACTTATAAAGCAATGTATAAATTTTTAGATGAGGGGGTTCATGGAGAAGTTTTAGATTTTCCTGGAACTATTACCTTTGCAGAAACGCTTGAAAAGACTCGCAAATCTTTATCAGCCGCTTTAGTCGATATGGCAGAAACAAATCTACAAAATGGGGAATCATTACCGCAACCTAACCCAACAATAACTGATCCTGAATCCGATTTAGAAGAACCGATCTACCTCCTTTTAAACGCCACTCCTCATATTCAAATTATTCCCGACTTAGCAACATCATGAAACGTCGAGATTTATTGCGACATCTAAGTCAGAATGGTTGTCAACTGTTACGAGAAGGAGGATCGCATTCTATTTGGGAAAATACGGCTAATAAAAAGCGTACTTCTGTACCTAGACATAGAGAAATTCCTAATTTTACAGTCCTCAAAATATGTAAACAATTAGAAATTCCAGAACCATAAAGTTAGAGTAATCAAAGTTTGTCCTTTGTCCTTAATTTGCTTAGGAAAAAATTAGTTGTGTTTACAGATTTATTAAACCTTCCTATTAATCGCGATCGCGCTACTTGTGGCGATCAAACCCTTATTCTAGCTGGTATGACTTGGGATGACTACGAAAAATTAACTCAAGAAGATTATGGGTATCGCATCTCTTATTGCAATGGAGTAATAACAATTGTGTCTCCGAGTAAAAACCATGAAAGGATAGCGGAAGTCATCAATGGTTTAATTAAAACTTACTGTCGCAAGTATAATTTACCTTATTTTCCCATGGGTTCAACCACCTTAAAAAAACCTCCTTTAGCAGGAAAAGAACCTGATCATAGTTTTGCTTTTGAAACCGATAAATCTATTCCCGATTTAGCGGTGGAAGTGACTTATACAAGTGGTAGTATCGTTGACTTAGAAAAGTATAAATACTTGGAAGTCAAGGAAGTTTGGTTTTGGGATAATCAGGAAATTACCTTTTATTATCTAGTTAATGGGAACTATCGTAAAATAGAGAGGAGTATTTGTCTGCCCAAATTAACGGCTAACTTTTTAATTACTTTTGTTAATCGAGGACTGATAGAAACTCCACTCACGATTGAAGAAGATTTTTCTAATTCATTAGAGTAATCCCAAAAAAGGGACTGGCTTGAATTAATGAAACTAAAATCCAAAAACTTAAGCTAGCCATTCCAAGAACAATAATCAATAATATTAAAAGTAATCCACCTAAAAATAACCAGTCTGCTTTTTCTCTTCTTTCCCCCGATTCTAATTGTTTTTGTAGTAACATCACATTTCTAGCATTGGCTTTCCAGAAGACATCAAAAATATCCCCCATTCCTGGAACTAGACCAACAATTGTATCAATAACCACATTAACAATCATCCGAATCAAGGTAACACGAGAAGCCCCAATTTTGGCTGCTTCTAACACAATATAGCCTGATAAAAACGCCCCGAAATAGTCTCCTACCCCTGGGAATAAGCCTAATAAGGGGTCAAAACCTACCCGATAAGAAGTTCCTGGAATCACAATTGCATTGTCGAGAAATTGGCTGAGTCGCTGTACTCGCAAATAGGCGTTGCTGGTTTGAGGAGAATTTTCTGAAAAAGGTTGACGCATTCTGACAATACCTTGATATAATAAGGTTGAATCTGTGGCGGCATAGCCAAGCGGTAAGGCAGGGGCCTGCAAAGCCTTTATTCCCCAGTTCGAATCTGGGTGCCGCCTTTTGATTAATTTTAAACTAGTGTGAGCGAGAAGTCCCCAATTTCAGCGAAGGTCTAACAGTTACACAAAAGCCTGACTACAAATAATCGTTGCAATCGTACTTCAATCATTTGGATCAGATTTTTCACTAGAGTTTGCGCCTCATCTGTCTGATCCATTAACTCTACGGTGGAACGGAGATTTCCTGCTGTTTCTTCGGCAATTTCTTTGCGAATACTGCGCTTGGCATAGTTTTGTTCTTCTAAAGTGTCTTGGACAATTTCTAAGCGACGATAACCCTCTGCCAATTGATCCAACGTTTCGCGGTTGGTGGTATTGCCAATGAGAAGACTAAGGTGTTTGATCTGAGTAAGACGAGGGGCGATCGCTGTAAATCCTGAAAGGAAAAAGTAGCCTACAGCAAAATGGGCAGATTCAGATGTGGAGAGGATACTATTAATTTTATCAACGAGTTTTTCTTGGCGATTATCAACAATATCATGAGACATTATTATCGTTAGCGGTAATGATACGTACAAAATTAATTGTGAAATGTACTCAATATTTTAAGATAGTTCGGACTCGTCGCGATCGCGCTATGATTCAGGATGAATGGATTTTGCGAACAATGGAATTTCCAGATTATGAAGCTATCCAAACCGATGGAAGGATACGTCGCTGGAAGCGTATCAATGAAATGGAAGGTCGTTATCTTCGCGTTATACTCTTACCAGATGGGGAAACAGTTCATAATGCTTTTTTTGATCGGAGATTTAAGTTATGAAAGTTAAATATTTTCAAGACACAGATACTCTCTACATTGAATTTCGGGTTAATCAAATTGTTGAGACTAAAGATCTTGATGAAAATACAATTTTAGATTTAGATGATCAAGGAAATATCTGCGCGATTACCTTTGAACACGCGAGTCTAAAAACCGATCTCAAGGATTTTACTGTTGAAGGAATTGCCGTTTTGTAGTTAGCGATTTAGTATCACCTATCTATTTTTTGTTTATCATTTTAGCGATTTCCTTGAAACACTTGTTCTGTGGTTAAAGCCAGTTCAGGAAAAGCGGGGGATGTAATAATATCATTTCCTCAAAATTGTTTCACTTGGTATTATCCATCAACCAGTTAATAAATTGAAATAGTCGGTTGTTTGGGATTACCAATAAAGCGTTTTCCTCCTAATCCAATATAGTTAACAATCCAATATTCTGTAATTCCCATTTCTTCATAATCAGCGACTTTCAAGCAATAATCATCTCGCCAGTTTGTGCTAACTACTTCTACAATTAAACGCACGGATGACCCCATTGTAATAATTGATTCTTCCGCCCAACGGGGTTCATTGACAACGCGATCGCGCTCTAGGACAATAACATCAGGTTCGTATCCAGTTTGATCGCGGGAGGGCTTAATAATTGCTTCTCCGGGAAGGAAACAAGGAGAGTCATTTTGGCGACACTGAAGACCTAATTCTAAACTGAGAAAAGCAGCAATTTCTGAATGTTTCCCCCTTGGTTTTGGCATCTCAACAATAACTCCCCGATGCAACTCATAGCGATGTTCTGAGTTTTCTGGATACTAGGAGTTTGTTTGTGGCGAGAGAAAATCTTGTTTCCTTTTGGAATTGGTCAGCGTTCAATCTAAGCCAAGGACTTCTCCTGAACCAGATACCACTTCGCCGAGATCATAGGCGTAGAGATGACGTTCATTAAACCATGAGACTAATTCCTCAGCAATGTCAGGCGGAACAATGAGAACAAATCCGATTCCCATGTTAAATGTCTCATAGAGGGTTTTGGTGGTGAGGTTTCCTTGTTGTGCTAACCAAGAGAAGATCGGCGGAACTGCCCAACTTTTGGGATTTAAACTTATACTTTGATTTTCGCTTAAACAACGGGGAAGATTTTCTGGAAGTCCACCGCCTGTAATATGCGCCATCCCATGAATATCATATCCAGCACGAATTACTTCTAAAACAGGTTTAACATAAATTTCAGTGGGAGTCAGCACTACTTCCCCTAAAGTTTTTCCCTCAAATTCTGGAAACTGACTTGACCAATTAATATTGTTATCAGCGATGATTTTACGAACGAGACTAAAGCCATTGCTGTGTAAGCCTTGACTGGCTAAACCGATCGCGCGATCGCGCAATTTTACCTGTGATCCATCCTTTAACTGACTCTTCTCCACGATTCCCACACAAAAGCCAGCTAAATCATATTCTCCCCCTTGATAAAATCCAGGCATTTCTGCGGTTTCTCCCCCGAGTAGCGCACAACCACTCTTTTCACAGCCAGCACTAATCCCTTCCACCACTGCTGTTAATTGGTCAGGTTCTAGTTTTCCTGTTGCAATATAGTCCAGAAAAAACAGTGGCTCCGCCCCTGAGGTCAAAATATCATTAACGCACATTGCCACTAAGTCAATTCCCACAGTATTGTGGTGATTCAAAGTATGAGCAATTTTAAGTTTTGTTCCTACACCATCCGTCCCCGAAACTAAGATGGGTTCTTGGTAGCCAGTGGGTAGTTCAAAATAGCCACCAAAGCCTCCTAAACCTCCTAACACTTCAGGACGATGGGTTTTTTGGACAAGGGCGCGGATTTGATCCACAAATGACCGTCCAGCTTCAATATTGACACCTGCTTGTTGATAATCCATAGAACCTTCTTATCGGTAACCTTTATATATCTTAATGATTTGTTACTTTGTTAAGTTTCTGTTAAAACAGATTACGCTTGATTTTCCAGTAATTGCTTGTTAAATTTTAGGCTAGCCATACCTTCTCTAATTTTAGGGGATAAATAATCTTCTTCTCGCAAAATTCACGTTTAGCTGATATCTATAATACTTGCGATTAGTCTCGCAAGCGATAGCTAATTTATATGTCTTGATAGAGGCAAAACTGTTTACTTAGATGAAAAGCTAAGTAAGGATCAATTTGAGGAGTGAAGATTATGAAGAAGCCAATTCAACAACTAATGAAAGTTGCTTTTGTAACAAGTGCGCTAGCCTTAGGAAGTTCCGCAGTTGGAATGGCATCCGCTACCGCCTTATCGTTTAATGCCCCTAATGAAGTAAATGAAACGAGAAATTCCCTAGAAAGCAGTTCTGAAAAATTATTAGCCCACCAACTACAGGGAGAAGCCTCTTGGTATGGCCCTAATTTCAAAGGTCAAACCACGGCTAATGGCGAAACCTTTAACCCGTCTGAGATGACAGCCGCCCATCGCACGTTACCCTTGGGAAGTCGTGTTAGAGTGACAAACCAACGTAATAACCAGTCTGTTGTTGTGCGAATTAATGATCGTGGCCCTTATGCGGGAGGAAGAGTGATAGACTTATCCCGTGCTGCTGCGGAAGCAATTGGAATGCGTGGTTCTGGCGTAGCACCGGTTAGCATTCAAGTGATTGAATAAAGTGAACTAAGGTTAAAATTAAGCTAGATAAGGCAGTGAGGCGTTTAGTCTCACTGTTTTCTGTGTTTAGAGAGGAAAAGCTAGTGCGTCTGTTTAAAACCATTGCAGGAGTCCGAACTGAACTAAAATCAGCATGGCAAACTGATCAAACGGTCGGTTTAGTTCCCACCATGGGGGCGTTGCATTCGGGTCATCTCAGTTTAATCTCTCACGCCCGACAAGACAATGATCTAGTTGTGGTGACAATTTTTGTTAATCCGTTACAGTTTGAACCAGGTTCTGATTTGGAACAGTATCCTCGTCAATTGGAACAAGATTGCCAAATTTGTGAGGAAGCAGGGGTAGATATTGTTTTTGCGCCCACTGTGGGAGAATTATATCCTCAAGCAAAACAGGTACAAGGAACTGAGACGCAAGAAGAATTAACTCATGTCGTTCCCCCGGCAAGTATGACTTCTCAAATGTGTGGCGAGAGTCGCCCCGGACATTTTCAAGGAGTCGCTACAGTCGTGACGAAGTTATTTAATATTATCCAACCCACTCGCGCTTATTTTGGGGAGAAAGATGCACAACAGCTTGCTATTATTCGACGATTAGTCACTGACTTGAATTTTCCTGTGGAAATTTGTGCTTGTCCGATTGTACGAGAGGAGTCAGGATTAGCTTATAGTTCGCGGAATCAATATTTAACGCCTCAACAGCGGAAACAGGCGCAAGGATTATATCAAGGATTAAAACGGGCAAAACAGGCGCTTGAGCAAAAACAAGTTCGTGACGCTACAGAATTACTTGAAATTTTACGAGAGGATGCTCCTTGGTCACCTTCCCAGTTTGATTATACAGCGTTGGTTGATCCAGAGACTTTACAACCCCTCAAAAAAGTTGAGAAAAAGGGGTTATTGGCATTAGCAGTTTATTTGGGGAAAACGAGATTGATTGATAATATGATACTACGCGATCGCGCTCCCATTATTGCCATTGATGGGCCAGCAGGTGCGGGAAAATCCACAGTAACTCGTCTAGTGGCAAAAAAATTAGGCTTATTATACCTAGATACAGGGGCAATGTATCGGGCGTTAACTTGGTTAGTGCTTAATTCAGAAACTGCCATTGATGATGAAGCAGGGGTAGCAGAA
The DNA here is from genome assembly GCF_007904085.1 of Euhalothece natronophila Z-M001. Taxonomy (GTDB): domain Bacteria; phylum Cyanobacteriota; class Cyanobacteriia; order Cyanobacteriales; family Rubidibacteraceae; genus Halothece; species Halothece natronophila. The sequence continues at coordinate 1,811,840 of NZ_CP042326.1, forward strand.
TTAATCTCTCAATGTGACCTAGAATTATTGGTGGGGAGTCGTCCTGATGTTCCTGTGGAAGTAAGAGTGAATGGGAAAGAGGTAACGGATGCTATTCGTAGCGCGATCGTTACTCGTAATGTTTCCGCGATCGCGGCTCAAAAAGCGGTTCGGGAGAAATTAGTCTCTCAACAACGAGAATGGGGAGAAAAAGGGGGCTTAGTTGCAGAAGGGCGTGATATTGGCACGAATGTGTTTCCTCATGCTGATTTAAAGATTTTTCTCACTGCATCTGTGACGGAACGGGCAAAACGACGGCAAAAGGAATTAACTGCTCAGGGCAAAGAAATAATTGATTTAGCACAATTACAGGGGGAAATTGAACAGCGAGATGCCTATGATAGCGATCGCGCGATCGCCCCTCTGAAAAAAGCACCTGATGCCATTGAATTAATTACAGATGGGTTAAGTATCGAAGAAGTTATTGCTAAAATTGTCCAGTTGTATGAGAGGGAAAAAAGTTGAATTACAAACAGTTTCCAGAGATAATATTAGTTGCTTGTTCTGCGGTCAACGGTCGATAAAATAGAAATCCTTGTCCTTTTTCACAGCCCCATTCTAAAAGTTGCTGGCGTTGGGCTTCAGTTTCAATTCCTTCTGCAATTACATCCAAATCCATGTTTTTGGCAAGATTAATAATTGTCTGCGCGATCGCATATTTCCGTTTATTATCAGGGAGTTCTTGTACAAAAGCCCGATCAATTTTCATCACATCTAGCGGTAATTGATATAAGCGACTTAATGAAGATTCTCCTGTGCCAAAATCATCTAAATAAATTCCTACCCCAACTTCCTTTAATTCAGAAACTACTTTGTTTATATCTAATTCTAAGATCGCAGTTTCCGTGATTTCTAAATTGATTATTTTTGGATCGATATTATAATCCCTAATCAAATTTCCCACTTCCTCAACAAAGTTTTTTCCTTTCAACTGCCGAGGAGAAACATTAACGCTGAGAGTAAAGTGTTTACCATCAAATCTTGTGTGTTCTTCCCATTGTTTCAACTGATGAAAAGCCTGTTTTAATACCCATTCCCCAATTTCTAGAATGACTCCTGTTTCTTCAGCAATAGGAATAAAGCGGTTAGGAGATACCCTACCAAGTTCCTGATTATACCAACGAATTAACGATTCAAATCCCGTAATTTGCCCAGAACTGAGATCAACAATTGGCTGATAAAATAGAGATAACTCTTCTTTTGTAATTGCTTTTCTTAATTTTTGATCAATGGTTAATCGTGATTGTCTCTTTGCCAGCATTTCTGGATTAAAAATGCAGTAACCTTTCTCCTTTTGTTTGGCGTTACACATGGCAACATCAGCATCTCTAATAATATTGTCAGATTTTTCATAGCTACAACTTCCTAAGTTAATACCAATTGTTAGGCTAATAAAGCATTCAACGTCATTTACTTGAAAAGATGATCTAAAGGTATTTAAGATTGTTTCCGCAATGATAATTGCTTCTCTTAAGTCTCTAACATTCGGAAGAAATATACCAAACTCTTCTCCCCCTAAGCGTGCTACTAAATATTGCTTAGGAACATTCAGTCTTAGCCGTTGGGCTACTTGATAAAGAACTTGATTCCCAAGGGGATGTCCAAGACTGTTATTAATTTCTTTAAAACGATTTAAGTCAATGAAAAGCACTGCACAAAAAGAATTTTGATCTTTGATTTTACAGATATTAATAAAATCATCCACAGCTTTATAAAATATACGTCGATTAGGTAATTTAGTTAAAGCATCATAATCAGCTAAATTTTGTAAACGCTCTTTTGCCTTTTCATTTTCACTACTGGCTGTGCCAAGAATTAAAGTAGCAAGGGAAATAACAGTAAAAAATGACCAAAGTAATAATAGAGCCGTATCGGGGGTATCAGCTTGAGAAAATGGTCCTGTTTCTTGCATTGTTCCCCAAATAGCGATCAAAACAGTAATAAAAATCCCTAACGTTGCCCCTGGTTGCTTAAACTCATACCCTGCCCAAATTAAAAAAGGAAAACTGAGATATTGAAAAGGATAGATGTTATTTTGCAGAAAAGGCATTTCAATAATGCCAAATATAAATAAATTGGTGATGATTAAAAAGGTGAAACCAAGAATAAAGCTAAATCGTTTGCGGCTTATATTTGTGAGAGGAGACTTCACCCAAGTTAAAATGAGAGGAGTAATAATTAATACTCCCATGGCATCTCCTACTGCCCATTGAAATAAAATCGTAAAAAAATTATCGGTTGTGCAACTCAATGAGAGACAAAAACTACTAGCTCCAATGATACCGCCTAAGATGGGCAATGCGATAACAGTTATGGCTAAAAATTTTCCTAAATCATGAAGTGTATCCAGTTGGCAACGGACTTTCCAGCGATTAATGGCGATTGTGGCTAGCCAAGGTTGTAAGATACTTGGAATCACGGCAAGGCTAAAAGTCCAAGGCATCTCTATGGAAGAATTAATAACAAAAGAGCCAATTGCAACTGCTGGCCAAATTTTTTCCCCAAGCAAGAGAAAGCTGGCTAAACTAACTCCTGCTGGCATCCAAAATAAAGAAATATTCCCTTCTAAAAAAGAAAATTGGAAACTAATCTGGGCGCTGAGAATAATAATTAGAGCTAATGATAATTGTAAAAATGACTGTTTAAGCATTAACCAGATTTATAGTAATTACTAACTTCTCTCTTGAGAAGGATTGATATAAAGTTAACTAAATCTTAATATCTATTAATATAGTAAATGAAAACTGTAGTTAAGATCAAAAATTTTTTGTAATGTTAATGATGGAACAAACCCAATGGAAAGTCAAAATTCTCTATGATGGCGAATGCCCTTTATGTCTGCGAGAAGTCAATTTTTTACAGAAACGTGATGCCGGTCGAGGTTTAGTTAAATTCGTTGATATTACTGACGAAAACTATACTCCCGAAGAAAATAGTGGAATTGATTTTGAAACGGCTATGGAGAGGATTCATGGAATTCTCCCTGATGGTACTGTCGTCAAGGATTTAGAGGTGTTTCGTCGTGTTTATGAGGTATTAGGAATTGGCTGGGTTTATGCCCCAACTAAATTACCCATCCTTGGCGCGATCGCGGATTGGATTTATAACATTTGGGCGAGTTGGCGACTCCCATTAACGGGGCGACCAAACTTGAAAACCCTTGTAGAACAAAAACGCTGTTCTCAAGAAAGTTGTGGCTTGGCAAAAACGGAACCTCAATAACCCATAATAAGCTTATCCCCACCCAAATCAAAGATTCTGGATAGGGACTTCTCGGCGGTCAGTAAAAAGGCTAGTTTTTCAGCATTTCTATAACCATTTCTGTGAGTAAAACTTTCGCCAGAGCCGACTCTTTTGCTGAGCCAAGAGCTTCTGACTTACTATTATTGCCATAGTCAAAATAGACATTCATGATCCCGTCTTTCACCTCATACTGAGCGTGATAAGTCTGATCGTTTACAGTTACACTAATTGGTTTCATAAAAAAAAGTGGGACTCTTTGGTAACCCACTACATCATTTTTATTAATCTTGCAGTAAAAAAAGTGACCAGTCAACTAGATCACTTATTTAACTATCCGTTCTCAGAAGTCTCCCGACAGAATCTTTGATTTGTCGGTGAGATGAATGAGAACAGTCGTGCTATAATCGAAAAAGTTTCGGATGGGGAACTTTTTTCGGCGAAAACCAAGCCAAGATATAAAAGAATTTTTGATTCTCTTCCATCCAATTATCTATAAAGCTCGGGAGCCGGGCTGTTCGCCTATCGCCTTGGTGTAAGACTTCTCTTTTCCTACGATTAGAAAAGCAACCGATTGGGTAGGAAGCTCCCGTTAGAATCTTCGATTTAACGGGAGTAGCTCACGCTAGACAGTTGCTAATTCAGGTTCAGGGCGTTTGCTATTACGGATGCCATCGATCGCGCTTGCATAATCATCAGCCTTAAATACTGCTGAACCAGCAACAATAGCATTAGCACCAGCTTCTAATACCTGCCAAGTGTTGTTCCCTTTCAATCCACCATCCACTTCAATCCAAGGATCTAATCCTCGCTCATCACAAATTTTACGTAATTGACGAATTTTAGGCACTATTGTAGGAATAAATTTCTGTCCTCCAAATCCAGGATTAACACTCATAATTAGAACTAAATCACACAATTCTAAGGTATAATCAATGAGTTCTAAAGGCGTACCTGGATTCAAAACGACACCAGCTTGTTTACCCTGATCTTTAATCAGTTGTAAAGTACGGTGTAAGTGGGGAGAGGCATTGTGTTCAGCGTGTACGGAAATAATATCTGCCCCAGCTTTGGCAAAATCTTCTACATATTTTTCTGGCTCGACGATCATCAGGTGAACATCGAGGGGTTTGTCAGTTAGGGGACGAATGGCACTGACCACAAGGGGGCCAATAGTAATATTCGGGACAAAACGCCCATCCATTACATCGACATGAATCCAATCCGCACCCGCTTGGTCAACAGCTTTTATTTCTTCTCCTAAACGACTGAAATCAGCAGATAATATAGAAGGAGCAATAACCGTTTGTTTTTGGCTCATTGTGAGCAATCCTCAATATGTTTTTATACTTATTGTTTCAATTTTAACAAAAACTTTATCATTGATCCCTTTTTTCGTCCAAGAGGAAGCTCCTCATAACGGAAATATGAAATTCCGGTTCAGTTTGTGATCAAGCCCATCAGCCCATTCAAGGTTATGGACTTGTTTGGTGAACCACCTCAGAATAAACTCGTTTCTGTACTTGTTGTAAATATTGTTTCACCGCTTGCGATTCTGCACTAGGAAGGGGAAAGTCCCCTAAAACTTCTAACACGGTTTGATCACTATCTCCTGTCATTTGCAACAGAGAAGAATCTAATGGTTCATCATACTCCCAAAACTCCTCTAGATTAACTGTGTCATCAGTAATTTTCTCAATAACTTCTTCTGTTTCCACATCATCAATTCCTGTTTCCCCAATGACTTCCTGAGAAGTTCCTTGTTGACGTAACTCTCTAATTTGTGCCAGAATTTGCTCTCTGGTTCGTCCGCGCAGTTGAAATAAAACAAAGGGATCTTCACTAAAGCGATCTGCCAATTCATAATAAACTGCAGCAATGTGTTTGCAAGGATTTTTAGGATCAGGACAATTACAGCGAGAATGAACATCTGAAAGAGAAAATGGAAATAAACTTAAACCATTAGCAATAAAAACTTCTTCAATATCTTGTGGCATTTCCCCCGCTAATAATTGTGCAGAGAATATTGCTTTCTCGGCTAAAGTTTGAATAATATAATGCCAATCTTCATTACTAAATGGATCGAGCTTAATCCAAAGATGATAAGGCTCATTTGCTGTTCCTTGGACTTGCGCTGTTACCTTTGCGCCTTCAAAATTAATCGCAAGGATATTCCCATCTCGGGCATAATTACGACCCCGTTCTAACCGCTTTTTGAAGCGATATTTTTCTAATAAATCAAGCCATTTTAAGACCCACCATTCTCGTTCAGCCATTTTTCCTATTGTCTAATTAATTAAACCTTATTTTTTATCCTATCATTAATAGCAATTAAAATGAAAGTTATCTTATTTATTCTATTATTAGTTACATTAGTAATGAATCATTTTTCCTTACTAGCTAATAAATCGTTAACTTTAAGAAGTAGTATAACTGATGGCACGTCAACACAAAAAATCTGATTTACCGACAAAAACTTGCCTAGTTTGTGGTCGATCCTTTACTTGGCGCAAAAAATGGGCTAATTGTTGGGATGAAGTAAAATACTGTTCTCAACGCTGTCGGCGAAGGAAAAATCTTTAAAGTTTATCTGAAAAACTATTGTTACCTTGTCTTTGCCTGCACTCCCAAACTCTAGAATAACAGTCAAAGGAGCCAATCCTCAGTGTAACATAACTTTCAACCAGTCAAACCGCTTCCTTGTGCATTGGGAATGTGTTTCGCTACATCGCGCTAATGATTTGTCATCAATTACACTGTTTACTGTTCCTAGAGTCATAGAGGATAGCTAGGAGTGTTCAGACCTACCCCTAAAACTGATTAAACAAATCACTATGCCAGAAAAAGAAGAATTAATGCCACAAGAGAAAATTACTCGTCCTTTCCTCTTTGCTTTACTTACTCTCTGCTTTGCTCTACTTTGCGTTTCCTTTGCTCCCATTTTTATCCGCTTAAGTCAAACCGAATTAGGAGCCAACGCGACAGTTTTTAACCGTCTTTTTATCTTTTTTATTTCTTTCGGAAGTTGGCAATTTTTGAGTCGCAAATTATCACCTCCGAAACAAGAAGAAGAGGGCAAAATTACAGGGAAGCAGTGGTGGTTATTAGGCTCAGTGGGAATCGTAGCCACCATTTCCCTCGTGTTATGGGCAATTTCCTTGCAATATACCACCGTTGCCAAAAGTATGCTTCTTAATAACTTAACGCCTATTTTTACTACATTAGGGAGTTGGATTTTCCTCAGTAAAAAATTTGACTCAAGATTTCTCATTGGAATGGCAATTGCTGTCAGTGGAGCTATTACTCTCGGGCTAGAAGACTTAGCTGGTGTAGGAGAAGGCTCATTTATTGGAGATATTTATGCCATTTTATCTGCAGTCTTTTTAGGAACTTACTTTCTTATTGTTGAACAACTGCGATCGCGCTTTTCTGGAACAACTATTCTCCTCTGGCGTTGTGCCACAGGAAGTGTTATCTTACTTCTCATCATGCTAATTACTGGAGAACAATTATTTCCCACCACCCAAGTGGCAATATTAGCCGTCATTGGGTTAGGACTAATTAGCGAAGGCTTAGGTCAACGCTTACTCGCCAATAGCATGAACGTTTTTTCCTCTAGTTTTGTCTCAATCTTTTTACTTTTAGAACCCGTCATCAGTGCTGTTTTAGCTTGGTTTATCTTCTTGGAATCCCTCAGTATTACTACTTGGCTAGGCTTTGCTGTGGTGCTAACAGGAATTTATCTTGCCCAAACCAGTCAATCTTCCACCTCGGAAGTTGCCAAGCAAGATCATCACTCCCAACAACCTGATTATCAATAATGGAATTTCTCTCAATTTTACTCGCTAGTTTAATCGGTGGGGTTTCCCCCCTTGGGTTCATTGTCGATCAACGGATTGAAGCAGCGTTTCGCGAGCAAGTTAATGACGTAGAAACCTTGAAAGTCCGTGTTGATAATACCCCCAGTCATCGACTACTACAAGGAAACATTCAACGCATTCGCCTTGCTGGTGAGGGAGTTAGTCTTTCTCCTCACTTACAACTTCGTACTTTGGCACTAGAAACTGATCCCATTGCCCTTGACTTTAATCGATTACGACAAGGAAATACCGATGGGTTACAAGGCTTTCGAGAGATTCTACAAGAGCCATTGCAGATTGGCTTACAAATGAGTCTTAGCGAAGCCGAGCTTACTCAGTTTTTAAATTCTGAGCCAGTTCAAGCTCAGCTACAAGGAATCATTCAACAAGTAGCTAATCAATTCCCCAGCGGTCGCAATCAAAATTACGAATTATTAAGCTCAGAGTTAGAATTTCTCGACAATAATCGTTTTGCTTTTAATTTTGAAACTCGTGTTTCTCGTCCTGGAAGAAGGGCCGAAACCGCCACTTTTAATATTCGGCTAGAATCGGGAATTGCCACCAGACAGGGCAAACAACTGCAATTTGTCAATCCCAGACTGGCAGTTAATAACCGACCTTTTCCACCGCAGTTAGTTCAAATGGTTACCCAAAGGGTTAGCGAGCGATTTAATCTGGAAGCATTAGAAGAGCAGAATATCCTCGCAAGACTTTTAAAATTAAATATAGAAGAAGATGAGGTAAAATTAGCAGCGTTTGTCCAGATTGCAAATGAGACAGCGTCGGAGAGCTCTTTTTCTTCTCCCTCCGTAACAAACGAATTATCAGCTAGAAGGTGATTATGCAAGAGCCAAAAAAACGTTATCAATTTTCAACAGGATTTATTGTTGGTTTGTCCAGTGTTCTGATTGTCGCCGGCGGTTTAGGCGCGTGGTGGGCTTGGACAACAATAAGAAGTGGGGAAGCGCCTCCTTGGGTGCCTGAGCAACTCAGACCAGCAGACCAAAGGGGTGAAGAGGAAGATCCCCCTATTCCCACTGAAGAAGTCGAAATACAAGTTTATTGGTTGCAAATTACCGAAACTAGAGAAGAGTTAGTCGGGCAATCACTTACGCTAGATGAGACGAGTGATCCAGAAATCGCAGTAGAAAAAGCCCTTGCCAATTTAATGGAAGGAGTAGATAATCCCGACTATGCCACTACTATTCCTCCCAGTACCGAACTACGTAATGTCAGTGTTCGCGAAGATGGCGTTCATATTGACTTATCGGAAGACTTTATGTTTGGCGGGGGTAGTGTCTCCATGATTGGCCGCTTGGGGCAAGTTGTCTATACTGCCACCAGTTTTGATCCTGAGACAAAAGTTTGGTTAAGCGTAGAAGGAGAACCATTGGAATACTTAGGGGGAGAAGGAATTTATGTTCCTCAACCCCTAACCCGAGAAGAATTTAACGCTAATTATGAACTTTAGTCGGGTTTCACCCGTATTAGAGGCTGGCCAAATTCCACTGGTTCACCGTTTTCAACTGCGATTTCCATTACTTCTCCCGATACTTCTGATTCAATTTCATTCATAATTTTCATCGCTTCCACAATGCAAACAGTTTGGTGTACTTGAATGTGATCACCCACTTTTACAAAAGGCGGTTCTCCCGGAGCGGGAGCTTCATAAAAAGTTCCGACAATGGGAGAGGTGATCACTTCCCACTCGCTTTTATCAGTGGTTGGGGGGGGCGTTGATTCTTCCGCAAAAGAGGTGGTATTCGCAGGGGCTTGTGCTGGAGTGGGTTGGGGGGGAGGTGACGTTTCCGATGATGGACTCACCAGTCCCTTGCGAACTGTTAGCTCAAATTGATCACTTTTGAGGCTAAATTCGGCAATATCTGCCTGAGAAATGGCGTTTAGAAGTTCACGAATCTCGTTAAAGTCGATTGACACCAGTTATATATCCTATTCAACAGTTTTCATCTTATTTTCCCAAGAGAATTAACAGGAAACAAATTTTACTTAATTATTCACCTCGACCGACATAAGTGTCGTTCCGAGTATCAATTTTAATTCGTTCACCAATGGAAATAAATAGGGGAACCATAACCTGTGCGCCCGTTTCAACAGTTGCTGGTTTACTTCCCCCAGTGGCGGTATCGCCTTTAACTCCGGGATCTGTTTCAGTGACTTCTAAGGTAACTGTATTGGGGATTTCTACTTCTAGGATATTGCCTTCCCAGTAAACCGTTCCTACTTCCATGCCTTCAGTGATATACTTAGCGCGATCGCCGATGGTTTCAGGGGGAATCCGCACTTCCTCAAAAGATTCCATATCCATGAATACCAACTCCTCTCCTTCTTTATAAGTATGTTGCATAGTTCGTTTTTCTAATGTCGCTTGGGGAACCGTTTCTCCTGCTCGAAATGTTCTCTCAGCAATATTTCCCGTTTTGACATTTTTTAACTTAGTACGAACAAAAGCAGAGCCTTTCCCTGGTTTAACATGAAGGAACTCCACTACACGCCAAACTGTTCCATCCAATTCAATGGTCATCCCCGTTCTAAAATCGTTAGTTGATATCATAGTTTATCCTTGCGTTATCTCAATCAGCATTTTATTTTATCGTCCAATTGCCTTTCCTTAATCCGAATCTCTGTTTCAAAACGGACAAAATCTGAGACACTAACATAGAGTATCCCGATATTTTAGAAATTTTGCAATGAATGCTCCAATGGCTGAAAAATTAGATGGAAAAGCCCTTGCTCAAAAAATTCAAGGGGAACTCAAACAACGAGTAGAAACACTACAACCGCAAGCAGGAAGATCCCCAGGTTTAGCGGTTTTAATGGTGGGAGATGACCCTGCTAGTGCTGTGTATGTCCGCAATAAAGAGAAAGCCTGTGAAAAGGTGGGCATCACTTCGTTTGGTCAGCATTTCCCCAGTGATACCACCCAAGAGGAACTAGAAGCCAGAATTACTGAACTAAACCAAGATTCTCGCGTTGATGGCATTTTAGTACAACTTCCCCTTCCTGAGCATCTTGATGCTATTCAAGCCCTTTATAAAATTGCCCCTGAAAAAGATGTCGATGGCTTACACCCGACTAATTTAGGGCAATTAGTGCGTGGGGAAAAAGGTTTAAAAAGTTGTACGCCTGCTGGGGTAATGCGTTTATTAGAAACTTATAACCTGACCATCAAAGGAAAAAGGGCTTTGGTGATTGGGCGTAGTATTCTTGTGGGTAAACCCCTTGCGTTGATGCTACTAGCGGCGAATGCGACAGTAAGTATGGCTCATGGTAAAACCTCCCAAGATGACTTACGGGAATTAAGTCAAAAAGCTGATATTTTATGTGTGGCAGTGGGAAAAGCTAATCTCATTACCCCAGATATGGTGAAACCTGATGCTGTGGTAATTGATATTGGCATGAATCGTATTGAAGATGAAAATGGGAAAAAACGCCTCATTGGTGATGTAGATTATGCAGGGGTTGCCACTAAGGCAAGTTATATTACGCCTGTTCCGGGAGGGGTCGGCCCAATGACGGTGACGATGTTGTTAGAAAATACGGTTCGCAGTTTTGAAAATCGTTTTTTTAATGATTGAGCCGTTGACCCGTAAAATAGAAAATCGAAGCTCCCACGCTACCTACTGTGTTAATTAGAAGAACGATGACAAATCAATCTGCTTGCCCACAAAACTTAACCTTTGATTTAGAAGCCTATCTCCAAGCGAGAAAAGCAATTGTCGAAAAGGCGCTGGATCAGTCTCTGGCAATGGGAGAACCTGCCAAAATTTATGAGGCAATGCGCTATTCCTTGTTAGCTGGGGGGAAACGGTTACGCCCGATTCTATGCTTGGCAAGTTGTGAGTTGGTGGGAGGAACAATAGAAATGGCGATGCCCACCGCCTGTGCCTTGGAGATGATTCATACCATGTCGCTGATTCATGATGATTTACCAGCGATGGATAATGATGATTATCGGCGGGGAAAATTGACCAATCACAAAAAATTTGGCGAAGATATTGCTATTCTCGCTGGAGATGGGTTGCTTTCTTATGCTTTTGAGTATATTGCGGCTTATACCAGAGAGGTTGATCCGAATGCAGTTTTGAAAGTTATTGCGAAATTAGGACACACTGTAGGGGCAACTGGCTTAGTGGGTGGTCAAGTGGTTGATTTAGCTTCAGAGAATAATCCTGATATTAGTTTGGAAACTTTAGAATATATTCATACCCATAAAACGGGAGCATTATTAGAGGCTTGTGTGGTTAGTGGGGCATTATTAGGGGGCGCAAAAGAGGAAGAATTAGCAGGGCTTTCTCGTTATGCTTATAATATTGGTTTGGCTTTCCAGATTATTGATGATATCCTCGACATTACGGCAACACAGGAAGAATTAGGGAAAACCGCTGGTAAAGATGTGGCTGCGGATAAAGCAACGTATCCTCGCTTGTTAGGGTTAGAAGCCTCAAAAGCAAAGGCGGATGAGTTGATTGAGGGAGCAGTTGCTGAAATTTCTCCCTATGGTGACGCTGGGATTCCTTTGCAGGCTCTGGCACAGTTTATTGCAAATCGTAAGAATTAATGATGCAAGATGTTTCCAGTATTCTTGGTAATGATCTCCTCTGGGTGTCGTTGATCGCTTGTTTGTTGGCGCAAGGACTCAAATTTGTGATTGAGTTAGTTCGTGAGGGAAAGTTTGATGCGCGATCGCTGTTTACTACTGGGGGAATGCCTAGCGCTCATTCGGCGTTAGTGGCTTCCTTAGCAACAGGTGTGGGAATTAAAGAGGGATGGGATAGTACCAGTTTCGCGATCGCGCTCCTTTTTGCCATTATTGTCATGTATGATGCGGCTGGAGTCCGACAAGCGGCAGGAAAACAGGCTCGACTGCTCAATCAAATAGTGGATGAATTCTTCAGCGAGAAACAAGAGTTTAATGAAGAAAAATTAAAAGAACTCTTAGGACACACACCGCTACAGGTGGTTGTTGGGTTTATCCTTGGGATTATTATTGCTGTATTAGCTTATTTTCCTTTATCTTGATATGCCATTTCATTAGCTTCAGCATAACGTTCCATAAAGCGCATGAAGCGTTCCCAATGGTCTTCTTGTTCAATGACAAAAGAACATTCCACTCGCTGCAACTCATCCCCTTCTGGCCCCCCATAAATAAAGCGTAACGAATCAGGCTCAACCGAAATTGTCCCTTCTGAATCGGTTAAATTCATAGCCTTAGAAAACTTTTGCCGAAAGCTATTAAACCGTTCTATAGCCTCTAGTTCCTCAAAAATCATCAAGACATTTCGCATTCCTGTAGATTTTTCTTTCCGTAAGCGCACATCACTTACTTGTTCTGGGAGACCTTCAAAAAATTCAATGGTGGGGACAGCTTCTGACATAATCTTATGGGAATGAATGTTATATTTTTTATTTTAATTGGTCATTAGTCATTAGTCATTGGTCATTAGTCATTGGTCATTGGTCATTGGTGATCACTGGCTTACGAAGGACGAAGGACAGAGGACGAAGGACTAACAACAAAGGACGAAGGACAAACAACAAATTAACTTGGACGCACTAAAATCACTGTACTGTGAAAACGTTTCGCAATCATCGCAGGTAAATTATTTTCAAAGGTAGGTTCGAGGGTTAAAGAACGGGAAGCTCGTTTTAAGGTGGTTACTAAAACAATTACATCACACTCTTTCTCTTTGGCTAATTGTAAAACGCCATTTTCTCTAGACTGAGCAGAAATAGGAATACTCTGCACAGGAGCTTGTAATTTTTTGCTCCATTTAGACGTAATTTCTGGGATCGGTTCAGATTGATCCACTGGACAGAGAATAAAATCAGGATCATGAGCAAAGGCACTTAATTGGGGAAGTAGCTCTAAGAGTTTGTCTGCTTTTCCTTCCTGAAAGGCGATGGGAATCAGCCAACGTTGCGATGCGGATAAATCAGTGAGTTTAACATCTTCTTTCGGTTTAATAAAAACTACATCACAGGGGGCACGTCGGACAATTTTTTCCGCAAGATTACCAAACAGCCGCCCCGTAATGACATTTTTTGTTCCCTTCCAACCCATCACCAATAAGGAAATTTTCCGTTCTTCAATTACCTCTAAAATTGCCTCACTCACATTATGAGTTGTTCTTAGTTGAGTATGAACAGGAATATCTTCTTGTTGTATGAGGGCTTCTGCTTTTTGTAATAACTCCCTCCCTGGAATGGGATTAACCCACACCTGATGGGGAGGAATTTTACGAGAAACTTTAATTAAGTTAAGTAATTCTAATTCTCCTCGTCGAAAGTGAGCAAAGGAGCGACTAATTGCTGTTAAAATAACAACGGAATCAGGGTTTGCTAGAGGGAGTAAAATTCGTCCTTTTCCTACTGCCGGCGATCGCGTTTGATAAATGACATAAGAAGGTTCACTAACCAAACGCTGTTCTACTGCCGAAGTTTGACCATTACCATTATCGTTTAATGCTTCGAGTTCAGCGCGAATAATATCACTACGGGTAATAATTCCGAGTAATCTTTGGTTTTTCGTCACAGGAAGATGAGAGAGTTGATAGCGATTGAGAAGGTAAAGAACTTCTTGTAAGGAAGCTAGGGGACTCACTGTCACTGGTCGCGCCATAATCATGTCTTTGAGAGTCGATTCTTGGGAATTTCTCATTCCCATATATTGCTCCAACTCACTTTCAGTCATCATGCTCACTAACTTCCCTTGCTCCACTATGGGAAATCCATGATGTTTAGAGCGAGAAAAAACCTGATAGGCTTCATCTAAAGTTAAATCTGCAGAAAGGGTTTCTACAGGAAAACTCATAACGCTTTTAGCCGTCATTCGAGCCAATATCGGATCAACTTTGCTTTCTTCCTCTAAATAAATGCCTTTCGTCGCGAGTAACTGCTTATAAAGCGACCCACTAGAAAGAGTTTCTCCCACGACATAAGCAGTAGCACAACTAATCATTAAGGGCAGGACTAATTCAAAGTTAGCTGTGATCTCAAAAATAATAATAATTGCAGTAACAGGCACTCGGATAACTGCCGTAAACATCGCTCCCATGCCAGCTAAGGCATAAGTATTTGCTGTCCCTAAGCCAAATAGGGAAACTTCTGCTACGCCAATGAGATAACCCAATGCTGATCCTAAAACCAGCGCTGGTGAAAATAAGCCACCTGGAATGCCTGAACCATAGGCAATGAGAGTCAGAAAGAAATAGGCAACGAGCGCGATCGCAGTTATTTGCCAGCCCCCTTCTCCCGTAATTAAAAAATCTCTTAATCCTGCATTATCCCGAAAAAAAGCTGGTAGCATGGCAACAATTGAGCCAGAAATTAACCCCGCCATGGCAATTTTCAACGGAAAGGGCAATTGTAGATTTTGATAAAAGTTGAGGCTAAATAAAATCCCCCGATTAAATAATACTCCCAATAACCCTGTACTAATTCCGAGTAATAAAAAAAAAGGAGTTTCCTCAGGAATAAAACTCACTTCCCATCCCCTTTCTGATACCAAGCCGGGAAGCCTGATGTCACTTGGGGCTAAGAGTCGTGACACTACCGCCCCAGTAAAAGAGGCAAGAATTGCAGTTTCTAGGGTAAACCCAGAAAGATCTCGCATCAACTCTTCTACCACAAAGACAATTCCTGCAATGGGAGTATTAAATCCTGCGGCTAATCCTGCGGCAGCTCCAGCGGCAATCATTTGGCGACGATGTTGAGGGGAAGTGGGAAACCAAGAACTTAACTGGGCGGCTAAAGCAGCCCCAATATACACTGTTGGCCCCCGTCTTCCGAGGGTAAACCCTGCCCCTAAAACAAAAATTGTCCCTAGCATCTTGACCAATGCCGACCGAAAAGACAAAGACATTGGCAATTGTGCCAAAACCATTTTGACCTGAGGAATCCCACCACCAGTTGCTTCCGGGGATAACCATTGTAATAACAATCCAGTTCCCCCCCCCAAAATCAACCCAGCTATTGGGAGAATAAACCAGCCATATTCATAAGAAGCAAAAACTCGATAGCTACCTACCCAGCCAATGCCCTGTTTTAGGGTTAAGGCAGCCAGTGCGGAAATGATTCCAATTAAACAGGCTTCTAAAAGGGCATACCGTTGATCAGCTGGGCGTAAGCGTAGATTTTTAAGCCAAGAAGCAACCATCAATAATAATCAATTTAACCAATTATAATTATCAATCCATCCTTAGAATGTAAAAAAAATAACAATTAAGAATGGTTCAGATAGAAAAAATTGTTCTTTTCAGTTGTAGATAATTGTCCTCATGCCTACAAGAGAATTAAACTTGCCTTAACTAATAAGGTATTAAAACCTTAAAATTTCCCGCTCATAGCCCTCTGCTTGTGGTTCAGTTTCCCAAATAATCCCTTCATTCTCTGCCATTGCCACGTCAATATAGAGGCTTTCAGTTGGGGTACTTGTACTAGCTTCATTATTTTCAAAGGGTTGTAAATCTTCACTTAATAGTCGCAAGGTAAACCCTGCTGGAATCATTTCTCCGATGACTGTTGGCTGCAGTTGAAAACGCCAAACTCTCTCTGCTGGATTACCAATTGGCATCACTTGTAATTCATAAGAGTGATTTTGAATGGTGATAGGGCGACAAAATGCTGTGGGTACTGATGGTGAGGTGCTTCCTCTTGCCCCTGCAAACTCCGATTGCCAGTCTAGTTGTCGCCAACCGAGTTGCTGGGCCAGTTGTGAAACTCCCGACTCTAACCATTGTAATATAGAACGCTGTTCTGGTAATCCCTGACGGCGCTCATATAACCGTTGTCGCCACCCATCATGGGAGAGTAAAGCCCCCCAAGTATTGAAGGGAATCGCAAGGCGTGGTTCTGGTGTTTTAGAGGTACTGAGGCGCTGCAAAAGGTTTTCTGCTTGTTCCATAGAAAGCTGGGGTAAGGAAGGAATCACCGCACGAGTGGTTTCTTGAGGGCATAATTCTTGGGCTACCCAAAAGGCGCTCACATCATCGAAGATTTGGTCAGCATTTAAGACATAATAGCGATGATAATTATCATATTCTCCCTCTTCTTTAAGTTGAAGATGAGTTGTATAACCCCAAATTTGGATTCGGTTGTCATCAGGGCTAACTGTTATTGCAAAATAATAATCTCCAGCCCAATTGGGAATATCTATCCATTCTTGCGGAACTCTTAGTTCTCCCCTATCAATGGCTTCACTGGGAATAAGGATGAGACGCTTTTGATTAAGGGTAATGGCAGTGCCATGGACGAGTGTCCAACTACTCAGGAGTGATGCTTGAGAGGAGACAGAAATAACTGTTTCGACCTCTTCTTGTAACCAAGAAATAACTGAGTCAAGGGTCAGTTGATTAAGGTAGGCTTGCCACTTTTCTTTTTGATAGACAAGGTTTTGAGTTCTCTGCTGGGCTGCGTGTTGAGTCGGGTTAGAAATTTCTAGTTCAATTTGACCGGGTTGGGCTAGGGATAGGATATCAGTATTCATGGGGACTCCTGGGTTGCTTGTTCTTCAATTGGAGAATAGTGGGTGGTTAGCCACTCCTCTAAAACACCACTCATTTCTTTCAATAGGTTGGAACTGAGTTGAATATGCAGCGTCTTTTCACTCCACTGGGCTAAATTTTGTAACAGGGTTTTCCGAATTTTGTTAAGTTGTCGCGAAACCTTGTATTGCTTGATGTTTAGGGCTTTGGCAATTTCGGTTTGGGTATAGCCTTGATGATAATAGTAGTCGAGAAGGGCTTGTTGTTTAGAGTCTAGTTGCGCGATCGCGCTTTTTAAGATAAGACTCATTTCCCCCTGCTGCACTTCTCTTTGTTTCTGTTCTTCAGCTGAGATAATTTCTGTTAGGGGGGTTGGCGTATTAGCATCAGCTAAAGTGTCGGCAAAGGTTTGGTTATCTCCCTCAGAAATTGGTTGATCAGTAGAACTAACTGTGGGATAAAGATAGGATCGGGCAACTTTAGCAATTTTAAGTAGCCATGATTCCAACTGTTCTCCTTGAGTGACTGTTTCCATCGGTGGCGTGTTTTGGCGAGCTTGGTTGTTATAACATTGCGCGATCGCGCTCCAAGTCTCTGCCTCAGGTCGTTTCAATTGCCGAGTTTTCTGTCCCGGTTCTGGCACATAATTTTCATTAAAACAGTGCCACGCTAGGGTATAAGCAGCGATTTCTGTAGAAGAGAATCCTTGCTGTTCTAAGGCTTCTTTGACCCGCTTTTGACTTAATTTTCGTAATAATCCCCAATCCGAACAAATATCGGTTTCTTGACGCTGGCGTAATATCCCCTTAATAGTGCTATTAAAAATCGCTCGGGCATATCCTTTTAGACTACTATTTTTGTCAGGATTAAACCCTTTAATCACCGTATCAAGTTCCGCGATCGCGATTTGAAAACAGTCGGCTAAACTATAGCTTAACTGGGAAAAGCTACGAGTAATATGATAAGCAGCCCAGTAGGCAGGTTCTTGTAAATAAGCGGATAAATGTCCTCTGGCTAGCGGTGAAGATTGATCCTGCCAATGTTTATGCCAGTACTGAACCCAAAATTGATCAGAGGTTTCTGCAATCGCTGCTAGACTCTTTTCCATACTACGATGAAGCCTCGGATCACTTGCCCAGCCTCGAAACTGTTCTTGGTCAAATTGTAAAAAAGTGGAGAACAAAGCTACCACATCTTTTCGCGGATACATAATAGGAAAATATCTCCAGTTATCAAAGCCTTCCCCCTAAAAAACCATATATAGTCGTTCCAATTCAGTTCCGTAGTGCAGCCATCTTGGCTGCTACTAGGGAGCAAGATGCTCCCCCTACTTTTAGGTTGCTGTTTTTTATTTGGAATCACTATAAAATCAGGTTCCTTTCTTTTCAGGGTAAAACATAACTCGCAGGAAATCATGAAAAATCTCTTCCCCCTGAGCAAGGAAAAAAAGAAACTGTCTAGTAATGTTACTTAAAATCGAATCAGATTCTGGCATTGTAGCAGGATTTTACTTCAATTTTATAAAAGGCTAAACTCATGATAGATCCCATAAATTCAGTACTTTCTCCCATTTCTTGGCTTGAGGTATCAGGTCGCTTACTCCTTGCCGCGACTTTAGGAGGAATTATCGGTTGGGATCGTGAGCTAAAAAGGAAACCTGCAGGACTACGGACGAATATTTTAGTAAGTTTAGGAGCCGCTTTAATAATTGTAGGAACTTTACAGAGTGGTATTAGTCAAAAAGACGCTAATATCATAGGACGTAGTATTCAGGGAATTATTACGGGCGTTGGATTTATCGGTGCAGGAGCAATTTTCCAGCAAAATCAAGTGGTTCATGGACTCACCACAGCCAGTGCAATTTGGATTTCCTGTGCTTTAGGGATTGTCAGTGGCTTAGGGCTGTGGCAATTAGGATTGATAGGCGTAGGCTTAACAATAATTACTTTGCGAGTCATTAAAAGTTTAGAAAAAGATCAATCTTGATAGCATGAATAAATTTAAATTTTCATAACGTTCTTGCAACTTCTCAGTATAGTTACTTTTATTTAAGTAATTAAAAGATTAAAATAAACATATACACTCCTAGGGTCATGGGAGGCAATACCTCATGTTATCTCAGCTCGCTACAAGGCAAGGAGAAATTGTTGCCCTGCGAGGCACTGTAGTAGATGTTCGCTTTCAAGATCACCTCCCAGAAATTTACAGTCAGTTGCAAGCGGGTGATAAGGGAGAAGTCATTTTGGAGGTGGTGAATCATCTTAGCGCTCATGTTCTGAGAAGTATTGCGCTAACCTCTACCTCAGGGTTATCTCGGAGTTCTCCTGTTAAGGATATGGGAAAACCGTTACAAGTTCCAGTGGGAGAACCATTACTTGGTCGAGTGTTTAATGTATTTGGAGAAACCATTGATGGAAAAGAGCCAATTACAGGAGGAGAGTGGCGCTCGATCCATCAATCTCCCCCCGCGATCGTAGAACATAGCACTTCCTCAGAAATCCTTGAAACAGGCATCAAAGTGATTGACTTACTTGCTCCCCTTGAACGAGGGGGAAAAGGCGGATTATTTGGTGGGGCCGGTGTTGGCAAAACAGTTTTAATCACGGAATTAATCAATAATATCGTCAAGCAATACCAAGGGATTAGCCTTTTTTGTGGGATTGGGGAACGGGTACGAGAAGCAGAAGAAATGTACCGCGAAATGCAAGAAGCAGGGGTTTTAGACAATACTGTGATGATCTTTGGTCAAATGAATGAACCCCCAGGAGCGCGGTTTCGAGTGGGATTAGCTGCTTTAACGATGGCTGAGTATTTTCAACAAGATACTAAACGGGATGTTCTGTTGCTGATTGATAATATCTTTCGTTTTATCCAAGCGGGACAAGAAGTTTCAGGGTTATTGGGACGACTTCCCTCACGGGTGGGCTATCAACCAACACTAGGAACCGAACTCGCCGATTTTGAAGAACGGATTGCCAATACTGCCAGTGGGGCAATTACTTCTGTGCAAGCGGTATATGTTCCAGCAGATGATTTTACTGATCCCGCCGCCGTACATACCTTTGGACATTTATCCACCTCCATTGTTCTGTCCCGGAAACGAGCGAGTGAGGGGCTGTATCCGGCTGTTGATCCCCTGCAATCGAGTTCTAAAATTTTAAATCCTAGTATTGTCAGTGAACGTCATTATCAAATTGCCCAAGCAGTAAGGCAGACATTAGCCAATTATGAAGAGTTAAAAGATATTATTTCCATGTTGGGCTTAGAAGAATTGTCGCGAGAAGATCGGCAAGTGGTGGGACGCGCCAGACGCTTAGAACGATTTTTAACCCAACCCTTTTTTACAACCGAGCATTTCACAGGGAAGAAAGGAAAACTTGCTACTCTCGAAGAAACTTTAAGCGGCTGTGAGCGCATTCTCAATGATGAATTAGCTGATGTGCCAGAAGGGGCTTTATATATGTTGGGTTCGATTCAAGAAGTTCAACGGGAGGGGCAATGATGAATCTGAAAATTGTGTTACCCACGAAGGTTTTTCTAGAACAAGAAGCACAAAAAGTCTCGGCAGAAGCGGAAAATGGGGCATTTGTCCTTTTACCGCAACATATTGATTTTGCCACTTCCCTAGTTCCGGGGATTCTCTCTTTTGATGACAGTCATCAGCAAGAACAATTGGTGGCTGTAGATGAAGGACTTTTAGTCAAAACTGCTCAAGAAGTTTTAGTGTCAGTGAAACGAGCTATTGGCGGGAGTGACTTGGAAGAACTGGAACGATTAGTGGATGAGGAATTTCGCCGTCTCGATGAAATTGAAGAAAAAACCCGTGCCGCGATCGCGCGGTTAGAAGTGAATTTTAGAAGACATTTATACAGTTCAGGAAAATAAAGATGAATACAGATTCCCATAGCAACCCTTCTGGAAAATCCCGCAAACAATTTCAGGAAAAAATCAAACAAAAATTATGGCAACGCCGTCGCGCCCGCGAACAAGAGGAAAAACAAGGCATTTGGCTCGGACTAGCAATGATGGGAATTGTCGGTTGGTCGGTAGCACTTCCTACCCTGATTGGCGTTGCCATTGGCATTGGTTTAGAGGCAATGTTTCCCCAATTTTCCCCAGGTATCCTCCTAATTTCCATTTTGGTGGGGTTAGTGTGTGGCTGCCTCATTGCTTGGTTTTGGGTGCAACGAGAAAGTGAAGAAGAAGATGAATAACTCATGATGCTAACTGAAGTAATAGAAACAATTCTGGCGATCCCCTTTGGCTTTGTTCTCGGTAGTCTCTACTTTTGGGGTCTTTGGCAAACTACCCAACAACTTCCCGTTACTCGTGCCCCCCTACGATTATTTTTAGCCAGTTATTTTGGTCGTTTAACGCTGGCTGGTTTGGGGTTTTATGGAATCGCCCAAGGGGGTTGGGTGAATGTTCTACTTAGCTTATTGGGATTCTTAATCGCGCGATCGCTGTTGATCCGACGCTGGGAACCCAAGCCTTATCAAGAAGAAAAATGAAGGGAGACCACTATGGAGATTAGTCCCGATAACATCATCTTTTGGCAACAAGATTGGCTCGTCATTAATGCCACTTTGGTCTATAGCTGGCTAGTGATGCTGATTTTAGTAATTGCCTCTTGGCTTGCCACCCGAGATTTAGTTGTTGATCCCAATCGGGTTTCCCGGTGGCAAAATACCCTAGAAATTATTGTTGAGCAACTGAATACGCAGATCCGAGAAGGGATTCGTCAAGAACCGACCCAGTTTTTACCCTTTATTGGGACACTCTTCTTATTTATTGGCTTATCCAATGTGTTAACCCTCTTTCCTTACTACGAATCACCTGCAGGATCATTATCCACAGCTGCAGCATTGGCAATTTGTGTTTTAGTGGCAGTCCCTTTTTACGGAATTAAAAATGTTGGGATTGGCAACTATCTCAAAACTTACATCTCACCGCTACCCCTAATGTTGCCCTTCAATATCATGAGCGAGATTTCCCGAACCCTATCCCTTGCTGTGCGCTTGTTCGGTAATATCATGAGTACCAGCTTGCTCGTTAGCATTTTGGTGGTACTGATTCCCTGGATATTTCCCGCTATTACCCGCGCCTTTGGGATGCTGATTGGAGTCATTCAGGCTTATGTCTTCTCGATTCTCGCTTTAGTTTATATTGCTTCGGGGATGCAGGCGCAACGCAAGACTAAACATCAAATTGCAAAACAACAAGAGGATTAAACAGAACAATGAACGAGTTAAGTTTAATTGCCATTGCATCAATTATTAGCGCTGGAGTAACCATTGGTTTGGGCGCGATTGGACCCGCTATTGGAGAAGGTTTAGCTTTAGCAAATGCCTTAAGAGCACTGGCGCAACAACCCGATAAAGCAAATACGATTACGCGAACCTTATTTGTGGGAATGGCTTTTGTGGAATCAACGGCAATTTATTGCTTTGTGATTTCCATTATCCTCATTTTCGCGAATCCATTCTGGAATCATTTTCTGAACCAAGCAGGAGGGTAACAGCGTGTTATTCGATTGGTTTACGTTCTTCGCACAAATTGTTAACTTTGTCATTTTAGTCTATTTGCTCTGGCGGTTCTTGTATCGACCGATTAATCAAGTGATGGATGACCGCCAAAAACAACTGCAAGCCCGTTGGGATGATGCGCGAGAAAAACAGGTAAAAGCCCAGCAAGAAGCCCAGAAGTACCAAGATCAACAAGCCGAACTCGAAGCCCAACGAGAGGAATTGATCGCCCAAGCCAAAGCAGAAGCCGAAGAAAAGCGTCAAGAGTTACGACAAGCCGCCCGAGAAGAAATTCAACATCGGCGTGAACAATGGCAAGAAGCTCTGCGTCAAGAACAAGAGTCATTTTACACGCGATCGCGCATCAAACTCCAAGAAGAAACCCTCAAAATTTGTCGCCGCATCCTGCGAGATTTAGCGAATGCTGATTTAGAACAACAGGCGATCGCGCTATTTCTACAACGATTGCAAGAACAGAGTAATGGTGAAAATAGTCTTAACCTCAAAAATGGAGAAAGTCAGCAGGTAGTTGTTTGCAGTGGCTTCGAGTTATCTTCTGCGCAACAACAACAAATTGCCCTTGCCATTGAACAACAAAACCTCATCCCTAGCAACCAAGTTGAGTTTTCTACTAACCCCGACCTAATTGTTGGCATTGAAGCGCGATTTGGCGATCAGGAAGTGAGATGGAATGTTAAGGACTATCTCCAACATTTAGATCGCACCTTTTCCGAACTCTTTGCAACTAATATTAGTGATTAGTTATTAGTTATTGGTTAGTCCCCTAGCAATTTAATTTCTAGCGAACCTCCCTCTCATAATTAAGCCATGAATGAAGATGATTCTCCCCTAACCCGCCTAGTTGATAAGACTTTCTCCCAATGGGAAACTCTGCTTGATCAATATCGCTTTCCCTTACAGGCTCATGAAGTGGGAATTGTTCAATCGGTTTCTAGTGGCATTGCCACCGTAAGCGGGCTATTTGGTGTTCGCCTTGATGAATTAATTGAATTTCCAAGCGGTTTACTGGGCATTGCCTTTAATCTCGATGCTGAAGAAATTGGCGTGATTCTCCTCGGAGATAGTGAACAGGTGCAAGCGGGAGATAAAGTTTATCGTTTAGGTCGTATTTTAGATGTTCCTGTGGGCGAGCCTTTGTTAGGACGAGTTGTAGATGGCTTAGGTCGTCCCATAGATAATAAAGGAGAGCTTAAAACCGATGAGCGTTGGCCCACAGAACGTCAATCCCGAGGAATTATGGAGCGCGATCCTGTGGAAGTGCCCTTACAAACTGGGCTGAAAGTAATTGATGCCTTGATTCCTGTTGGACGCGGACAACGAGAACTGATTGTCGGAGATCGACAGATCGGGAAGACAGCCATTGCCGTTGATACAATTCTCAACCAGCAAAATCAGAATGTCATTTGTATTTATTGCGCGATCGGGCAACGAGGAGCGGCTGTGGCAAAGGTCATTGATCGCTTACGCCAGTACAAGGCAATGGATTACACCGTTGTGGTAGTTGCTCCTGGGGAATCTCCCCCCGGCTTAAAATATATTACTCCCTATGCTGCGACAACCATTGGCGAATATTTCCGCGATCAGGGTCGAGATGTGCTGATTGTATATGATGACCTCACCCAACACGCTTGGGCTTATCGAGAATTATCACTTCTTTTACGACGACCCCCCGGTCGAGAAGCCTATCCGGGTGATATTTTCTACATTCACTCCCGACTCCTAGAGCGAGCAACTCATCTACGAGAGGAATTCGGTGGCGGCTCTCTCACCGCACTGCCCATTGTGGAAACTCAAGCTCAGAATATTTCCGCTTATATCCCCACCAATTTAATTTCTATCACTGATGGTCAAATTTATCTTTCTCCCAATTTATTTCAACAAGGGATTCTACCAGCAGTTGATGTGGGTAAATCTGTTTCTCGTGTTGGCGGAAAAACTCAACTCTCAGCCTATAGAAGAGTCGCGTCTGATTTACGTCTTTCTTACTCCCAATTCCAAGAAGTAGAAGTCTTTGCCCGATTTGGCACTCGGTTAGACGAACAAACTCGTCATACTCTTGAACGCGGTCGTCGCGTGCGAGAAGTGCTCAAGCAGAAAGAATCAAAATCTTTGACTCCAGCCGAACAAGTTGCCATTCTTTTTGCAGTGAATCATGGGTTATTTGATGACATTTCCTTGGATCAAATTCAACTTGCTCAAACACAGGTACAAAACATTATGAACGGCGAATTATCTCCAATGCGCGATGCTATTGAGGCTGGCAACTCCTTGAGTGACGAGGATATCGAAACCCTGTCTAAAGCATTGAAGCAAGCAACAGAGCAATTGAAGCAGGAGAATTGCCATGACTAATGCTCAGTCACTACAAGCCACAATTCACCATGTGGAAGATTTGCAAGCAGTGGTGAAAACAATGAAAGCTCTAGCAGCAG
The DNA here is from genome assembly GCF_007904085.1 of Euhalothece natronophila Z-M001. Taxonomy (GTDB): domain Bacteria; phylum Cyanobacteriota; class Cyanobacteriia; order Cyanobacteriales; family Rubidibacteraceae; genus Halothece; species Halothece natronophila. The sequence continues at coordinate 1,836,460 of NZ_CP042326.1, forward strand.
TAAGTATCCGCCAATATGAACGGGCTGTAGAGGTTTTAGGTGAATATAGCCGCAGTATCGAAACTGGATTCCAAATTCTTCTCCAACAACGATCCTCTGAAGGAGAATTGCTGATTCCCTCAGGTGTCCAATCTCGTCCTTTATCCTTTCAACGAGTAGCTATCATTATTTTTGGCTCTGATCGCGGTTTATGTGGACAATTTAATGAACGGATTACTTCCTTTGCCTTATCGAAATTGCAAGCATTGGCATTAGACCATGAACCCTTAATCGCGATCGCGGGAGAACGCTTACTTCCCTCTTTAGAAAGCGCAAATCATCAAATTTATCAACAATTTGCCGTTCCAATTGCCGTTGATGGCATTGTTGACCTTACTACAGAAATTTTATTAGCCATTGAACAATGGCAAGTCCATGAAGGGATTGATCGTGTGATTCTTTTTTATAATGAACCTAGCACCAGCGCCACTGATCAGCCCCGTCAATTTCAACTTCTTCCACTTGATTCAGACTGGTTAAGCTCTTTAAGTCAACGCAGTTGGCAAACTAATCAAATTCCTCTCTTAACCATGAAGGATGAGGAATTTCTATCCGCTTTAATGCGGGAGTATCTTTTCCTCTACCTATTTCGTGCTGCCGCTGCTTCCCTTGCTAGTGAAAATGCTAGTCGCTTATCCTCAATGCAGTCAGCAGAGAAGAATATCCAAGATCGAATTAGTGATCTCACTTCTGAATACCGTCGCCAACGTCAAAGTGCAATTACATCTGAATTACTCGATGTGGTTTCAGGATTTGAAGCATTGAGTGATCCTTAAGTGTAATCAGAAAATGAGTTAAGTTATCAATACCAAAATCAACAATTTTGATTGTAGGATTATCGCCTTGACCCTAAAATAAAAAACGCATTAAGAGAGAGCCAATTCCTGTCAAAATATCACCAAAACTAGACCCCCCTCCATTGTCTTCTGGTCGCTGTCGTGCAATTTCCATAGCTTTCATAAACTGTTGGGAAGCCTGCACCCCTTCTGCATTATCTTGAGCCGCAAAAAGTTCTGCCGCTACTTCTGCATCTTCTCTGGCGGCGCTTTCATCCCCCAATTCATAACGCGCAACGCCTCTTCCTAAATAAGCTGGTGCATAGTCACTGTCAGCTTCAATGGCTTGAGTAGAATATTCAACAGCGATTTCATAGTTTCTTTGTTGGGCTTCAGCAACAGCAAGGCGATAAAGCTGATCCGCAGAACTCGCGGAAGTGGGAATTCCTACTGCTCTTTGAATATAGGCATTTTCTAAACTGGTGCCTTCTAATTGTGCATTGGTTAAATAAGAATTTCTTAAATCAGTTTGCTGTAACGTAACGCCTGTTAAGTTTGCCCCAGTTAAATCTGCCCCATTTAGGGAAGCCCCAGTTAAATTAGCCCCCGTTAAATCTGCCCCAGAGAGGTTAGCACGACTCAGGTTAGCATTGGCTAAATTTGCCCCTTGTAATTGCGCTCCTGCTAAGTTGGCTCTCACTAACCCCGCATTAACCAGATTACAATCTTCGCATTCTCGACTCGATAACAACTGATTGAGATGACTTAAATTCTCACTTAATGCTGGAGTAGCCGACATCAACAGAGTTAAAACTGTGGCAGTAGTAGCAGTACGCAGTAACATAACTTTTCAGTAAAAACTAATTTTCAGCTTCCCGTTCCAATAACAACGTTACTGGCCCATCATTTTCTAAACTTACTTGCATATTAGCACCAAACTGTCCTGTTGCAATTTTTAAGCCACTGGCTTCTAGTTTTTCCACAAACTTTTCATAAAGGGATTTTGCGGTTTCAGGAGACGCGGCTTGACTAAAAGAGGGGCGACGACCTTTGCGACAATCGCCATAAAGGGTAAACTGGCTAACAACAAGGATTTCTCCCTGTATTTCTTGAACAGAATAATCCCAGTTATTGCTATTTTTGCCTGAAAATAATCTTAAATCGAGACATTTTCGCACCATCCAATCAAGTTCTGTTTCCGTATCAGTATCAGTAATTCCTACCAGTAAGTTTAAGCCCCGCCCAATTTTTCCAACTACGTTACCATCAACAATCACTTGTGAGGATTTAACTCTTTGTACAACAATACGCATGATTTAAATTATGATTATTTGCAATGGTAATGCCATTTTCACCTTCATGTTGCGATATGGCAATTTGTGGCATAGATACTTCTATTGGACAAGTTCAGAGAGAATTAACCTCAGTGACAATTCAGGTTCGTTTTGCAGAAGTTAACTTTACCACTGTGAATCAGCTAATTTTCTGTCAAAATCAGCAAGCTATAGTTTATTAACGATAGAGGCAAAGAAGGCATCATTGAAGCAACTGCAGTACGTTTCACCCGATTCTCTTAATCAGTGTCATCACCATGTTAAGTACATTAACCATTCTCAACAATTTTGTGTAGTCTGGGTTAGTATGGACATTATTAACGGGGATGTTAACGTCGATCGAATGGGAAGCAGGAGTCGGAATCAGTGAATGAGAAAGAATTAGTGGCAGATAATTAATGTTATTGTCTTTACGCATCGCTAACTCTTTTCTACCTCTCTCAAAAAGAGTTATCTTCATTGAACTTTATTCACTATGATGCTTATCAAGACCAAAGTTATAATAAAGTAACATTACTTTAACAAAGAGCTATGGATAGGTATCTAATCATTGATACTTGCGTTTGGATTAAACTCGCTGGAGAACCGAAATTTTACACTTTGCTGGAAACGCTGAGTGAAAATATAGAAAAAACTGATTCTTATCTTATACTACCTGAATCAGTTAAAATTGAATTTGAGCGGCATCGTGATAAAATAAAAGCAAATTGGACAAAAAAATGTAAAAGTTGGATTGGTCAACTTAAAGATATTAAAAGACATTTTCCTGATCATTCAGATTCTTTATTAGATGTTCATAATAATCTACAAAATGATTTAAAAAAATTGGATACAAATATAGAGCAAAATTTAAAGATTATTGATAGTCTCTTTCAAAGAGCATTGATTGATCAAAATTGCTCTGATGAATTTTTTTCTGAAGCAGGGAGAAGAGTTTTTAATCGCATCCCTCCTGCCATTAACTCTAAAAGTAGTAGTGTAGGTGATTGCTTGCTTTGGTTATGTGTAATTCGGAAACTTAAAGAAGGTGAGGTTTGGTTTTGTACCGATAATAAAAATGATTTTTCTGATCCAAAATACGACTTTTTTCCTCATGCAAAACTAGATCAAGAAGCATTTAAAGCGAATAAAGGAAATCAGTTTAATTATTTTATCGATCCAACTAACTTTATTGATAAAATAGGTATTACCAAGAAAAAATTACCAAAATACTATGATTATGTTGAAGATAAATTTTGGATAGAAAAACCAATACTATGTCCTAAGTGTAAACATAAAAGTGCATTCCCAAGATTATATCCTACAGGTTATATGTATGTTTGTGTTCAGTGTAAAGAACCTGCTTCAACATTTATCCCTTCCGATGATCCATTCCTTTGAAAAATAAATCTATTTTTACCAGTTAATAGAAATAATGCACTTGATCGAACAATTAGAAGAAAAACGAGACGACATCCTAAAAATCGCTTCTCAACATGGCGCATTTAACGTTCGGGTGTTTGGTTCAGTCGTCCGTAAAGAAGAGACAGAAGCCAGCGACATTGACTTTTTAATTGACTATGATTCCACAAAAACAAGTCCTTGGTTTCCGGGGGGATTACTCATGGATTTACAGGACTTATTAGGATGTAAAGTTGATATTGTCACTGAACAGGGGTTAAGTCCTTTCATTCGGGAACGGGTTTTAAATGAGGCAAAACCTTTATGAGTTCAGAACGTGATTCTATTTATCTGGCGCATATTTTAGAGTGTATTGAACACATCCAAAACTACACTGAAAATAATAAGGAAAGGTTCATGAATAGTTCTCTAGTACAAGATGCTGTATTACGCCGATTACAAACAATGGCAGAATCAACACAAAAGTTATCTAATGAGTTAAAAGCAGAAGCCCCAGAAGTGGACTGGCGTGCTTTATCAGGGTTTAGAAATATCTTAGTTCATGATTATTTAAATGGAATTGATTTAGAACAAGTTTGGAACGCAGTTACTCTTTATTTACCTAGTTTAGAGTTAGCGATAAAACGGCTTGCAGCAAATTTGTCTCAAGATAATAATTGAGTAAAGTAAGGTTTTTAAGGCGATTTTTTACAAGAGAAACCTTGCACGATTAGACTCTGTCTATGCTTCGCGATCGCGCTACAATTAAAATCAAAAAATGGAAAATCAAGAACCGATTGATCATGATTGACTATTCAAAGAATTAATTTCCACCTTTTTTCTCGAATTCCTAGAACTCTTCTTTCCGCAAGTTTTGGACTACCTCGAACCTGAATCAGTAACCTTTCGGGATAAAGAAGTCTTTACTGATGTCACAATGGGAGAACGCTATGAAACCGATCTATTAGCAGAAGTTCAATTTCGAGGAGAAGACTCTTACTTTCTGATTCATCTGGAAAATCAAGCCTCATCCCAAAGTAACTTTAACAAGAGAATGTTCCGTTACTTTGCGCGGTTGCATGAAAAATTTGATTTACCCATTTACCCAATTGTCATTTTCTCTTATGACCAACCACAGAAACAAGCCATTAATTCTTACCAAGTTGAATTTCCTGATCTCCAAGTCTTACAATTTAATTATCGGGTGATTCAGCTTAACCGCTTAAACTGGCGAGATTTTCTTAATCAAGCTAATCCAGTGGCTTGTGCGTTAATGGCAAAAATGAAGATTGCCCCCACCGAACGTCCACGAGTGAAATTAGAATGTCTGCGCTTATTAGCGACTTTACGTTTAGATCCAGCGCGAATGCAACTAATTTCTGGGTTTGTGGATACTTATCTGCGTTTAACCGCAAGCGAGTTAGAAGTATTTAATCAAGAATTTGAACAAATTCAATCAACAGTAGTTAAGGAGGGAATTATGGAAATTACAACCAGTTGGAAAGAACAAGGGAAACAGGAAGGGAAACAGGAATTAATGCTAAATTTACTTAATCGTCGTTTAGGAGAGTTGTCATCCCAAACCCAAGCCAAGATAATGAGTTTAAACAGTTCTCAGTTAGAGGAATTAGGTGTTGCTATGTTTAATTTAGAAAATGAGGATGATCTAAACTCTTGGTTAGCTAATTCTCCTACGAATAGTTGATCATAGTTATTGATACTAGCGACTAACCCTTTAATACTTAAAGATCATTTCAAATAAGCAATGGTAACGCCATTTCCCCCTTCATGTTGCGATATAGCAAGATGTTACTACTCCACAGAAAAAGCCTAATTTCTGGTTTCTTAGAAATTTGATATTTTTTAAACTGGGATACCAACTGTCCTCGGTCACTAGCTTCGGATTAACCCCCAAGTGAGGACTTCCGTTAACATTTCTTAAAAATAAATATTTCGCTTCCTATAGGAGAAACCGATTGATGCTATTCTGGGAGGCATGTGAATGGTACTAGCGACAAGCGATAAGATCCTCGCTGCTTCGGTTCCGAGGGGAAACATAAGGTGTAGTGTTCAAGACCGCACCGTGCAGTAGTAGAGGGTTTGCTAGTTTGTCTAATGATCCCAAACCTCAGCTTCAGTAATCCACTGCATTATCTTACCATTCTGTCAATGCGTAAGTCCTATGTACTTGCATCTGTTTGAAACCGATGCCTCTTTGACTTGATCGTTGTAGAAGCTGTCCTACAACAAGAGTGAATTTAACTTAAGGTTTTCTTTAGGAATACTTAAGAAAGTGAGTCAGAAACTTTTATCACAAGTCAAAAAACCTTGTCTGCTCTTGTTTCTATGCTATTTGATAGAGGCTAAATTCAATCAAGTAAGGTTTAATAAGGCGTATGTGCTAATTTGTACCTCATTTTTAATTTTTGTTTTTCTCTGTTAAGTTAAAAGGTATGGGGATCAAATTGATCCCTATTAGTAATTAATTTGTTTTAATTCAATCAGTCATTTAGCAAACTTAAGATATATAACCCAATGATTGCATCTCAACCTGTCAAAGATAAAAAAACAATGTTAATGTGTCACTTTTTTAATCACCGTAACCAAGTGGTAATTGCTCGCATTAGCAATATTCCTAATTGGTATTTGGAGAGGGTGGTTTTTCCAGCACAACGATTTTTGTTTGAAGCGCCTGAGGATGCTGTTTTAGAAATTCATGCCCCTGAACAAGGTACTATTCATGAAGATACGATTCCTTGTCGTGATCTTTGTATAGAGGTAGAACCAGACTCTATCAATTAGTCTGTAAGTAACTTAAGCATGGAGGGAGTCCTCCATACTCAGGTTTTTCAGTTATTGGGTCAGATTTAAATCAGTTACTGCCCCTAAGCTACTAGAAGAGACTAACCGAGCGTATTTAGCTAAAACTCCTCTAGAATAGGGAGGAGAGGGAGGTTGCCAGTTTTTCCGTCGTTCTTCTAATTCTTTGTCGCTAACGTGAACATGCAGCGATCGCGCGTAAGAATCAATGGTAATCGTATCTCCTTCTTGCACTAATCCAATGGTTCCCCCAACGGCTGCTTCAGGAGCCACATGACCAACTACCATGCCATAGGTGCCACCAGAAAAACGACCATCGGTAATTAAGCCCACAGAGTCGCCTAAACCAGCGCCAATGATTGCCGAAGTCGGGGCTAACATTTCGCGCATCCCTGGCCCCCCTTTTGGCCCCTCATTGCGAACCACAACAATATCACCTGCTTGAATTTTCCCAGCTAGAATCGCATCTAGACAGTCTTCTTCTGACTCAAAGACTCGCGCTGGCCCCGTAATTTTTGGAGTTTTTACCCCACTAATTTTTGCCACGGCTCCTTCACTGGCAAGATTACCTTTAAGAATGGCTAAATGTCCTTTTTCATACAGAGGATTATCCCACTGACGGATCACCTCTTGACCACTGGGAGGCGTGCTGGGGACATCTTCTAAAATTTCCGCAATGGTTTGCCCTGTAATTGTTAAAGCGTCTCCATGTAACAGATCATGTTCAAGGAGCATTTTCATAACTAAAGGAATGCCCCCAACTTCATGAAGATTGGTAATTACATATCGTCCTGAAGGCTTTAGATCACATAAAACGGGAACGCGATCGCGAATTTTGGCAAAATCATCTAACGTTAAATCCACCCCAATCGTATTGGCAATAGCAAGCAAATGCAAAACAGCGTTAGTTGATCCTCCCACAGCCATAATCACTGAAATGGCATTTTCAAACGCCTTGCGGGTTAAAATTTGACTAGGCAGAATTTGTTTGCGAATTGCCTCGACTAGTGTAAAAGCAGACTTTTCGGCACTATCAGCTTTTTCCGCATCTTCGGCAGCCATGGTAGAAGAATAAGGAAGACTCATCCCCATCACCTCAAATGCTGAGGACATAGTATTTGCCGTAAACATTCCCCCACAAGAACCAGCCCCTGGACAAGCTCGGCGTTCAATTTCTGTTAAATGGGCTTCATCAATTTTCCCTGCACTGTGTTGCCCAACTGCTTCAAACGCACTAACAATGGTTAAATCTTGTCCGTTGTAATGCCCAGGTTTAATCGTTCCCCCATAGACAAAAATCGCAGGGATATTCAGACGCGCCATAGCAATCATTGCCCCAGGCATATTTTTATCACAGCCGCCAATGGCTAAGACACCATCCATGCTTTGCCCATTACAGACTGTTTCAATAGAATCAGCAATCACATCTCGGGAAACAAGAGAGTATTTCATCCCTTCTGTTCCCATGGAAATACCATCAGAAATGGTAATTGTGCCAAACATTTGAGGCATTGCCCCAGCCTGCTTAAAACCAGATTCAGCGCGGATAGCTAAATCATCAATCCCCATATTGCAGGGAGTAATGGTGCTAAACCCATTCGCCACTCCTACAATTGGCTTATTAAAATCTTGATCTTCAAATCCCACTGCCCGCAACATAGCACGGTTCGGGGCGCGTTGTGTTCCTTGTGTAACGACCTTACTTCGTAAATTATCTGACATACTTGCTTCTCCAACATTCTCTTCTATTTTCCCTCTCCGTGAGGTAATTTGGAAAGAACTTCCTTAATTTGTTGCTATTGTTCACTAGTCATTAGTCATTGCTTTACGAAGGACAAAGGACAAAGGACGAAAACCTCATGAGAGTGACACTGCTATGACTCCTCCCTAATAAGAATAGGAAATTGCCAGTAAGAAATATTCGCTAAATTTATCAATTTGTCTCCAAAATTCTTTTTCAAGTAATCACTAATCGTTTGCTCAACTTTCGCAGTCAGTATGAATCTCTGCTTCTAGCGTCTCTTCATCAATACTTATGTATAAAATATTGGGATTACAGCAAACTTGACAGTCTTCCACATAGCATTGTTTTAAACCAACACTAACATCAATAAAGGTAGGATTACCTTCACCACAAAAGGCACAAATAAACTCAGCTGTATTTTCCATGAACGATGTTTGGTAGAATTATAAGCGGATAATGTTAGACAGTGAAATTATTAGTTAATTCTTGCTCTATCTTTTGAGAGAAATAGCAAGTTAAGCGTGTAACCGAACGCAAATAATACGGCTTTTACGGCAATCACTGAGCAACATTGTCTTAACATTTTGTTACGATATTGGTAATTGCATGAGAAAGCAAGGAATAAGCAATGAATAATAATATCAGAGTTGGCAACTTATTTGGCATTCCCTTCTATATTAACCCCTCATGGTTCTTAGTATTAGTTTTAGTGACTTGGGTCTATGGTAGTCAGCTACAAAATTTTCCGCAATTAGTTGGAGTAGCCCCTTGGCTATTAGGATTAGTGGCAGCCTTACTATTATTCTCGTCAGTTTTAGCTCACGAATTAGGGCATAGTTTTGTAGCTCTGAAACAGGGAATCAAGGTGAACTCAATTACCCTTTTTATTTTTGGTGGCATAGCCAGTTTAGAAGAAGATTCTAAAACACCATGGGGAGCATTGTTAGTAGCCATTGCTGGCCCTGCTGTCAGTGTTCTTTTATTTGTGCTGTTTACCACTATTAACTTCTCTGTTTCCCTCTCAGAACCTCTATCTGCTGTAATTGGGTTACTAGCAACAGTTAATTTAATTTTAGCTCTATTTAATATGATTCCAGGCTTGCCACTTGATGGTGGTAATGTCTTAAAAGCAATTGTTTGGAAAATTACAGGGAATCAGTATCGAGGAATTTTTATTGCTAGTATTGTTGGTCAATTTATTGGCTGGATTGCAATTGTATTAGGATTATTTTCGGTATTTGGCATTACTCAATTTGGTAGTATTTGGACAGCCTTTATTGGCTTTTTCTTACTACAAAATGCTGGACGCTCAGCCCAGTCTGCCACGTTGCAAGATAAGCTCAGTCGCTTTACAGCTGAAGAAGCAGTGAGTGAAAATAGTCCTGTAATTAAAGCTGATTTAAATTTACGAGAATTTGTTAACGAGTATATCATCGGAAAAGGAGAATGGAGCAAGTTTCTAGTCACTGATGAAGAAGGAAAGTTAATTGGTGAATTAAAAGTTGATGACCTTAAAATTATTCCTACTTCGGAATGGACAGAAAAAACAGTTCGTGAATTAACAACGCCACAAGAAGTAACTTCTGTAAAACCCAAGCAATCTCTTCTAGAAGTAGTGATGATGTTTGAGCAAAATAAGCAGAATGAGGTAGCAGTTATTGGGGATAATGGTGTTGTTTTTGGGCTAATCGAGAAGTCTGGAATTGCTAAGTTTCTCGATAAAAAGCAAGAAGAGTTAAAAACTGCTTAGTATCAAATCAATCAAAATTAATGAAATCGGAGCCAAGGCTGAAAAAGCCTATCGCCAATAGAGTGTGGATGGGGACTTCTCGGTGGTATCGGTTAAGTGGTATCGGTTAAAAAACTGTGCAATTCTAAATTTGATCTGATATTAGTAGAAGAAGTCTATGCTATAAATTCAGATTCGTTATCATCAAAGATTAAATAGCGATTTGCCGTTTAATTTACTACATTCTCCTGAAGCCCAATGCCTACTCTTGTCATCGTTGAATCACCAACTAAAGCCCGAACCATCCGTAAATATCTGCCCAATGATTATCGCGTAGAAGCCTCCATGGGCCACGTGCGAGACTTACCCTCCTCCGCGAAAGAAGTGCCAGCCAAAATTAAAGGGGAAAGTTGGGCGCGACTGGGGGTTAACGTAGAAAATGGATTTGAACCTGTTTATGTTGTTCCCAGTGACAAGAAAAAAGTTGTTAAGGAACTCAAAGCCGCCCTCAAAGAAGCCGATGAATTAATCCTCGCCACAGACGAAGACAGAGAAGGAGAAAGCATTTCTTGGCATCTTAAAGAATTACTCAACCCAAAAGTTCCTACCAAGCGGATGGTTTTCCATGAAATTACCCGTGAGGCGATTCAAGAAGCCCTTAACCAATGTCGGGATGTCAACGATGACTTAGTAGAAGCCCAAGAAACTCGGCGCATTCTTGATCGTCTCTATGGCTATACCCTCTCTCCCCTACTGTGGAACAAAATCGCACGGGGACTTTCCGCAGGGCGAGTGCAGTCAGTGGCGGTACGTCTCATTGTGGAAAAAGAAAGAGAACGGCGGGCTTTCAAAAGTGGAAGTTATTGGGACTTAAAAGCCACCCTAGAAAAAGAAAAAAGTGAATTTGAAGCGAAATTAATTACCCTTGGTGGGAAAAAACTCGCCACAGGTAGTGACTTTGACCCGAAAACGGGGAAAATTGCTAAAGGGAAGGATGTGGTGCTGCTAAAAGAAGCAGATGCGAATGCGCTAAAAGAGCGACTAAGTGATAAAGAATGGACGGTTAAACAAGTTGAAGAAAAACCCACTACTCGCAAGCCATCACCGCCGTTTACTACTTCCACTCTGCAACAAGAAGCCAACCGCAAATTAAAAATCTCAGCACGGGATACCATGCGGACGGCTCAGAGTTTGTATGAAAATGGTTATATTACCTATATGCGGACTGACTCGGTGCATCTGTCTGAACAAGCCATTAGTGCCGCTAGAAGCTGTGTAACCAGCAAATACGGTAAAGAATACCTTTCCCCAAAACCCCGTCAATACAGTACCAAAAGTAAAGGCGCACAAGAAGCCCACGAAGCGATCCGCCCAGCTGGAGAAAGTTTCCGTTCTCCCCAAGAAACAGGGCTACAGGGGCGAGAATTTGCCCTCTATGACTTGATTTGGAAGCGCACAGTTGCCTCACAAATGGCAAACGCGAAGTTAACTCAAATTAGTGTCACCCTTACTGTGGAAGATGCGGAGTTTCGTTCTAGTGGTAAACGCATTGACTTTCCTGGATTCTTTCGGGCATATGTAGAGGGATCAGATGATCCGGAAGCGGCTTTAGATAACCAAGAGGTGGTTTTACCGAACTTAAAAGAAGGCGATCATCCCAATTGTAAAAAATTAGAGTCCCTTGGACATGAAACCCAACCCCCAGCCCGTTATACGGAAGCCTCACTGGTGAAAATGCTAGAAAGTGAAGGAATTGGGCGACCCAGTACCTATGCCAGTATTATTAGCACAATTATCGATCGCGGCTATGTGCAAATGCGTGGTAATGCCCTTGTTCCAACTTTTACCGCCTTTGCAGTCACCAGTCTTTTAGAACAGTATTTTGGGGAATTGGTTGATCCTCATTTTACCGCCCGCATGGAAGAAACCCTTGATCACATAGCAGCCGGAAAAAGCGACTCTACCCCCTATCTGAAAGAATTTTATTATGGGGAAAAAGGAGTCAATACCCTAGTGGAAGAAAAGCAGAAAGAAATTGATCCTGATACGGCTAAAGCGGTTGATTTAGACGAAAACATTGATGCGAGAATTAAAATTGGCTATTTTGGCCCCTATCTAGAAACTGAAAGTGAAGAAGGACAGGTCAGGGCTTCTATTCCGCAAGATGTGACTCCTGCTGATATTAATCCTGAACAAGTAGAGGTTCTGATTCGCCAGAAAACAGAAGGGCCAGATCAACTGGGAACGCATCCTGAAACGGGAGAACCCATCTTTATCAAAATTGGTAAATATGGTCCTTATGTGGAATTAGGAGAAGCCACTGAAGAGAAGAAAAAGCCGAAACGCTGTTCGATTCCTAAAGGGACAAAAGCCGAAGATGTAACGTTAGAAATGGCAGTGGATTTACTTTCACTTCCTCGTCATTTAGGCGAACATCCTGCAACGGGCGCACCCATCAAAGCCGCGATCGGACCATACGGCCCCTATGTTGTCCATGATCAAGGAAAAGAGGGGAAAGACTATCGTTCTCTAAAGAAAGAGGATGATGTGTTAACGGTGGGATTAGATCGCGCTTTAGAACTGCTTTCACAACCGAAAAGAACTCGTCGCGGCAACCAAAAAGAATTAATTAAAGAATTAGGAAATCACCCTGATAATGATAAGCCCGTGAAATTATATAAAGGGCAACATGGCCCTTATGTTAATCATGGTCGAAAAAATGCCAGTCTTCCAGAAGGAGAAAAGCCTGAGAATATTACCCTAGAACGAGCGGTGGAACTTTTAGCAGAAAAAAGTAAAAGTACAACAACCAAGACCAAATCTAGTAGTTCGAGTTCCAAGAAAGCGTCTAACAGTAAAACTGGAACTAAAAGTAAAACAAGCAAGACCAAATCTAGTAGCAATTCGAGTTCTAAGAAAACGTCTAGCAGTAAAACTGGAACTAAAAGTAAAACAAGCAAGACCAAATCTAGTAACAGTGCCAACAAAAATTCCAGCAGTAAAACAGCTACTAAAAAAGGCGGAACTAAGAGTAAAAGTAGTACCACAAATAACAAATAATGATCATCCGTAATCCTAAACCTTGGCATAATGAACGCTCTCAAATTACCTCAAAACGCTTATATCTCAAGCGGCGACATTTTCTTAAAAGTCTCATTGGCGTAGGAATTGGGGCAACTGCATTTTCTTTAACCGGCTGTACTCAATCTGAATCTGAACAAGCCTTAAAAGCCAGTCTCAAACGTCCTAAAATTTCACCTCTCTCTACTAATCCAAATTTTTCTAACCTAGAACGTCCGATAACGGATGAAAAATTAGCAGGAAGTTACAACAACTTTTATGAGTTTGGAGGAAATAAATCTATCTGGTTAAAAGCCCAAGACTTACCCACAGAAGATTGGAAAGTGGAAGTAACCGGGTTAGTCAAAAATCCTAAAACTTATGATTTAGACGAGATTAAAAAGCAGTTTCCTATTGAAGAACGCATTTATCGCTTTCGTTGTGTGGAAGCCTGGTCGATGGTTTTACCTTGGGTAGGGTTTCCGATGAAAGCGTTAATTAAAGCCGTTGAACCTACCTCTAAGGCTAAATTTGTGCGCTTTACGTCCTTTTATGATGAAAAGATCATGCCTGGCCCCACGTTTCATTTTGGGGAACTTCCTTGGCCCTATACTGAGTCTTTGCGCCTTGATGAAATGGCAAATGAGTTAGCCTTTTTTGCCATTGGCATTTATGGGGAAGAATTACCGAAACAACATGGCGCACCGCTAAGGGCAGTTTTACCGTGGAAATATGGCTTTAAGGGGGCAAAGTCTATTGCCAAAGTGGAATTTCTCGCGGAACAACCCGCAACTTATTGGAATACATTGATGCCTAATGAGTATGGCTTAATTGCTAATGTTAATCCTGAAGTCCCTCATCCCCGATGGTCACAGGCGACAGAGAATTTTATTAGTGAGGGGCCTGATTTATCTTGGGAAATCAAGGAAACGCAACTGTATAACGGCTATGGGGAATATGTGGCAAACTTATATTCTTAAACTACTCACTTCGTAATTACATAGCCTTCTCAGTCACAATCAATGGATATAATTGACTGAATAAAAAAAAACTGATTGATTTTTTTTCTCACAGACGAGACAGTGCCACTATACAAATTCTAGAATGTTTTAAGATTTGCAATTTCAACATTCCCAAAAAGGATAAGCGACGATGACGACAGCAGAACTAGATCCCCCAACACAAGTATCAGCAAAAGCCAAGTTAGAGGAAAATTGGCTTTCTAATCCAACTTACGATCAGGATACGATCGCTGAAGCAGAAAATGAGAACCTGCTTAATGAAAATTCACAAAATTTGAGTTACATCACAAGCCCCTTACGCGTCAAGCTACAAATTGGGTTTGCCTTTCTCGCCTTTATTCTCATTGGGGCAAATGATGCCGTAATTGGAGTTTTATTGCCACGCTGGGGAGATTATTATCATGTAGATAAAACTACCCTTAGCTTTGCGTTTCTTGTGGGTTCTGTCGGTTACTTAATTGCAGCGCTTAATAGTAGCTTCCTTTCAAGCAAATTAGGGAACGTAAAATTTCTCTTACTGGGAAAACTGAGTTTTCTAGGCGGAATTTTAATATTTGCTAGTCAACCACCACTATATATTTTGTTGGGTGTTCCTCTCTTACTAGGCTTTGGGGCAGCAATTCTCGAAGCCGCATTAAATTCCCATTTAGCCAGCCTTCCCAATAAAACGGCTCTTTTAAACTATCTTCACGCTTTTTACGGGGTAGGTGCATTACTCAGTCCTTTTCTCGCTTCACAACTCTTAGAAGCTAAATTTAGCTGGAATATCATTTATTTTATTATTGCAACCGTCAGTCTCTGTCTATTACTCAGTATTCGTGCCTTATTTACGAAAGCTGATGCTACTACTACTATTAGCGAAGAAAGTTCTAATCAGGAAAATAGCCCCTTAAAATACCGTTTTGTTTGGCTATTTGCTTTCTTTCTCCTTTTCTATGCTGGTGCCGAAATTAGTCTAGGACATTGGAGTTATAGTTTTCTCACGGAATATCGTCATGAAAGCACTGCCTTAGCTGGTTGGTTAGTCAGTGGTTATTGGTTAGGATTAACTGTTGGAAGAGTTTGTATTGCGCCCTTAGCTCACAAAATTGGTAGTAAAAACATTATTAATACTTGTTTAATTGGAGTTGTTTGCGGACTCTTACTTTTTAATTTAGTTGCGCTGAGCTTTACCAGTGGTTTTGGTTTATTATTAACGGGTTTTTGCTTGGGCCCCATTTTACCCACTGGATTTGCATTTCTTTCTAATGTTATTCCTAGTCATCTTTTAATGGGATCAATTAGTTTTATTGCCAGTTTAAGCAGCTTAGGAAAAGCCCTCTTTCCTTGGTTAGCAGGTAATGTAGCAGAAGGCTTAGGATTACAAATGTTCTTACCCTATGTGATTTTGCTCGCTGTTGCGATGGTACTTTGCTGGCTAGTAGTTTTAAATCGGGCAAACACGCTGACTACAGTTCAGACGGCAGTTGAGTCTATGCCTCTCCTAAGAAACTAAACCGGTTGAAGGCTTGGGAGTTACGTCAAAATAAGAGCCGCTAACAGATTGATCTTTATAGGTGGAGTGAGGCATGATAGAAAATAATAAATCAAATGGAGTGTGACAATAGAATAATATTTGTCATTCTAGGAAGTTTTATAGCCCTATGACTGCAAACACTGAAAATCAAACTGAAGACCAAAATCCCAATGTTAGCGGCGACTCAGCCTTAAATCTAATGCGGAATTTTTCCCAGAAATATGCCAAACAAACTGGGACTTATTTCTGTGCTGATCAGTCTGTTACCGCCGTGGTAATTGAAGGATTAGCCAAGCATAAAGAGGAATTAGGTGCGCCCTTGTGTCCTTGTCGCCATTATGAAGACAAAGAAGCAGAAGCCAAACATGGCTACTGGAATTGCCCTTGTGTTCCGATGCGCGAACGGAAAGAGTGTCATTGTATGCTCTTTTTAACCGACGATCATGACTTTGCTGGAAACGAGCAAGACATTGATCTCGACTATATCAAAGAAGTTCGTGAAACCATGGGATAAGGCTTTGTCTTCATGCCTACTGCTACTTTTTGGCAAGGAGTAACCCAGTTTAATCAGCAACAGTTCTATGCTTGCCATGATACCTTTGAGGAATTGTGGATGGAAGCAGAATTGCGCGATCGCGCTTTTTATCAAGGACTATTGCAGATTGCCGTTGGCTGCTACCACCTCAGTAATTTGAACTGGCGGGGGGCAGTCACCTTATTAGGAGAAGGAATTGGACGCTTAGAAGAGTACGAACCGACTTATTTCCAAATTGATGTTACCCAACTCCTTGATCAAAGTAGCGCGTTACTAGAGTCTTTGCAAGACATTGGCGAAGAAAATATTGAGGCTTGGGTAAATTCTATCCAAGCCCCTTCTTTGCCGACGATTATTACTGTGCAAGGGGAAAATTATGATTCCGAAACTGAGTAATTCCCAAGCATGGGAACAAGCCCAATTACTGATGCAACCAGCTTATATTCGGGTAGTCGATAATTTACGGAAAGCCCTTGAAGACTCAGCATGGCGAGAAAGTTATCAAGAAGTAGAAACCCCAATTCCAGGGTATGAACTCTGCTTGAGTAAGCAAGGTCAAGATATTAAAGTTAGCTTATGGGAACTGTGTTTTGAAGTTTGTTTTCAAGACTATCAACGGGGAAGTGTTCCCCCAGACTCAGAATTACAAGTTGATATTGATACAGGATTATTTGATACCGAAACAGGAGAAGTAGATTGGGAAAAACTTGATCAAAAAGCCCAAGCTAAAATTGAAAATTTATTTTCCAGTTTAGAAAAATAAAAGCCTATGAGTTCTTATTCCGACCTTAAAAAAACTGCTCAAAAAGAAGTAGCAAGTTACCATGCTTCCGAGCAAGGAATTATTGAATTAACAGGAGAAGATAGTTTTAATTTTCTCCACAATCAAAGCACCAATGAAATTAAAAGTCTCAAAGCGGGACAAGGATGCAATACTGTTTTTGTGAATTCCACTGCTCGTAATCTTGATTTAGCGACGGTTTATGTGGGTAAGGATAAAATAATATTATTAGTTTCTCCCAATCGGACGCAATTTCTCATGGAGTGGCTAGATCGCTATCTTTTCCCTATGGATCAGGTGAAGCTAAAGAATGTTTCCCAAGAAAATGCTGTTTTCTATCTCTACGGCGAAAAAAGTTCAGCTCTTTTAGAAAAATGGGGATTAAATCCTCTCAAGGATCAACCATTTGCCAGCCATGAAATGAGAGAAATTAATGGCATTTCTGTCCGAGTTGCACTGGGAACTGATTTAGGCTTAACTGGTTATACCTTGATTCTGTCTTCTCAACAAGCCAGCAACTTCCAAGAGATGTTAAGCAATGCTGGCGTTACTTCCCTTTCTCCAGAAGTGTGGGAAGAATTGAGCCTAGAACAGGGACGACCACTCCCCGACTACGAGCTTACAGAAGATTATAACCCCCTAGAAGCTGGACTGTGGAAAGCCATTTCCTTTGATAAAGGCTGCTATATTGGTCAAGAGACGATCGCGCGACTGAATACATATCAAGGAGTTAAACAACGGCTATGGGGGCTAGAATTATCACAACCCGTTACGCCAGAAACCCCCATCACCGTAGAAGGGAAAAAAGTAGGCAAATTAACCCGTATCCTAGAAACAGAAGAAGGGGTCAAAGGATTAGGCTATATTCGCACTAAAGCAGGCGGAGAAGGCTTAACGGTGCAAGTAGGAGACGCAACCGCAAAGGTAGTGGCTGTTCCTTTTGTAACCCATCTTTAATTGCTCGATAAAGACTCAGAAGGGGTGAGGGCATCTTTCGTACTGGCTATCAAGGCAAATACAGCAACTACGCCTAAAATGCCACTAGCAAGGGCATAAGTGCCACTTGCCCCTACCCATTGGATAGCAGTTTGACTGGCAAATGGGGAAAGAAACTCGCCAATATAGAACGCTGTGGTTAACCCGCCTAAAGCACGACCTCGAATTTTTGGCTCAACGGCTTGGGTTAGCCAAACTTTGCAGTTAGGGAAGAGTAAACCGAAGCCTAAACCACTAATAGCTAATCCGAAAACAATGAATTTGAAATTGGGAGCGACTGCAATAATAGTATGCCCAACACAGGCTAATCCAAACGCGATCGCGAGAATATTAACAAAACTCAACCTTGCCTTAACTCGACCATAAACAATTGAAATCCCAGCCTGACAAAATGTCAGGGTAGAAAGGGCAAATCCACTTAAAGAGGCAGGTAGATCAAAGGATGAACGCAGATAAAACGGTAACTGAACAGGAGTAAGATAAAACAAGAACATATGCAACAATTCCACCCCATAAATTACCCCCAACGTTAATAGGGGAAGTTGCGCCCAAGGAATCTGAGTTTGTGAGTTATCCGAATCTTCAATCTCATCAATCGGTTCACTCAGCCATAACACCATGAAAGGTACTAAAACTAAAGGAGACAGGTAAATTAAAAACGGAGTACGCCAGCTAATATCTGCCAACACCCCACTAACAGAAAGAACAACCACCCCCACAGCTGCAATGCAAGTAGATTGTAACCCCATTAAAGTTGATCGGGCTTGATCTTCATAATAATCAGCAATGAGCGTGGTAATACTGGTAATGACGGTTGCTACTGCAAAACCTAAAATAACCCGGGTTAACAGCAACATCGTCAGACTATCTAAAATATAACCCGCTCCTCCAGAAAGACTAGCTAAAATAACCGCTGCAATTAACAGAGGTTTACGTCCCAGGCGATCAATTAATTGACCTGTTACCACTCCTCCGATAATAATTGAAAGTGCTGGCATGGTTAAAACTAGTCTTACCCAGTACTCAGAATTATTGATATGGGAAAAATAATCTTGAATTGCTGGTAATGCTGGAGAAATTGCAGAACTGGGTAAAATAACTAAAGGACTTGCTCCAAGGAGAACTGCCTTCACCTTCAGGGAGTTGGGATTAAATTCAGACATGGTTGAGGAGAGTAAATAATTGCCTTACTTCTCTTACTTGTAACATTTCTTCATATTATTGACCTCATTCTTAGCATAGATGCACTGGTGTGACTGAAACTGTTATAACCAAGTAGGTGTAAATTTTTGTAAATTCAAACTAGGAGTTATGACTTCCTTAGCCAGTAATGCCACTCCCGAACAAGAAAAGCCCTATTC
Source organism: Euhalothece natronophila Z-M001 (assembly GCF_007904085.1). GTDB lineage: Bacteria > Cyanobacteriota > Cyanobacteriia > Cyanobacteriales > Rubidibacteraceae > Halothece > Halothece natronophila. Next base: position 1,855,553 of record NZ_CP042326.1, read on the forward strand.
TAAAAAACAATGGCAACGAGGATATGACTCGCAACGGCGAGAAGAAAGTTACGAGTTAGAACTAATTTCTGGGGCGGTTCCCAAGGCGTTACAGGGAACATTATTTCGGAATGGGCCAGGGTTACTCGATATTAATGGCATTCCTGTGCAACATCCCTTTGATGGCGATGGCATGATTTGTAAATTTTCGTTTCAAGAAGGGAAAGTTCATTTTCAAAACCGCTTTGTTCGCACTCAGGGCTTTATCGAAGAACAAGAGGCAGGAACCATTTTATATCGGAATGTTTTTGGGACTCAAAAACCCGGAGGATGGCTTCAAAATGCTTTTGATTTTAAGCAAAAAAATATTGCTAATACTAATGTTATTTATTGGGGAAATAAACTCCTTGCTTTATGGGAAGGTGGTTTACCTCATCGTTTAGATCCCAAAACTTTAGAAACTCTCGGAATTGATAAGCTTCATGGCATTTTAGGCGAAAAAGATGCCTTTGCCGCTCATCCTTGGATTGAACCTCAATCGGCTCTTAATAATAATCAGCCCTGTTTAATTAATTTTTATATTGAACCTGGTTTATCCACAACTATTCACACTTATGATTTTGATGCCAACTTCAATCTTTTAAGAAAACAAAGTCATAATGTGCCTGGGTTTGCATTTATTCATGATTTTGCCATTACGCCTAATTACTATATCTTTTTCCAAAATCCTGTGAAATTTAATCCGATTCCCTTTGCTTTAGGGCTACGAGGCGCAGGAGAATGTATTAAGTTTCATCCTGAAGAAAATAGTCAAGTTTGGGTCATTCCCCGAAATACAAATAGCGGTGAAAGCGTTAAGAAGTTAGAAGTTAATGCGGGATTTATTTTTCATCATGGTAATGCTTTTGAGATAAATAATCAGCAGTTATGTGTTGACTCTATTTGTTATGCTGATTTCCCAGAAGTTGATCCTGATTCTGATTTCAGAGATGTTGATTTTGAGGCTCTACACCCCGGTCAATTATGGCGATTTACTCTCAATTTAGAAACACAAGTAGTTGATAAAGAGTTAGTAGAACCCCGTTGTTGTGAGTTTCCAGCAGTTCATCCCAATAAAGTGGGGCAACCCTATCGCTATTTATTTATGGCAACGGCTCATCAATCAATCGGTAATGCTCCCTTACAAGGAATCTTAAAATATGACTGGCAAACCCAAGAGCATCTCGTATGGAGTAATGCCCCCCATGGGTTTGTTAGCGAACCCACTTTTGTTCCTAAACCTGATAGTCAAACAGAAGATGAGGGTTGGGTGTTGACCTTAGTTTACAATGGGAAAAAACATTGTTCAGAGTTCGTAATTTTAGAAGGAAAAACATTAGAAGAAATAGCACGATTGGGCTTAAAATATCATATTCCTTATGGGTTACATGGCAGTTGGATCTCTCAAGTAATTTCATGACTAAAATTTGATAAAATTGTAAAGCCAAATCGAAGATAATTAGAACAAAATTAAGGAATAGAGGAGTAATTCATTATGCTAATGAAAGCTAAAGAAATTATGAACCCAAATGTGGTAAAAGTTAAAGGATCAGCCACAATTTCTGAAGCAGTGCAATTAATGAGAGATAACAATATCCGTTGTTTAATTGTGGATCGTCGTCGGGAGGATGATGCTTATGGGATTATTACTGAAACCGATATTGTGAAGCAAGTGGCGGCTTACGGAAAAGATCCTCAACAGATGAGAGTGTATGAGGTAATGACAAAACCTTGTGTAGTGGTAAATCCTGATTTAGGGGTAGAATATGTTGCTCGTTTATTTAGTCAACTCAATATTCATCATGCCCCTGTGATTCAAAAAGAATTGTTAGGGTTAATTTCTACCTCTGATATTCTGCGTAAAGGCGACTTCGTAGAAAAACCGAAAGAGAAAATTTTAGCCGAAGAGATTCAAAATGCTATCGCAAAAGCCCGTGATGTATGTAAAAACCAAGGTGATACTTCTGCTGAATGTGCCGTAGCTTGGGATGTGGTAGAGGAATTACAAGCTGAAGCCTCTCACCAGAAAGCAGAAAAAATTTATCATCAACAGTAATTAAAGCCTCCCTGCTACTTTCAGTTAGACAGGGAGGTTTGTCCCTTAGGCACTTTTTTCGACTTCAAGTGAAGCTAGGGGATCGCTGATACTCTCAGAGGGAGCTTCAAAACTTCCTGTTAAGACATATTCTAAGCGTAACTTGAGCCAGTTAATAAAATGAACATCGGTAGAAATTACAGCAACCGAGGGCTGAGGGCATTTCTCCTTAACTGATTTCATCTCTGGTGCTTCTAAGAATGCTGGTTGTTTCACTAACCAAAAGTCAATTTCTTTGTTCTGTTCTTCATAGTAGCGATATCGTTCTTCTAAGACTTCTTGGAAGGGTTCTTCTTCTAAGAGAAATTTTTGACTGGCTAAAACGTAGTAGTAGGTTTGCATGGTTTAACTCCTGATAATATCTTTCATTTCGCGGACGGCTCGTTCTAATCCCACTAAGACAGCGCGACTAATGATGCTATGACCAATATTAAGTTCTTCCATGCCTGGAATACAAGCAATGGGGTAAACATTCTGATAGGTTAAACCGTGTCCGGCGTTAAGTCGTAAGCCAAGAGAAAGAGCGCGATCGCTGGCTTGGGTTAAATGAGCGAGTTCTTCTTTGCGAGTGGCTTCGGTTTTAGCTTCAGCATAACGCCCAGTGTGCAACTCAATTAACTGCGCCCCAGTTTCAGCAGCGGCTTTGATTTGGGTTTCTTCAGGATCAATAAACCAACTGACAGGAATGCCAGCCCCTTGTAGTTTTTCCACTAATTGGGTCATTCTGGAGAAATCGCCTGCTACGTCTAACCCTCCTTCTGTGGTCACTTCCTCTCGTTTTTCAGGAACAACGGTCACATAATCAGGCTTAATCTCTAGGGCAATGGCAATCATTTCTGCGGTAGGAGCCATTTCTAAGTTTAAGTGGGTTTGTACTGTTTCTCTGAGAATCCGTACATCGCGATCTTGAATATGACGGCGATCTTCTCGCAGATGAACGGTAATGCCATCAGCACCACCTAATTCAGCAAAGACAGCTGCTGCAACAGGATCAGGTTCTGTCGTCCGTCTTGCCTGTCGAATTGTGGCAATATGGTCAATATTTACCCCAAGGGTGATCGGGGGATGGGAAGCCTTGGAATCTGGATTAGTCATCTTTTCCCGATATTAAAAATAAGCCCATTTAAAATAACATCATTCCTGAAACATTGGAAATGCAGAGGCGAGTTTGCTATCCTTAAAGGTTACATGATTCGCGCAGAGATGGGGAAATTATAACATTATGGCTCTGGTTGTTCAGAAGTTTGGCGGTACATCTGTAGGTTCAGTAGAAAGAATCCAAAAGGTGGCCCAACGAGTTTATGAGACGGCGCAAGCTGGGCATCAAGTAGTCGTTGTTGTGTCAGCAATGGGAAAAACCACAGATCAATTAGTGGGGTTAGCCGAAAGCATCTCTAGTAATCCCAGTGGACGGGAAATGGATATGTTGCTTTCTACAGGGGAGCAAGTTTCGATCGCGCTTTTAAGTATGGCGCTACAAGAGTTAGGACAACCAGCATTATCCTTAACAGGAGCGCAAGTGGGGATTGTCACCGAAACGTCTCACAGTCGCGCTCGCATTTTAGAAATTAAGCCCGATCGCGCTAAAAAACATTTACAAAAGGGAGAAGTAGTAGTTGTTGCTGGATTTCAGGGGATTACCAATGGTGAAGACATAGAAATCACGACTTTAGGTAGAGGAGGATCAGATACCTCGGCGGTGGCGTTGGCAGCAGCGTTACAAGCAGATTACTGTGAGATTTATACCGATGTCCCAGGTATTTTAACCACAGATCCGCGAATTGTTCCCGAAGCCCAACTCATGAGTGAAGTAACTTGTGATGAAATGCTGGAGTTGGCTAGTTTAGGGGCAAAAGTGTTACATCCTCGGGCAGTGGAAATTGCTCGGAATTATGGCGTAACCTTAGTGGTGCGATCAAGTTGGAGTAACGAACCTGGAACTAAGGTCATTTCTCCCTTACCCAAAGCGCGTTCTCTAACAGGGCTAGAAATTGGAAAAGCAGTTGATAGTGTACAGTTAGATACATCTCAAGGACAAGTGGCACTGTTAAGAGTTCCCGACTCCCCGGGGGTTGCTGGCAAACTATTTGGAGAAATTGCCGGTCAATCGGTAGATGTGGATTTAATTATTCAATCTATCCATGAGGGAAATACCAATGATATTGCCTTTACCGTTGATAGAAAAGTCATTAACACTGCAGAAGCAGTGGCAAGCGCGATCGCGCCTGCTTTGGGTAAATCTGATGCGGTGGAAGTGATGACAAATACAGAAATGGCAACGGTGGCGATTACTGGGGCGGGAATGATTGGTCGTCCTGGGATTGCTGCGGAGATGTTTACCACTTTAGCTGAAGCAGGGGTCAATATTCGGATGATTTCCACTTCTGAAGTTAAGATTGGCTGTGTCGTGGATAAAAAAGACAGCGAGCGCGCGATTAATGCCCTCTGTGAAGCCTTTGACCTCAGTAGTTCTCCTGTTGCCCCTCACACCCCAAAACCCACCGAGAAAATCAAAAATATCCCTGTGCGAGGTGTTGCCCTTGATACTAATCAGACCCAAATTGCCATTCGTCATGTTCCCGACTATCCTGGGAGAGCAGCCAAAGTATTTGGAGAGCTTGCCCAAAAGGGAATCAGCGTTGATATGATTATCCAATCACAGCGATCGCGCTTGATTAATCAAGTTCCTAGTCGTGATATTGCCTTTACAGTTTCTAAAATAGACGCGGAAATTACCCGACAAACCTTAGAAAGCCTCCTTCCTGAAATTGGCGCACAAGATGTTTTAGTGGAAGAAGACATTGCTAAAGTTAGCTTAGTCGGGGCGGGAATGGTTGGAACCCCTGGGGTAGCAGCTACCATGTTTAAGGCACTTGCCCAGCAACAAATCAATATTCAAATGATCACCACCTCTGAAATTAAAATTAGCTGTGTGGTTGCCAAATCTCAAGGAGAAACTGCTTTAAGGGTTATTCATCAAGTTTTTAATCTCCATCAGCCTGATCATTGACGCTCTCCCACTAAATCAGAGATTATAGTGGGAGATTCTTGCTTCTAACTACTAGAAACTAGGTTTCCAGCAGACGAGTCCGCTTGCCCCAATTGTTCGGAAACAACTGAAGTAGAAGCGGGTCTCTCCACAAGCTTTGAGTCTGGCTCGAAGCCAGCCGTTCCAGTCCGCCCGACTGTACGGAGTCCTTCTCTCAGAATGTTAATCGCGGCATTTTCATCTCTATCCAATTTAGTCCCACACTGACAAGCATGGGTTCTAGTTGATAGAGACTTTTTCACAATTCGACCGCAATTAGAGCATTCTTGAGAAGTGTAGTGAGGAGGAACAGCCACCGCTACTTTCCCAAACTTTTGTGCAAAATACTCTAACCACACTCGGAACTGATACCAACCAACATCTGAGATTGACTTAGCTAGACAGTGGTTCTTAACCATGTTAGACACCTTTAAGTTTTCATAGGCGATGAAGTCGTTAGACTTCACTACGCAACGCGCCAGTCTCAAGGCGTGTTCTTTACGTTGCCTACTTATTCTTAAATGTGCTTTACCTAACTTCTGTCTAGCTTTTCTGCGATTAGATGATCCTTTCTGTTTCTTAGAAAGACGGCGTTGAAGCCGTTTTAATTTCTGTTCTCCCTCTCTAAAGAAACGAGGATTAGGTTCTTTATGACCATCAGAGTCAGTATAGAAGGATTCTAAACCAACATCTAATCCTATGGTTCTCTTGGTGGGTTCTAATTGTTCTTTTACCTCTGTATTAATCAGGAATTGACAATAGTAACCGTCAGCCCTGCGAAGTAACCGTACTCGTTTAATTTCATCAGGATGATAGAAGTGTAAGTCTCTAGTTCCAACTAATTTCACCCGACCAATGCCTTTTTTGTCAGTGAAAGTTATATGCTTTCGGGTATTTAGGTCGAGCTTCCAGCCAGATGTTTTATATTCAACACTGCGGTTGTTTTTTTGGAACTGAGGATACCCTTTCTTTCCATTAATTCCTTTTTTACAGTTGTCATAGAACCGACTAATTGAAGACCAAGCTCGTTCAGCAGCAGACTGTCTTGCCATAGAGTTTAGTTCTTTAGCCCAAGAAAACTCCTCTGCCAATTGTTTACAGAGTTTGTTGAGAGCGTATTTATTAACGCCTTGATTGTCCATCCAGTAACGAATGCACTTATTTCGGATGAATTGTGTCGTCCGAATTGCTTCGTCAATGGCTTGAGTTTGAGCTTTTTTGGCTTTGACCTTAAACTCTAAGACAAACATCTTATGCTGAACTTTGTGGTTAAATTAATTCTAACACAAAAGATTTAAGGTTGTCCTGTCGGACTTTATTTTTTTGGGCGACGATTCATCTCCCATTAACCTGACGGTATAATGGGAGTCTTCTCATCGCATCAAGATAAACTATTCTTAAGCCATCGCCATACATTCAATTTCAATTAAAGCCCCTTTCGGCAACCGAGACACTTCCACACAAGCACGAGCAGGGGCTGTTTCAGGATCCAAATAAGAGCCATAAACCTCATTAACCGTGCTGAAATTGCTTAAATCCGTTAAGTAAATGGTCATTTTGACAACATGGTTCCAATCGACCCCAGCTGCGGTTAAAATTGCCTCAAGATTGCTCATTACCTGTTTAGTTTGGGCAACAATATCTCCCTCGCCGACTAGAGAACCCGTTTTTGCATCTAACGCCACTTGTCCAGACACAAAAATTAATTCCCCAGTCATAGCAACTGCTTGATTGTAGGGGCCAACGGGGGCAGCAGCTTGTTCACTCTTAATAATACGTTTATTGGTCATTTGTTATTGGGTCACTGCTAACGGTTTTCAAGTTTCCAGAGTAAACCAGAAACAAAATTAGTCATAATATGGGCAATAATCGGAATTAATAAATTCCCCGTAGCAATCATAACGGCTCCTAATACAAATCCGACGCTTGTTGCCCAAACTCCATAGGGCCATTGTTGTGCGCCACCGAGATGAAGCACACCAAACAAAACACTAGAAATAATAACTGCTATAATCCCTGATCCTAACGCTGGAATCATGACACCGCGAAATAACAGTTCTTCACTTAACCCCGGTAATAAGCCGAGCCAAATACTATCAGGAAGGGCTAAGGGTTTTAAGACTAAGTTTAAGTAATACTGTGCGCTTTCTCGATACGCTGGCCAAATTCTATAAATTAAGCCACTGGCTAAAATAATTCCTGTAGCCAAACCTAATCCAATTAAAACAGCTTCTAGGGTAAAGCTCAAGGGAAACAAAGCAACTGATCCCAGATATTGCCAAACCTTAGCCACTAAAAGTAATAAAATCGCAGTAACCCCCATAATCGTTAAGACCTGGGGACGGGTTAACGGCTCAAATTCAGAATTGTTCGGATTAGTCACGATAATAATTGGTTAATTTAAGCGACACAAAGACGATACAGAAACACGCAACGCATCAGGATTAATCCCGCCACGTTGAGCCACCAGTACCCCTAACGCTTCTAAGTAAGAATTTACTCGAATGGATTTGATCCCAAGCGATTCAGGGGCTACTTCCATTGTAGTTTGGTTGTCTTCCACTGCGATAATTGAACTGGAGAATTGACTAAAATTAATAATGGCACTTCCCCCAGCCGCGTTCGCTGGAATGACTACAGCATCAACATCTTTGGCGGTGATATCAGAGGGAGATAAAAGGTTAGATTTGACAAATTGGGGGGCGCGAGATAATCCCACTAATACACAGGGAAGAAAGGTATAGCCTAATTCTTCGGCGGCAGCGCGAGGAGAAAGATTTGGATCAGGGGGAAGGGGACTTAATGCCGGGGCATGGGCGCAAGGAATTTGAAATTCTCGTACAATGAGATGGGAAATAATGGCTTCAGTGCCAGCCAGGGCATCAACTCCTTTGCCTTGTCGATAGTTGGCTAGGGCTTCTGATTCAGGATCATCAGGAAAACGGGCAATAACCGCGATCGCGCTAACGTTTCCTTTCTCAATTAAAGTTTCGGCTGCTCGTAATAAACTATCGGGCTGTCCAATGGTTCCCCAACTAGCCCCAGAATTAGCGGTTCGTAGTTGCACATTTAAGGGGCTATCTGTTACCACATAGTCACCGATATTCACGCCAAGGGTTGTTTTAACGGCTTCTGCTGCTTGCCTGTGCCGTAATTGTAAATCGGCTTCGATCCCTTGATCAAAAATTAACCCCACTCGATTTTGATGCACAGGGCGTAATCCCCACTGATTGGCGGCAAAGCGATCTAAGCCATAGCCTTCCACGTAATATAAATTAGGCAGTGACCAATATAATTGTGCGCCATTGAGAACATTGGGATGGGTAATGAGGCGATCACTGATCTGCGCGATCGCGCGAGCAACAGGTAAAGCATCCCCAGCATACCCACCAATGCTAGCACCAATCCCAGTGGGAACCATCATAACCACTGTAAATGGACGTTGTGACACGATTTACGGTTGAGTAACGATGGCTTCTACTTGCGCTTTTTTCTGATCGGAATCAACCTTGGTAATTGCCCACCGTAAGGGCTTCCCTCGTTTGGCCAATTCTTTTTCAATTTCCTGCTGGAGGGTGATCGGCGTTTCAGTGAGATCAATTTCTGCTTCAATAAAGTGAGTTGTCATCAGTATCTGTTTATTAAATGCATCTTTAAGGAGTAATATAGCAGTTTTCTCCCTCAGAAGGGACGTTTTTAATTGTTTTATCACCTAGGTTTCCTGAAACGGGATTAGAAAAAAGGCTGTGTTAGGCTTATACTCTAGTGGTGCGACACGAAAAAGGGTTACTTACTTTGTAATTTTCCCTGTCGCATTTTGAGAGTGAGACCCTCAGAAAGTCTCTACCCTAGTGTGCAAGGGTATGTCCGCCTCCAACTGCGTAGCTAGTAACGGCTGAGTGGAAAGCAGGAGGTCAAATGCAACTCGCTGGATTATGACCTGCCAGAAAGGTGAGTGCTAGGACAAGTTCAGCACGGTGAGCGAGAGCTAAGTGTCCGATGAGCCGTCGTTATATGAGTCCCTGTAAGTTAAGGTCTAGTGCCGAGCAGGTAGTGAAACAGGGGGTTAGCAGTGAAAGTGAGAGCAAGTAGCTGGTCGTTAAGGGCGATGGTCAGGTTTTACTCCCACTAGTAGTAAAACAAAGGTTAACTTCCGTGTACTAAGTTAACTAGCACACCGTAACACCCTCGGCGGATAGGACACCACCTAACCTGAGCGTATCTCTCGAATGCGAAACGTGGTAAGCCCTTAAGGGTCTGGTCTCGACCAGTAAGCCAACCGTAAGGAAAGCCTAATTCCCTTGGGGGAAGAGGATAACTTAAGAAGCGAATGCCGTTAGCCGTCTCTGGGCAGGGAGTCATTGAGAACCCGATTTCGGAATCAACCGATAACTTGGTGGCACTTAAGCAAGAGCTTGAAGGCAAGAGGAAAGCCCGACAGGGTATAACTCGACGGATAGGGGTTCAAAATTTTCCCCACCCGAAAGGGGAGCTAACTTAAGTTCAGGTGAACTCTCTGAGTTCCAAAGCGAAGTGACCAAATTCTTGTAGGAAAAGTTAGATGTTGTTTACAACAAACGTAACTCTTGAAAATCATGCGGAATGCTGGCACAGTCTCGACTGGCGCAAAGCTAACCGTGTGGTTCGGAATCTGAGGCGACGGATATTCAGAGCTACCCGTGAAGGCAACCTGAAAAAGGTTCGTAGTTTACAGAAGCTGTTGCTCAAGTCTTTCTCCAATCTGGTGTTAGCCATAAGGCGATGCACTCAAGAGAATCAAGGCAAACGCACAGCAGGAATCGACGGTCGAATTGCCCTGAGTCCGAAAGAACGGTGGGAACTTGTCTGTGAGTTACAGGTTCTAAATGACACCATTGCGTCACCCACCCGACGGATTCAGATACCTAAACCGAATGGCAAAAAGCGTCCTCTAGGTATCCCTATCGTGACCGACCGCATTCGACAAGCGGTTGTAAAGTCTGCTCTCGAACCTCACTGGGAGGCTAAGTTTGAACCGTCTTCATACGGTTTCAGACCTGGAAGGAGTCCACACGATGCACTTGCACGGGTAAAAGACCTAACCAAACAAAGCCCACAGGGTTTACCCCCTAAGAAACAGTGGATAGTAGATGCTGACATTAAGGGATGCTTTGATAATATCGACCACCAGCACCTAATGGGAGTCATAGGCAACTTCCCTGCAAGGAAGTTAATCAATTCATGGCTCAAGGCAGGATACGTTGAGAAAGGAAACTTTCATCCTACCGATGAGGGAACACCCCAAGGCGGAGTCATCAGCCCTCTGTTAGCCAATATCAGCTTACACGGTTTGGAAAACGCACTAGGTGTTAAATGGATGGTTCGGAAGGGTAATACAAAGAGCGGTATATACGCCACCCTTGCTCGCTCAAAACGAGCTGTTATCAGATTTGCAGATGACTTCATAATCCTATGTGAATCAGAGGAAGACGCAAAATCAGCCAAAGAGGAAGCCAACGCATTCTTATCCGAGCGAGGACTCCATCTCTCTGAAGAAAAGACAAAAATCTGTCACCTCAATGATGGATTCGATTACTTAGGGTTTCATGTCCACAGGTATCCTGATAAGCAAAAGGATAGTGAATATATTACCCTTATCACCCCTAGTGCTGATAAAGTTAAGGAGACAAGACAACAACTCAGAGAGATTTGGCTACAGGCAAAAGGCAAACCTACAGAATGGATAATACAAAAACTAAACCCCATAATCAGGGGTAAGGCTAATTACTGGAACAAGGTTAGTAGCTCCAAAGTATTCCAAGAACTGGATAATTATATTTTCAGAAGGGAATGTTGCTTTATTAACAGACAGCACCCCACCAAGCCTAAATACTGGAAAAAAGAACGCTACTACGGGAGATTTAACCTTAATCGACCTGACAGCAAATGGTACTTTGGTAGTAAAACGAATGGAATGTATCTAATACAATTCTCTGAGTTCAATATAGAATACCATAAAGCAGTACCATACGATTATACTCCTTACAACCCCGACCCAGTAGTTCAAGAACACTTTAAGAAGAAAAACCATTCTGAGGCGACTAAATTAAATAAAAGGAATCAAAGGTTAGCCAATAAACAGGGTTACAAATGCCCTCACTGCGGTGAATCTCTATTCAATGGAGAGCCTTACGATGTTCATCATCGTGTTCCTAAAAAAGATGGCGGTAGCGATAAAATCTCTAATTTGGTGATACTCCATCGTGAATGCCACAAAGCAACTCACCACGGGTAGCTTGTGTTTGCTTGAGCCGTATGCGGTGAAAGTCGCACGTACGGTTCTTAGGGGGGAAAGAGACCAAGATGTTATTCTGTAAGGGTAATATCAAGGTCTCTGACCTACCCGACATAGTGGTACTATAAAACGGCTTGAAAGATGACGGAAGGTGCAAACTACGCGATCGACTTTGGAACGAGTAACACTGTAATTACTCGTTGGAATGCAACCACAGAAGAAGCAGAGGTAGTTCTTCTCTCGGGAATCTCTCAACAGTTACCGAATAATCCGCCGTTGATTCCTAGTTTACTCTATGTGGAAGAGGCAAATGATCAGAAAGTGGTGGTTGGTCAAGCGGTGCGCGATCGCGCTTTGGATGTTAAGTCAGACCCCCGTTTCTTTCGTAGCTTTAAGAGAGGAATTGCTGCCCCGGTACAAGGTTTTCTCCCAGAATTAGACGGCAAAACTGTAACGTTTGAACAAGCAGGAGAATGGTTTTTAAGGGCGTTAACCCAACAACTGCAACAGGAAGCAAAAACGGACATTGAATCATTGGTGTTAACCGTTCCCGTTGATAGTTTTGAAGCCTATCGCAACTGGTTAACTCAAGTTTGTAGCAATCTAGAGGCAAAGCAAATTCGTCTCCTAGATGAATCTACAGCAGCAGCGTTAGGCTATGGAACCGCCCAGCAACAGGTTTTACTTGTGATTGACTTTGGTGGGGGAACGGTTGATTTTTCTCTAGTGCAATTAAACTTAGGAGAGGAAGGAAAACAGCCTCTTGGTTTTATTTTGAAATGGGGAGATAAGTTATTAGGGGAAAAGTCGTCTCAGAAAGTGAAAACAGCGCGAGTCTATGGGAAAGCAGGGGCAAATTTAGGAGGGAGTGATATTGATGATTGGTTAGTTGATTATTTTGTGAAAACCCAAGGAATTGAAAAGTCAGCATTAACCACACGTTTAGCAGAACGGTTAAAGGTACAGCTATCTTCGCAGGAGGAAGCCGAAGAAGTCTATTTTGATGAGACAACTTTAGATACCCTAGAGTTAAAATTAAAGCGCGATCAGTTAGAGGAGATTTTACAAGAGCATCAATTTTTCGCACAACTCGATGATTTGATGACTCAAGTCTTGCAACAAGGACGACGCAATGGGATTGAAGCTTCAGAAATTCAGTCCGTTTTATTAGTAGGGGGAAGCGTCCAAATTCCAGCAGTGCAAAACTGGTTACAAGGGTATTTTGAGGAAAGTAAAATTAAGTGTGATCGTCCTTTCAGCGCGATCGCGTCAGGAGCTTTACAATTAAGTCAAGGGTTAGAATTAAAAGATTTTCTCTATCACAGCTACGGCGTTCGCTATTGGAATTATCGAGAAAATAAACACAGTTGGCATCCTATTATTAAAGCAGGACAACCCTATCCCATGACAACCCCTGTCGAATTAACCCTTGGCGCTTCTGTGGATAATCAGCCTAGTATTGAATTAGTAATTGGAGAATTAGGGTCAGAAAATACAGGGCGTACAGAGGTCTATTTTGATGGTAATCGTTTGGTGACAAAAACAATAGAAGATGAAGAAACTAATGTCATTCCTTTAAATGAAGATGCAAAAACTATTGCTAATTTAAATCCTCCAGGAAGCCCAGGGCGCGATCGCGTTAAAATTAAATTTTGGGTTGACCAACAGCGATCTTTAAAAATTACTGTCGAAGATTTGCTCACCCAGCAGATATTATTACAAGACCAAATTGTTACCGAACTAAGTTAATTTCATATTGGAGTTGATAAATTGTGACTAAGCTCACGCAATGACAATGTAGCTCAAGCCCTCGCTAGTTTAAGAGGTTAAGGTAAGCTGTGATCCTTCCATAGTTTTAGTAACTTCAATGCGGTGTTGGAAGGCTTCTTTAAATTGAGGCATATGGGTAACTGCTAGAATACAACAAAAATCAGGCGCGATCGCGTTAATAGCGGCAATTAAACGTTCACATCCTTCGCTATCTTGTGTCCCAAATCCTTCATCTATAATTAGTAATTGTAAGGCAGTTCCAGCGCGTTGGGCTAATAGTTTCGCTAAAGCTAACCGAATGGCAAAATTAATCCGAAATCCCTCACCCCCTGAATAAGTTTCATAAGCCCTTGTTCCTTGAGTATCAGCAATAATAATATCAAGGGTATCAATTAATTTAGTTTGCTTCTTAGATCGCCCTTTACTTGCTTTTTGAGTTAAAAACTGCACATGAAGTTGATTCCCCGTCAGACGACTTAAGATGTAATTGGTTTGCGCTTCTAGTTGCGGTAAGATGTTTTCAATCATCAGGGCTTGAATGCCATTTTTTCCAAAGGCTTGGGAAAGTTCGTTATAAATCGTATGTTTGCGTTTGAGAGTTTGTAATTGCTCTTTTGAGGCTTCATATTTGCTTTTTAAGTCTTGGAGATAGCTTAGTTTTTCCTCTAGCTTCCCTTTTTTGGAAAGATAGGAATCAAGTTTTTGGCGTTGTTGCTGAGTTTTAGTTTCTAATTGTTTAATTTGATCACGAACATCTTGAATATTTGCCATTTCTTGGCGTAAAGTTTCTTTTTGTTGCTGATAGTCTTGTTTTTCTTTTTGTCGTTTTTCAAGACGTTTTTGAGTTTCATTGAGTTCTTGTTCTCGTTGAGGATAGTCAGCTTTTGCTCGTTGCAATTCTTGATATTGGATTTGGCTATTTTGGGATTCTCTTAAAGAATTGAGTATTTCATTATGGCGCGATCGCGCATAGCCTAATTCTTCTATTTCTGCATCAATTTGGTTTAAATTTTCACTTAATTCCGATTCTTTTTTAGCAATTTCTTGTTTTTTAGCCTCCAGATTACTTTCTAACTCTGGTTTGCGTTTTCCAATTTTAGCTAACTCCTTTTTTGCCTCTTCTAACTGTTCCCCTTTCCGTTCAGCATACCGTAAGCGTTCCACCTCTCCTCTTGCTACAGCATGACTTTTTTCATCATAATTGATCTCATTAAGTCGCTGTTCTATAGTTTGTAATTCCGCTTGCCATTGTTGAGCATAATTTTGCTGTTCTAAACTCTCTTGAATTGCTTTAATTTCTTGATTTAAATTTGAGATTTCTTCATGAATATCACAAGTGCTATCTAGCTGTGACTCTACTTGGGCTTGTCTTGCCACTAACTGATCATGAACGGCTAATTCTTGGGTAATTTCCTCGTACTCTTGATGATACTTTTCTAACTCTCGCTGAGATTTCGCTAAATCTTCCCAAATTGTTTCCTTTTCCCTTGCAATTGACTGATGTTCATGATTAATTTTATCAGTAACCCGTTTTTTATGATCGTCATCTAAAGGGGTTTCACACAACGGACAAACTGCTTCCTCATTTTTAAGCAGTTCTAATTTTTTAAGCAATTCATCAAGCTGTTTTTGATATGTTTTTTCACTTTCTTGTAATCTTTCCTTAGTTGCCTGTTTCTCTTGTTTTTTCTCTTGAATCCGTTGAGAATAATTCTGTTTTTTATTTAATTCCGCTAATCTTTCCTCAATCTCCTGATACTCTTGTTTCATCGCAGGAACTTGAGCTAGTTTTTCTCTTAATTCCTCTCGATTTGCTTCTAATTGTTCTAAACGGGCTTGTTTGCGAGACGATTCCCGTTCAATTTCTAATTGCAAGGTTTGACGGCGCTGCATGAGGGGAGACACTTCTTCTTGTAACTTATCCAGTTCTTGCAATCGTTTCCGCGCCGCTTGGAGTTGACTGAGGGCTTCCTTAATCTCTTCTTCTTTTTGTAGCGTTTTTTGATAAGATTGCTCTTGGCTTGCTAAGTTTTCTAATTCGGTTTCTAAACGTTGAACATCTAACTTTAACTGATTAGTAACTGCTTGCTGATCTTCTTTAACTTGTTGACGTTGCTGTTGTAAATCTTGATAAGTTTGAAATTTCTTAGAAAGACTCGCTTCTTCTTCTTGTAGTTGTAAATAAGTTTGATAGGCTTTATTAATAGTTTCTTCTTGGTTTAATAGTTCACTTAACTGAGAAAGAGTTTGCTGAAGCTGTGTTTGCTTTTCTTGAAGATCACGACAGTCTTTAGTAATAATTTCTTCTTGTTGTTGATACCAGTCGAGTTGTTCTTGCTTGCTTTGTCGTTGGGAGTCTAAAGTTTTGAGATGCTGAAGCTGAGATTGATCAGAGGCTTGAGTTTCCTGTAACGCTTGATAGTCTTGATTAATTTTGTCTAATTCTGTCTGGGTTGTTTTTTCTTCTGCAATTTTTTCCTCAGTCAGTGTTAAATTTTGTTCTAACTGTTCTACTTTTCCTTTAAAGGTTTTAGCCGTATCCCTTGCTTGTTCAGATAGCGTTTGATATTGATCTAATTTTAAGAGTTCTGCTAAAACTTTTTTCCGTTCGCTAGGAGAACGCATCATAAACTCATCAGCACGTCCTTGACGTAAATAAGCAGAATTGATAAAAGTATCGTAATCTAATTTTAGTAAATCATTAATTTTCTGTTGAGTAGCTTTTACTCCTTTAGCTGTCAAGGAATAAAACTGACCATTTTCTTGTTGCACCTGTAATTCTAAACCCGCACTTTGTCCTCGTCGCCGTTTCCTTATTACGCGATAAGTTTCGCCATTACATTGAAACCGAAAATCTACTTGTACTTCTTGACCATTCGTATTAATCACATCTTCATCAGAAGCAGTGCGAGTTTTTCCCCATAATGTCCAAGTAATTGCTTCTAAAAGTGATGATTTCCCAGCACCATTGGCACCACAAATACAAGCAGTATGAAGTCCAGTAAAATCAAGGGTTGCTTGTTGATAGCTGAGAAAGTTGGAGAGAGTGAGTTGTTTTGGAATCATATTATTTGTTATACATTATTTATTAACTAGTTTTTATTCAACAATTTATACTATTCTCTCACCATTAATTTCGTTAAAAATAAAGACCTGCTTTAAATCTACTGCAACAGTTAACTGGTCTTTCGGTTTTCCTGACCAAGTTCCAGAAACAAAAAAATTAATGACTTCTTCTGTTTCTGGAATTTTCCCTCTAAGTAACGTTTCACGCCCTAAGGGTTCTATGAGTTCAATTTGCAGGGTTAATTTTGCCATATCAGGCATTTCAGAGGAAGAAATATCTGAAATAGCTTCAGGACGAATTCCCAAATATACTTTATTTTGATGAGACAACTGGTGGTTATTTAAGTTTTCAGGAATAGAAACAGTTTGCTTCCCAATTTGTAATTCCCCATCTTGGTATTGAGCCTTAATTAAATTCATGGGAGGGTTTCCTAAGAAACCAGCAACCATCATATTAGCTGGATTATTATATACCTCTTCTGGGCTCCCAATCTGCTGAATTTTTCCTTCATCTAGTACCACTAATTTTTCTGCTAGGGTCATGGCTTCAACTTGATCATGGGTAACGTAAATGGTAGTGATTTTAAGTTCTTGATGCAAGCGTTTCAGTTCAGCACGAGTTTCTTCTCGTAGTTGAGTATCGAGGTTAGAGAGGGGTTCATCTAATAAAAAAGCCTGAGGTTGCCGAATAATAGCGCGTCCTAGTGCAACTCGCTGTTGTTGCCCTCCAGAAAGTTGTTTCGGTTTACGTTGCAGGAGATGGGCAATACCTAGAGATTGAGCGATGGTTTTCACTTGTTGATTAATGGTTTTTTTGTCCGTTTTCCGCATCTTTAAGCCGAAGCCCAAGTTTTCAGCAACGGTAAAGTGAGGGTAGAGGGCATAGTTTTGGAAGACCATGGCAACATCTCGATTTCGTGCTGGTAAGTCATTGACGCGACGATCATTGATGTAAATGCTCCCTTGGCTAACCGCTTCTAAACCGGCTATGGTTCTTAAAAGGGTGGATTTGCCACAACCAGAGCGTCCAACTAAAACACAAAACTGTCCATCTTCAATGGTGAGCGATATATCGGCGATCGCGCTCGTGTTTCCATAATACCTAGATACATCTTTTAAGGCTACTTTTGCCATATTCCACTCTCTTTATTTAATTTCTGCAAAATTTATTACAACAGAGGGAAGCCATTTCCGATATTATTAATTATTGTAAAGGTAAAGCCAAAAAACTATAGTTTTTTTGGTAACAGCCATTAGTCATAAGGATATCAGTGAAATCACAACCCAACGCGTTATCAATCCAAACCAAACCTTTAATCGCCCAGTTTTTCCGTACCACAGCAGGGCAATGGCATTCTCAACGCCGTTATTACACTCTACCTGAGGGAAAAACAAAAGAAGTTACCAGTGAGATTTGGGTAGAGTTTTTAGAACCGGGATCTAAAGAATTAGTGGAGTTAGAAAAACTCCATTATTTCACCTCAGAAACCCTCATTTGTGGGGCAAAGGTGAGTTGGCAAAGTACCGATGACAGCACAGGGCGCAAACAGTCGGAGGATTCCACCTTATTTGGGGCTTTAGGAAATACCCTTTATCGCGATCGCGGTTTTGCCATTGCCACCCCAGTTACTGCTGACTTTTACTTTCCCAATCCCAAAACTCTCTGTTTGCGGACAGAATACAACGGTTCAGTGTTTGAAGAAGAATTAAAGTTAATCAGCGACCGTTATCGCACTCGTCAGACCATTATCTCCCGTGCCGGGGAAGAAATTATGATTGGTCAATATCTAGAAAAACGATTGGCTTAGATAGAACAATCAAGGCTGGATTAACTCTCCCAACCTAAGTGCTTTTACTCACCAATCAGTAACTGCGCGATCGCCTCTTGTTCTTTTAACTCATATTTCGGTGGCGTTTGTCTAGAATCTGTAATCAACCAATCCAACGCCGCCGCTTGCACATCAATAGTGGTTCCCGTTTTATCCACACAGTAACGTCCAAAGACCAACTTATCCACCAGACGCACTTTTGGCCCCAAACGAGAATATTCAAAGATAACACTATTTTTTACCGTTGCCCCGCTACAAATCCAGCAATTGGGACCAATCATTGCCGGACCAACAATCGTTGCCCCATCTTCAATGCGAGTCATGCCACCAATATAAACAGGACCCGTGATATCTACCTTATCCCAGTTTACGGCAACATTTAACCCCGTATGAATTCCTGGCGCAACTTCTGTTCCTGGAATCTCCACATTGTTAATTTCTCCTAAAAGCACTCCTCGAATCGTGTGCCAGTAGTCAGGAACTTTACCAATATCTACCCATTGAAAGTCCATGGGAACCGAATAAAAAGGCGCACCTGCCTCCACTAATTTTGGGAAAAGATCGCTACCGAGATCATAAACCTGTTGCGGAGGAATATAATCAATAACCTCTGGTTCTAAAATGTAAATCCCTGTATTAATTTTATTACTAAGAGCCTCATCCATAGAAGGTTTTTCTTGGAAGGCAATAATGCGATTCTCCTCATCAGTGACAACCACCCCATAGCTAGATACCTTATCTTGAGGAACTTCTTTAGTAACAATCGTCGCGATCGCGCCTCTTTCCTTATGTTGTTTCACTGCCTCGGTTAAATCTAAATCAATTAAAGCATCCCCACACAAAACCACAAAAGTATCATCAAAAAACTTATTAAAATCTTGAATACGCCGAATTCCGCCAGCCGATCCCAAGGCTTCTCCCACTAATTCCCCATCGACAATACGTCCTTCAAAAGAATAAGCAATATCAACCCCAAAGCGCTGCCCATCACGAAAATAACTTTCAATCTCATGCGCTAAATGACTCACATTGACCATAATCTGATCAAAGCCATGTTGTCGCAACAGTTCCAACAAGAACTCCATCACTGGCTTTTGTAAAATGGGAATTAATGGTTTGGGAATTGTATAAGTAATGGGTCGAACCCGAGTTCCTTTTCCCGCGGCCAAAATCATGGCTTTCATCGGCATTTACTCCTAAATTTTCTGATGCGCTGACTTAATTCTGCTTTCTTCGGCTAAATAGAAGAAATCTCTATTAAACTGCATTGTAGCGATTCTCACAGAGAGAAATTTGTTCTCACACTACAATACTTAAACTAATTTTCTCATAAGCGTCGCCTCTCTTGTTGAGATTCTTTAATCTTCGTTGATGAGCAAACGTAAATTAAGATCTTGATAAAATGCTTCCTGAGATAATTCCACCTTCGATTGAGAAGAAAGAAGTAATAAAGCCCAAAAAACTCCCACGCGATGGGATTGAGACGTTTCTCCTTCCCTTTCTGTTTCCCACCACTGCACTAATTCCTCTAAAGTGAGCCAATTTTGAGGCTGAACTTGCTTGATCTGAGCCATTAAAAATTGTTCTAATTCTGTAGCAAGTTCTGTTAAATTTTCATTATGGGCTAAGTGAGAGATCATGCGGGCAGTTTCTCGTTTTCCCTGTTTTTTAGAGGAATTAGAAGAAGATTTCCCCCCATTGCTTTCTATTTCTGTGGCTAAATCCTGAATTTGAGTAATTAATTCTGAAAGTGTAACTCGTCTTTTTTTCGGAGGAGGCGCACTACCACGACGACGAATACAATGTTCTAATTTCTGAGGTAGCTTTCGCCTCTGACTCTCTTCTTCCTCTTCAGAAACAGTTTCTTCTGACTCCCATTCTGGTTCTTCTGCAAGGGCTTCTAGAGTATCAGCTTTTAAAGACACTAACATCGAAGCCCAAAGAAATGCCTGTCCTGATTGTGGTAAGTTTGTTTGTTGATCACGATCAGGATTAAGTGCATTAATTTCTTGGAAAAAGCGATCCACCACCTTAATGACATCCACATCCCAAGGATCAATTTCTCCCTGTTGGGCAAGATCAATCAGAAGATTAATGGCAAGATCAGCAGTATTTTCTTTTCTCGCTTCCAAGTTAGGATCAGGCTTCATTATGACTCATTTGGCGATGCTTCTTCCCCTTGCGGTAAGCTTTTTTGCTGTTCTTCTAACTGGCTTTTATAAGTTTCCACATCTTTACTCAAGTTTTCTAATTCCTTTTCCTTTTTTTTTAACTCCCGCTTTTGCCCAAAAGTAGCAATTTGACGAGCTAAACGACTCCAGATGCTGTATAGCCAAGCTAAGGTGGCTCCCAGTCCCATCGCTAAAATTAACTCAATGGCTAGGGGGGCTTGGACACGATACCCCGGAATAATTTGAATTGTTACCAATTCTGTATTCTCGATGCTAAATAAGACTAAGGCTAACCCGCTAGCAAAAATTACCACGAAATTAAGAATACGCATTACTCACTCCTAAATTTTTCAGTTTCTGAGGGTATCATGACAAAATCTGGTGAGATTTTAACTTTTTTTTGCCCTGTTTGGTTGGGTGCAACAAGGAATATTCCAATTTTCTCTCGGTTGAAAATTGCTATATTTTAAAGTTAGGCGCTTGTATTCCAGAACCGTTATGTCCCGTCGTTATCTCCTTATTTTAGGGTTAAGCCTAAGTCTAGCCTTCTTCTGTTTTCTTCCTAACGCCCAAGCCTTAGGCGGAAAGAAACCTCCTCTCAATGAACCCGCCCCAGAATTTACCCTTCCCACGAATAACGGAAACGGAGAAGTTTCCCTATCAGATTACCGAGGGCAATGGGTGGTTTTATATTTCTACCCCAAAGACTTCACCTCTGGTTGTACCCTCGAAGCCAAAAACTTCCAAAAAGATTTAGAGAAGTATCAGGCGCGGAATGCCCAAATTATTGGTGTCAGTGGTGATGATGTCCAGTCTCATGAAGAATTTTGTGAGGAAGTGGGAATTGAGTTTCCCCTGCTTGCCGACACAAATGGTTCCGTGAGTAAAACCTATGGCTCATGGCTAGGAATTAGATCGCTACGTCATACCTATCTCATTGATCCTGAGGGGATTCTAAGAGAAATTTTTATCGGCGTAAAGCCCCCCATTCATAGTCAAGAAGTCTTAGCCCGTTTAGACGAGTTGCAGGAAAAGTAAAAAAAGATGTAGAAAGTGTATTCTAGAATACTGTTTATTGCTTAATAAACCCTTAATCTTGTCTGGCAAATAGCATCAAATCACAACTTTAATTAAAGGTTGAGCATTTTGCCCAAACGTTTTCAATTATTAAGGGTGAATAATGACAAACAAGCGTTTTTATTACAATCTAGGCTTAGGAAGAACTTCTCGCCGTAAATTCTTGCAGTATAGTTCTCTAGCAGTCGGCACAGGAATGCTAGCAGCGTGTAATGGCTTTAATGGTGGAGGCGAGGGTACAGGGCCTCTAGATGATGATTTTGGTGAGAATCCGATTCCCGTTGGTGTCTTATATTCCACAACTGGTGAAATTGCCATTGTAGAAAAATCACTTCAAGAAGCAACCTTTCTTGCCATTGACCAAATTAATAGCGGAACAGGCCCCTGGGAAGGCAATGGAGAGGGGATTAACGGTCGCAAAATTCAACCGGTTGTAGTGAATCCAGACTCCGACTGGGACTTATATAACCAGATGGCACGACGCTTAATCAATGATGATGAAGTGAAATGTGTGCTGGGATGTTATACCTCTGCCAGTCGTTTGGCAGTTCTCCCTGTATTTGAAGGGGAAGATTCTATCCTCTACTATCCTGTCTATTACGAGGGCAATGAGTGTAGTTCCAATGTCTTCTATACGGGAGCTGCTCCCAACCAGCAGGTAACTGACTCTATTCCTTATTGCTATGAAAACTTTGGCCCCCGGGCTTTCTTCGTTGGTTCCGATTATGTCTATCCCCGAGAAAGTAATCGCATTGCCATAGCAGAGTTAGAAGAACTCGGTGGAGAGTCAGTGGGTGAAGAATATGCCGAGTTAGGAACCACTGAATTTAGCACCATCATCAATCGGATTCAGCAAGCCCAACCTGATTTTGTTTTAAGTAATATCGTTGGTGACAGTATTCCTGCCTTTTATCGTCAGTACCGAGACGCTGGCATTACTCCTGATCAGATTCCCATCATGGCTTATCCCACTACCGAAGAAGAAATTCAAGCTATGGGTGCAGAATTTGCAGAGGGTCACTACACCAGTTTTAACTACTTCCAAAGCGTAGAAAGCCCAGAAAATGAAATATTTGTCCAAGAGTTTAAAGAAATGTTCGGTGACAATCGCGTCACTAATGGGGTAATGGAAGCAGCTTACATTCAAACTTTCTTCATGGCGCAAGCAATGAAAGACATTCTAGAGGCCGGGGATGAAATTACTACTGAAACCTTACGAGAAGCGACTCGCGGGCAAGAATTTCAAGCACCTCAAGGAAAAGTAAAAGTTGACGAAGATAATTACCATGCTTATCTTTATGCCCGTATCGCCCGCTGGAACTCAGAAGGACAAGCCGATATTCAATTTTCTAGCCCGGCAGCCATTAAGCCTATTCCTTGGAGTCAAGCCTTATATCCTGGGCGGATGTGTCAACACCCCCAACCTGATGACCGCAGTGGTGGCATTGTCGAGACGGATGAAGAGCTAGAAACGACTTATCTCGATGTATAAATTTCAGTAAGTAAGGAGTCAGTTGTGGTTAACTGTTTGGTATTTGCTAATGCCTTGCCCCTACTCAACCAATTCGTCAGTGGGCTTAGTATTGTCGGGATTTTGCTTTTAACGGCTCTCGGCTTGGCGATTACCTTTGGGGTAATGCGGATTATTAATCTCGCTCATGGAGAGTTCATTACTGTAGGGGCTTATTCCAGCCTTTTGGTGCAAGATGCACTCGGGTTAGATTTAGTAATGAGCATTCCCATCTCATTTCTCATCGCTGGTCTAGTAGGCGCAATAACGGAAGTAAGCGTCATTCGTCGGCTTTATGGTCGTCCTCTAGAAACCCTACTGGCGACTTGGGGCTTGAGTATTGTCTTACGAGGAGTGATACGACTCTTATTTGGCGCACAACAGCAGTATGTACAATCGCCCCCTTATTTATCGGGGAGTGTGACCTTATTATCCGTTGAAGATAGCAGTGATATTACCCTATCTTATTATCGCCTTTTCATTATTGGCATTGCCCTTGCCTTACTCTTCCTGACAGCATTGCTTCTCTATGGCACAGGGTTAGGGCGAAAAATGCGGGCTGTGACGCAGAATCGACAAATGGCAGAATGTTTGGGCGTTAATACCAAATTAGTTGATTTACTCACCTTTGCCTATGGTTGCGGTTTAGCAGGGATTGCTGGCACAGTGATGTCTGCTTTTAGTACCGTTGCTCCCGAAATGGGTCAAAATTATTTACTCGATTCTTGGATGGTGGTTGTTGCTGGTGGGGTGGATCAATTATTTGGCACTCTCGCAGGAGCGATTTTAATTGGAGAAGGTAATGCCATGATTGCCTACTTTACCAATGATCCCACTGCCCGAGTCATTATTTTACTAGGGGTGATTGTGCTTATCCGCTATCGTCCAGAAGGGTTATTTACAGTACAAAAACGAAGTTAGTAATGGACTAACATTAGGCTTATAAGGATTTGCGACTATGACACAAGCACTTCGCGGCGTGAAAGAAGCGAATTTTCCCTACAAACTCATCCTGATTACAAGCATCGTTTTTGTAATCTTTGCCTTACTCCCCTATTTTATTGGTGGCTTTCAACTTTCTCTCGTTGCGAAACTGCTACTATTTGCCTCTCTTGCTGTGTCGTTAGACTTGGTTTGGGGGTTCACTGGCATCTTAAGTTTTGCTCAAGGGGTATTTTTCTCCCTAGGGGGCTACATGATTGCCTATCACTTAAAACTCACAGTCGAGGGGGATGGAGAAGTGACTCTGCCAAACTTTATGGTCTGGAGTGGCTTAGAGGAGTTGCCTTGGTTTATTGCTCCTTTGCAGTATTATCCTGTTGCCTTAATTGCCATGGTGGCGCTTCCTGCAGGATTTGCCTTCATTATTGGTTGGTTTATTTTTAACTCCCGAGCGACTGGCGTTTATATTACCATCATTACGCTTGCCCTTTCCTCGGCAATGACTACGTTTTTTATTAGTCAACAGCCTTATA
Source organism: Euhalothece natronophila Z-M001 (assembly GCF_007904085.1). Classification (GTDB taxonomy): domain Bacteria; phylum Cyanobacteriota; class Cyanobacteriia; order Cyanobacteriales; family Rubidibacteraceae; genus Halothece; species Halothece natronophila. Next base: position 1,879,866 of record NZ_CP042326.1, read on the forward strand.
CGGGAGGAACAAATGGCATTACTGATCTTGCTCTTTTCAGTATTTTTGGAGTGCCTTTATCATTAAACCAAATTTATTGGTTATGTCTGGTTTTTACCACAGCAGTTTTCCTATTTAGTTGGTGGTTGACTCGAACAAAACTGGGGCTAGTGCTACGCTCCATTAAAGAAAATGAAAATCGAGTAATGTTCTTGGGGTATAACATTGCTCACTATAAAATTTTTATTTGGACTCTCTCAGCAGCCATAGCAGGAATCGCAGGCGGACTCTTTGTAGGATTAAACCGCTTTATTTCACCTGTCTATTTAGCTGTTACTTTTGGAACGCAAATTGTAATTTGGGTAGCGATTGGGGGGCGAGGCAGTTTAGTGGGCCCCTTGGTAGCAGCGTTATTTTTAGGTTTTGTTGGGGAATACGCAGAACGAGCCATTGATGACTGGCAATTAATTATCGGGATTGTCTTACTGATTGTGGTTTTATTTATCCCCAATGGATTAATTAGTCTGTTACCAAGAAGATTTAATTTTACTCAAATGGCTGCTAAACCGGCTCCTTCTAGTTCTTCTGCAGGCTACTTACAAGCGCAATTACTCGATTGGCTGAGTCCTTTACAAAAGGGTTTCCAAATGATTATCAAACGCTTACGGAATGACCAAAATCAATAAGGAGTTATATTATGGCGACTATTCTTTCAATTAAAGACTTACAAGTTGAATTTTCTGGATTTAAAGCCCTGAAAGGGGTTAACCTTGAAGTTGGCGATCGCGAAATTGTGACTATTATTGGCCCCAATGGGGCTGGCAAAAGTACCCTCCTAGATGCAATTGTCAGTAAATCTGCAGTGGCAAGCGGTACGATTGAATATCAAGGCAAAGACATTACTAATCGCTTTCCCTCTGAAATTGCTCGGATGGGCATTGGTCGCAAATTCCAAAATCCTAATGTTTACAATGAGCTAACTGTTTTTGAAAACCTATTGCTAGCATTGAAAGGTTCTCACGGGATTCTTGCTTCTATTACCTCTAAATTAACCACCATGAAGCGCCATAAAATTACCTCAGTTTTAGAGCGCATTGGCTTAACGGAATATGCAGAAACCCCAGTTTCTTCCCTTTCTCACGGGCAAAAACAATGGGTAGAAATTGGCATGGTATTAGCCCAAGATCCCTCAGTGGTGTTATTAGATGAACCAACGGCGGGCATGACTCCTGAAGAAACCTACGCCACAGGAGAAATTATTAAATTAATGTCAGAATTCCATGCGGTTGTGGTTATCGAACACGATATGGAATTTGTTAAACAAATTGCCCAACGGGTCGTGGTACTACACCAGGGACAAACCCTTGCTGAGGGAAGTGTTCAAGAGGTTCAAAATAATCCAAAAGTTGTGGAGGTCTATCTCGGTCGTGAACAAATCGATGTCGCTGCTTGAATTATCTAATGTTACTGCTGGCTATGGGCCGACCCCAGTTTTATTTGATATTTCTATGCAAATTAATAAGGGAGAGTTAGCCTGTTTGTTGGGGCGTAATGGGGTAGGAAAAACAACCTTATTACGGAGTATTATCGGCTTAAATTCCTTAACTAAAGGCAGTATTATTTTTGATGCTGATGATATTAGTAAAATGCCTACTTTTAAGCGGGCAAAATATGGCATTGCTTATATTCCCCAAGGGCGAGAAATTATCCCTTATTTGTCTGTGTTAGACAATCTAAAACTAGGGATGGCAGCTAGTGGCAAAAAAAGCAAAAAGATTCCTGAGGAAATTTTCGACTTTTTCCCCATGTTAAAGGAACATCTTTCCCGTCAAGGAGGATTACTCAGTGGGGGACAACAGCAACAATTAGCCATTGCTAGAGGGTTAATGTCTAATCCCAAGTTAATGTTACTTGATGAACCAACTGAGGGAATTCAACCTTCGATTGTCCAAGAAATTGAAGATACTCTCAAACGAATTAATAAGGAGAAAGAAATTACTGTCTTAGTCATTGAACAGAAAATTGACTTTGCTCGGCAACTTGCAGAAAAGTTTTTTATGATGGAAAAAGGAGTTATCGTTGCTCAAGGCGAAACAGAAGAGTTAACTGATTCTTTAGTTAATCAATACTTGGCAGTTTAATAAAAATCCCCCAAATTACTGATATCGAAAATACGTTGCTAGGGTTTGAGAAAAATCTCGGAAAATTGGGGGAGCTTCCTGAGAAGGGTTTTCCCATCCTGCTGTTAACATCACTGCAATGTATTGGTTTTCTCCTTCTGTAATCAGACCAGCATCATGTCTATGGTCTTCAAGTTCCCCTGTTTTGTGGGCAATATCGGTATTTTGAGGTAAGCCTTGAGGTAAGCGATCATCACGCTGTTGTTTATTTAAGATCGTTAAGAAGTGTTCTCTACTTTCTGGACTCACTAATCTCCCTTGATAAAGGTTATACAATAGTTGGGCTACATCTCTAGCACTGGTTTTCTTATCGCCATCAAGGTCACCCTTTTCATCATAATTATCCAGTTTTGTGTCAGTGTAGCCTTCGTTTTGCAGTTTTTGGTCTAACTGTGTCCAGTCCACTAAATTCCCCAGTTCAAAGCCACATTCGTTATCAGAAGCGGCAATCATTGCCTGTAAACAAGCCTCAACCGTAAAGCTACTATTAGGAACTTGTTGTTCATAAGTCATTTCACCGCGATCAATTTTGTCATAAACAGCATAAGCAACAAACAACTTATATAAACTCGCCGCGACAAATTGATCATCTGCATTGGCAGTTGCCCTAACATGATCGTTTAAGTCAATGACAACAGAACTACTTGCCACAGGAACACTGTTTTGATATTCATCAAGAATTTTTTGTAACTCAGTTTGTTGATGTTCTAATTCTAAAGTGATTGTCTCACGATTAAAATCTACAGAAGAGACACGATTTAAATCGTTTTCAACGTTGGAAGATTTGGTTTTATTTTGTAGAAAAAAGAGCCGAACCCCAATTAAGCTCAATAAAAATATGCTGACAATAATAAATAAAGAAATTGTAACATTTTTTATTGATACTACAACAATATGAATTTTTAGAGAATAATCAATTACTAAGTTTAAATTATAGCAGTTTTTCCGCAATAAATAAAAAAAACACGATTTTTTTATCCTCTAAATTATTGATCCATTTTAGTTTACTTTATAAAGAGTAAAAATTGCTATAGATTGTATTGCAAGCTACATTTTTCCCACATTAAGCATGAGAGACTGTTCAGAATTACAAGTAAAATAAGCAAGGTCAAAGAGGATGCCAGAAACACTTTTTAAGGTTGATTTAACCAAGCCTATGCACGAACAGGAAATGCCGGGTCATAATCGTTGGCATCCTGATATTCCCCCTGTGGCATCGGTCAAGCCGGGGGATGTTTTTCGCATTGAATGCAAGGATTGGACAGATGGGCAAATTAAAAATGATGATAATCCGAATGATATTCGGGATGTTGATTTGAGTGTGGTTCATGTTCTCAGTGGCCCAATTCGTGTTGAGGGCGCGCAGCCAGGGGATATTCTGGTGGTGGATATTCTCGATATTGGGGCATTTCAAGAACATGAGTGGGGCTTTACAGGGATTTTTGCCCAAGAAAATGGGGGAGGGTTTCTCACGGAACATTTCCCGACAGCAAATAAGGCAATTTGGGATTTTCAGGGAATTTACACTACGTCTCGTCATATTCCAGGGGTAAAATTTGCTGGCATTACTCATCCGGGGTTAATTGGTTGTGCGCCGTCTCATGAGTTGCTGGCAAAGTGGAATAAACGGGAACGAGAGTTAGTGGCAAGTGATCCAAATCGTGTTCCGCCTTTGGCGACTTTACCGAATCCTGAAAATGCAGTTTTAGGGGGATTAAAGGGTTCTGAATTTGAACAAGCGGCTGCTGAAGCGGCAAGAACTGTTCCTCCTCGGGAACATGGGGGAAATTGTGATATCAAGAATTTGTCTCGGGGATCAAAAATTTATTTCCCTGTTTATGTGGATGGGGCGAAATTGTCTATGGGGGATATTCACTTCTCGCAAGGAGATGGGGAGATTACCTTCTGTGGCGCGATCGAGATGGCTGGCTATATTGATCTCCATGTGGATGTGATTAAGGGCGGAATGGATAAGTATGGTATGGTTAACCCCATTTTTAAGCCTGGCCCGGTTGAACCTCGCTATTCTGAATATTTAGTGTTTGAAGGGATTTCTGTGGATGAGTTTGATGGAAAACAGTATTATATGGATGCTCATGTGGCTTATCGGCGGGCTTGTTTGAATGCGATTGAATATTTGACTAAGTTTGGCTTTACCCGAGAACAGGCTTATTTATTATTGAGTTGTGCGCCGGTAGAAGGTCGCGTTAGTGGGATTGTCGATATTCCCAATGTTTGCTGTACGGTGGCAATTCCCACAGAGATTTTTGAAAAAGATATTGTCCCGGTGTAAGGAGGAGGAATAATGCCATTATATGAGTTTGAATGTGATAACTGTGGTGTTTTTGAGGCTTGGCGAACGATCGCGCTTCGGGATGAAGCCCCCAATTGTCCCACTTGTGAGGGGGAAAGCAAGCGTATTTTCTCTGTTCCTCATTTTAATCTCAGTTCCGCGAGCGTGTTTTTAAAAGGGAAGCAAACCAGTGAACCGAAAGTAGAGAAACGAGAGAAAGAACCGTCTCCCCCGCGTTATCAGAGTCATAAGCGCGATCGGCCTTGGATGGTGGGTCATTAATAGTCCCATCCATAAAAAATCCCCCCTCAAGTTTGATCAGGGGGGAATTAATTTAAGAAGACAGTGACAAGTTAACCGTTATTTTCCTTAGGATAAGGAACAACCATTTCACCGAAGAAACGGTTATACTCCACACCATCAACAATCGCATCCACAACCGCAGACAGACCTTTTTCAGTCAACATCTGGGTCATTTGATGTACTTCGATACCGCTAGCCGTACGTCCCAGTAAATGGCGATAGAGACATTCTACAACCTTGGGATTTGGATAGTGCCTCACAAAACGCTGTTGATAAACCTCAGATTTCGCCAGAGCCTTAACAAAGTCTCGTACTGTGCATTTACCAGTGAGAAGTTTTTGTTCCCAGTGGAGTAATCGGAATTCCTCAGGAACATTATCTTGCGGCACAACCAACAGTTGGGCGTAAATAGCATTAATCACCTGTTGAGTTTGAGTCGCACTGGCTTGATTAGAATGACGGAAAATCCGAGGAACAGCAGTTGCTGTAACCGTTTCAGGCGTATTAACCGATCGCGCTAACTCTAAATAGTCAGCAGTATTTCCCGCCCCATTCGCTTCCATGGCTTGTGAGGCTAACGGGAACTTACTATTATCAAACTTTGACTTAGTCGGCTTAAAGCTAGGAACAACCAACTCATCATCCTGTTTGGTCAACTTGTTATATAACCCTTCTGTATTCGGGAAGTTCGCCGCTGGTAATGTCGGATAACGACGATAAGGAACCACATCTTCTCCAAACACTTGGGAATACTCCATCGTATTAACCAACGCCTTAACAAAAGCACGAATTCCTTTAGTTGCAAGCAATTGGTTATACTTTTGAATTTCTTTCTGATTGAGTGGCGCACGTCCCAAGAAATGCTTAGTTCCCAACTCAATTACCTTGGTATTGGGATAAGGGGTGTAAAACTCTTTCACATACAAGTCAGAGCAACCAATTCCCTCAATAAACTCTTTTACAGTGATTTCCCCATTACCGAGCTTACTTTCAAGGTTAGTAAATTGCGCCTTAACGAGATAGGGTTCAATATCCCGTTCAAACACTTGACGATAAGCAGCAGCAATCACATTTTTCAATGCTACTTTATCATTCAAGTTAGTGAGCTTAAATTGCTTAGTTTGCTCACGACGCTTATTGACTCCCTGCTTGATGCGATATTGGACATCAGGCTCACTGCGTTCTTCAGAAACTTGACCCAATTCGGTATAACGTTCAGGAACTTCTTTGGATACCTGAGTTCCCACATCTTTCCGCAGGTTGTAGGTACGAGTCCGCAGTTGTAGCCCACCAGGGGTTAAATAACGCTCATAAGGAACGGTATCTTCCCCAAAGGTTTCGCTGTACTCTTCCGTGTCAAGAATGGCATCTACTAAGGCATAAAAGCCTTTTTTCGCGCAAATATCAAAGTATTTGTTGATTTCTTGACGACCATAGGTAGGGCGACCTAACAGCCGACGATGGATATATTCAACGGACTTGGTGACATAGAGAGAAGTCCAGTAGAGTTTGCGGAATAGTTCAGACTTAGCCAACATCCGCACAAACTCACGAATGGTAATTTCCCCATTTTCTAGTTTAATTTCACCAACTTTCAGCCGTTGTCCATCATAGACATCGCGACCAAACACTTGACGATAACAAGCCAAAATGACCTTTTGAGAGCTATTTTCTGAGTATTTTACCCCGTAGTTATTATTAGTTTTCTCATTTAAACCAGAGAAAGGTCGCTGATCATAACGGAAGACCTTAGGACCGAGAGAACCGGGAGATAAGCCTCGGGCTTTGGGGTTTCCAGTTTGATTATAGGTTGCGGGGCCCCGATTAATTAAAATGCGACGGGTATCTTTACCGAATGGTGCTGGGCTTTTACTGGGATTACGGGTTTCTTTCGGGAAAATTGCCCCAAATTGAATTTCTAAAGGATCATTACCACTGCCATAAGGATGCTGATCCGCGAGGGGACGATTATATTGGGCGTAAGTGGTGATAAATTGTGGAATTTTGCGGAATGGCGCACTGTAATTAAACAGGTCTTGCTGCATTCCCCAGTTCCGACATTCTTGAGCTTCTTGTCCTAACCCACGAATATAGGGGACAGTTTCTTCTCCAAAATAATCGGAGTATTCTTGGCTATCCACTAGGGCATCCACTAAGGCAGGGAGTCCACCTTCTGAGACAATCGAGAAGTATTTTTGCACTTCTTCCCGAGAAGAGGGGCCCCGTCCTAAAAAGTGACGGAAAGCAAGCTCTAAAGCGCGACTGTTAATAAAAGGTTCATAAAACTGTTTGCGATAGAGAGGAGATTTACCCAAACGGCGGATAAATTCCTTCATTGAGATTTCGCAGTTTTTAACTTTGGATTCTAAATCTGAAATTGAGAGACTGTAAGCCCGAGTAATGTCCCGTTCAAACACTTGGCGATAGGCAGCTTTGACCACTGCTTGCTTCTCAAAAGAAGATAGCCCCGGCTTCATCGCATATTTGGGGCGACCTTCAGCAGCATTAAAGTAGCTTTGGGGAAGTTCTAACCCTTGTTGATCATCACTGGGACGCTGACGCAGCTTATTAGAAGGCGTGGGGGCTTGAAATTCTGAGATTAACACTTGGAAGTACTGCTCAACGGTACTTCGTGCTTCTTCATCTTGCTTAAAGTAGCCTACCGTTGCCGCTTGCATTTCTCCGAGGGCAACAATGGTGGCGGCACTGGAACAAGCATTTTCAATTACTTCTCGTAAGCCTCGAACATTCACGGTAATGATATTAGGATCGCCTGCAACGATCGCGTAAGTTAGATACCGCAACATCCAAGATAAATCCCGTAAGGACTTTTGCATATTTTTGGGCCCATAACGGGAAACGTTAATCGGGCGGAACCCTTGGGGCGCTGGAACATTACTAGTCCCTGAAGCACTAAACAGCGATCGCAGTCCTTCCAAGAAACCGCCACCGCTTTCTACGTAGCTTACAGTTCCCAATTGCATCTGACGACGAACATCTTCCTCATTTTCACCACCAGCAGGAACCATGGCTGGGGCTTCTTCTCTTGGTTTTTCTAGGTAAGCCATGGGAGACCCACCTGTAAAAATGCGGTTTGCTGCCCGCGAGACAATTAACTCAGAATTACGGGTAATTGTCTGTGCAATTTCAACTCGCTTAGTTCCCAACTGGAAAAAGGTATCCAGTTCTTGTAGTTCTCCCTTTTCTAGAAACCGATCTTGTTGTTCGGCTTGGGATAACTTAGAAAGTGGAACCGTTCGATAAAGTTGAGGACGTGCGACTGAACTTCCTCCGGAGGCACTAATCATTATTTCTACTTATCTCCTGTCACAACGGTTACTGTCTGCTACCTTCATTAAGGTTCACAATGATGCAAAATCAGCGGTCACTGTCTGGGAATTAATGGGAAATTTGAGATTATAAGCGTTTTTTCTCCAATGGATTAATATATTTAGTCCTTGTGTCGTTTTTTGTTTATCCCAAGTGACCAAGGTCATTGACATTTGCATCAAGTTCCCCCTAACAAAGTTGAATTCGGTAAGACGTTTCGGAAAACATCTGTACCTAAGACATGGGTCAGCTTTTAGAGTAAAACGTTTCGGGGTTTCTTAGGGAAATTATTAAGAAGTGTATCAAAAATTTTTATAGATTGTGATTTAACTTTAAATATTACCCCGATCATCCCAAAGCATCAGGGATACGATGTTTAAGCAATGTTAGCGGTGGCTCATTTTTACAAGCAGGTAAAGCTAGAGGTTTCCGAACAATGTTATCATTTCTTAACCTATAGGAATTAAATCGTTAAGTCATACTATGCACCGTATTGCAGCCACTCCTGGCGGTTGGACTCCTGACAGTGAAGGAGTTGTTTTCATTGAACAAACCCCAGCCTCCATTGTTGTTTTAACCGCCGCTGACACCGATATTCAAATGTTAGCAACTGCTGTTTCTCAGCTTCCCTCTGAGTTTCCAGAAGTGCGAGTGGCGAATATTCTGAATTTACAGCAAGAGTTGAGTATTGATACTTATGCAGACACGGTTTTAAGCCATGCGAAGGTGATTATTTTACGACTTTTAGGGGGACGCGCCTATTGGTCTTATGGGTTAGAGGTGGTTAGAGAAACCGCAGAGGAAAATGGGGCATTTTTATTGGTTTTACCGGGGGACGATCGCGCTGATCCGACTTTAACTAGCCATTCTACTGTGTCACTTTCGGCGGTGAATCAACTTTGGCAATACTTTAATGAAGGCGGTGTGGAAAATTGTTCTCATGCTTTACAATATATTGCTGATTTAGGCTGTGGCACAAACTATCAACCCCCTGCGGTAACATCAGTGCCTCGCGTTGGCATTTATTCCCCTACTTTTCTACCGAAAAAAGAAGACTGTTGGGGAACTGTTGGTATTTTATTTTATCGCGCTCATTATTTGGCTGGAAATACCAGTCCGATTGATTTGTTGTGTGAGGAATTGAGTGAACGTGGCTTATTTCCTGTTCCCATTTTTGTCTCTGCTTTAAGTCAAGAAGATATCCAAGCCGAGGTTTTTGAGTATTGTCAAGATATTGAAATCATTTTAAATACAACCAGCTTTTCTCTAGCGAAATTTGGAGAGGATCAGCAAACCAGTTTTTGGCAAAAACTGAATGTTCCTGTGTTACAAGTCATTCTCAGTGGGGGAACCAAGGAACAGTGGGAAAGCGGAATGCAGGGGTTAACACCGCGAGATGTGGCGATGAATGTTGCATTACCTGAAGTGGATGGACGGGTGATTACTCGTGCCATTTCTTTTAAGTCTTCTCAACAGTGGAATGAACAGTTAGAAACCGATGTTGTAACCTATGAACCAGTGCGCGATCGCGCTAAGTTTGTCGTTAATTTAGCATCAAATTGGCTACAACTGTTAAAAACTCCCAATGCGGAAAAAAAGGTTGCCCTGATTCTAGCGAATTATCCCAATAAAGATGGACGATTAGCGAATGGGGTGGGGTTAGATACTCCCGAAAGTTGTCTGCAAATTTTACAAGCCTTAAAAGCAGCCGGTTATCAAGTTTCCTCCCTTCCTGAAAACGGGGATGAGTTAATACAATGGTTAACCGCAGGGGTAACAAATGACCCAGAAGGGCAATCTTATCGGGAGGTTAGACAGACACTTTCAAGAGATAGCTATCAGGAGTATTTTGCGACCCTTCCTGAACAAACGCAACAAGAAATTACGCAACGCTGGGGAGAAAATATACCATCCTCTGCCCCCCTTAGTAAGGGGGGGTGGGGGGATCGTTATGGCATGAAAACAGATACTTTCGCCATCTCTGGAATACAATTCGGGAATATTTTTGTGGGTATTCAACCCTCAAGAGGCTATGATTTTGATCCCAGTTTAAACTATCATTCTCCCGACTTAGAACCGACCCCTGAATATCTCGCCTTTTATCATTGGTTGCGCCAAAACTTTCAAACTCAAGCAATTATTCATGTGGGAAAACATGGCAATTTAGAATGGTTACCTGGGAAAAGTATCAGCCTTAGTCAAACTTGTTACCCAGAAATTGCTCTTGCTTCCATTCCTCATTTTTATCCCTTTATTGTTAATGATCCCGGAGAAGGGTCACAAGCAAAACGTCGCGCCCATGCCGTTATTTTAGATCACTTAACACCGCCTTTAACCCGTGCGGAATTATATGGAAAATTACAACAATTAGAAGGGCTGATTGATGAATACTACGAAGCCCAAACTCTTGATCCCTCTCGACTACCGATTATTGCTGATAAAATCTCAGAATTAGTAACCTCAGAAAACCTCCATCAAGACTTAGGAATTGAAGAATTTGATCAAAGCAAAATTAGTGAGTTTTTAACCCTTGCTGATGGCTATCTCTGTGAATTAAAAGAGTCACAAATTCGCGATGGATTACATATTTTTGGACAATGTCCACAGGGGAGACAACTGCGAGATCTAATTTTATCTATTGCTCGTTCTCCGGGGAAAGATCATATTGGAATAAGTCGCGCGATCGCGCAATCCTATCATTTTGATTTTGATCCCCTGACCAGTGATTATTCTCAACCTGTTTCTTTTCCTAATACCTCTCTCCCAGAAAAGTTAAGAGAACAGTTAAAGAATGCTTATATTATTGGAGATGCCATTGAAGCCATAGAAACCTATGCTGCGGAATTAATTACTACCCATATTCTAGAGAATCAACCTTTTCCCTCACTTCCCCCCTTACTAGAAAAAGAACTGATTTGGATACAAAGCGATCTTTTCCCAAAATTGAAAGCAACCCCCGAAGAAATCACCCATTTATTACAGGGACTCGATGGCAATTATATCCCACCTGGGGCAGCTGGCGCACCGACAAGAGGACGACCAGATGTGTTGCCCACAGGGCGCAATTTTTACTCAGTGGATATTCGTGGCATTCCCACCGAAACCGCTTGGGATGTGGGAAGAAAAGCTGCAGAAACGCTAATTGAACGTTACACCCAAGATAATGGGGAATATCCGCAATCATTGGCGATTTCTGTTTGGGGAACTTCTACCATGAGAACGGGTGGGGATGATATTGCCCAAGCCTTTGCTTTAATGGGAGTCAAACCAATTTGGGATGGTGTTTCTCGCCGTGTTGTTGATTTTGAAATTCTCCCTTTGTCCATGTTACAACGTCCGCGAGTGGATGTAACTTTACGGATTTCAGGGTTTTTCCGTGATGGTTTTCCCAATCTTCTTGACTTATTTAATCAAGTCGTGGAAGCGGTTTCTAATTTAGAAGAAAGTGCCGAAGAGAATCCCTTAGCAAATCAGGCAAAACAAGAAGCGATTTATTGGCAAGAACAGGGGTTAAGTGTGGAAGAAGCTAAAGCGCGATCGCGCTACCGAATTTTTGGTTCAAAACCAGGGGCGTATGGCGCAGGATTACAAGGTTTAATTGAGTCTCAAAATTGGCAAACTGATGAAGATTTAGCCCAGGCTTATATTAACTGGAGTAGTTACGCTTACACTGAAAAAGGAGAAGGAAAAGTTGCCCCCGAAGCCTTTAAAAAGCGGCTCCAAAACTTACAAGTTGTTCTCCATAATCAAGACAACCGCGAACATGATCTCTTAGACTCTGATGACTATTACCAATTCCAAGGGGGATTAACAGCAGCCGTTCGTTCCATGACAGGGAAAAATCCGCAGACTTATTTTGGGGATAATTCTGTTATAGAAAACCCAAAAGTGAGACAATTAAGTGAAGAAATTACTCGGGTTTATCGCTCTCGTGTGGTTAACCCGAAATGGTTAGAAGGGGTAATGCGTCATGGCTATAAAGGGGCGTTTGAAATCTCAGCAACCGTTGACTATTTATTTGCTTATGATGCCACTGCCCAATGTGTGGAAAATTATATGTATGAAGGAGTTGCCAATGCCTATCTTTTAGATGAAACCGTCAAACAGTTTTTAGAAGCCAAAAACCCTTGGGCAATGCGTGATATTGCCGAACGATTATTAGAAGCACATCAGCGCGGAATGTGGAATGGGGCCCCAAGTGAAATGTTGGAACAATTAAGAGGCATTGTCCATGAAGCAGAAGGCGTTTTAGAAGAAAAGATGTAATATGAAATTGTTATTAGTCATTAGTCATTGCTTGACAAAGGACAAATAAAATTAGCGGGAAAACTGTTATATTTTGTCAGTAATCAAACTACTTTTAGCATTTCAGTTAAAATAAATTAAACGAAATATTTTAGATTTATATGCAAACAGTAGAACAATCTTCAACAACCACTTTTCGTGTTGTCACCTTTCCCGTGGGAAAATTAACCTTGGCAGTGCCCATTGAGTCGGTTTATCGAGTATTATCAGAGATTCCTGTAGAAGGAAGCGGGGAAAGAGGCGTGGGGGTTGCCCATCTCGAAGATTATGAGTTAACCGTGTTTGATCTCGAATATCAATTGTTTACTCAGAAGCCCTCAGAACCCATTTCTGCCCCTGCAGGAAGTTATCTTGTGGTCGTGCAAAGCCAAAGTGAAGTTCTCGGTTTACTGGTAAAACAAGCCCCTACCTTAATGAATTTATCGCGCGATCGCGTTCGGGTTTTACCTCAGTCTTACCGCCAGGCTGATACCTTAACCGTGTGTTCTCATGTGGCAGTTTTAGAAGCAGAAAACCAATCTTCTAATACAGTCTTTCTTCTCGATGTGGAACAGTTGTTTCAGCATTAATCCCTAATTCGCGGTAAACTTCATTTGAGCAAGGGTATCGCGCATTCTACGACCACAATCTCCGATTTGGTCGGTAGTTAGGGAGACCAGTAGTGTGCTATCATCAAAGCATCTGTACGACTTCCACTTTGATTGGCTAGTACGACAGTTTGACTGGAGAGAGAAATCATCTCCAGTGGATCTATGGCAAAAGTCCCTAGATTCAACCGAGAATGGCGGTTTTGGTCTGGTTAAAGGATCAAGCATAAGCTACGACTACACGCCCTGGTTAGTCGCTAGTACCATTCACGAATTTTGGAGAAACGCTATGCCATCGATCGCGCTGATTGATTATGATATGGGAAACTTGCACTCTGCTGCTAAAGGGTTAGAAAAAGTAGGGGCAACAACCACCATTACCGATTCTGCGAAAGTCATTACTGATGCGGATGCAGTGGTAATTCCGGGAGATGGGGCATTTGATCCTGCGATTAAACATTTACAAGCAAGAGACTTAATTGATCCGATTAAAAGCGCGATCGCGCAAGGAAAGCCGTTTTTAGGGATTTGTTTAGGCTTACAAGTGCTGTTTGATTCTTCTGAAGAAGGGATAGAAACTGGATTAGGGATTATTCCAGGAACCGTGCGCCAATTTTACCCGGAACCCAATTTAACGATTCCTCACATGGGCTGGAATAATTTAGAGTTTACCCAACCCAATCATCCCCTATGGCGAGAGTTACCGACTAACCCCATGGTGTACTTTGTTCATTCTTATTATGTGGTTCCCAATGATCCTCAAGTTTCCTCAGCGATGGTCACTCATGGTAGTCAACGAGTTACGAGCGCGATCGCGCAAGATAATATTATGGCAGTGCAATTTCACCCTGAAAAGTCTTCCCATATTGGCTTAAAAATTCTCTCTAACTTTGTCCGTCTCATTGATGAAAGCTGAAAAATTTGTTACTGGTTATTAGTCATTGGTTTACACACAACAAAGGACAATCAATTAGATACATCACGTTTGAGTAAAAAGCTAGCAGCAAAAATGCCAATCACTGCTAGTAAAGCCATGGGATAAAAAGCAAAAGTATAAGAACCAAACCAATCTCGAATTTGCCCTGTGATCAAGGTTCCAATTAAAGCCCCAACGCCATAAGCGGTAAAGACAATTCCGTAATTTTGAGCATATTGTTCAGGATTAAAAAAGCGCAGGGTTGTAGTAGGAGCAATTGCTAACCACCCTCCTAAACAAAACCAAAACACACAAAAGGCAATTAGATAAGTAGCGGTGTCTTCCTGTTGAGCATTGATCATCATTATACAGGCAATCAAAATGAGCGTATAAGACGCGATCGCGACATGATGAGGTTTAAAGCGATCACTTAACCAGCCAAAGAGAGGGCGACTAATGCCATTAAACAAGGCAAATACAGCCACACTGGTTGCAGCTAACCCAGAATCAATATTGATAACTTCCTCTCCTACAGGGCTAGAAATACCAATAGCACTTAAACCAATTAACGTTCCAATGGCATAACAAACCCATAGCCCATAAAAAGACTTACTTTTAAGCAGATTGTTGGGATAGTTGAAAGTAGTATCAGAGTTAGGATTATTACCGAAATGATTGTCGGGATGCCAATCTTTGGGAGGAAGCCTAAGCGCGATCGCGATTCCCAGAATAATCACAGTAAAGATAATTCCTAAAATCCGCAAAGTTGGTTTAACGGTATAAACACTAATTAACTCATTGGCTAAAGGCGCGGTAATAATCGGAGAAAGCCCAAATCCAATAATTGTCAGCCCCACGGCTAATCCTTTTTTATCGGGAAACCATTTAGAAACAACCACCATCGGCACACCATAAGCAATCCCCACCCCTGTTCCAGCAATTACCCCATAAGTAAGAACCATCATCCCAATACTATCGGCAAAGCTAGAAAGAATATAACCGCCACCAACAACAATTCCCCCAAGGGCTGTCATTACCCGCACTCCCCATCGAGGAATATAAAAACCAGCAATGGGCATCAGGAGAGCATAGAAAAAAAGGGCAACGGTATAGGGTAATAAACTTGCTGTCGCCCCAATATTGAGTTCCCCTTCTAAGGGTTTCCTAAAGACACTCCAAGAATAAACAGTTCCCAAACAAAGTAAAACCAACATTCCCAACGGAATCAGCAACCATCTTCCTTGTCTCGCAGGAAGCCCAAATATTTTCAAATCGGTTTTCTGACTAGATATGCTCATATATAGCGTTTATTCGTCTGTTGAGGGACAAATTTAGTCATTGGTCATTAGTCATTGGTCATTAGTCATTAGTCATTAGTCATTAGTCATTGATTTACAAACAAAAAAGGACTAAGGACAAACAACAAAGGAGAAAACCATTAAGAGTGTACCTCAAGAAGCGTGAAAACTGCTATAAGAAGATACAAAAAACCCCTCCCACAGGGAAAGGGGCTAAAAAAAATATGCAATGACCCAAAAATGTTCTTAATAAACCGTGCCGCGCTGGGCTTGGGCATCAATGGCTTTTTGCAGATAAAGATTCAGGAATTGCCAGCCATTACCAATGTAATAGGGAAGTTTGCGAATGAACTTAACTGGTTTTGGCGCATCAGTTTTATCAATGCGACTGAGGTTTTCGTTATTTTTCGCACAAATTTCTAAACGATTAAAGAAGTTGGGGTTTTCCACATCTAAAATCGTTGGGAAGACTCGCCCTGCAGTTTCGTTGGTTTTCTTGATGACATACTGATCATACTCTCTGGTATCCAAGCCTAATTTTTCATAAAATCCAGAGCGTTGAATATCATTGAGATACATGGTGGCAAAAACTGCCAGTAAGAAGAAACGACACCATAACCGTGAGATAAACCCTGTAATTACAAAAGGCTGGGCTTGCATGATGGCATCAAAGAAGTCACCGTGACGGTTTTCATCTTGACACCAGTTCTTAAAGAAGCGGAATAAGGGATAAATCCGATATTCAGGATGTTCTTCTAAATGACGGTAGATGGTGATATAACGCCAGTAGCCAATTTTTTCCGATAGGTAGGTGGCGTAAAAAACATATTTGGGTTTGAAAAAGGTATATTTACGACTCTTGGTGAGAAACCCTAAATCTAAGGAGAGATTAAAATCGCCCATTGCTTTATTGAGAAAGCCAGAGTGACGGGCTTCATCCCGTGACATGAGGGTAAAGCACTCTGCTAAAAGAGGGTTAGAGTCTTTCAACCGTCTCCCCAATTCTTTATAGAGGAGAAAGCCAGAAAATTCAGCAGTGCAAGACCGTTCCAGAAATTCCACAAAGAGACGGCGGGTTTCTTCGTCTAAATGTTCCCAAGACTGATTAAATTCTTCATCGCGGATGAAATGTTTTTGATTATAGTCGGCACGAAATTCTTCTAAAATGGCGCGTAATTCGTCTTCATTGATGGAAATATCCATCTTTGCCATTTTGTCAAAGTCTGTAGTGTAAAAACGAGGGGTTAAAAGGGTTTCTTTGGCTGGGGCTTTCACCCCTGGGCGTAATTCCTGCTGATCTTGTTTATCTGCTGTATTAACCATATTGTATTGCTTAGAATGAATAGTCTTAAGCCGATGAGAGCAATCTATTATTTTTTCCCAGTTTATCAACGAGGTAGGGCGCGATCGCGCTTCCCTGTTAACGATTGCAACAAAAATCTATATCTGCGAGCCTATTTTGTTAAAGTTTGTAACAATTAGTGACGAACCCCTTCTAAAATACGGGAATAATAAAACTTGGTACTCGTCATGCCCTGCCGTTTAATTTCAAAGCCATTATCCTGCAAAATTTTAATGACCTCTGCTTCAGAATGTTGATAGGCGCGAGTAGTTTTACTCGGTCCAGGGAAAAATTCCCCAACTTTCTTTAGGAAGGTGAGGAAAAAGGTTTTTGGGGCAAAACTAATAATAAAACGAGATTCGGCACAATCGGCTAAATGCTTGACCATCCCCTGAATATCTTGGTCTGGGTAATGAATTAAAACATCTAAACAAATCACTGTATGATATTTGCCACTAATTGCTTCGAGATCACTGACAAAAAAGTTAATATTATGATTTTCTCCTAATGCTGTTTGGGCTTGGGTTTTTGCCTCTTCTACCATCTTTTCTGAGATATCACTGGCATAAACCGTTGCGCCTTCTTTTGCTAAGGGAATTGCTAGGCTACCTGTACCACAGCCTGCATCACAGATGGTAAGTTCAGATAAGTTCTCATCAGTTTTTAACCAATTAACAACTGTTTCAATGGTTTGTTTGTGTCCTTCCCGAATGTTTTTTTGAACCGTGTTCACTTCGCCATCGCCATAAATATTGCGCCAACGTTCAAAGCCCACGGCATTAAAATAGTCTTTAACAATTTTTTTATCGTCAGTTTTCATATTTGCTATTACTTGGAAACTTGAATGATTCAGTGTTAATAAGTCGTTGCCATGTGAGAGTTTGTGTTGAATTATTCCAATGCCAACGTAATAAGTTAGCAACAGGTTGTCCTACACCTAAGCCCTCTTCTGTGATCGCGTCTCGGGGGCTTTCTGTAGCAAGCGCGATCGCGCTCCCCACATCACATATCCCCCACTTTACCAGATTAGCCACTGCAGACAAAAGAGAAACGGTTGTTCCAGCTAATGTTCCATCTTCTAGTCTGGCTGTTCCTTGCCTGACTGTTACTTCTCGCTGATCCCAAGGATAAACCCCATCCCCTAACCCCAACGGCGCTAAGGCATCACTAACCAAAAATAAGCGTTTACTTCCCTCACCCATTCGCAACAAGAGTTTTAACATCTTTGGTGAAATATGTTCTCCATCCGCAATAAAGCCACATTTAACCCCAGAATGAGTCAGTGCTGAACCCAATAACCCTGGTTCACGATGATGGAGTGAAGGCATGGCATTAAAAGCATGAGTTACCATAGAAGCCCCTTCCCGAAATGCCTGTTCTGCGTCCTCTTCTGTGGCTAAAGAATGACCAAGGCTAACCTTAATCTGAGGATAGCGTAGCTTAATTTCGCTAATTATTCTTTGTTCAGAGCTTATTTCAGGAGCGCAAGTTAGCACTCTAACATGCTTACTATATTTTCCGATCAAGCTGACTAAATTGTCAATTGTAAAAGGAAGAATATATTTTTTCGGATGTGCGCCACGTTTTTCTGGATTTAAAAAAGGGCCTTCTAAATGCACCCCTAAAATTTTTGCATAGGGAACATCTTGCTTTTGATAGTTTTTAATATATTGACTGATTGTGGCTAAAGCTGTATTAATTTTTTCAGGAGAGGAAGTGATAATTGTTGGTAAAAAGAAATCAATTCCTTCTTGCCAAAGAAATTTAGAGATTTCCAGTAATTGCTCAGAATTTGCTAAAGTAAGTTCAGGGAAGGGTAATCCCAATGCGCCATTAATTTGTAAATCTGCGCCTCCTAAAGAGAGCCAGTCTTTTGCAAAATCAATGACGGGCTTTTCATAGGTTTTATCAATTTTCTGAACTTGAATGTTTTTAATTTTGCCATTTTCGATCAATAGTTCATAACACTGATCATCTTTAGTTTTAGGCAGACGTGCATTTGTGATATAAAAAGATGTTTTAGCCATGAACTGAGGATTACGGTTTCTTAATCTTCTTGATTTTGATCCGCCATAATTAAATATTAAGTCATTTTTTGATGAAAATTTTTCAATACTGACCCCAAGCGAATTCCTGCATAAATCGCTTTATCTTGATTATCTTTGTTTTTGGGAATAATAATATAAGATTCAGCCTCTCCTTGCTTTTTCCAATCATAATAAACAGCCCATTGAGAATTAGGTTGCTTAAATTTACTAATATCTTGTCTAAATCTAGATTTTTGTCCCGAAGTTGCATTAACTGGCAAGACATAGCGAAACGGTTTACGTTTTCTTTTGGCAGTATTCGTACTCATTTCTAGTAACTCTTTCTTAGTTTGGTTTCTAGTTCTAACTTGATACAGTTTCGAGTCAACTTAAATAATGATTTGTCCTACTATAGCAGTTTTCAATCTCATGATGTACATTCTTGATTGTTTTGTCCTTTGTTGACCAATAACCAATCACTAATAACAAATAACAAATTGCTCAATTCCTTTTAATTTGTCCATCATCTTCTAAATCAGGATAAGGCTTTCCAGCTTCATCATAAGCCGTGGCTAAATCAGGATATGCCCAGCGAAATAAGGTGCGATGATAAGTTTCAGGATCAAGACGTGACTGTTCATAATAGCCAGCCGCCAGACGCTGACGTTGCGCTTCAAATAGAATGACTGCTGCTGCTACCGAAACATTTAAAGATTCCACCATGCCAAACATTGGAATATAAATATTGTAATCAACAAGGTTGACAGCTTCTTCACTGACTCCCCATTTTTCTGCCCCAAAAAGAATGCAACTGGGTTGAGTATAATCAGGGGTGCGATAGTCAATGGCATTTTCAGAAAGATGGGTGGCGTAAAGAGTAAACCCTTGATTTTTCAGATCATTAACAGCAGTTTTTAAGTCAGAATGAGTCTGAATATTAACCCATTTTTGACTTCCTTTAGCAGTTTCACTAAATGCAGGAACATCGCCATGTTGATAAACACCATGGGCTGCAAATACTCCCACTGCATCACAGGTACGGATAATTGCAGAAAAATTATGGGGTTTATGGACATCTTCTAATAAGACGGTTAAATCTTTCTGTCGTCGGTTCAAAACCTCACGAAGGCGATGATAACGTCGAGGAAGCACTGGTTTTGTTTCACCCATTCTGAATATGAATCACTATTCTACATCTTCTATTGAACATTTTGTGGTCAGCGCAAGGCAAATGGCAGCGATCGAGCAACGAATTTTTGATTTGGGAATGCCCGTGGCGGCGCTGATGGAAAAGGTAGCAGGGTTGATTACGCAACGCTTGATTGATTTATTTAAGGGGGTTTCTAAAGTTGGCATTATTGTCGGACCAGGACATAATGGGGGAGATGCAGCAGTGGTGGCGAGAGAGTTACACCTTAAAGGCTATAATGTCGCTATTTATCGCCCTCTGAATAAGGGAAAAGAATTAACCCAAGCCCACTTAGATTATGTCAAGAGTCTTGGAGTAACGATTACTAATCATCTTGGGGAGTTAGAAAGTTGTGAGGTGATTGTTGATGGCTTATTTGGCTTTGGGATGACGCGATCCTTAGATGGGGAACTTGCTAATGCAGTGAAAACCATTAACCAATGGTCAATTCCTGTGGTGAGTATTGATCTGCCTTCAGGGATTCATACCGATACAGGAGAAGTTTTAGGAAGCGCGATCGCGGCTGATTATACGTTCTGTTTAGGCTTATGGAAACTTGCCTTTTTTCAAGATACAGCCCTTCCCTATTTGGGAAAACCTACCTTAATTGATTTTGGGATTCCTTTGGCAGATGTGGAAGCGGTGGTTAAGGAATCTACTGTGGTAAAACGAATGAGTGCCAATTTAGCGCGATCGCTGTTACCTCTTCCTCGCCCATTAGTCACCCATAAATATAAACAAGGACATCTCCTCATTATTGCAGGCTCTTATCAATATGCAGGCAGTGTCATTCTAGCAGGATTAGGGGCAAGAAAAAGCGGTGTCGGAATGGTGAGTATTGCTGCCCCTGCATCCCTGAAACCCATGTTAGTTACCCATCTTCCTGAAGCCTTAATTATTGATTGTCCAGAAACTACAGAAGGCGCGATCGCGGAACTTCCCTCAGTGGCTACACAATGGGAAAAATATAACGCCGTCGCAGTTGGCCCAGGATTAACCTTAGACGCACAATCATTGCTATCCCCAATTTTAGACGCACCAATCCCTCTAATCCTTGATGCCGATGGATTAAACCTGTTGGCACAAATGAACCCTGAAAAGACCCTAAAATCCCGTCATCAAACCACGATTCTTACCCCTCACCCTGGAGAATTTCGACGCTTATTTCCCAATTTAGATGCTACAGATACCATAACGAAAGTACAAACGGTTGCCAAAGCAAGCAATAGTTGTATCCTGATAAAAGGAGCAAGAAGCGCGATCGCGGGAAACAATCAAGAAACTTGGGTTATTCCTGAAAGTACCCCTGCTTTAGCCAGAGGAGGAAGCGGAGATGTTCTAACTGGTTTATTATCAGGGTTAGTTGCCCAAAGTCATCCGCAAAAATTATCTCCAACTACGATTACCGCCATCGCCGCCACTTGGCACGCCCAAGCTGGAATTATGGCAAGTCAACAGCAAAGCGAGTTAGGCGTGGATGCTTTCACCTTAACCCAATATCTCACACAGTTCGTAATGGGTAATCAATTTGACACTTAGCAAGGAGATACAGCAGAATATACGTTCAAGGTTATTTGGTAATATCCCCATGTTTCTGTTAAAAACTGCGCGGCTTGGAAATCCAATTATTCGTAGTGCTACGGAACCAGTATCCAAAGAGGAATTAAAGAGTGCCTACCTACAAAACTTGATTGATGGTATGATTCAGACCATGCGTGATGCAGATGGTGTGGGGATTGCTGCGCCACAAGTTCATGTTCCTAAGCGGATTATTGTTATTGAAGTCTCTCCTGATAATCCTCGCTATCCCAATCGACAAGGGGTTCCCTTGACTGTGATTGTTAACCCTGAAATTACTTCTCTAGCTGAAGATTACCATGAGGACTGGGAGGGTTGTCTAAGTGTTCCTGATTTTCGAGCAAAAGTTCCTCGTTCAACCTCCTTACAAGTTTCAGGTTTAGACCGTAATGGAGAACTATTAGATATTCATGCTGAGGATTTTTTTGCTCGTGTCATTCAACATGAAGTTGATCACCTTGAAGGAAAGGTTTTCCTTGATCGTCTTCCCAATCTCAAAACTCTTACTTATTTGAGAGAATATCAGAAATACTGGCAATCACCAACAAGTGAACAATTGTAAAGTACAGTTAATTTAGGAAGAGGAAAATTAGAAAAATTGGCATTTAATAAACTCCCCAAAACCATATTTTATTCTCTATTTAGTTTTTGGATTATATTAGCCTTGGGGGCAGCGGGAAGTTGGTATTGGTGGAAAAACGCGATCGCGCCAGTATCTTCCTCTGAGGAAGAATTAATAACTGTTGAAGTTTCTGAGGGAAGTTCGGGACAAGAAATTGGAAACCAATTAGAAGAAAAAGACTTAATTAATTCCACACTAGCCTGGCGGATTTGGTTATTTAGTCTCAGACTAGAAGATAATACAGATGATTTAAGGGCTGGTTCTTATCAATTATCTCCCTCTGATTCTTTACCTGAAATTGGCCAGCAAATTCGTGAGGGAAAAGTTCTTAGCACTCGTTTTACAATTCCTGAAGGCTGGACACAACGTCAAATGGCTGAACATTTCGAGGAATTAGGTTACTTTTCTGCTGAAGAATTTCTTGCGGCAGTCGAAAATATAGATCGCGATCAGTTTCCTTGGCTTCCCGATGATATTCCTCATCTTGAGGGTTTTCTCTATCCTGACACTTATCAAATTCCGCGCGATCGCGCTACTCCTGACTCGATTATAACCCTCATGCTGAATCGTTTTGCTGAAGTTGCCCTTCCCATTTACGAAAGCCAAGAAAGTCCTTATAGCTTCTTAGAATGGGTAACTCTTGCTAGTATCGTGGAAAAGGAAGCCGTCGTTGATGAAGAACGATCGCGCATTGCGGGGGTTTTTGCTAAACGTTTAGAAGAAGGAATGCGATTAGCCGCTGATCCCACTGTAGAATATGGTTTAAATATTGAACAAACTGAGGAACAAACACTTACCCTAGAACAAGTTAATACACCTTCCCCCTATAATACCTATCTTAATTCTGGTTTACCGCCAACTCCCATTGCCAGTCCTGGAAAACCTGCTTTAGAAGATTCTCTTAATCCTCCTGAAACTGATTATCTCTTTTTTGTTGCCCGTTATGACGGCACACACATTTTTAGCGAAACCTTTGAAGAACATGAAGAAGCACAACGTCAGATTCAGAATTAATCGGGAAAGTTAAAATTTAATTGTTCTAAATCTTCTGGAGTATCAACATCATTTAGTAGGGGTAAATAACTAATTTTTAAGCCTAATTTTTCGGCAATAGCAACAGTTTCCTGTAACACTTGATCCGTTCCCCAAGTAATCCCTTGAAATAATTCAGGAATACAATCCCGTAAGCCAATCAAATAATAGCCACCATCTTCAGCTTTGCCTAAAACTAAATCTTGGTCTGATAATTCGGAAAACGCTTGATTAATTAAAGTTGCATCTAAGTCGGGACAATCAATCCCAATAATTACCACTTTCTCCACCTCTTCACTAAAAGTTTCTGTTAAAGCTGCAATTAACTTATCTCCCAAATTTCCTTCGCTTTGAGGATAATAAGAATAGTGATTTCCTAACCATTGTTTCATCAGTTCTTCATTTCCTCCTGAAAAGTAAACGCGAAACTGAACAGGAACTTCACTCAGTTTTTGAATTGTATCCTCAGTTAGTTTTTGTTGTAGTTTAGCTGCTCCTTCTTCTCCTAAGGCAGGAATTAGTCGCGTTTTTGTTTTTCCCACTTCAGGATAACGAGTAAAGATAATTAGCGATTTTTTATAATAATAAGACATTTCCTTATTTTAATTATTAATAAGTAGCTTGTTATTTTTTTCTACGAACTTTACTAGAAATTCGCAATCCTTCCCAACCACAAGACTTACAGTAGTAATAGCGCACTGGAATAAATAAGCTTAAGAGATGATGAATTGGTTTGCGATGCCTACGATTAATTTTGTTATCACAAACTGGACAATAATTAGTATCAACAGCATTTCGCTTAATATGATAGCGAATTCGCATCATTAAAATGATGGCAATAAAAATTATAAAAAGTAAAGAAATGATAACTGTAGGACTTAATAGTAATCCCAAAAAATCAATAATTGGCGTAGTCAAAAACACTAATAATTCTTGACTTACTAAAAAGAATGATTGAATATAATCTTCAGGAATTAAAATCCACAGAAGAAATACCAATACCAAAAAGGCTAATAATATTTCTACAATCCATTTTTTAAGAAAATCAAAAATTGATGACTCTTTTTTTTTTACCAGATTTACTTTTTCGATATTGTCTTTTTGTCATGCTCTTAGATGCAGAGGGGTCTTTTTTTTCTCTAAGTTGTATGAGATTTAAGAAAATCCTACCATCGCTTTCAGCATTTTACCTTAGCAGGGTTAACTGTAATGATCTTTTTTGTAGATAGGATTAGAGATAATCAGGGGGATATTCTAAAGGTAATTTCCCCATTAATCCTTTCCGAAAATCATTAAGCAGTTCTCGGGCTGTCCGTTCTTGATCCTCATTATGGCGTTGGCTGGCTAAAGTCGCTAAATAAGACTCTCCACTTAACCCCTCTACGGGAATGTTATAACGCTGATCAAAAATTTCTGTTGTTTCTAGTTCCGAGAGTAAATCAACCAAGGCAGCAGCAACATTTTGTAAATCATAAGCAGCTTCCCCAATATCATCACAAATGGCAAGTTTAATGGCGGCTTTTTGATCTTCTAATTTTGGCGGAATCACGCCTGGGGCATCTAATAAGTCAATCTGCTGTGAAATGCGAACCCATTTTAATTGACGGGTAATGCCCGCTTTTCGACCACTTTGAACCGCTTTACGCCCGACTAAACGATTAATTAATGCCGATTTTCCCACATTAGGAAAGCCGATAACGACCGCCCGAACAGCGCGATCGCGCATTCCCCGACTTCTTCTTTTCTCATTTACTGCTTCTCCCGCTTTTTGCGTGGCTTTCAGTAAGGGTTTAATACCTATTCCCTGTTGTCCATCAGTTAAATAAACATCAATCCCCTGACGTTGAAAATAGTTCACCCACTGTGAATGTAATGCTTCCGGAATCATATCTTGACGATTAATTACCAGTAAACGGGGCTTATTGCCAATCCACTGTGAAACTTGAGGATGCTGAGAAGCCAAGGGGATCCTTGCATCAAGTACTTCTAGCACCACATCCACATATTTAAGCTGTTTTTTCAGTTCTCGCTCTGCTTTGGCAATATGACCGGGATACCATTGAATTGTGGGCATTCCTGTTGATCTCCATGGGGAATGAATGATCTAGCGTCCTGAGAAGATGCTCACGCTTTGCTCGGCTCCGACATAATCTTTGATTTGTCGGGTAGAAGGGGCGTATAAACCTCCGACCCAACTTGAATCGAATTCAAGTTGGAATGCACCAGGTGCATTGCGCACATCTGGGGACATCCTCACTTCTTCGTCCCTTCACTCCTGCGTCGTTGTGTCCAGATGACAGCCCCTCATGAATTAGTACAGTTACAATAAGTTTACCCATTTTGTAAAACTTGTGCTAAACCCAGATTTTAACTATGGTTTGCCGGTGGTGAAACTGCCCAGTAACGGCAAAGGGCTGTCGGGGGCAACTACGGTTGTCTAGATAAGAGTCTATCTAGCTCGACTCGCGAAACTGAGTCATTTCTTCTCGTAGGGTGGCGACTTCATTAGTTAAATCTTGAAGTCGTGAAGGAACATCATTTCCTGTAGATGTAGTTTGGGTTGCTGAGGAATTATTACTACTGGTGGGAGTGGTTTCCCCTTGGGAAGAAGTGTCACCCCCTTGATTGATGAATTGTTCTACAAATTCACGGGCTTCTTGAGCTGTTGTTTCCCCTTTTTGTTCCCATTCTTGGGCGCGTTGATTAAGTTCTTCTTGGATTTCTGCTACTAAGCGCGATCGCTGTTGTTCGTCTTGTAAAGTTTCAGTAGCAACAGAAATTGCCCCTAATGTCATGTGAAAGCCTTGTTCAACAATTTTTAAAGCTTGGTTTTGATTATCCATAGTTTACCCCTGTTGCTCTAGATACTGTGTCACATCTTCTACTAAGCGAGTTAATTCTGCTTCTGTCGTGAGTCGGATTCGTTCATCACGCACGGTTACTAAAACTTTAGCAGCAAAGGGAGTGGGATAGATATTAGGATTACAAAATACCTCTAGGAAAACTTCTCCTGTATGCTGATACTCAGTGGGAGATTGAGGTTTTGGTTTATCCCCAGCGTTAACAGCTTGAGTTGTCACTTTAAATTTTGCCATTAAATCCGATAAGGCTTGTTTTAACTCTCGTGCAGCTTCAGGGGTAAAGTTGAAGCGAACTGATCCTTGATCAACATTTAGGGTAAATTGGGAGGAGGCACTCATTAGTTAGTAAAAATTTGCAGAGTTTATAGCAGTCCTTGATTATTTAATCATTATTGCTTAGGGGAAGCAATAGGTTAAGTTTTACAGTTTACAGAAATTAACCCACCTTCTGCACCATTAACTGTCATCCGTTTCTACTCGCTTTGCTATAGCTTAAATATTAAGGCTTTTATGAAAAAACTGAATCAATTGTTGTAACTTAATTTCCCGACTCCAAGCAGTATTTAACTATCCTTTCGGATCAAGAGGACGACAATAAGTAGCAATAGCTTCTAGAACACTTGTTTTTCCAGAATTATTTGCTCCCACTAACAAATTAATTGTTCCGAGATTAGACATTTCTAAGTTTTTTAATCCTCGGAATTGCTGAATCATCAAGTGTTCTAAATTTCTAGTCATGACTCTTCCTCGGGGTTATAAGTCGAAGCAACATATAATTCTTTTAATTGTTTTTCATCAACAAATCCAGGGGCTTCAGTTAATAGACAACTGGCTTGCTGTGTCTTTGGAAATGCAATGACATCACGAATGGAATCCTCACCAGCGAGTAACATTACCAGCCGATCTAAGCCATAGGCAATTCCGCCATGGGGTGGCGTTCCATAATCAAATGCTTCTAAAAGAAAACCAAATTTCTCTTCTGCTTCTTCTGGGGATAGTCCGATCGCGCTGAAGACTTTTTGTTGCGTTTCCCGTTCATAAATCCGCAAACTGCCTCCACCGATTTCAATGCCATTATAAACTAAATCATAGGCTTGAGCGCGAGCCGTTTTGATATCATCTAAATCGTCAGGATTTGGTGCAGTAAAGGGGTGATGTAAGGCTTCTAAACGTTTCTCGTCGGGATTCCATTCAAACATGGGGAAATCAGTTACCCACAATAAATTAATTGCCGTTTCATCAATTAAATCCAGTTCTTCTCCTAATACTTGACGTACCCGATCTAAGGATTTATTAACCGTAATAGTATCCCCTGCACCAAATAATAATAAATGCCCAGGTTCTGCGCCCGTTCGCCGTAATAATTCTTGCTTTTGTTCCTCAGTTAAATTATCTTTAATTGCGCCGATGGTGTCGATTTCCATATCCTCTCGCACCCGTACATAGGCTAATCCTTTTGCCCCTGCTGTTGCGGCTTCTTTAAATAAATCTCCACCTGGTTTAATGCGAACATTGGAGATTTTTTCATTTCCCCCTGGAATTGGTAAAACTTTCACTAAGCCACCACTTTTTACTGCTCCAGAAAATACTTTAAACCCAGAATCTTTAACAATATCAGAAACTTCCACTAATTCTAAACCAAAACGAGTATCAGGGCGATCGCTGCCATATTTCGCCATGGCTTCATTATAGGTTAAACGGGGAAAGGGACGCGGTAAATCAATCCCTTTTACAGTTTTAAAAATATGACAAATTAGCCGTTCATTGAGTTCTAAAATCTCATCTTCTGATAAGAAACTCATCTCCATATCGAGTTGAGTAAATTCTGGCTGCCGATCTGCCCGTAAATCTTCATCACGGAAACAACGGGCGATTTGATAATAACGATCAAACCCCGAAACCATTAGTAACTGCTTAAATAATTGCGGTGACTGCGGAAGGGCAAACCATTCTCCAGGATTGACACGGGAGGGAACTAAATAGTCTCTTGCGCCTTCAGGAGTAGAACGGGTAAGAATGGGGGTTTCAACTTCAGTAAAGTCTTCTTCATCTTCTAAGAAGCGACGAATGGCTTTAACGACTTGGTGACGGAGATGGAGGTTTTGGTTTAATCGATCGCGCCGCAAGTCTAAATAGCGATATTTGAGGCGAATATTCTCTCTAACCGTATCAGCTTCATCACTGGAAATCTGAAAGGGAAGCTGTTTCCGCACAGCATTAAGAACATCAATTTCATCGGCGTAAACTTCTACCTCGCCTGTGGGAATATTCGGATTAAGGGACTCTTCTGGGCGTTGACTGACTCGACCAGTAATTTTGATAACATACTCATTACGGATATTTTCTGCTTGGGGATAGGATTTGGGGGTACGTTCAGGATCACTAACCACTTGAATTGTACCCGCGCGATCGCGCACATCAAGAAAAACCACTCCCCCATGATCACGACGGCGATCCACCCAACCATATAGGGTAACTGTTTCGTTAATGTTTGAACTTCGTAAGTCTCCGCAATAGTATGTCCGCATTTTTGTTATTCGTTTATTTTCAGTGATTGACTGGAACTTGTCCACCAAGGTAGTTATCGTACCTCATTGCCATTGGAAAATGCTACATTTTAAGCTATGGGCTTCATGGACAATTACAGCATTTAAGCGCGATCGTGCAACTTGAACAGAGTCTCATCGCATTATTAGGTCAATTCTGTAAAGGTTAATAAATTTTGAGATTGAGTAAAACACACCTTAAACTGGTCAAAAACATCAGCTTTTCCTAAGATATTGAAATTAACATTTAACTGTTTAGAAAATCCAACTCGACAAGGAAACTGAAGACTTCCCAATTGAATAGGTAGCTGGTGTAAATAAATAGAAATCAAACTGCCATCTCCTACCCGTAAATATGTCCGTTGCCCTTGACGATAATCAAATCCAATATTTTCTGCAATCTCCGCTTCAAGAATTGTGTATTCAGCACCAGAATCGACATAGACTTCTATCGGATACCAAAAATTAGGGAATTTAATGCCAATGGGAATAATAGGCTGATAGCTTCCCCGAATCAATTTATAAAAAAAGCGATTAACTGTCATTTTAAATGAGTAGTTCTTGAAGATCATCGGGGTAAGGAACACGAATTGCTAAAGGCATCCAATCGCGATTTTGTTTCTGAAATGGCGCATAAACTTCTTGATAAGTATCTCCTACTGCAACCACTTCACCATCCAACACAGCAACAATTTTTCCTGGATATTTCTCAATCAGTTGGTCTAAATTTTCAGCAAGCCATTGATCATGTTTTTGTAGAATATTTGCTCCTTTTTGTACATCTTGGTGTTTAGAATTCATTATTTTTTCCTTGTGATACTAAATCAGCAATATTATAGCTTAAAGAGTTAATTAGTCTTCTTCTGGTAAATCAGAAATTTTCGTAAAGGCTTCTAGCATTACTTCTTGACGGGCTAAAACTTGATTAATTTGATGAGAGTGTTGGTAATAATTTTTCCGAACTTCATCTCTTAAATTATCAATATCTTCACTCAAGCGATCAAATCCTTCGGAAACATGACCTCCCGGTTCAATATCAACTTTTAGGGCTTTTACATCCTCATAAAGCCTTTGCATTTCCCGTTTAAGTTCATTAATTTTTTTATTGGTATCTGTCATGTTGTCCACCAAGTCTCATTTTGAATTAAAGTATGAACTTGCCACTGAGAGCGCGATCGCGGATAATCAGACCGAAAATGTCCGCCGCGACTTTCCCGACGAAATAAAGCACTTTTCAGCACTAAATATGCCACATCCAATAGATTAAACGTTTCTCCTGCACAACGCAATTGTTTTTCCGCCTCTGCATCCTTGAGTTGAATGGACTGGGGTAACATTTCCCCAAAGAAAAACTGAGTTACTTCAAAATTAGCAGTTTCCTTTCGCCATTGTTCTACTTGCGCCAACCCTTTTGCTAAATCTTCCTCATTACGAGAAATCCCAGCACTTTCCCACATTAGCACCCGTAATTCTTCCCGTAACCCCTGTAAATAAGCAAATTCCTGTTCCCAGTTTCCTGTTTCTTCTAAGGATATGGTTTCAGCAAGGGGCGTTTCTGGTAATGTTTCTACCTGCATCTCCTTAAACTGCTGTCCAAACACCAAACATTCTAATAGAGAATTACTTGCCAAACGATTTGCCCCATGAACCCCTGTATTAGCAGTTTCTCCCACTGCATATAGCCCTGAAATAGAGGTGGCACTATTGATATCTACCGCTACCCCTCCCATCCAATAATGGGCTGCTGGGGCAACTGGAATGGGCTGTGAAAATACATCAATCCCATGAGACTGACACACGTTAATGATATTAGGAAAACGGTAAGCAATGCGTTCAGGGGGAATGGGGCGTAAATCGAGATAAACCTTGTCATGAGCAGGATCATCGCTGGTTTTATGGAGATGATGATAAATCGCACGGCTGACCACATCTCGGGGGGCTAATTCCCCATTAGAATGATACTCAAATGCAAACCGATCGCCGTTTTCATCAACTAAATGCGCTCCCTCTCCTCGTACTGCTTCCGAAATTAAAAAATGTGGCGCACCAGGCTTGGTTAAAGCTGTGGGATGGAACTGAAAAAATTCGACATCTCTGAGTAACGCCCCCACTCGCCACGCTAATGCAACGCCATCTCCTGTGCTAACGGTGGGATTCGTGGTTTGCGCGAAAACTTGTCCACCGCCTCCTGTGGCTAACATGACTACTGAGGCTTTCACAGATTGAATTTTACACTTGTGTAGAAGACGAACTCCTTGGCAATGTTGAGTTTCGGAATTGATATCTAGTTGGAGAACACAGGCTTGAGGAATGACGGTGATATTCTCCCGAGTTAACACTTTTTCTGTAAGTGTATTGACAATTGCGCGTCCTGTTGTATCAGCCGCATGAAGTACACGGGGATGAGAATGAGCCGCTTCTAGGGTCATTGCTAACTCTTCCCCTTGGCGATCAAATTTTACCCCTAATTCTACTAAGGTTTTAATACTGGTGGAGGCGTTTTCCACTAGAAACCTTACTGCTTCTGGAATGCAAAGCCCTGCCCCTGCTTTCAGGGTATCCTGATAATGATTTTCAGGGGAATCCCCAGGCGCGATCGCGGCAGCTATTCCTCCTTGCGCCCAATCACTTGCGCCAATCTTTAAATCATCCTTACTGACAATCGCCACTTGCAAATGTTCAGGAAAACATAATGCTGTATAAAGCCCAGCCGCCCCTGCACCAACAATAATAATATCAAACTGCATTTGTGGGAGAATCCCTAAACCAACTGCTTAAACCAACAGTATAGCTAATCTTCTCATGATTTCGACGAGAGGTTAACGCTGGTTGGTAAGACGCTTCCAAGCCTTATCCAGTGCCTTTTTCATGCGATTTCCAGCCCGAGTTACCCAATGTTGTAAATCTTGCCATTGATCTTGGAGAAAGTCGGTTGCTTCTTGGACAGCATTTTTGTCATGTTTTCCAGAGGCACTGAGTTCATCACTGACTTGTTTAACTTTTACCCGAACCGTCTCTGGGGAATCATCGGGAGAGATTAAAGATTGGGCGCGACTCAATATCTGCTTGACCGCATTTCTTACCTGTTGGGATTTTTCACTTAAAAAGCCTTGTAATCCTTCTTTTTCAGTTTTCAGACGATCTTTGGCTTCATCTTTAATTACTACCACATCAGCATCAATGGTTTTCACGTCATCAGGAAATAGCACAGCGCGACCACCAAAAGGAGTGGCAATGTCACCGCTTAAAACATAGGCAACAATATCACCGGTTTCCCAATCAAATAAGAAATCTTCGATCCAACCTATAGGATCATGACCCCGTTGGGTACGAACTGCCATCCGATTTAGCTGACTGAGAGGATCATTAGGACTGTTTATCCCAGTAAAGGAGTAGGTTAATACACCATCTGATCCGACTGTTGCTACTTCATCTATCGGGAAATATCCCTCATCACTACTGACATAAGAAACTCGACCTGAGGAATCAACCCAAACTTCTTCAACCTTGCCATAGCCTTTAGCAGTATTACGATCCATAGTAGTCAGTCCGATCATTTGACTGCGACGAATAACATTAAGCATTCTTTCTCACCTCCTCTCGCTGTTGGTGATCTTGTCTAACTACTTTGATCTTAGAAAGAAATTTCCTTACGCCTCTAGGGGGAATTCCCTCCCAAAGAGTAAGCATGACCGAACCTACCTATTTAATAAATTAGTCATTCGTCATTGGTTTACAAACAACAAAGGACAAAGGACAAAAGTCTCAATAAGCGTGAAAACTGCTACATTTAATAATTTGTAATCAATATTTCATTAATTTGACCACGCTTACTACCTTTACTATTAATATTACGTCTGGCTTGCACTCGTTTAATTTGATAACCTTGATAAGCCTCTTCAAAGAAGGTATCATTAGGGTCTTCATTTTTGGGATCAGAATTACTTAACATCAATTTTGCCCCTTTGCGATCTAGTCGTTGAAAAAAATCTCGGAGTCTTAATTGATCTTGATCTTTAAATATTTGCGCCGAGTAAGCATTAAAATTCGAGGTTTTGCTAATGGGTCGATAGGGCGGATCAAAGTAAACGAAAGATTCCTTATTAACAAATTTTTGACACTGGCTAAAGTCTCCTCTTTGAATCTCAGTTTTTTCTAATACTTGTGCTAATAATTTTAAATTTTCTTCGTCACAAATTCTAGGGTTTTTGTATCTGCCAAAAGGAACATTAAATTCTCCCTTTGAGTTTACCCGAAAGAGTCCATTGAAACAAGTACGGTTAAGGAAAATTAGCTGAGAAGTCCTGTTTAACCAACTTTTACTATAAATATCAAAATTAATTTCTTTGCGCTGTTGATTATAATGAGAACGAATTTTATAAAAGTATTTCTTTCTCTCTTCTTCTGATAAAGTTAAATAATTGGCTTGAATTTCTTTTAAAAGAATAATTAATTCTTCTACATTTTTTTGAATGGTTTGATAGGCAAGAATTAACTCAGGATTAACATCGCAAATAAAGTATTCTGAGATGGGATAAGCACTGGCAATATATAAAAAAACTGCTCCTCCGCCGACAAAGGGTTCAATGTATCGTTTAATGAGACCTTCCTTAAGGGCTTGGGGAAAAAATGGCTCAATTTGAGTTAAGAGTTGGCTTTTTCCTCCTGCCCATTTCAGGAAAGGTTGGGCTACTTTGGCATTTGTCATTCGGATTAACAGTGGGAAATCATCATCCCGATTTTTTCTCGTAATGTTTCTAATCCTAACCGTTTTTGAGCGGAAATAAACACTGAATCAGGATAATTTTTCTTGGCTTCGGCTAAGGTATCACTATCAACTTGGTCAATTTTATTAAAGACTAATAAACTTTCTGGGGGAACTAAGGGTAGATCTGATAAGATATTGCTAACTGCTTGAATTTGGCTTTCCCACGCCTGATGAGATAAGTCAACTACGTGCAACATCGCATCGGCTTCGCTAACTTCTTCTAGGGTGGCGCGAAAAGCATCAATGAGAGAGGGGGGAAGTTCTTTAATAAACCCCACTGTATCTGTTAATAAAATTGTCTGTGAATCTCCATTGTGGGGAACGTTTAAGCGTCGAGTGGTGGGGTCAAGGGTGGCAAATAGCTGATCTTCTGCATAAATATCGGAATTTGTCAAGTTATTAAGCAGTGTGGATTTTCCAGCATTGGTATAACCAACCACAGCAACCGTGGGGACTTCCTGTTTTTGACGCTGTTGGCGCATTCGAGATCGATGGGATTGCAGTTGGTTTACTTCCTGCTGTAGTCGGGAGACACGCTTTTGAATGCGACGGCGTTCGGTTTCTAACTTGGTTTCCCCGGGGCCACGAGTTCCAATTCCACCGCCAAGGCGAGACATGGCTTCTCCTTTTCCCACAAGGCGAGGAAGAAGATACTCTAACTGGGCAAGTTCTACTTGTAATTTTCCAGCACGAGTGCGCGCTCTTTGGGCAAATATGTCTAAAATAAGTTCAGTGCGATCAATGACTCTGACCCCAATTTTTTGTTCTAAGTTTCGTGCTTGGGCAGGGGTTAAGTCTTGGTCAAAGGCGACTACACTTGCGCCTAATGTCTGTACCGCGATCGCGATTTCTTCCACTTTTCCCGCCCCAATAACGGTTTGAGGATGAGGACGACTTCTCCGTTGTTTAACCACTTCTAACACTTCCCCACCGGCGGTATCAACTAAACGGGTAACTTCTGCTAATCCATCTTGAAACTGTTGAGGAGAGATATCGGCAGTCATTAACCCGACAACCACCACCCGTTGATGAGAACTATCAACCTGTTGGGCGACATATTCCCGTTCAAATTCTTCTTCTAAGCCTTCGACTAAGTTTAAAAAATCCTGTTGCGTGAGGGCATCTAAACTTAAGGGAGGCGAAACCGTCCAATGTAACCCCTCCTCGCGATTGGGATCAGTTTCTGGGGTAAGATGGGCTAAGTAAGCAGATTCTACATAACCAGTTGCGCCACCGCCACGGCGTTGAAACCCACTCCCAGTTAGAGTAAGGGTAACAAGGAGATCAAGGCGTTGTAACACCATTGCTGTTAGGCTGGGCTGTTTAGGCGGTTCAGACTTTAAAGAAGTGGTAATACACCGAATCCCCGATAACCGTTTTGCGCCATAACGAGGGAGTTCTAAGGGAGGAATTTGGGTATCTCTTGGGTTTCCCACTCCCACACGAATCACTTGTCCGCGACGGTTAATATAAACGGAAACCGATTGATTAATGTCAGTGCTAATGGCGGCTAATCGCTGGGCAAATTCAGGCGTGGTTGCGCGATCGCGCGGTTGCCCCTGATGATACAGCCGTTTCAGTTGCTTAATCTCACTGGCTTTTAGTCCTTTTAAGTTACCGTAGATCGTTTCGATAGAGATTCCTCTCCTGTTAACTCTTCCTAACCCTATTTTAGTGAAAATGTTTGTGAGTCTCTTGACCTTTAATCCAACTTTCTAGGAATACGGAAACACATTGTATAGTCATTCCAAATAAAAACCTACCGTAACCTAAGTTTTTGAAAATGGTATGGACACACAATCATTAAAAGTTTTTTACGGTACACTGAAAACTGTAAAGAAATGTTAAGTGACTTCTATGCTATTACAGCCACAACAACGAGAAAAGCTAGATCCGAGTCAAGATGACAACTTTTATGCAGTTCCCCGTTTCGTTACTCATGTTGATGAGTCATTTATTGATCAGCTAACGAACCTGTATCGAGAGAGACTTAAACCTAATACTCGCATTTTAGACATGATGAGTAGTTGGGTTTCTCATCTTCCTGATGATCTGAAATTTTCTCATGTGGAAGGGCATGGAATGAATGAAGAAGAATTAGCCCATAATCCGCGCTTAGATCATTATATTATCCAAAACCTAAATGAAAATACCAAACTCCCCTTTCGTGATCAAGAATTTGATGCAGTCTTAAATGCGGTTTCTATTCAATATTTACAGTATCCGGAAACTGTCTTTGCAGAAATTTATCGCATCCTAAAACCAGGCGGAATTGTGATTATTAGCTTTTCTAATCGGATGTTTTATCAAAAAGCGATTTCTGCCTGGCGAGAGGCAAGTGATGCTATGCGTATAGAATTAGTAAAACGCTATTTTCGGTCTGTTAATGGCTTTAGTGAACCCGAAGTAATTCAAAAACAGCCCTCTACCCCTGCAATTATGCAAATGTTAGGGATGGGTGGTAGTGATCCTTTTTATGCAGTGCTAGCTTTCCGTAGTTAGGTTTTTATTTCATTTAAGAAATATGAGTAACTTCTAGCCAGTATTTAACCTTAAATCTGTTAGCTTTACTATTGCAAAGTTAAAGGCTCGGAAAGACTATAGATAAAGTTAGCAAATAGATTTTCTGGATTTGCTCCCGTTATTAATAGAATAAACCTTAGCCCTAATAATGTCTCCAAAGCAACTACTAAGTAAGCAATTGTTTGAGTTGATTTTCGGATCAGAGTTAACCTTTGGGCTTTTGCTAATTCTCTTTCTTCCTCTCTTAAGCGTTGGGCTTCTGCTTGTCGTTGTTGCACTTTTTTAGCATCAGCTTGATAGGATCCGTAGGCATACTGGGTTTCCATCTCATCTTTATACTGACTTTCATCATTGTCATGGGGACGATTATAGTCTTCTCCTCCTCTATACTTAGGGTCATTATATTCAGGCATAATAATTGCTTTTATATTTAATAACGATAGATATTATTCATCTTAAAACAAATCTCAAGGGTTTATCGCGCCATTGCCCAGCATATTTACTCAATCCAATTCGGGGAGTAACGACAATATCTGAGTTTTTAACTGTAACGCCACTATCAAGAAACCAAATATTATTTTCTGGTTCAGGAATTTTGCCATTGAGGCTTTTCTCAATTTGTAAGAATTTTGTTAATTTTCCCGGCCCATTAATTTTTCCTGCACCACGAATTAAAACTGCTGCTGGAATTTCAGGTTGATCACAAACTACATTTAACATTAAATGAACGCCATAGCAGAGATAAATATAAAAATATCCTCCTAAAGCAAACATAATTTCATTACTAGGCGTGCGCCTTTTTGCCCCATGATTGGCTAAATCTTTAACGCCATCATAGGCTTCTACTTCCTGAATAAATAGGGTAGTCGTTGTTCCATCAGCATATTGTCTAACTAACTGTTTTCCTAATAATTTTGGGGCAACAATACTAGCAGAGCGTTGAAAAAATGTTGAAGGAAGAATGGAAGAAGAGGTCATTAGCTATACTTTAGGACTTTTGTTAAAGAGTAATAAATTTGTTGCGCGATCGCGCTAATAACTGGAACTGCTACAGAATTTCCTAATTGACGATACATTTGAGTCCGCGAAATGGGAAAAATAAACGAATCAGGAAACCCCATAATTGCTTTACATTCTCGTTCTGTCAATAATCGGATTCCTGTCTCACCATCGCGAACAAATGTTCCTGTTAAACGCTGAATTTTATGATAAGTTGAAACTAACGTTTTTACCTTTACCTTAGAATTTTTATCGACAATTTGCGGCTTCCCATCATCTTTTTTAAACAAATAAGTCTTTTGCAAATGTTCCGATATCGAATATCCCGAAATCCCTTCCTCTAAAAAATTATTAATAAATACTTCATTTGGTTCACCCTTAGGAAAATCAAACTCAATTCGTTTTTTTAGATAATCTCGCTTAAACCCAACCAGATAAATTCGTTCTCGTCGCTGAGGTAAATTAAAATCACCTGCATCTAAAATCTGATAACGGACATCATAATTTAACTCATCTAGTGTTTTCAGAATAATAGAGAATGTTTTACCGTTTTGATGTGTCACTAACCCCGGAACATTTTCTAATAAAAACGAGATCGGCTGTTTTGCTTCTAAAATTTTAGCAATAGCATAAAATAACGTGCCTTGAGTTTCATGTAAAAATCCTTGTCGCCTACCGATGCTACTAAATGGCTGACAGGGAAAACCAGCTAAAAGTAGATCATGATCTGGAATATCTTGAGGAGAAATAGCATTAATATCGCCTTGGGGAACTTCCTTAAAATTGGCATAATATGTTTTTTGGGCGTGACTATCCCATTCCGAAGAAAAAACACATTTGCTATGAGGAGAAGAAAATCCCAGTCTCATTCCCCCAATTCCTGCAAATAAATCAATAAATCGAAACTTATTGCGAATGATGTAAGGGGGTTTAGGAGAAGAATAAATGGGGTTAATCGTTTCTAGTAGTTCAGGAATATTTGCAGTAGAGTTAGCCATATTTTGATCCAATTTTTGGAAAGTATTATTACACCTAATCAATTAAGTTTGTCCTTTGTCCTTCGTCCTTTATAAACCAATGACTAATTCTACTCTTCTGTTTCTAAGTAATGCCAACAGTAATTTAAAGGATAATAAATCACTGGGGCCCATAAACTACTCAATAATGCCGAAACAATAGCAATTTGTTGATGTTGAGTCCAAATAGGAATTAAACGAGAGAAATCAAGAATTGTATATTGAATAGCGGTTAACGTTTCTGCTAAAACCGCCATTGCAAAAACAATTAACGCAATGGAAATAAAATCTTCTTGAATATACTTATCTTTATCAATGCGCCCCGTTAAAAAGCCAATAATGGCTAAACTAAAAACATGAGAAGGGCTTGACAGCACCATTCCATCTTGAATTAATCCTGCCGCTAATCCAGCGATCGCGCCTTGCCAAGGTTGACGTTTAATGCCCCAAGCCACGACCCAAATTAATAGCCAATGTGGGCCCAACCCCAATAAAACTGTTCCCGGTAAGCGACTTGGCAACAGTAAAGCACAAAGTAATAAAGAACCAATTGTGAGAAAACAATTTAGAATATAACGTGGCACAAAAGGAAAGAATAATAACTTTACAGAGGCTATTAGCTACTTATTTAGTTCATTATCCAGATAATAATTCAATTTTCTCCTGATAACAAACAATAAATAACCAATAACCCATAACGATTTAATCAGTAATCGCTCTTAATAACACTTCCGATAACGAACTATTTCCCATATCTTTCATCGTAATCGTATCAACAATATCAAATTTTGCTCCAGCATCAAGTAACTGATCATCTAACGCCTTCAGATACTCCGTTACCTTCGGATCATCCCCAACTTGAATGAGAGAAATGCCAATTTCATCCTCCCGATCTAAGCGGCGAGACGTTTCAATAATTAGACGAATAACCCCCTTGCGATCTTCGGGTTCACCATCAGTAATAATT
Organism: Euhalothece natronophila Z-M001; assembly: GCF_007904085.1. GTDB lineage: Bacteria > Cyanobacteriota > Cyanobacteriia > Cyanobacteriales > Rubidibacteraceae > Halothece > Halothece natronophila. The sequence continues at coordinate 1,918,527 of NZ_CP042326.1, forward strand.
AAAAAAGTTTCCCCATTGGGCTTGGTTTTTCCTGCTGTTTTCCGTTGAAAATAGTTTTCGATCGCGTCTTCTAACACTTCAAATAAATTGGTTTTCCCCATCGGATCATTTTCAGCATAAATTTGAGTAACTTTATCGGAAGTCACTTGATCATAACGCCGAAATCGACTGGAAAATAAATAAACCGTAATCCCATCAGGATCAAACTCTTCACACTTCTTCGCTAAAGCATAAGTTGATTCTTGGGCAGCTTCCCAGCGAGACTTTCCCCCTTCTTGATCTTGAGTGGACATACTCTGACTTTTATCGATCAGGAGAGTATAGTCTCGATTTTCAATGAGATCCTTATCCTGTGCCACAACTTTAACCTCCGTACTCCGACTAAGCTGCTTCCAATACTGATGATAAAGGAGTCCAACGAAAAGCGTGATCGCCGCCTAACTCCACAACAATTCTCACTCTCGGTTCAATTTCATTAAACTTTGCCAAATAAGCTAACTCTTGGTTAGACAAAACAAACCCTTCAATTAACCAAATCACTAGCCCTTTTTTATTCTCAGGTAAAATTGCTAACTGGGAATCCACAAGCGGGGGTAAAAAGTAAACATCTCCTACCGCCGCATTTTGACCAATATTTTTCTTTCCTAAGTGAGGATGACGCACCCCATGGATTCCCTTTAAGTAAGATGCAGGATCCCCTAAGCCTTTTGCCGAGAGATGGTAAGTCACATAACCTTTAGCCCGTAAGCGACGCTGATAGCGCCCCTCAAATCCCCCTTCTAGTGGGGCATACACAGCAACCGCCCCTGATTGTTCTAAATCCCGAATAAACTTATTTCCAGTGGTTAGTAATGGCATAATTAACGTTAAGTTTTACAAATATTCCTCAAACCTTATTGTGGCACAATCTCAGCACGGACAAAAATCAACTTTGATCTTGCACAACCCCTAAAAATTTGATATGCTTTATGATTGTGACTCAAAAATTGATTAAGAAATAGTCTGCCGAGTTAACCAACTCTGGCTCAACCTTAACAAACTAAGGAAGCCAGTTCGGGTAAGAAGCAAGTGGCTATCTCACCTCAGCAGGCAGTTTTGTCTTGTTGTCTCGTCGGGAAACTGAAGAAGCCCCTTACTGTTTTCTTCAAGTCTTGACGGGAAAAAACAACCAAGACAGTTGTATTTCTCAATCACTCTGGTGGCACTTTAGCATAACTCTAACTTGAAAATGAGGAAGAGAGCTAAGTGTCAAGCAAGGGTGTAAGTAAATCAAATTCCGAGCTTGAGTAAGGTTAACCAACAACTAACGCTCAAGTCGCTTAAGGCGAATCATGTTTTTGAGGAAACATCATCTGATTTAAGATAAGGGGGTTACCTGTGTCTGTTGGTTTAATGGGTCGAAAATTGGGGATGACTCAAATTTTTGACCAAGAACAAGGAACTGCAATTCCTGTAACAGTGATTGAAGTCGGTCCCTGTACCGTCACTCAAGTTAAGACACCTAACACTGATGGCTATAGTGCCATTCAAGTTGGGTATAGAGAGACAAAAGAGAAAGCATTAACGAAACCAGAATTGGGACACTTGAAAAAAGCTGAAGCCCCAAACCTTCGTCACTTAAAAGAATATCGCGTAGATGATACCAGTAACTACCAGTTAGGGCAATCATTAACCGCCGAAGACATCTTTAGTGAGGGTCAGTTAGTTGATGTTAGGGGAACCAGTATTGGTCGTGGCTTTGCTGGCTACCAAAAGCGCCATAAATTTGCTCGGGGCCCCAGAACTCACGGCTCTAAAAATTACCGCTCTCCCGGTTCAATTGGGCCAGGAACAACGCCCGGGCGAGTTTATCCCGGAAGTCGCATGGCAGGACGAATGGGGGGTAAAACCGTTACCATTCGTAAGCTGAAAGTGATGAAAGTAGATAACGAAAAAAATGTGATTCTGGTTAAAGGATCAATCCCTGGGAAATCTGGCGGTTTACTAAGCATTACAGCTAGTAATTTAGTTGGTGCGACCGCTTAGTAACATCGTTCACACATCTAACAGGTTATGAGAAAAAATTATGGTTAATTGTGTCGTTAAAAATTGGCAAGGAGAAGAGGTAGGAGAAGCTACTCTCAACCTAAAAGTTGCCAATCCTGAAAATGCCGAACATATTGTTCATCGGGCAGTGGTTCGCCAAACTACCAATGCCCGTCAAGGCAGTGCTTCTACCAAAACTCGTGCGGAAGTGCGAGGCGGTGGTCGTAAACCCTGGCGACAAAAAGGAACAGGGCGCGCTCGTGCTGGATCGAGTCGTTCTCCTTTATGGCGAGGCGGTGGTGTCATTTTTGGCCCCAAACCTCGCAATTTTAGTCTCAAAATGAATCGTAAAGAACGGCGTTTGGCCCTGAGAACTGCTCTGGCAAGCCGTGGAGAAGATTTACTGGCAGTGGAGTCATTTGCCTCTCAACTGGAACAACCCAAAACCAAAGAATTAGCACAAGCCATGGAGCGTTGGGGAATTACGCCCGGGGTAAAAGTGCTGATGATCTTGGAGGAAGTACCAGAAACGGTTTATCTCTCCGCCCGTAATTTACCCAATGTTAAATTAATGCGAGCCAATAGCTTAAATGTTTATGACATTTTAGCCGCAGACAAAATTATTACCACCCCCAACGCAATGGAAACCATCCAGGAGGTGTATGGTGACTGAACAAAAAGAGCGCGATTTAATTGATTTAATCCGCAAACCAATTATTACTGAAAAGGCAACGATTCTCTTAGAAGAGAATAAGTATGTCTTTGATGTGGAGAAAAAGGCCACGAAACCTGACATTAAAAAGGCAATCGAAACCTTATTTGATGTCAAGGTAACTAAGGTTAATGTACAGAATCTTCCTCGGAAAAAACGACGGATGGGCAGATATATGGGGACAAAACCTCAATATAAACGTGCCATCGTTACCTTAGCTGAGGAAGACAGCATTACCCTCTTCCCTGAAGTTTAATCGAGCTATCGCCAATATTATTTAATATGAGTATTCGCTCCTATCGACCCTATACCCCAGGGACTAGACAAGCAACAGTGTCAGACTTTGCCGAAATTACTCGGTCTGAACCTGAAAAGTCCCTAACCAAATATAAACATCGTCAGAAAGGACGCAATAATCGGGGTGTCATTACCAGCCGTCGTCGTGGCGGTGGTCATAAACGTCGTTATCGCCAAATTGACTTTCGGCGGAATAAGCATAATATTCCTGCAAAAGTTGCCGCGATCGAATATGACCCCAATCGTAATGCCCGAATTGCCCTTCTACATTATCAAGACGGCGAAAAACGTTACATTCTCTGGCCAGCAGGACTAAATGTGGGGGATCACATTATTTCTGGGGAAAATGCTCCCTTTGAAATTGGCAATGCCCTTCCAGTTGGAAAAATTCCTTTAGGCACAGAAGTTCACAACATTGAACTGGTGGCAGGGAAAGGCGGTCAAATTGTTCGCGCTGCTGGAACCGCGGCTCAAGTCGTTGCCAAAGAAAAAGGCTATGTCAGTCTCAAGCTGCCCTCTCGGGAAGTGCGGATGGTGCGAGAAGAATGTTTAGCCACCATTGGTCGTGTCGGTAACTCCGAACATCGTAACTTAACCCTTGGGAAAGCTGGCCGATCGCGCCATTTAGGACGCAGACCGAAAGTCCGAGGCAGTGTCATGAACCCCGTGGATCACCCCCATGGCGGTGGAGAAGGTCGCGCCCCCATTGGTCGTCCGAGTCCTTTAACTCCTTGGGGTAAACCCACCTTAGGGGCAAAAACTCGCAAGAAGAAGAAAACGAGCAATAAACTAATTGTGCGTCGTCGTTCTAAATAATCTATTGCCAAATTAAAGGAGGGAAAAACTATGGGTCGCTCACTGAAAAAAGGCCCCTATGTTGACGATAAGCTGCTCAAAAAAATTGAGAAGCTAAACGCCACTGACAAAAAAGAGGTCATTAAAACTTGGAAACGGGCTTCCACCATCATTCCGCAAATGGTGGGACATACCATCGCCGTTTATAACGGTCGCCAGCACGTTCCCGTTTTCGTTAGTGACCAAATGGTCGGACATAAACTAGGGGAATTTGCCCCCACGCGCACCTTTAAGGGACACGCCAAAGGTGATAAAAAAGCGCGGAGATAAATAAGGATTTCGAGAGGAAATAATTATGGCTGTTGATACAACCACAGAAACCAAAGCGATCGCGCGTTACATCCGAATGTCTCCCCATAAAGTGCGACGGGTACTCGATCAAATTCGCGGTCGGTCTTACCGAGAAGCATTAATCATCCTTGAATTTATGCCCTATCGCGCCTGTGACCCCGTTTTAAAGGTGTTGCGTTCTGCGGCTGCCAATGCCGAACATAACGAAGGGCTCGATCGCGCAAACCTTGTCATTAGCCAAGCCTATGCGGATCAAGGGCCAGCATTAAGACGATTTCGTCCCCGCGCCCAAGGTCGAGCGTATCAAATTCGCAAACCCACCTGTCACATCACCATCGCCGTCGCCACTACTGTAGAAAACTAAAACACTATGGGACAAAAAATTCATCCAACTGGGTTTCGACTGGGAATTACCAAAGAGCATCTTTCCTGCTGGTATGCCGACTCCAAGCGTTACCCTGAACTCTTACAAGAAGACTACAAAATCCGTAACTACATCGACAAAACCCTGAATAACGCTGGCATCTCTGCCACTCGCATTGAGCGTAAAGCCGATCAAATCAGCTTACAAATTCACACTGCCCGTCCGGGGGTCGTGGTCGGTCGTGGCGGTAGTGGCATTGAATCCCTCCGTGTGGGGTTACAACAACTCCTCGGGGGCAATCGCCAAATTAGCATCAACGTTAACGAAGTTGATCGCGTCGATGCTGATGCCGTCTTAATTGGTGAATACATCGCCCAGCAACTAGAACGACGAGTCTCCTTCCGTCGCGTAGTGCGCCAAGCGGTTCAAAGAGCGCAACGAGCCGAAGTGAAAGGGATCAAAATCCAAATTAGCGGTCGGCTCAACGGGGCAGAAATTGCTCGTACTGAATGGACTCGGGAAGGACGAGTTCCCCTGCATACCCTACGTGCCGACATTGACTATGCCTATCGCATGGCAGACACTGCCTATGGCATCTTAGGGGTCAAAGTTTGGATCTTCAAAGGTGAAATTCTCCCCGAAGATCAAGAACAAGCCCCTGCTGAGACAGCCCCCCGTCGGTCTTCTCGTCGCCAGAAATTTGAAGACCGTTCTGGCGAAAATTAGTCATTGGCTTACAAATAACAATAACCAAGAACAAACCTATGCTTAGTCCTAAACGTACAAAATTCCGAAAACAGCAAAGAGGAAGAATGAAAGGGCTATCTCACCGGGGTAACACCATTAACTTTGGTGATTATGCCCTGCAAGCCACTGAACCCTCTTGGATTAACTCCCGACAAATTGAAGCTGCCCGTCGTGCCATGAACCGTTATCTCCGTCGGGGCGGTAAAATCTGGATTCGCATTTTTCCTGATAAGCCTATCACCATGCGAGCCGCCGAAACTCGTATGGGGTCAGGGAAAGGAAATCCCGAATACTGGGTAGCCGTCGTTAAGCCGGGGCGCATCATGTTTGAAATTGGTGGCGTTAACCAAGAGGTAGCCCAAGAAGCCATGCGTCTGGCAGCGCAAAAACTTCCGATTAAAACCAAATTCTTGGTTCGTGAGGAATAATAAGGAGGAACTATGCCCTTACCAAAAATTGCTGATGCTCGGGCTTTAAGCGATGAAGAACTCGCCCAAGAAATTGTCAACGCCAAACGGGAACTGTTTAATCTACGGTTCAAACAGGGAACTCGACAAGAGGGAGAAGCCAAACCGCATGAATTTAAGCATCTTAAACATCGGATTGCCCAATTGTTAACCGTTGAGCGAGAAAGAGAACTCGCCAAAGCAAAAGAAGGTACTAACGAGGAATAAATAAACCACTATGACAACTAAAGAGCGTATTGGCGTTGTCGTCAGTAATAAAATGCAAAAAACCGTCGTGGTTGCCGTAGAAAACCGCGCTCCTAGCCGTAAATACGGTAAAACTGTCGTCACCACCAAACGGTATAAAGTTCACGATGAAAACAACGATTGCAATGAAGGCGATCGCGTTCGGATTCGTGAAACTCGACCCCTTTCCAAACAAAAACGCTGGGAAGTTGCTTCCATTATTGAATCAGCCAGCGGTCAAAAAGCCCCAGAACCTATTTCATCAGAAACTGAACAATCATGATTCAACAAGAAACTGTCCTGAAAGTTGCCGACAATAGTGGCGCTCGTAAAATTCAATGCCTGCGTGTGATGCGAGCAGGTAACGCTCCTTACGCCCGTATTGGGGATGTCATCATTGGCGTGGTCAAAGATGCACTCCCGAATATGCAAGTTAAAAAATCCGATATTATTCGCGCGGTTATCGTTCGCACCCGTTATCCAGAAACTCGGGATAGTGGCATGACCATTCGCTTTGACGACAATGCCGCTGTTATTATCAACGCGGACAATAACCCCAGAGGAACACGGGTTTTTGGGCCCGTAGCGCGAGAACTCAGAGATAAAAACTTTACGAAAATCGTCTCTCTAGCACCGGAGGTGTTATAAAGATGCCGAAGAAAAATCGCACTCAAACCCTTCCCAAACGATACAAAATGCACGTCAAAAAAGGCGATACCGTGCAAGTAATCTCGGGAAAAGATAAGGGAAAAGTCGGGGAAATTCAACGAGTAATTCCCCAAGAATCCCGAGTCGTGGTGGAAGGTGTTAATGTTCGCACCAAGCACGTTAAACCTCGCCAAGAAGGAGAACAAGGGCAAATTATTACCTTTGAAGCCCCTATTCATAGCTCCAACGTGATGCTTTATTCCAATAAAGAATCTTGCGCCTCTCGCGTTAGTTATACCTACACCGAAGACGGACGCAAGGTGAGAATGTTGAAGAAAACTGGCGAAATTATTGATTAGTTCTCAGTGATGGGAATTTCAATGGAAATACTATGACACAACGACTAAAAACCACCTATATCGAAACCATTGCTCCCCAACTCAAACAAGAGTTTGGTTATAGCAATCCCCATCAAATCCCGAAAGTGGAAAAAGTAACCATTAATCGCGGATTAGGGGAAGCCTCACAAAATGCCAAAGCTCTTGAATCTTCCATGAGCGAAATTGCAACAATTACAGGACAAAAGCCTGTTGTCACTCGTGCTAAAAAAGCGATCGCGGGCTTTAAAGTTCGTGAAGGAATGCCAGTGGGTGTGATGGTGACTTTGCGCGGTCAACGGATGTATGCCTTCTTAGATCGTCTCATTAACGTTGCGCTCCCCCGAATTCGTGACTTTCGTGGGATTAGTTCTCGCAGCTTTGATGGACGTGGGAACTACAACTTAGGCTTACGCGAGCAAATCCTTTTCCCTGAAATTAACTATGACAGTATTGATCAAGTGCGGGGAATGGATATTGCCATCATCACAACTGCTAAAACCGATGAAGAAGGTCGTGCCCTGCTGAGAGCAATGGGAATGCCCTTCCGAGAAAACTAACCAGTGTGTACTTTACAGCAGGAGGGAAAACAGCAACTAATGGCCTCGACAGACACAATTTCTGATATGCTCACCCGAATCCGCAATGCTTGCATGGTGCAACATGAAACCACCGTTGTGCCTTATAACAAAATGAATCGCAACATTGCCAAAGTTCTCAAAGAAGAAGGATTCATTGAAAACTACGAAGAAGTGGGTGAAGGACTAAAAAAACAAGTTTTAATTTCGTTGCGCTATCAAGGTCGCAACCGCAAACCGATTATTAAAAAACTCACTCGCGTCAGCCGTCCCGGTTTAAGGGTGTATTCCAATCATAAAGAATTACCACGGGTTCTCGGTGGGATTGGGGTTGCCATTATCTCCACCTCTAGCGGTATTATGACCGATCGCGAGGCGCGTAAACGAGGAATCGGCGGCGAAATTCTCTGTTACGTCTGGTAAATTAAGCAAGGAGTAATCTGAACTATGTCACGGATTGGTAAATTACCGATTCCAGTTCCCGACAAGGTAGAAATCACCATTGACGACCAAGTGATCAAGGTGAAAGGGCCAAAAGGAGAACTAGAGCAAACCATACCTAACTTCGTCACCATTACCCAAGAAGAGGGTCAAATTTTAGTCAATCGGGTCAACGACTCTCGCAAAGCCCGAGAACGCCATGGCTTGGCAAGAACCCTCATTGCCAATATGGTGCATGGAGTCTCCCAAGGCTTTGAACAACGCCTACAAATTCAAGGGGTGGGCTATCGCGCCCAAATGCAAGGACGTAACCTGATCTTAAATGTGGGTTACAGTCATCCCGTTGAAATTACGCCACCAGAAGGGCTTCAAGTAGCCGTAGAAAAAAATACAGAAATTATTATTAGTGGGATCAACAAAGAACTGGTTGGTAACTTAACCGCAAAAATTCGAGCCATTCGTCCCCCAGAACCCTATAAAGGGAAAGGCATTCGCTATTTGGGAGAACAAGTTCGACAAAAAGCGGGTAAAGCAGGGAAGAAATAATCATGAAAAACAATCGCAAAGAACTGATCAAAAAGCGTCATCGTCGGATTCGGCGCAAACTTCATGGCACTGCCGAACGCCCTCGTTTAGCAGTGTTCCGTTCTCATCAGCATATTTATGCCCAAGTGATCGACGACAACCAACAGCACACCCTTGTTGCCGCTTCTACCGTCGATCCCAATTTACGGCAAACCTTAGACTCCACCCGAACTTGCGAAGCCTCAGCAGCTGTGGGGAATTTAATCGCCCAACGAGCTATGGAAAAAGGCATTAAGCAGGTTGTCTTTGACCGTGGTGGGAATATTTATCATGGACGAGTGCGTAGTCTCGCTGATGCTGCGCGAGAAGCAGGACTAGAATTTTAATAAGGGGACATTATGGCAAAGCGTAACCAAAGCAAAAAAGAAGAAAGCCAGTTTCAAGAGCGCGTGATTCAAATTCGGCGCGTGAGTAAAGTGGTAAAAGGAGGTAAAAAATTAAGTTTCCGCGCGATTGTGGTCGTGGGAAATGATCGCGGTCAAGTCGGCGTTGGTGTCGGTAAAGCCAGTGATGTCATTGGGGCAGTTCGTAAAGGCGTTGCTGATGCCAAAAAACAATTAGTGGATATTCCCATTACCAAAAGTAGTTCCATTCCTCATCGGGCTAATGGCTTTGCTGGTGGGGCCAAAGTAATGATGCGTCCAGCAGCACCTGGTACTGGTGTAATTGCAGGAGGGGCAGTGCGAACTGTCTTAGAATTATCAGGGGTGAAAAACGTTCTAGCTAAACAATTAGGCTCACAAAATCCCCTAAATAATGCTAGAGCCGCGATCGATGCCTTAGCCTCTCTACGCACCTTTAAAGAGGTTGCTAATGAGCGAGGGGTTCCCTTAGAACAAATTTTCTCCTAACCCTATTAATTAACATGAAATCTAACCAAATTCTGTTGCCGACCAGATCCCCCCAACCCCCCTTAACTAAAGGGGGCGAGGAGAGATAATTGGTAGCTAACATTTAGGTATTTCATATAACTTGTAAATCAAAATCACTAAGCAAACTCATGAGACTACATGAATTAAAGCCAAAACCAGGTTCTCGTAAACGTCGCCGTCGTTTAGGACGTGGCATTTCCGCAGGACAAGGGGCAAGCTGTGGCAAAGGAATGCGTGGTCAAAAAGCGCGTTCTGGCCCCAACCCATTTCGTGGCTTTGAAGGGGGACAAATGCCTCTTTATCGTCGCGTGCCAAAATTAAAACACTTTACGATTGTCAACCCACGCCGCTACACTACGATTAATGTTGGTAAATTAGCTAGTTTAGAAGCAAACACAGAAGTTACCCTTGCCCACCTCTTAGAAGTCGGGTTGCTCAACCAAGCTGAGGCCCCCCTAAAAGTCTTAGGAGATGGGGAACTTAATGTTCCTCTTCAAGTGAAAGCTGCGGCTTTTACCAAAGGGGCGCGTCAAAAAATTGAAGCGGCAGGCGGTAGCTGTGAAATTGTTACCGACTGAGCTATTTAATATCTAATCAATTTATCGGGGAGAAATAATTCTTCATGGTTGTTAGTCGAGAAAGAACCCCAAACGCCCAAGAAACATTTATGCAGATGGCGCAAGCGGCTGGTTTACGTGGTCGCTTGTTACTGACCGTCGGCTTAATTTTACTAGTTCGCTTAGGTGTGCGGATTCCTGTCCCAGGAGTTGACCGCGCCGCCTTTGCCCAAGCCGTTCAAGATAGTCCGATCTCTGGATTTTTAAACTTCCTCTCAGGAGGGGGGTTATCGGCAGTAGGGATTTTTGCCTTAGGCATTTTGCCCTTTATTAATGCCTCCATTATTATGCAGTTACTTACTGCTGGCTTGCCCTATTTAGAAAATTTACAGAAAAATGAAGGGGAAGCAGGACGACGAAAAATTTCCCAAATCACCCGTTATGTAGCTTTAGCTTCGGCAATTTTTAATGCCATTGGCCTGGCAAGTTTTGTTCAACCCTATGCCTATGACCCGGGACCAATTTTTGTCATAAAAACGGTTATTGCCCTCAGTGCTGGCTCAATGTTTGTAATTTGGCTTGCCGAGTTAATTACAGAACGAGGGATTGGAAATGGGCCTTCCTTACTGATTTTTGTCAATATTGTGGCGGTTCTGCCAAGAACCTTGGGAAATACCATCGAATTTGCTCAAGCTGGCGGACGAGAAGCTGTAGCACAAGTGGTGGTTTTAGCCTTAGTGTTCTTAGTGATGATTGTCGGCATTGTCTTTGTGCAAGAGGGAATGCGGAAAATTCCCATTGTGTCAGCGCGGCGACAAGTCGGAAAACGGCTATATCGGGAGCGCACGAGCTATTTACCGCTACGAGTCAATCAAGGCGGTGTCCTGCCGATTATCTTTGCCTCTACCTTGCTGATTCTACCCTCTTCCTTGGCACAGTTTACTCAAGGTGGTGGTGGCGACCCAGAACAGCAAACAGGCGGAGTTATGGGAACTCTTAATGAAATTTTAATTCAAATTTCTACCTATCTGAATCCTGCTGGTCCTGCTCCTTGGATCTATATATCAGTTTATTTAGCGCTGATTCTCTTCTTTAGCTATTTTTATGCGGCGTTAGTGGTTAACCCAGTGGATATGTCGCAAAACTTAAAGAAAATGGGGGCAAGTATCCCAGGGATTCGTCCCGGAAAGGCAACTAGCGATTATTTACAAAAAGTGATTAATCGCCTCACACTTTTAGGGGCAATTTTCTTGGGAATTGTTGCCACAGTTCCCACAGCAGTAGAAACAGCGACAGGGGTTACCACCTTTCAAGGGCTAGGGGCAACCTCCCTTTTGATTTTAGTCGGGGTAGCTATTGATACGGCAAAACAAATTCAAAGTCGTGTCATTTCTCAACGCTATGAAGGAATGGTCAAAGAATAGCGCTGAGTTGTTTGGGGGCTTCATTTCCCCCTACTTTTTTTAAGAAATAAAAGATAACGAATAATCAATAATGACTCAATATTCAAGATTAATTTTTTTTGGCCCCCCAGGGGCAGGGAAAGGAACACAAGCCAAAGAAGTTTCTAAAGAGTGTAATATTCCTCATATTGCCACAGGGGATATTCTTCGCAATGCAATTAAAGAACAAACACCTGTGGGGAAAAAAGCCCAATCGTATGTGGATAATGGCGATTTAGTGCCAGATGAGGTATTAGGAGAACTGGTGCGCGATCGGCTACAACAACCCGATACACAATCAGGTTGGATTCTTGATGGCTTTCCTCGTACTTTGAAACAAGCGGAATTTCTAGATGAATTGCTCAAGGAACTTAATTCCAGTTATGATTTAGTGATTTATCTGGATGTTCCCGATGAGGTTTTAATGAAACGCTTGTTAGGACGAGGGCGTAAAGATGATACAGAAGAAACAATCCGTCATCGGTTAGATATTTTTCATAATGAAACCGCCGAACTGATTAGTTTCTATAAACAGCGCAATCACTTTCTACAAGTGGATGGAAACCAACCCCTCCCCCAAGTAACTGAACGAATTAAAACAGCAATGGCTGAAGGCTCTTAAAATGTCTTTCTCTTAATTTTTGCTAGCATTACTAAGGGATATTCTTTAAGTTTGGCTTTTTCTCTCATTTTGAAACTTGAGAAGAGCCAGTTTTAATCAGCGTTCTGTTAAAGGAGAGTAATAAAAATCCATTATGTCTAAACAAGACCTTATTGAAATGGAAGGAACTGTAACCGAGTCCTTACCAAATGCAATGTTTCGAGTTGATCTCGAAAATGGTTATAACGTCCTTGCTCATATTTCGGGTAAAATCCGCCGTAACTATATCAAAATTTTACCAGGGGATAAAGTCAAAGTAGAATTAACTCCCTATGATTTGAGTAAAGGGCGCATTACTTATCGGTTGCGTAAAAAATAAGTATTGACGAAAGGCTCTGAAAATGATAAACTAAAGGGCTTGTAGTGTGATAGAAAACCCATGAAAGTTAGACCTTCAGTTCGGAAAATGTGCGAGCGTTGCCGGGTCATTCGCCGTCGTGGGCGAGTGATGGTGATATGCTCCAATGCCAAGCATAAACAACGTCAAGGATAAAATCTAATATCCAAATCTTAGCAGAAAAATAGAGGGAGAGAAACGTGGCACGAATTTCAGGAGTAGATTTACCCCGTGATAAGCGGGTGGAAATAGGACTCACATATATTTATGGGATTGGCGTATCCCGTTCTCGGGAAATTTTAGCAGCGACTGGCGTTAACCCAGATAAACGGGTTAAAGACCTTGATACCACAGAAGAATCAACCCTTCGCTCTTATATCGAAAATAACTATCAGGTGGAAGGGGATTTACGACGCTTAGAAAATATGAGTATTAAGCGTTTGGTGGATATTGGTACTTATCGCGGTCGTCGTCATCGCTCAGGTTTACCAGTGAGAGGTCAGCGTACCCGTACTAATGCTAGAACCCGTCGTGGTAAGCGTTTAGCGATCGCGGGTAAGAAGAAAGCTCCTGCTAAAAAATAGAGGAGTTTACCTAAGACCAACCTCCATTAATTAAATAAAGTTATTCAAGAACAGTATCAAGTATGGCGCGACAAACCAAAAAAAGTTCCTCTAGAAGAACCAAACGTAACGTCCCCAATGGCGTTGCTCACATCCAATCTACTTTTAATAATACCCTAGTTACCATTTCTGATACTAAAGGTGATGTCATTTCTTGGGCTTCTGCTGGTTCTAGTGGCTTCAAAGGGGCAAAAAAAGGCACTCCTTTTGCGGCACAAACTGCGGCTGATCAAGCGGCGAGACGAGCCTCAGAACAAGGAATGCGCCAAGTAGAAGTAATGGTTAGTGGCCCAGGCGCTGGTCGGGAAACAGCGATTCGCGCTTTGCAGGGAGCCGGTTTAGAAATTACTCTGATTCGTGATGTAACACCGATTCCCCATAATGGGTGTCGTCCTCCAAAACGTCGTCGCGTTTAAGGCAAGACAAATCTAGGAAATCAAGGAAGGGAGGTTGTTCTGTGGCGCAACTAAAAGACTTTAACGTCGATTGTGTCGAAACGAAAACTGATAATAAAACGCAACATCAGTATAGTAAATTTGTCTTAGAACCCTTAGAACGGGGTCAAGGCTTAACCGTGGGGAATGCCCTCAGACGGGTATTATTATCGAATCTGGAGGGAACGGCAGTTACGGCGGCTCGCATTGCTGGAGTTACCCATGAGTTTGCTACCATTCCTGGGGTGAGAGAGGATGCGCTAGAAATTCTCCTCAATCTTAAGGAACTGGTGTTTAGAAGTTACTCTCCCGGGCCACAAATTGCTCGTTTAGCCGCAACGGGGCCAGCAACGGTAACGGCAGGAGATTTTAATTTGCCCTCAGAAGTGGAAGTAATTGATAGCAGTCGCTATGTTGCAACCCTTGCAGAAGGGGCAAAATTAGAGATGGAAATTCGCATCGAAAAAGGGCGAGGTTATCGGATTGTTGATCTCGAAAAAGAAGATGCGAGTTCTTTAGATTTCCTCCAAATAGATGCCGTATTTATGCCTGTTTCTAAGGTGAAATATGCGGTGGAAGAAATGCGTGCCGATGAGGGAGAAAATAAAGAACGCCTGATCTTAGAAATTACTACCAATGGCAGTATTCAGCCTGATGAAGCTCTCTCTCAGGCGGCAACAGTTCTCGTTGAGTTGTTCCATCCCCTTGGAGACTTAAATATTGAGCCAGTTGCAGAAGAACAAGAGGAAGAAGAAGATCCCAATCGACAAACACCGATTGAAGAGTTACAACTCTCTGTGAGAGCTTATAACTGTCTCAAACGCGCTCAAATTAATTCTGTGGCGGATTTATTAGAGTACAGCTACGAAGACCTTTTAGAAATTAAGAACTTCGGGCAAAAATCTGCTGAGGAAGTAGTTGAGGCGTTGCAAGATCGGTTTGAAATTACGTTACCGCAAGAAAAATCAACAGCGACTTAAATCAGGAGGTTTATTATGCGCCATCGTCGTCGTGTGAAAAAATTAGGTCGCCCGGCTGATCAACGTCGGGCTTTGTTGCGTTCTTTGACAACAGAGCTAATTAGACACGGGCAAATTACAACCACTAAAGCGCGGGCGAAGGCAGTTCGTTCCGAGGTAGATAAAATTATTACCCTCGCTAAGGATGGCTCTTTGGCAGCCCGTCGGCAAGCCCTTGGCTACTTGTATGATAAAAACTTGGTTCATGCCTTGTTTGAAAACGTACAGGAGCGATACGGTGATCGCAATGGGGGTTACACTCGCGTATCAAGAACCATTCGCAGACGGGGCGATAATGCAGAAATGGCAGTGATTGAACTGGTTTAAGGATAGTTGGGGGAATCTGTTGGCAGCAACGTCAGTGAAAAAAAAACGAGTTGCTCTGATCATTCAGTATCAGGGAACAGCGTTTTATGGCTGGCAACGCCAACCCTCCTATCGAACCGTTCAAGAGGAAATTGAACGTGCCATTCAAGGGGTTGCCCCTGAGCAAATGATACCGCTGCATGGGGCAGGACGTACAGATAGTGGCGTTCATGCTGCCGCCCAAGTTGCCCATTTTGACATTGTCAGTCCCATTCCTGGGGAAAAGTTTGCCCCAGTGTTGAATAAGCGACTTCCTGATGATATTTTGATTCGGGCTTCGCAAGAAGTTCCCAGTGACTGGCATTCTCGCTTTTCGGCAACTTGTCGCCGTTATCGTTACACTTTTTACACTGCTGCCACTCCTAATTTATTTGTTGCGCCCTGGAGTTGGCACTATTACTATCATCCACTCAATGTGGGAAAAATGGAGGCAGCGTTGCAATCCTTGGTGGGGTATCATGATCTAGCGGCGTTTTGTCGGGCTGGCTCAGAACGATCCCATACTTGGGTGGAAGTACAAGAAGTTCAGTGTCTGCGTCGTGGTTCTCTTGTGGAACTGGAAATGCAGGCAGATGGCTTTTTGTATGGCATGGTGCGCCTAGTGGTGGGAATGCTGGTGAAAGTGGGATCAGGGGAGCTAACACCTGATGATTTTTTGCAGATTTGGAAGCAAAAAGAGCGCGATCGCGTTAAGTATTCTGCCCCTGCTAAAGGACTGTGTCTATTACGAGTGGGATATGAGCAGTTCCCTTTCCCCGAATCAGTTTGGTTTGATAGTCAACCTCATTTTTACTTTACTCAAGAAAACGAACTATGACTCTAAATAAAACTCCTTTACCCAACTCAGAAACAGTGGAAAAACAATGGTATGTGATTGATGCTTCTGGTTATCGCATCGGTCGCCTTGCCAGCGAAGTTGCCCAAATTATTCGCGGAAAAACAAAACCCAACTATACGCCGCACATGGATAATGGTGACTTTGTCATTGTGATTAATGCCGATAAGGTGACCATTAGCGGTAATAAAGGAAATGATAAATTTTACTACCGTCACTCAGGAAGACCTGGGGGGATGAAGGTAGAAAGCTTTAATCAGTTGCAACGAAGAATTCCAGAGCGGATTATTGAGCAAGCGGTTAAAGGAATGTTACCGAAGAATCGTTTAGGGCGACAATTGGCTAAGAAATTAAAAGTTTATGCTGGCCCTGAACATCCTCATCAGGCGCAAAATCCTGTGGAAATTACCCCAAATCGTAACTTAAATTAAGGAGAATTATTGATTATGCAAGCTACGGATAATAATCGCGTTGTCTATTGGGGAACAGGTCGTCGTAAAAACGCGATCGCGCGAGTGCGTCTTGTTCCTGGCAATGGCAATATTCAAGTCAACGATCGCAGTGGGGATCACTATTTCAACTATAACCCCAACTATTTAAGCGCAGTCAAAGCTCCCCTTGAAACCTTGGGCTTAGAAAATGACTATGATATCTTAGTCAATGCCCATGGCGGTGGCTTAACGGGGCAAGCCGAAGCCGTCCGTTTGGGAGTCGCAAGGGCGCTATGTAAACTTGATCCTGAAAATCGCTCTCCCTTAAAAACGGAAGGTTATCTTAGTCGTGATCCCCGAGCCAAAGAGCGTCGGAAATACGGGTTACGTAAAGCAAGAAAAGCTCCCCAATACTCGAAACGTTAAAATAGAAGTAATGAGAGCATGGTTGTTTGCTCTCTCTTTTCGTAATTAATCATTATTTAGGAGGAAATGGTATGGCAAAAGAAGGTATTCATCCCGAATGGTATCCCGATGCAAAGGTCATCTGTAATGGCGAAGTGGTAATGACAGTTGGCGCAACTCAACCTGAATTGCACGTCGATGTCTGGTCAGGGAATCATCCCTTTTATACAGGGAACCAGAAAATTATTGACACAGAAGGGCGTGTGGATCGCTTCTTACGGAAATATGGAATGTTTGACGATAGCGAAGGTGAGGAAAAATAGCCAATCTCTAGTCTGGTGAGGAGGTAACAATAAGAAGAAATTAACGAGTAAATAACCTCATGGCTGAATCCTACGTCTTGGAAAAACTGCAATCTGTGGAAGAAACCTATAACGAACTCACTCGTCGTTTAGGTGATCCAGATATTGCTACCGATCCCGAAGAATTGCAACGGGTAGCCAAAGCGCGATCGTCCCTTGAAGAAACGGTTGAAGTTTACAACCAATGGAAAAAAGCCCAAGAAGACTTAGCCGAAGCACGGGAAATTTATAAAGAATCCAGTGGCGATCCCGATATGCAAGAACTAGCGTCTTCTGAAGTGGCAGAATTAGAGGGTAAATTGGAGCAACTAGAGCGGAAAATGAAGCTCATGTTGCTTCCTAAAGACCCCAATGATGATAAAAATATCATGTTGGAGATTCGCGCAGGCACTGGTGGCGATGAAGCCTGTTTATGGGTGGGAGACTTAGTGAAAATGTACTCCCGTTATGCAGAAAGCCAAGGCTGGAATATTAGTCTCGCGAGTGAATCCATCTCAGAAACTGGTGGCTTTAAAGAGGCGATTTTAGAAATTAAAGGCGATCGCGTTTATAGTAAGCTCAAATTTGAAGCAGGAGTTCATCGGGTACAACGAGTCCCGGCGACCGAAGCAGGGGGACGCGTTCATACTTCCACTGCAACGGTTGCCATTATGCCAGAAGTGGATGATGTGGAAGTAAACATTGATCCCAAAGATATAGAAATTACCACTGCTCGTTCTGGCGGTGCTGGAGGACAAAATGTTAACAAGGTAGAAACCGCTGTGGACTTGTATTACAAGCCCCTTGGTATTCGCATTTTTTGTACCCAAGAACGCTCTCAGCTGAAAAACCGAGAACGCGCCATGCAGATTCTGCGATCAAAACTCTATGAGCACAAAATTCGAGAACAAAATGAAGCCGTAACTTCCATGCGGCGATCGCAGGTGGGAACTGGGGGACGTTCTGAGAAAATTCGCACCTATAACTACAAAGATAGCCGAGTCACCGATCATCGCTTAGGAGTTAATTTTAACTTGGAGTCAGTTTTAGAAGGAAATTTAGAAGATTTAATTCAAGCCTGCATCTCTCAAGATCAACAAGAACGACTCTCTGAATTAACAGAAAAAACCAAATAAGAGGTAAAATTGCGATAGAGGTGCCAAATTCAAGTAAAATGTCAAAAAATGATAAAATCCAGCTTGATCGCGTAAATTAATGAGATCATGGCAGGGATCAATAAAAAATATCAAAAATCCTAACCATAATATTTAGGAAACTTCCCCATTGCCGTGCAAAGCGATCAACAGTGATTTATCATAGCGGTAAAAAAGCACACAAGTAGAGAAGTAGAGTTATGACACACGCACCGATTGCCCCTGTGGTGCTAGTGATTCTTGACGGATGGGGAAATAGCGATAATGAAGCGGCAAACGCGATCGCGCTCGGAAATACCCCCGTCATGGATAGCTTACAAGAAGTATATCCCCTCACTTATATTCAAGCATCGGGAAAAGCAGTTGGCTTACCAACAGGACAAATGGGAAATTCTGAGGTAGGTCATCTCAATATTGGTGCGGGGCGAGTAGTTCCGCAAGAGTTAGTACGGATCTCTGATGCGGTAGAAGATGGTTCTATTCTAGAAAATCCTGTCCTCGTCAACATCTGCCAAAAGGTGAAAAGCAGTGGGGGAAAATTACACCTAATGGGCTTATGTTCTGAAGGAGGGGTGCATTCCCATCTATCTCATATTCTAGGGCTACTTAAACTAGCACAAGCTCAAGGAATTAATGAGGTCTGTATTCACGCCTTTACAGATGGACGGGATACCGATCCTAAAGATGGTATTGCTGCCCTAGAAAAAATCAAATCCTATACAGAACAAGTGGGTGTGGGAAAAATTGTTACTGTTAGTGGGCGGTATTATGCCATGGATCGCGATCGGCGTTGGGATCGAACCGAAAAAGCCTATCAAGTTCTTTGTGAAAGCGACTGTGAAAGCGAAATTTCTCCCACAGAAGTTCTCAAGAACAATTATGAGCAAGGAATTACTGATGAATTTATCCCTCCCACTCGGGTTGCTGGCGGTGGAGTAGAAGCCGATGATGGGGTTATATTTTTTAACTTCCGTCCCGATCGCGCTCGGCAACTCACTGCGGCTTTTGTTAACTCTGACTTTGATGGCTTTGAAAGAGAGCAAATCCAGCCTCTTCACTTTGCCACGTTTACCCAATATGATGCGACTCTCCCAGTGGAAGTTGCCTTTAAGCCGCAAAACCTCAAGAATATCCTTGGGGAAGTGATTGCTAATCAAGGGTTACAACAATTCCGTACCGCCGAAACAGAAAAATATCCCCATGTTACCTATTTCTTTAATGGGGGCGAAGAAAAACCCTTTGCAGGAGAGGATCGAAAACTGGTCAATAGCCCCTTGGTTTCCACCTATGATCAAGCCCCAGAAATGTCAGCGCAGGAAGTAACTGATGTCGCCTCTCACGCGATCGAAAAAGGGGTGTATTCTCTAGTAGTTATTAACTATGCTAACCCTGATATGGTTGGTCACACAGGGAATTTAGATGCTGCCATCACTGCGGTTGAAACCGTTGATACTTGTTTGGGACAACTCCTAGAAAGTATTAGTAAAATGGGAGGGACGGCTCTAATTACTGCCGATCATGGTAACTCCGAATATATGGCAGACACTAACGGCAATCCTTGGACAGCACATACTACCAACCTTGTTCCCTTTCTCCTAGTAGAAGGGGAAAAACGAAAAATTCAAGGACATGGTGGGGAATTACAACTACGAGAAGACGGTTGTCTGGCTGATATTGCTCCGACAATTTTAGAATTTCTCAAAATTCCCCAACCGGAAGAAATGACTGGACAATCGCTCATTGTAGCCAGTAATATCCAAGTCAAGCCTAATCGAACGCCAGTGGACGTTTCCTTGTAGGCTTAGTGTAAACTTCTATAATTTAACTTGAGAAAATGACTGTTAATCAACTTGTAGAAATTATTTTCGTTGCTTCAGCAATATTGCTCATTGTTCTTGTTTTACTACATTCTCCAAAAGGTGATGGCTTAGGCGGATTAAGCGGTCAAGCAGAACTCTTTACTAGCACTAAAAGTGCCGAGAAAAATCTCAACCGAATTACTTGGGGATTAGGGTTAATTTTTATTAGTAGCACCATTGTTTTAAGCGCTGGTTGGGTATAAGGATTAAAAGCTAGTTAAACTAGACTGAAGCACCCCAATTCCAAGAAGCCTTGAGAATGAAATATAACTACTTCCTTTTTGATAGTGACGAAAAAGCTAAAAAAAACTTTATTCTTCCTGGGGCAAAACCTCACTATACCCCAGATCGCCCTGGGAATGTTCAACATATCTATCTTGACCTAGTCTTAGATATCCCCAACCAGTCTTGTCAAGGAAGTAACACCATTACCCTAAAACCCATTCAGTCTGGTTTAACCACCCTAACTCTCGATGCAGAAGACTTAAACATCGAAAGTGTCCAAATTGATCAAGTTAGCCAACCTTTCCACTACGACGGGAAAAAATTACAGGTTCAGTTATTAAAAGCAACCACCTTAGATCCCTTTGATTTAGTGATTAATTATCAGGTCAATCAGCCACAACGGGGACTGTATTTTATTCAACCAAATCAAGACTATCCCAATAAACCGACCCAAGTTTGGACACAGGGAGAAGATGAAGACTCACGCTTTTGGTTTCCCTGCTTTGATTATCCCGGACAACTTGCCACCTCAGAAATTCGCATCGAAGTTCCCAAGCCTTATCTCGCCGTATCAAATGGAAAGTTAATCAACACAGAAGATAAAGAAAACACCAGTGTCTATCATTGGCGACAAGAGCAAGTTCATCCGACTTATTTAATGACCCTGGCAGTGGGAGACTTTGCCAAAATTACCGACTACTGGGGTGATATCCCTGTGGAATACTACGTGGAAAAAGGGCGCGAAGAAGAGGCAAAACGCACCATGGGGAAAACCCCAGAGATGATCGAGTTTTTCTCCCAAACCTTTGGCTATGCTTATCCCTACCCTAAATATGCCCAAGTGGTCGTAGCTGATTTTATTTTTGGTGGCATGGAAAATACTTCCACTACCCTGCTAACAGATCGTTGTTTACTTGATGAACGGGCGATGCTGGATCATCAGCGTGCCGAAAGTTTAGTCGCCCATGAACTTGCCCATCAGTGGTTTGGGGATTTACTCGTCATTAAACATTGGTCTCATGCTTGGATTAAAGAGGGAATGGCTTCTTATTCAGAAGTGCTTTGGACAGAGAAAGAGTATAGCAAAGAAGAAGGGGCTTATTACATCCTCAATGAAGCAAGAAGCTATATCAGCGAAGATTCTTCTCGTTATCGTCGCCCCATGGTGACTAATATTTATCGCGAACCCATTGAACTCTATGATCGCCATATCTACGAAAAAGGATCTTGTGTTTATCACATGATTCGTGGGGAGTTAGGAGAAGAAGCCTTTACCCAAGCAATCCAGCATTTTGTCCAACGCAATGCCCATCGTACAGTGGAAACTGTTGATTTACTTCGCGCCATTGAAGAAGCCACGGGACGTAATCTTGCACCACTTTTTGATCAATATGTCTTTCGCGGCGGTCATCCTGATTTTAAGGTTAGCTACACTTGGGAGGCAAATGATCAATTAGTCAAGTTAACAGTTACCCAAACTCAAGGAAAAACCGATAAAGATGTCACCGAAAATGAGTTATTTGATCTGAATATTCCCATCGCCTTTGGTTATGTCTCGGAAGAGGAAGAAGTCTGTTATGAGTCGCTTTCTCTTCATATTTATGAAAAAGAACAGACATTTTATTTCCCATTACCAAAACAACCTGACTTTATTAGCTTTGATCAAGGGAATTATCACTTAAAGACAGTTAAACTCAACTATCCCATTAAAGAGTTAAAAAATCAATTACGCTTTGATCGCGAGGCAACGTCTCGTATTTATGCCGCAGAAACGTTAGGAAAAAAAGGCGGTTTAGAGGTAATTAAAGTTCTTTCCCAAGCCTTAACAGATGACCCGTTTTGGGGAGTGCGATTGGAAGTGGCGAAACAGTTAGGAAAAATTAAGCTACAACAAGCCATTCCAGCTTTATCTCAAGGCTTAAATGATGAGCATCCGAAAGTCCGTCGGGCGGTTTTAGAGAGCTTAAGTAACTTTAAAACTGAAGAAAGTTATCAAGCAATTAAAAAAGTTGCCAGCCAAGGGGATGCTAGTTATTACACCGAAGCCACGGCTTTTCGTGTTCTGGGGAAAATGGTAACAGGACATCTAAAAGAGAAAGAAGAAGACGTAATTAACCTATTCCAAGAAGGGTTAGAAACTCGTTCAGGTTGGAATGAAACTGTGCGTGGCGGTATTATTGGGGGGTTATCGCAGATGAAAACTTCTGAAGCTGCCCTGAATATGATTTTACCCTATACTGATTCAGGGATTCCCCAGTCGTTACGCCTTGCAGCGATTCGGGCTTTAGGAACAGTTTCTAGCGGTCAAGAATCAGCGCAATTAGAGACAATTTTAGAACAACTAGATGCCCTATCTGGAGAAAGTTTCTTCTTAACTCAGGTGTCAGTAGTAACAGCGTTGAAGCAAGTTCCAAGTTCCCAAGCAATTTCAATCTTACAAACCTTAGCCGAACAAACTCCTGATGGGCGAGTGCGTCGGATGGCGGAAGAAGCGGTGAAAAAGGTACAGGAAAAATTAGGATCGGATCAAAGTCTAAAAGAGTTACGAGATGAGTTTGATCGTCTCAAAAAGGAAAATCAAGATCTAATGAGTCGTTTAGCCAAATTGGAGGCACAACAAACCGATTCCGATTAGTCAAAAATGTTTTCTAAAGAGAGTTGGAAGTCGGGAAGCACCGCTTCTCCATCAACTATCTGAGGCTGATGCAAAACTTCCTTCTCTCTACCCTGACGGTAAATTTCTACTTGCTGATCTTGAGGATTAATTAGCCATCCTAGACGCACGCCATTATCAAGATATTCCATCATTTTGGCTTGTAGGGTGCTTAACTGGTCACTGGGAGAACGCAACTCCACGACAAAATCAGGCGCAATTGGCGGAAACCCATCTTGTTGTTCGGGGGTTAAAGTATCCCAACGAGATTGGCTAATCCATGACGCATCGGGTGATCGCCGCGCTCCATTGGGAAGTAAAAAAATTGTGGAACTATCAAAGCTCTCACCGCCATATTGATCACTCCAGATTCCTAACTGTTGGGTAATGCGACGGTTTTTTCGTCCTGCTGTTCCCCCGATGGGAGCCATCACTTCTAGTTCCTGATTCGCATTTAATTCTAAGGCTTTATCTTCGTTTAAAAGCGCGATCGTTTCAAATTGTTCTGGTTTGATTTTGACTTTCATGGCTTTTACCTTAAATGACAGAATAAGGGAAAGATAAAAATAGTCTTGTTTGGTTATGAATTTTGCCATTCCCCCTCGCACTCGCGCCCAAGAATCCCGAGCCGCGATCGAGCGTATTTACATTATTACGCGCCATTTATTTATCCGAGGCTACTATAAGCCTAACGGAACTTCCGGTGCTGCCCTCAAAGAAGCGTTATTAGCCCTACAGCCAGAAATTTATGGCTCAATGGCGGACTCAGAAAAAGTTGAACTTAATGGTTTAGTCTATGTGATGGAACGCTTACCCCGTGGGATTGAACAGTGTCGTTTTGTCAAATTAGTGGCAGCAGAAGGCTATGGAACGTCGGGGTTTGAAAAGATTATTCCCGCTAAACGCCGTCGCAACTGCTATCGGATTGATCCCGAAACGATGCTAGTAGAGGTAACTCGCGGGCGTAGTGAGATTTATGATATTCTCACTCACTTGACTTTTATGTATATCGAAGCGAATAAAATTGGGGAACACGCTTTAGAGGAAAATCAACCGACTCAAGAATGGCTAAAACTAGAAGAAATTGTCACCCAACAGATGAATAATGATTCCCCTCCTTCTTCGCAGGTAGAAGCACAAGAAATGAAAGAACGGGCTTTTTCCTACGCTAGCACTTTATTAGGGCGTACCTATGCCGAAACTGTAGAGGCTTACGAGCGGTTTCAAGCTGCAGGGGCAACCAACAATGGTTTCTTTCAAATTATTTACGGGTTAGGGCGATTGGCAATGGAAGAAACTCAAAATCGCAGTGATCGTCAAATTGCCTTTAGCCCAGCGTTGCGAGAACGCATTGGACATCACATTCATGGAGAAAAATGGGCAAGGGATGTTAAAACTTTCTTGCTCGACAATGATTTATGGGAGCGTCCTTTACATATTATTAGTGCGAATTTACATAGTATTCTCAATAGCTTATTTGCTTTTCCGATTTTAAAGCCAAAAATGGGAGCTTGTAGCATTGAGGAGATGGCGCGAGAATTAAATTTACCTGAGAATCACGAACTACAACAACAGGTATGGGAATTTGGTCAGCAACACGGAATGTCATACCTTCCTGATGGGGCTGGAACCAATATTTCTGTACAATTGTTTGATACTGCATTGCTTCCCGTTGATTTGCTTAGTCCAGAACTACAAATCGATCGCGAATTTCTGCAACAGGAAAAACCAATTCTCTTGGTAATGGATTATGCGTTTGGAGAGCAAGCCTTTGAGATTTTTGATGAACTGCTCAAACCCTATAAAAGGGACACAAATATAAAAAAACTGAATGTTGGCTCGATCTCTGTGATGGGAAAAGCAGGGACTTTAACAGGTGAAAAAGGAGATTTAATGATTCCTACGGCTCACCTATTTGAAGGAACAGCCGATAACTATCCCTTTGAAAATGCGATTCAACCCCACCATTTTGCTCAAAGCGGGCTTCCTGTTCACAAGGGGGCAATGATTACGGTGTTAGGAACATCTTTGCAAAACGCTGATATTCTTAAGTATTTCAAAGACTCCTCTTGGAGCGCGATCGGCTTAGAAATGGAGGGGGCGCATATGCAAAAGGCAATCCAAGCCGCTGCTAAAATTCGTCGTAGCATTGATGAAAATGTTACTTTACGGTATGCCTATTATGCTTCTGATAATCCGTTAATCTCAGGGAGTACCCTAGCTTCAGGAAGTTTGGGACAACTGGGCATTAAACCGACTTACACTATTAGTTTACAATTCTTAAATCAAATTTTTAACCCGAGTGCATCTAGCAATTCTGGTGATAGTTCCTAATGCTATAATCAGCCCACAGATGCTGCCAAGTTAGTAAAGATGACTGATTTTTCCCAAGCGATTCCTGTTGATAAAATTTGCTATAACGAGCAAGGATTAGTTCCCGCGATTGTCCAAGATTATTTGGATGGAACGGTGTTAATGATGGCGTGGATGAGTCCCGAGTCTTTGCAAAAAACCCTTGAAACTGGCGAAACTTGGTTTTGGAGTCGATCGCGCCAAGAGTTTTGGCACAAAGGGGCAACTTCTGGACATTTACAATTTGTTAAGTCAGTTCGCTACGACTGTGATAGTGATGCACTTTTGATTACCGTGGAACAACAAGGGGATGTTGCTTGTCATACGGGAGAACGTTCCTGTTTTCATCAAGTTGATAGCACGAAAGCCCATCCTCCTGCTGATACCCTTTCTGGAGTGTATTCAGTCATCAGCGATCGCCGTGATCACCCTAAAGACGATTCTTACACTTGTAAACTGATGGCAGGGGGAGATAATAAGATTCTCAAAAAAATTGGGGAAGAAGCCTCGGAAGTGGTAATGGCTTGTAAGGATGATGACAAAAGCGCGATCGCGTCAGAGGTAGCAGACTTGTTTTATCACACTCTTGTTGCTATGTCCTATCACAATGTTGATGTTAAAGAAGTTTATAAAAAATTGCAAGAAAGACGGGGATAGTTGAAATGACAAAATAATCAATAAGTAATTACTTCCGATGACAGAGGGAAAACTGTAACAAAATCACTTAAAATTTAGGGTGTTGAGCAAAAGAAGGCAACTTAAATCACCTTGAGTACACAAGCCACGCAACAAAAAACGTTACGAGTGTTAATTGCTGATGATCATGAGTTAACTCGGTATAGTTTAAAATTAATTCTCTCCACCCGAGAAGCAATAACGCTCGTTGGAGTCGCTTGTAACGGGCAAGAAGCCTTAGAAATGACCCAAGAGTATGCCCCCGATGTCTTGGTGATGGATTTACAAATGCCCATTATGGATGGACTCAGCGCCTCAAAAAAAATTAAGCAATTACATCCACAGGCTCAGATCATTGCTTATTCTTCCTTAGAGGATCCACAAACTGAAGCCCTGGCTCAAACTGCGCCAATTGACGCTTTTTGTAGTAAAGAAACTCCTACGGAAGAACTTGTTACCCTCATTAAGCAATTGGGAAGAGAAGTTTCTCATTGAGAGCCAACATCAAGTTATTCATCGGATAATTTTGATAGATTGTAGTAGAAATTTAACAAAAACAAAGTGAAGAAGGTGGAAAATGCTAAAATTTGGGTATATTTCCCTTTTTTTTAGATGTCCTTCGACAATCTGTGCAAACTGTTATCGGAAAAATACCCCGCTCACTTCGCCAGTTGGGTTCTCAATACTCCACAATCTCATGCGGAAGTTTTAAAAACTGAACTTAGCATTGAACCGATCCGCGCTGATTCCGTTACTTTTTTGCAATTACAAGAGCGGATTCTACACTTAGAATTTCAAACTCAACTCCAATCAAATCCACCGCTTCCCTTGCGAATGTTGGACTATTGGGTGCGTTTATATCGCTTGTATCGCTTACCCATTACCCAAGTGATTGTTTTATTGCTTCCACCTCCTGCGAATTCTGTAATTGAAAGTAGCTTTACTGTAGAAAACACTTCTCATCAATACCGAGTGATTCGACTTTGGGAAGAAAGCCCAGAGTTATTTCTTAATGATCCGATTTTGTTACCATTAGCCCCTTTAACGGCGACGAATGACCCACAAACGTTATTACAACAAGTGGTTAAGCAAGTGAATCAACTTGAAGGAGAGAAGAAAGTAGAAATCTCAGCTTACGCGCAAATCGTAGCAGGGTTAAAATATAGGAAAGATTTGGTAAGAAGATTATTTCGGGAGGGAATGATGCGGGAGTCAGTTATTTATCAGGATATTATTCAAGAGGGAAGACAAGAAGGAAGACAAGAGGGAAGACAAGAGGGAGAACGATCGCTGATATTACGACTTTTAACCCGACGACTAGGAGAACTGCCACAGTTATGGCGCGATCGCGTTAACACGCTTTCTCTAGAACAGTTAGAAAACCTTGGAGAAGCCTTACTCGATTTTCAAGGAATGGCTGATTTAGAAATATGGTGGCGTGAATTGAATGAAAGATATCAAAAAGACTAGGTGGGAAACTCAGCAAAAATTAGCCTTGTTGTGCCTCTGGAAAAGTTTCTTTAAACTCTTCAATTAAATCATCAAGTTCCTCTAGCGCTTGGTTAACATCTAAGCGCAATGTTCCTAAACTGGGCTGCTCTAATAAGTCCAATAAAACCTCACGCTTACTCTCAATTGTCCGAATCCGCTCAATCAGGGTTTGCTTATCCATAGCTTAATAACTCGTCACTACTTCTACGGTAAACTATAAATGCTTAATTTATCAAACTGTCAAGATGCTCGGTAAAATATCATTAGGAAAATGGGGAATGATTGTTGGTGGCACATTAGCAATTGTCGGCTTTATCGCCTATGGTGCTGGCAATGCCACTCTCAACTTAGCTGGTTTTTTCTACGGCATCCCTGTTTTTTTAGGGGGATTAGCCCTGAAAGCCGCAGAATTGAAACCAACCCCCTACACCAAGGAAACCTCACCAGAAGTAGCAAAATTACGAGAAGAGAAAGGAACCCCCACCCAACATCAAATTCTCCGAGATGTTACCCGTTATCGTTATGGAGAACAAGTCCATCTTCAAGAATCTTTAGAACGCCTCGGATTAAGCCCCACCGATGAAGAAAGACCGGTTCTTAGTGGGCTTCGGGAAGAAGAAATTGATGGTGCTTACGCCTTAATTTTAGAATTTGAGTCCTCCCTTATTCCTTGGGAACGGTGGCTGGAACAAAAGGACAAAATTGAGCGATTTTTTGGTCCCAATATCAGTGCGAAGTTGCATCAGCCACAATCAGATTGGGTAGAAGTTGCCCTAGTTGCCACTACTGAGTAATAGCATCAAGAAATGTGAAGATTTGTTAGAGCAGTGTTAAAGACTGTTTCAAATTAGCTGCTTTTTAAGGGGAATATAGGGAAAAACCTCGAAACTGCATGATACTATGCCAACAGTGAGTAACAAGTAGCAAGTAGAGGAGATAGACTTTGGTGTTAAGGGTTGCTGTCGTCGGTTCAGGACCGGCTGGTTCTTCTGCAGCGGAAGTATTAGCCAAAGCTGGAATTGAAACCTATCTATTTGAACGAAAATTAGACAACGCAAAGCCTTGCGGTGGGGCAATTCCCCTCTGCATGGTGGGTGAGTTTGACCTCCCTCCCGAAATTGTGGATCGGCGGGTGAGAAAAATGAAAATGATCTCCCCGTCTAATGTAACCGTTGATATTAATTTAGAAAAAGAAGACGAATATATTGGAATGTGCCGTCGGGAAGTCCTAGACGGCTTTTTAAGAAATCGCGCTGCCGAATTAGGGGCAAATTTAATTAATGGCACGGTTCATCGCCTAGAATTACCGCAAAGCGATAATGAACCTTATACCATTCATTATGCTGACCACTCTGACGGTAGTGCCGTGGGAACAGCTAGCACCCTACAAGTGGATTTAGTGATTGGTGCTGATGGGGCAAACTCCCGTGTGGCAAAAGCTATTGATGCTGGGGATTATAACTACGCGATCGCGTTTCAAGAGCGCATTCGCATCCCAGAAGACAAAATGGCTTACTATGAGGAGCTTGCTGAAATGTATGTCGGGAATGACGTTTCCCCAGACTTCTATGCTTGGGTGTTCCCGAAATTTGACCATGTTGCTGTGGGAACTGGCACCATGAAGGTCAATAAGGCAAAAATTAAAGACCTACAGGCTGGAATCCGCGCCCGTTCTGCCCAAAGAACTGAAGGTGGGGAAATTATTAAAGTAGAAGCCCATCCGATTCCAGAACATCCTCGTCCCCATCGTGTTCGTGGTCGCGTGGCCCTCGTAGGGGACGCAGCAGGAACTGTCACCAAATCCTCTGGAGAAGGCATTTATTTTGCCGCTAAGTCTGCTCGGATGTGTGCGGAAACTATTGTCGAAACTTCCAAGAATGGACAGCGAGTTCCCACAGAAAAAGACCTCAAACAGTATCTCAAACAATGGGATAAACGTTATGGCGCAACCTACATGGTTTTAGACTTACTACAACGAGTCTTCTACCGCTCCGATGCCACTCGCGAAGCCTTTGTTGAGATGTGTTCTGATAAAGATGTACAACGGATGACCTTTGATAGTTATCTTTACAAAACGGTAACTCCTGGCAATCCCTTGGTACAAATGAAAATTACCGCAAAAACCGTCGGTAGCCTGCTCCGAGGACATGCCCTCGCCCCTTAAAATTGTAAAAAGTAAGTTCCTTACCAGCATCTTTAAGAATTAGGGTGCTGGTTTTTTTCGTTAAAACCGAACTTCTAATCAACAGTAGAGAAGAGACAAACCTGTTAATCTAGAATGCGGTAGCCTGTATTAAAAATGGATTATGATCGACGAACAGAAGCAACAAGATTCTATGAATAATGAACCTAATCAAGATCAACAAACCGAAAGTAGCGAATCCTTAGAAAAGGAAACCGCAGCTGCAACTCCACAAGAAACAGAAGTAGTTGCAGAACAAGACTCTGTGCCTGAAGTAGAAACTCAAAGTGTAAGTGAAGACGACAATAGTCAACAACAATCAACAGACACAACGAGTACCGAAGAATTACAAGCAGAAATTCAAAATCTTAAGCAAAAATTAGAACAAGAAGCTCAACAACGGGAAACTGTAACTGCTCAAGCTAAACGCCTTGCTGCTGATTTTGAAAACTTCCGTCGTCGTAGTGAAGCTCAAAAAGAAGAAATTAAGCAGAATGAGAAACGAGAAACCCTGACTAAAATTTTAGAAATTGTTGATAACTTTGAAAGAGCGCGATCGCAGATTAAACCTGAAACAGAAGGAGAAAAAAATATCCATAAAAGTTATCAAGGGCTTTATAAACAATTAGTAGAATCCTTAAAAAGCCTTGGTGTCTCGAAAATGCGTCCCGAAGGGGAACCCTTTGATCCCTATTATCATGAAGCCATGATGCGAGAGCCTAGTAACGAGTATCCTGAAGGAACCGTTATTGAAGAGTTGAGAGCCGGCTATATGATCGGGGATAGTGTTCTTCGTCATGCCATGGTTAAGGTTGCAGCCGCTCCTGAATCCTCAGGAGAAGAAGAAAATGGAGAGAGTGAAAAAAATAATAGCGAAGAAGAGCTAGCATAAGTAAAATTAATCATAATCCTTCTGCTAGGTTTAAGCTCTATTAAGGGAAAACTCTTAATAAGAATGAATCCTTAGGAATACTTACTAGCAGACTACAATCACCTCTAAATCAGTTATGGGAAAAGTTATTGGCATTGACCTTGGCACCACAAATAGTTGTATCGCTGTCTTAGAAGGTAGCAAACCAATTGTTATTGGTAACGCAGAAGGAGAACGAACTACTCCTAGTCTTGTTGCCTTCACCAAAGAACAAGAACGTCTTGTGGGTCAACTCGCAAAACGTCAAGCCGTAACCAATGCTGAAAATACAATTTACAGCATGAAACGGTTTATTGGCCGACGTTGGGAAGACACTGAAATTGAACGGCAACGGGTTTCTTATCACTGTGTTCCTGGGCGCGATCAAACTGTTGATGTTAAAGCTTGGAGCAAACAATATACGCCTCAAGAAATTTCAGCAATGATTCTGCAAAAGTTAAAAGCTGATGCTGAAAATTACCTGAATGAGGAAGTGACCGATGCAGTGATTACAGTTCCTGCCTATTTTACTGATGCCCAACGTCAGGCAACCAAAGATGCCGGAACGATTGCTGGTTTAGAAGTGTTAAGAATTATTAATGAACCAACCGCTGCTGCCCTTGCTTTCGGGCTAGATAAGCAAGAACAAAAGCAATATATTTTAGTTTTTGACCTTGGCGGTGGGACATTAGATGTTTCCATTTTGCAACTTGGAGATGGTGTCTTTGAGGTCAAAGCCACTGCCGGTAATAATCATCTTGGGGGAGATGACTTTGACAATGTCATTGTGGAATGGATGCTGGAAAAATTTCAAGAAAAAGAGGGCATTGATCTCACCCAAGATAAAATGGCAATGCAGCGTTTACGGGAAGCTGCAGAACGAGCTAAAATTGAGCTTTCGAGTCGTCCCACTACCGCTATTAACTTGCCCTTTATTACCGCGTTTAGTAAGGGGGAAGGAGAAGTGGGGCCAAAACATCTAAAACTGGAATTAAGTCGATCCAAATTTGACGAACTTTCTCGAGATTTAGTTAAAGGAACTTTTCAACCTCTCAAACAAGCTTTAGATGATTCTGGCTTAAATGCGGATGAAATTGATCGAATTTTATTAGTGGGAGGCTCAACCCGCATCCCTTCAGTTAGGGAAGGATTAAAAGAATTTTTTCATGGTAAAGAACCAGATCGCTCCATTAACCCTGATGAAGCCGTGGCTCTAGGCGCAGCTATTCAAGGGGGAGTCTTAGCCCATGAAGAAGAAGTTGAGGATATTCTCCTGCTTGATGTTACGCCCCTTTCCCTTGGCATTGAAACCCTTGGAGAAGTTTTTACCAAAGTCATTGAACGCAATACCACGGTTCCTACTAGTAAATCACAAGTCTTCTCCACAGCAAGTGATGGACAAACCTCTGTGGAAATTCATGTGCTACAGGGGGAACGCGCCATGGCTAGTGATAACAAAACCCTTGGCAAGTTTCTCTTAACTGGTATTCCCGCTGCGCCAAGAGGGGTTCCCCAGATTGAGGTGAGTTTTGAAATTGATGTCAACGGTATTTTAAAAGTCGCTGCGGAAGATAAAGGCACAGGACGAGAACAGAGTATTGTCATTAAAGAAACAGGTGGACTGTCTCAAGAAGAAATTGAACGGATGCAAAAAGAGTCAGAACAATACGCCGAGGAAGATCGTAAGCGCATGCAACGAGTTGAACTCAGTAACCAAGCCGATAGCCTCTTTTATAGCCACGAAAATACCCTCAAAGATAATGAGGGGTTAATCCCAGAAAAATTAAAAACCATAGCAAAGAATCAAAAAGAGCAATTAGTAAAGGTTTTAGAAGATCCGCAAGTTGAACTAGAAGTCATCCGTACTCGCTTAGAAGAATATCGGCAAGCGGTTTTAACCATGGGAACAGAAGTATATAGTCATGGTAATAGTCGCAATAATAACTCAGCCATTCAAGAAAGAGGTTACGAAACGGTTGGCGAAGAAGAGATTACTCGAGAAATGACAGCTAAAAGTGAAGCCTCCTCTCCATCCTCAACTTCTAAAAAGACAACCGATGAGGAAGCATCATCTCAATTAGAAGAAGTTTTTGGTACATTTAGTGAAGATACTGCCGATTCAAATATTGTCACTGATTCTGATGATGAGATAAGGTTAAAAAGTGCTAGTCAGAATAAACAAACTGAATTTGATATTGAAGAAGAAGATTTTAATCCTTTTGAAGATTGGGATAATGAAGAAGATTACCTCTCTACTGATGATTATGAGGCGGTAGAATAATAGGGGTTAGTGCGACACGAAAGGGGTTACTTATTTTGTAATTTTCCCTGTCGCATTTTGAGAGTGAGACCCTCAGAAAGTCTCCAGCCTAGTGTGCAAGGCTGTGTCCGCCTCCAACTGCGTCACTGGTAACGGTGGGGTGGGAAGCAGGAGGTCAAATGTAACTCGCTGATTATGACCTGCCATAAAGGTGAGTGCTAGGGCAAGTTCAGCACGGTGAGCGAAAGCGAAGTGTCCGATGAGCTGTCGTTACTTAGTCCCTGTAAGCTAAGGCTTATTACCGCGCAGGTATTGAAACAGGGTTGATTAGCAGTGAAAGCGAGAGCAAGTAGCTGGTCGTTAAGGGCGATGGTCAGGTTGTACTCCTAACCCTAGTACAACAAAGGTTAACCCTCTGGCTATAGGTTAACTAGCACACCATAGTACCCTCGGCGGATAGGACACCACCTAAACTGAGCGTATCTCTCGAATGCGAAACGTGGTAAACCCTTAAGGGTCTGGTTTCGACCAGTAAGCTAACCGTAAGGAAAGCCTAATTCCCTTGAGGGCAGAGGATAACTTAAGAAGCGAAGGCCGTCTGCCGTCTCTGGGCAGGGTGCTATTAAGAACCCGATTTCGGAATCAACCGATAACTTGGTGGCACTTAAGCAAGAGCAAGAAGGTAAGAGGAAAGCCCTACAGGGTACAACTCGACGGATAGGGGTTCAAGATTTGCCCCACCCGAAAGGGGAGCTGACTTAAGTTCAGGTGAACTCTCTGAGTTCCAACGCGAAGTGACCAAATTCTTGTAGGAAAAGTTAGATGTTGTTTACAACAAACGTAACTCTTGATAATCATGCGGAATGCTGGCACAGTATCGACTGGCGCAAAGCTAACCGTGTGGTTCGGAATCTGAGGCGACGGATATTCAGAGCTACTCGTGAAGGCAACCTGAAAAAGGTTCGCAGTTTACAAAAGCTGTTGCTTAAGTCTTTCTCCAATCTGGTGTTAGCCGTAAGGCGATGCACTCAAGAGAACCAAGGCAAACGCACAGCAGGAATTGATGGTCGTATTGCCCTGACTCCGAAAGAAAGGTGGGAACTTGTCTGTGAGTTACAGGTTCTAAATGATAGCATTGCTTCACCCACCCGACGGATTCAGATACCTAAACCGAATGGCAAAAAGCGTCCTCTAGGTATCCCTATCGTGACCGACCGCATTCGACAAGCGGTTGTAAAATCTGCTCTCGAACCCTACTGGGAAGCTAAGTTTGAACCTTCTTCCTATGGTTTCAGACCTGGAAGAAGTCCACACGATGCTATTGCTCGTGTTCAAAACTTGACTAAGCAAAGCCCACAGGGTTCACCTCCTAAGAAACAGTGGGTAGTAGATGCAGACATTAAGGGATGCTTTGATAACATTGACCACCATCACCTAATGGGAGTCATAGGCAACTTCCCTGCAAGGAAGTTAATCAATTCATGGCTCAAAGCAGGATACATTGAGAAAGGAAACTTTCATCCTACTAACGGGGGAACACCCCAAGGCGGAGTCATTAGCCCTATGTTAGCTAATATCAGCTTACATGGTCTGGAAGACGCCTTAGGTGTCAAATGGACTATTAAAAAGGTCAAAAACACAAAGAGTGGTACATACGCCTCAATAGAACGTTCAAAAAGGGCTGTTATCAGATTCGCAGATGACTTTATAATCCTATGTGAATCAGAGGAAGACGCACAATTAGCCAAAGAGGAAGCCAACGCATTCTTATCCGAGCGAGGACTCCATCTCTCTGAAGAAAAGACTAAAATCTGTCATCTTAATGATGGATTCGATTATTTAGGATTTCATATCCACAGATATCCCGATAAATTCAAAAATAGTGGATATATCACCCTTATTACCCCTAGTGCTGACAAAGTTAAGGAGACGAAACAACAACTCAGAGAGATTTGGCTACAGGCTAAAGGCAAACCTACAGAATGGATAGTCAACAAGCTAAACCCCATCATCAGGGGTAAAGCCAATTACTGGAACAAAGTTAGTAGCTCCAGAGCATTTTCTGACTTGGATACATATATGTATAAAAGAGGATGTCGTTTCACTAAATTTCAACATCCCACCAAGAACGAATACTGGAGAACAAAACGCTACTTCGGGAGACTAAACCTTAATCGACCTGATAAAGACTGGTACTTTGGTAGCAAAAGCACGGGAGCTTATCTAGTTAAGTTCTCAGACTTTAATATAGAATACCATAATGCCGTGCCATATGATTACACTCCTGATAACCCCGACCCAGTAGTCCAAGAACACTTTAAGAAGAAAGACCATTCTGAGGCGACTAAATTAAATAAAAGGAATCAAAGGTTAGCCAAAAAGCAGGGATATAAATGCCCTCACTGCGGTGAATCTCTATTCAATGGAGAGCCTTACGATGTTCATCATCGTGTTCCTAGAAAAGATGGCGGTAGCGATAAAATCTCCAATTTGGTGATACTCCATCGTGAATGCCATAAATCAACTCACCACGGGTAGCTTGTGTTTGCTTGAGCCGAGTGCGGTGAAAATCGCACGCTCGGTTCTTAGGGGGGAAAGAGACCAAGATGTTATCCTAATAAGGGTAGTATCAAGGTCTCTGACCTACCCGACATATAGTAACAATTGAAGCCTTCAGAGAGGCTTGCTACCCTCAAAAGAAGAGCCAACTGTTGTAACCAGATCCACGCTAAATACTAAACGACTGCTTTATGGCTGCCGATTATTACCAACTCCTAGGAGTCTCTCGCGACGCAAGTAAGGAAGACATTAAACGTGCTTATCGCCGTCTAGCACGAAAATACCACCCTGATGTTAATAAAGAAGAAGGGGCAGAAGAACGATTCAAAGAGATTAACCGCGCCTATGAAGTTCTCTCAGAGCCAGAAACTCGCGCTCGCTATGATCGCTTTGGCGAGGCTGGAGTCAGTTCTGGGGCTGGTGGTGGCGCTAGTTATCAAGATTTTGCCACGGATATGGGTGGCTTTGCTGATATCTTTGAAAGCATTTTTAGCGGCTTTGGTGGGATGGGAACTGGTGCTTCTACCCGCCAAAGAACCGGCCCAGTCCGAGGAGATGATTTACGCCTTGACCTAAAAATTGATTTTCAAGAAGCGGTATTTGGTGGAGAAAAGGAAATTCAGATTCCTCACTTAGAAACTTGTCAAACTTGTGAAGGCAGTGGGGCAAAACCAGGAACAGGGGCAAAAACTTGTCAAACTTGTAGCGGCAGTGGTCAAGTAAGACGCGCTACCCGCACCCCTTTTGGTAGCTTTGCTCAGGTTTCTGTTTGTCCTACTTGTAATGGTCAAGGACGCGTTATTGAAGAAAAATGCGAAACCTGTAGTGGAGAAGGTCGTGTTAGAGAGCGCAAAAAGCTCAAAATTACGATTCCTCAGGGAGTTGATAATGGAACTCGTTTAAGAGTCTCAGGAGAAGGTGACGCGGGTTTACGCGGCGGTTCTACAGGTGATCTGTATGTTTATTTGACGATCGCGCCTCACCCTGAGTTTAAACGCGAAGGGCTCAATATTCGCTCGGAAATTACCGTTAGCTATCTACAAGCCATTCTTGGCTGTCGGGTGAAAGTTAATACGGTAGATGGAGAAGAAGACCTGAATATTCCCGCAGGAACTCAACCTGATACGGTGTTAACCCTTGAAAATAAAGGCGTTCCCAAGTTAGGAAACCCAGTGAGTCGAGGGGATCACCTGATTACGGTTCATGTGGAAATTCCCACACGCTTGAACTCTGAGGAGCGAGACTTGTTGGAACAACTTGCTAAAATTAAAGGAGAAAATACCGGTAAAGGTGGCTTAGAAGGATTTTTAGGACGGGTGTTTGGTGGATGAGTCAGTCAATCTCTAAAAAAAATTCCCAATCTGTTCCTGATGCACAATTAGACTTGCGGGGAACGCCTTGTCCTATTAATTTTGTTCGCACCAAGCTCCGTTTAGAACAAATGGAGACAGGCACCTTATTAGAAGTCTGGCTTGATCCGGGAGAACCGATTGAGCAAGTTCCTGATAGTCTGAAAATGGAAGGCTATCCCATAGAAGCCCTTGAGGATCGCGGTGAGTTCTTTGCCCTGCAGGTGCGTCGCTGATGGTAGCTACAGATCAGCTGATTGGAACAGTTGTGGCGGTACAAGCAAATTTTTATTGGGTTCAGTTAGATCTTGACAAAATTTACTTATTATGCACTCGCCGATCGCGCTTAAAGAAAATTGGGCAAAAAGTGATGGTCGGCGATCGCGCTTTAGTGGAAGAACCTGATTGGGAGGATAAACGGGGAGTCATTACTGATGTCTTTCCCCGAGAAACAGAACTCGATCGCCCCCCTGTTGCGAATGCTAATCAGTTAGTTTTACTCTTTTCCTTAGCTCAACCTCCCCTTGATCCCATGCAGTTGAGTCGCTTTTTAGTGAAGGGAGAATCAACGGGAATTGAGTTGTGTTTAACCTTGAATAAACAGGATTTAGTAACTGCCCAAGAACAAAGTGCCTGGCAAACACGACTGCAAAATTGGGGGTATGACCCTTTTTTTATCAGTGTGGAAACAGGAGACGGGTTAGACCGACTTAAACAGCAATTAAAGGACAAAATTACGATTCTCGCTGGCCCCTCGGGAGTGGGAAAATCCAGTTTAATTAATTCTCTCATTCCCCACGCCCAGTTACGCGTCAGTGCTGTATCAGGAAAGCTCAAACGAGGGCGACATACCACTCGTCATGTAGAGTTATTTCCGCTGCCTGAAGCAGGCTTACTTGCAGATACTCCTGGATTTAATCAGCCTGATCTCAACTGTGATCCCCTTGAATTAGCATCTTTTTTGCCGGAAGCGAGAACACGGCTTTCTCAAGATCAGTGTCAGTTTAGTGACTGCTTACATCGGGAGGAACCGAATTGTGCAGTGCGGGGTAACTGGGAAAGATATGAGCATTATTTAGAATTTCTTGAAAGCGCGATCGCGCAGACAACTGAAAAACAACAGACAAGCAACGCTGAAGATAGCTTAAAAGTCAAAACCAAGCGGGCGGGAAAAAATCATTACGAACCGCGTTTAGAACCAAAAAAGTATCGTCGCGGTTCGAGACGACAACAAAATCAAGAGTTACAGGAATGGTGTAAAGATATTGAAGATATCTAGGATGTTAGGAGAGCCGAAAATAAACTTTCCCCCGAAAAGCGCACCACATCATCACAGGGAAGTCCAGTCGCTTCAGAGGTACGTTCAATTACTTCTTTCGCCCTTTCCTCATCCATACTCGCCGTATTTAAGGCAATTCCTTTCACCGGAACTTTACCAAACGCCCCGGCACCACTAGCAACCATTTCATGGAGCGTGACCACTTCTGATAGCTCAGGAATCGGAATTTCAGGAAAGTCTCGGATATGTTCGCGATCAGCGCGATGAACTAGAATTAAACCTGTGGGTTGGCTTCCTCGCATTAACGATAACGTGGCAGTAGAACCGGGATGTAACAAAGACCCTTGCCCTTCCACAAAGAGAAAATCATCATCCTCTTGGGCCGATTCCAATAGCATTTTTTCCACCGCCCCAGCAGCAAAATCCACACGAATCGCATCTAAAGGAATTCCACCCCCACTAATCATCATTCCTCCTTGCCCAGTGGCAAGAAACTTAGCTTGATATCCTTTATTTTGCGCTAGTTTGGTTAATTCTAAACTTGTTGACATTTTACCGATAGAGATATCTGTCCCCACGGTTAAAATTCTCTGACTCGATAAAGAACGCGCTCTTGCCCCACCAATTTTGACCTCAGTTTCAACCGCCCTTGCTTGCCCTCTTACTTCCCACAGCCATTGTCCCGATTGTAATTGCAGTTCCTCATCTGAAAAGAGAGAGCGAATGGGAGTATGCAAGCCATTAACCACCGATAATCCTGCTTGAATTGCTAGTTTAATGTCTGTTGACCAAGCACTGGGCAATTTTCCTCCTGAGGGAGCAATCCCAATTAATAAAACATCAGGAGAATAGGTTAATGCCGTTGTCATATCCCCAACAATGGGAACATCTCGCTCAATCCCCCTCAAAGTAGTAATAGATTCCCCGACGCTCTCTGGATCAATAATGGCAACAATTTGAGACTCACTATAACGTAAAAAAGCAAGTCCTGTTTTGCCATGTTCCCCTTTGATTCCCCCCGAAAGTAAAATTGCGACCCGATGTGCTGCTGTTAACTGCATTTTAAAGTAATTCCCAATCCAGGTGATAAAGTTGGTTGTAGATATCCATTTTTTAACACAGCACCGTAAAAGGGATCATCTTTTAAGTTCAGATGACTGTCTAGATCAAGATAATCAGCGAGAGGGGATAAATGAGCCATTGCTGTGTTAGCAAGACTACTATCCGAATAACAACCGTACATCACTTGTAACCCACAGGCTTGAGCTGTATAGGCGCACCGCATCACTTCAGTCAGTCCTCCTGCTTTCATTAGTTTAATATTAATCCCATCAACTTTAAGAGCAGCTAAGCGGCTAATATCCTTACTGGTAAAGCAACTTTCATCAGCAAAAATGGGTAAGGGGGAATTGTCCGCAAGGGTGGGTAATTTTTCATCATCTTCTACTGCTAGCGGCTGCTCAATATAAGTCACGTTATACTTTGCTAGCCAATGACTCATGGTAATCGCTTCTTTCAGAGTCCAACCGCCATTGGCATCGATGGTTAATTCTGCATTAGGCGCATTTTGAGCCACTGCTTCTAAAAGTCTTTTATCCGCCTCCAGTCCTTTCGGGCTTCCTAATTTGAGTTTAATGCGTTTAGTATCGGTAACCGTTTGCCAGTTTTCTAACCGTTTTTTGCCCTCTTCTGGGGAACCAATGCCAATAGTGACTGAAATTGGGACAATTTGACTGATATCTAAGCCTAAAAGTTGCCATAAGGGAAGCCTGCTACGCTTTCCTAACCAGTCGTAACAAGCAACATCAATGGCAGATCGGATAGCAGAGGAGATTTGATGTTCTTGGAGATAGCTTTGCAAGCGCGATCGCGTTAAAGGGTGAAACTGCTCTAAATTCGGCTTAATCGCTGTTAGCTGTTGCTTTAGGGTTTCGGTTGTCTCTCCTGCGCTACCTGTGGAAAAGGGAACAGCCTCTCCCCAACCTTCAATTCCTTCCGCTTCAAGTTTTACCCAAAGGCTGGTGGTTTTAGCAGTTGTGCCTCGGGAAATCGTTAAGGGAAAGCGTTTATGGACAGTGAAGCATACCACATTTATTTGCATTTGTAAATCTTACTTGCCATCTATTTACAAAAATTAACTAGTATTGTTACATTATATTTAGCGTAGCAATAAAGATAAGGATTAAATTAATGACTACAACTAAAGGAAGAACTATTGACGACCAAGGCAAAATGAATAACTTTGCAGTAGAGCCAAAGGTTTATGTGCAAGAAGAATCTCGCGCTGGCTTTACTGAATTTGCAGAACGCCTTAATGGTCGTTTGGCTATGATTGGTTTTGTGTCCTTACTCCTGTTAGAAATTACTACTGGAAACGGATTATTCAGTCAATTTTAAGATAGCTTGAACAGAATGGGGTATTCTCCCAATCTGCTAGCGTGGTTTGGGAGTCCTTGCTAAAATAACACTTGTCAGTCAATCTTGTTTTGATTTATGAGGTTTGAAGACTTCAAAAGCGCGATCGCGCAAGGACAATCTTGTCCAACTTCCTTACCCCCTGCCCTCCAAGGATTATGGATTGATCAGCAAGGAGACTGGAATCAAGCCCATCAAATTGTCCAAAATGCGGGAGATCAAGATAGTGCCTGGGTTCACGCCTATCTCCATCGTGAAGAAGGGGATCTCGGAAATGCTCGTTATTGGTATAGACGGGCTGGCAAATCGGTTAGTCAAGGAAGTTTAGCCGAGGAATGGGAAGAAATTGCCCAAGAACTTTGTAAGAAGGCAGCTAGCACCGAAATCAAGATTTAAATTTTTAGTTATCAGTAAGAAACCCCCCTAGAAGGGGAGTTTTTTGCTTTTAAAGGTAATTAAGGACAAACTTTCTTACTCAGAAGTTTCAGGTTGTGGTGCGGGTTGGGTATTCAAAGGCTGAATACTCACGATTTTACCGCCCATACGATTAATGCGTTGCATTTGTTCATTCATGCGACTGTAGGGAACCGTATAAAAGACACTTCCGCTTTTACGAATCGCATAATTTTGTTTCTCAGACTCACTACTTTGCCGCATTCCCTGAACTTCAATCCGATACATGCGACTGGCAGCAGTGTCGGGAGTAGTAATGGTGGTTTGACCGTACATAATTGATAAACTCCTTTTTTTATTAAAGTGGGGGAGACAGAAAACCATTAACAAATCATTGCTAAGCATCTTCTGTACTCCCCTTGTGGGATTAAGCCGGTCTGACGCTCACGATTTTGCCACCTTGACGGACAATTTGCTGTAAGCGTTGGGATAATTGATCATAGGGAACGAGGTAAGCATTGTTGCTATAGCGGATTACAGGACGAATTTGTCGCCCAACTTGTCCACTGACTTCCACACGATACATTCTGGCACTTTGATTGCCAAGCCCACCAAAAGCAGTTTGAGGAGTACGAGCACTTCCTTCCTCAGTGCTGGTAGAAGGCATAACAATGCTTGAGGCTTCATTTTTAGCGATTTCCCAAGTGAGGCGGGGTTCTTTACCACCAACTTGAGCGCGATCGCTGTTACCATAGCCTCGATATAATTTGAACATACGAGTAAAATTGGTGGTTCTTGCGCCTAACCCCACCTGGAAGCCAGTGTAGTAAGGAACAATATCTTCGCCAAATTTACTAACGTATTCTTCGCTATCGAGATAGGAGTCAATTTCAGCATCTACTCCTTCTTCTTCACATAAGCGAGTGTGATAAGCCCATTCGTCCTCATCATAAGGGGGACGACCCAGCAAATGCTTAAAGTTTAATTCAACAAAACGCTGATTAGAATTGGGATAAAAGAACTTTTCTTTATATAAATCGGATTTCGCGATCGCGCGAACAAATCCTCGCACTGTCAAATTCCCTTGACGTAGCAAAGATTCAGCAGAAGTTAGGCGTTCTGCTTCCATAACATAGTCATTGCCTAACACTTGGCGATAAGCAGCTTTAATGATGCCTTGTAACTCATCTTCACTACTATTCCAACGTAACTCGATGGGGTCGCCATCAAAAGATTCTAAACCTAAACGTTCCGCAGACGCGAGATTAGAAGAAACTAAGGTTTTCATATTTTAACACCCTCCCAAAGGGAAAATTTTGCAGCAATACGGGGTGAACATTTCAACAACAAAGCCCGGAAAAATTCACAAATGCTAACGTGAAGCTCATTCAGGTCAACATTCGCTCAATCTTCCGGGCTAACACCAAGAACTGTTAGCTCAAGGCGTTGATTGCGTAGTCGAGATAGGTATTGGCTTCGTTAGCCGCCTGACCACTTAAGCCGTGATTCGCTTTAATGTGCTTCAGGGCTTCAATGTACCAGGAAGGAGACAGTTCAAAAGTGCGGTTGATTTCATCTAAGCCTGCGATGAGGTATTCATCCATGGGGCCAGTACCACCAGCAATGAGGCAGTAGGTAACCATGCGGAGATAGTGACCAATGTCACGAGCGCACTTATCTTTACCGCGCTGATCGTGCGCGTATTGAGGTCCCTGCATTTGGGTGGTGTAAGGGAACTTTTGATAAACGTGGTTAGCAGCTCCGTTAATTAAGTCGTTGGACTTTTGGGTTAAAGCACGAGCCGCTTCCATGCTTGCAGTAGCACGTTCAAAACGACCGTTAGCAGCTTGGAGTTCGGTGTTACCTAAGAAACGTCCTTGGCTATCAGCAGCAGCAATTGCTTCGGTAATTGGAGTTTTCATTTTGGTTTTCTCTTCCTAACGTTAACAACAGGTTTACAAAAAATATTTAAGCTAAAAACAAATTCCTAGAAGTAGGATTCTAGACAAACCAGACTTATGAAACTGCAGAAGCAGCACGATCAAAGTAGCTGGAAACTTCGGACATTAATTGACTGCAATCGCCTTGGGTAATGCCATTAGGATCATTGGCAAGACGGATTGCTTCTTCTTTCATTTTTTGTACGCCAGCCGCAACGGATGCTCCGGGGACACCGAGGGCTTGGTAGGTTTCCCGAAGTCCATTTAAGCAACGATCTTCGAGAACACTGGCATCGCCAGCGAGGGTGGCATAAGTTACGTAACGGAGGATAATTTCCATATCGCGTAAGCAAGCAGCCATGCGACGGTTAGTGTAAGCGTTACCACCAGGTTGAACCAGTTGAGGCTGTTCTGCAAACAAACCACGCGCCGCATTGGTAACGATGCTCGCGCTATTGCTGGTCATGCGGTTAACTGCGTCTAAGCGCTTGTTGCCATCTTGAACCATTTGGGTGAGAGCATCAAGTTGCTCGGTGCTTAGGAACTCACCACGGCTATCCGCTTGGGAAACAACACGGCTAAATGCGTCAAACATTGCTTTTCTATCTCCTTACTACAGTCACTTGGATGTTTATAGAAGGGCTACAAGTCGAAGATTTCTGAGAAACCTTGAACTTTGTATGAGAATTATTACTGTCTTCTCATAACAAAGTTAAATTCGTGTTTTACTTGCTTTATTTAACCCTTCTCCGTAAATTTATACACCCTATTTGTCGCTTTGAGTGTTACAGTATGTTAAGATTATTATGATTACATTGAAAAACAACAAGCAAGTTAAAAAAAAATAAACTTGTTAGTTTTTTCGTTGAATTTGTGGTATGGACTAGTCATTAGTCATTGCTTTACAAAGGACAAAGGACTAACAACCATCTTTAACTTTCCTTAATAAATTTGGCAGTAATGGACAGGATTTGCGAAAATCAAGGCTAGTAAGGCAAGTCAAGGACGTGGTCAAAATGTTAGATCAGCAGAAAAGGAACTGCTCACCAGAAGAAATTGAACAAGCGATCACCGAACTGGAACGATATCGAGAAAGAATTGTTAATGATTTATTTCAGTCGGCTCGCCGAGTGGATGTTTCTCATAAAGCAACAATGGCAAATATTGGTAAAAATCCTGAAATATTAAGAATTGATGCGGAAATCGAGAAACTACAAGAGCAACAATCCCAGTTGCGTTAGCCGTTTAGCCATTTACAGATGATTGTCATTTAATGGATACTTCAGAATTACAAAATTTTTTTGATTGTTGTTTAGGGCATTGGGAGATTGAGCGCACCTATCATTATCTCACTCGTCACGAGGTAGAACGATCCCACACCAAATTTGAAGTGAAGCCCTTAACCGAAGAGTTGCAAACCAAAGTGTTGGCGGATAACCAATATGATGTTTCCGAGCAAAATGTTACTTTGTCAGGGTTTCAGCTGTATTTTCATACCGTGTCAGAAAAAGGGGAAGAAGTGGCGCAATCTCTCAACGCCCTTTTTGTTCCTCGTAAGGAGGAGAAAGGAATGTTAGAGGGGGATTATTTGCGCGATCGCGCTTATGAAGAGGCACGTCCCATTGTTTCTCATTTCCGTTTTGATCCCACTATGTCAGAATTATTGATGACCACCCCCTACACCCAAGTAGTATCCGTTGATTCCATTACCCTACTCAATCCGAATTTAAGGATTCGCAAAATTATTAATTATGACCGTCCTCCTGAAGGAGAACCCTTTAAAAAGGTGAGGCTAGTTGGGTTTGGGGTGGAACAAAAAGTCAGTACCCCTTAAAAAAACGATAACTCTTCAGTTAATTTAAAAATTCATAATAAAAGACGAAATATGGCCACTAAACGAAGTAAAACAAGCAAAGGATTTAAGAACTTAAAAAAAACAAATGCTAAATCAGAGATCGGAGTCACTCCAACTGGAAGTGAGTTTTTAGAACAAATCTCAAAAAGGTTGGGAGTTGCTGCTTCCGAAGTTCTGGATCATCTGGCAAAAGGAAAACTTGCTGTAAAAGCACATCACCCTGAGATGACCGTTGCGGTGAAAATGACAGACCAGAAAACGCCGGCTGTAGATGTGGTAACAGAGGAAAGCGTAACCCCAGAGCAACTAAAGGAATTAGAAATTAAACTGCAAAGTAAAGAGGAAAAAATTGCTCACTTAGAAAAACAAGTGGCGCAACAAGATACTTTACAGGAAACGTATCAAACCACCTCAATTCAAAGTGAACAGCAGTTGCTTTATATTCGAGAATTAGAAGAAACGCGATCGCGCAATCGCCAAGAAATTCAGAAA
Organism: Euhalothece natronophila Z-M001; assembly: GCF_007904085.1. GTDB lineage: Bacteria > Cyanobacteriota > Cyanobacteriia > Cyanobacteriales > Rubidibacteraceae > Halothece > Halothece natronophila. The sequence continues at coordinate 1,963,505 of NZ_CP042326.1, forward strand.
CTAAACCAACAATTAACGCAACTCCAAACCCAAATTGCGCGGTTAGAAAGTCAATATCAAACGGAAATAGCCACAAAAAACCAACAATTGGAGGCCCTTCAAGCCCACGTAGCACGTCTGGAAAGTTTCGCTAATATCGGAGAGAAACAACTCAATCGTTGGCGTTCTCAGAATATTCAATAAAATTTAGGAGGAATGAATCATGATTGACGGATTGCAATTTTTTCAGCAGAGTGCTGGTGATTGGAAATCTCTACGAACAACCCATCATCTTCCCTTTCGTCGTGCCGAAACTGGGGGATCAGATATTCATGTAGAAGCCCTAGATGCCCAAGATTCTCGCATTAGTGAAATTTGCCAAATGCACGAGGTAGATCCCGCCACAGCAGTGGGAGGGGCTTTTGTCAGTTGGGATGGTGCAATGGAATGGGATCAAGAAGATGAGGATCACTCAGGAACCAGTGTTTTTTCCTTAGTCCCCGATGAGAATAGTCCTCAAAAGGGAAAATTATTGCGAGAAAGAGGCTATGCGGAAGTAGTGCCTGTTATTGGTCAATATCATATTGATCATGAAGAAGCTCTGGTTTTAATTACTGATTATGAAACTATGAGCATTAATGAGCGGTTTTGGTTTCCTCATCCCGATGTCCGGTTACGGGCTAGCACTGTTAAACGATTTGGTGGCTTAAGCACCGCTACTTTCTGTGCCGAAATTCGCACCGATCAGGCTGAGACTTCTGCTGAGAAAACGACAACTTCTGAACCCATTTCATCCTTCTGGGGATGGTAAAAGCTTACTGTGACCGATTTTCCATTCTCTCCCTTATCTTCAGATTATGAGCAAGGAAAAGCCTATTTGCAGAAAATGCAATATTTGGCTTTGGATCCGAGCTTAGTGGATTTGCGGTTACCGATGACGTGGGAAGGACAAATTTGTCGCGCGATCGCGCATCGCATTTCAGAGATTAATCAAGAACTAGAAACTCACCTTGCCCGTTGCCAAGAATGTTTTTACCCCGAACAGCGTTTAAACATCCAAATTTTTGCCACTCCCTTTGCTCGCCATCTCAACATTGATGGTTTTTGCAATCTCAAGACGCAACCCATTACTATCTTGATTGATGTCGGTCGCATTGTTTACCAAGACTGGCTTTGTGCCGTAGCTCATGAATATGCCCATGCCCAAGTCGGGGTTGCTGGGCACCATGACACCTTTTTAGAAATTCTAACTCATCTTTGTTTGGGCTTAGGATTAACGCCACCTCCTCCCAACGGACTTCGGGAAGCGCAGTTGCGAAAGTGGCCCCCCTGTCAGCCCACCGCTGATCCCTTAGCATTTTGGTTAGGTTGAACCTCGGCAAAATAGGTATCTGTCTGAGAACAGACCTATTCCAAAGTAGTTATGAACTGACCTACCGACAAATCAAAGATTATGTCGGAGCGAAGTGAGCATCTTCTCAGGACGCTAGATAAAAAAATCCGTCTGTTAGCAGCATTACAGACGGAACAATCAATTTAATTTAAATTACGCTAGTGAGGTTTAGTAGCCACCGTAAACCCCGGGGTTAATGCGATCAGCACCTTCGATAAATGCTTCCTCTGGTTCAGTTACAATAAACTTATCTAGGTTTTCTTGTAAACGTTCTTTTTGACGTTCACTCAAATCAGGGATATTTAAAACATCTTCTACCTTATCATAAGGAGAATTTTTAATAATTTTGCTAGCAAGAGTGGGATAAAATCCTCTTAAATCCCGAAATGCTTGAATATTGGTGTTGTTAAGGTCAATTTTATTGCCAATTTGCTTTAATTTTGCATCTGCATCATTACGCATTTCAGCGAAAATAAAGGTGTTAGAGACATTTACTTGATTAACACCCACCGCTAAAGCTGAGGCATTTCCTACGCTGAGTAGGGAAGCGATACTAAAAACAACAGCTAACAGAGACGGTAAAAATCTTTGCATAACAGTTTCTCCTCAAAAACGAGCGTTTTTTATCCCTTGCTATTGTCTCATCTTACGGGACTGAGAACAATTTTATTGTTGTTTTTTTATCGTGGTCATTAACAAAGAACGAAAACCCGAGCGGAAAACTGGTCTTTCAATGTACAATAGTACAATAGTAAGGCTGATAATTTTATATGCTGTGGAGGAAAAATTAAATTATGACACTTCAACTCGGTGATCAAGTACCAGATTTTAAGCAAAAATCTAGCATGGGTGATATTTCATTCTATGAGTGGGCTGGAGACAGCTGGGTAGTATTGTTTTCTCACCCTGCGGACTATACACCCGTCTGCACAACTGAATTAGGGGAAGTTGCTCGTCTCAAGCCAGAATTTGATAAGCGCAATGTGAAAGTGTTGGCGTTAAGTGTGGATGATGCGGACTCCCACAATGGTTGGATTAATGATATTAATGAAACCCAAAACACTCAGGTAAATTATCCCATTCTGGCAGACAGCGATCGGAAAGTGTCTGATTTATATGGGATGATTCATCCAAATTCCAATAATAACTTGACCGTGCGCTCGGTTTTTATTATTGATCCCCAAAAGAAACTACGCCTCACCCTAACTTATCCTGCTAGTACCGGTCGTAACTTCCCAGAATTACTGCGGGTAATTGATTCCTTACAGTTAACTGATAATCATCAAGTGGCGACTCCTGTTAACTGGAAAGAAGGAGATGATGTAGTTGTTGTTCCTTCTATCTCTACTGAAGAGGCGAAGAAGAAGTTTCCGAAAGGGGTAACTGAGGTTAAGCCTTATCTGCGGATGACTCCTCAACCAGATAAGTAAAATTAATTGGTGGGCTTTTTCTTGCCCACCGATGTCCTTGGTCATTCATTATTTTTAATGCAATGACTAATAACTAATTCTCGTTAACTCGTATTCTCCTTTACTCTCTAACCTGGTTATTTCTGCTTCTTCTTCAATTTCTTCGATATAACGAGGATGGGAGAGAATTAATTGGGATTCACTGGCGGATTCCTCTAAATGCGCGATCGCGCTTTCAACTTGACTAAAAAACTCTACATTTTCCTGACGATAAAACACTACAGTAGGCTTTTTCATTCCTACCATAATCAGTTCTTCTCCAGTTACCTCTAACTGCGCTAATTCTCGCAGTGGCTTTTGACGAATGTCATCCATTAAAGATACCGCAGGTTCTAAAACTAGGACAAAAGTTAAGAACATTGCTAACAGATTAATCCCCCATAACCAACGGCTGTGTTGCCTCAGCAATGCTACTATCAGTAAGATCGCCGTAACTAACCAAATCACTCCCCCGACTAGATTTAATTCTGATTCAGCATAAATTTCCCCTAAATTAGGCGCAGCAGGATCATAACCAATAAAATTGGGGCTATAGTAAAATGCACCGGCTAACACTAAAGCAAAAATAATATTAATGACACCGCTAATAACTAGCCCTTTGGTAATCGTTTCAGTTTGATAATGACTCCAAAATAACCCCACTAAAATAGCAGCAGCCGGTAGTAAAGGAATTACATAACTGGGTAACTTGGTAACAGCAATACTGAAGAAAACAAAGATAACAGTAAACCAGAAAAAGGCAAATAATCCTAACTGATGACGACGCGGTTGGTTTCCCCAAAATCGTCTGCGCCAAACTTGTAACTGCGCGATCGCGCTCGGCAGATAAACCGACAACGGGGCAAATCCAACCAATACTACCAAAAAGTAAAAATACCAAGGGCCACTATGTTCATTGACCACACTGGTAAAGCGTTCAACATTATGATAGCCAAAAAAGGACGCAATATAATCTTGCCCATTTTCCATAATAATTAAAACATGCCAAGGAATGGTTATGGCTAAGAAAATAATTGTCCCAGAAACCACTCGCATCTCTTTTAAAACCGACCATAAATTCCGTTGATATAATAAGAAAGCAATAATAGTTAACCCTGGCAAAACTACCCCCACAGGTCCTTTAGCTAGTACCGCCAACCCTGTGAAAACATAAAAGCTAATATACCAACCACTGGGAACACTGAAACTAAAAAACGGCTTTTCTACCCCCTTTTCTGATTCTACATACCCCACAAAAAAGCACAATAAGGCTGCCCCGATACACCCAGTTAACAATAAATCAGACACACCCACTCGCGCCCAAATAATAAATTTTGGAGTTAAAGCCAAAGTGAGACCAGCAATTAAACTTGACCACCCCCTTTGCACTGAAGGAGAACTTGTCATCGGAGAACCCCCTAACCGTTCCATTACAAAAAATAGAAATAGGGTTAACCCCATTGCACTCACCGCAGAAGGCAACCTTACAGCCCACTCATTCACCCCCAATACTTGAAACCCTACAACCATCAACCAATAAACCAGCGGTGGTTTATCAAAGCGGGGTTCTCCATTAAAGTAGGGAGTTACCCAGTTCCCGGTTTCAAGCATTTGACGGGATGCTTCTGCGAATAATGGTTCTGTTTCATCAACTAACCCAATCCCGCCTAATCGCCAAAAAAACGTAATCGTAGCGATAACAGTAACAATCACCAGTGAACATTTCTTCATCATTTAGCCTTTGCTTGATAGCGACTCAAAACCCCTCGTATTTTATCAATTTCCACTGGCTTCGTAAGACATTCACTTGCCCCTGACATTCGCGCTCGCATCCGATCTACCATATTTCCTGTTAAAATAACCACAGGAATATCCTTGAGGGCTTCCACCCGTCGAATTTGATGACATAATTCATAGCCATTCACCACAGGCATCACCAAATCTAAAAAAATTAACTTTGGTTTCTTTTCAATAAGTGTCGGTAAAGCCTCCACACTTTCATAAATCCCGATAAAATCAAATCCAGAAGAATGAGCAATGGTTTCAATCATTTTCTGAGTTTGAGGGCTATCATCTACGCAAGCAATCAACCCTTGATTTCGACTACTTTGGCGACGACTTTCATAAGAAGTTGTATCCTCACTCATCGCTTCCGTGTTTGAAAAAAGAGAAATATCAGGGACATCCACAAACGTAATAATTTCTTGATGAATTAACGGTTGTAAAACTTGTGTCATTCCCCAAATATCACGTTTCATTCGGGTCGCAATATCTCTCAGGGGAGCTTTCCCCTGCATTAAACTCATCAAATTTTGATAAATTTTTTCTGAAGTTTTTGCTTTCAACTTCTCAGGGAGATTCACCAGTGGTGCAGCATTAGGAGAGTAATTTTGTAGCCCCATACTCAACCAACGTTCCCAGACCTTTTGTACTTCTTGCTGGACATTCATTACCCCTTGCATCCATGTATGAGGTAGCCGCCCTTGTTCTGAAGCACGATGATTTTCATAGACTTGAACATAAAAACTATCTCCAGCCCCTTCTAAATCAGCCATTGTGGTTAACTGAGGGTCTTGACTGAAAAACTCTTGCAGTGTGGGAGAAGCTAGTTCTGTTGCCTGTACCACATCAAATAACCCTTCTAACAAAGTTCCTTTAATCACTTGGGTAACTTGATCAGGGGTTAATTGCTTTTGTTGTGCAAATTTGGCTAAAAGATGATATTCAATACACTCAGGAGTTTCTGCTTTAGGGAGAGTATATTGGGAAACGTTTTCAAGCACTGCATTGGTTGCCCCAGCAAGTTGCAATTGGCGGAGAAAACGGCGATGGGGATGAATTCCACCATCAATCCAAGACAATTGACCTAAATTGAGATAAATCTGCCAAGATTGACCATTAGCGGCTTGCACATCTAGGCGACCTGTAAATTGTTTTTTACTGTAGTAGGTTATGTGACGGAAGATGCGATTACAAGTTAATCGTTGCTCTGCGATGCTGACCATAACGTTTCCCTACCTAATGGTTAGGCTTGTGTTCTTTTACTTGTAATATAGCTCAATTTTTAGGAAGATGTTATTGATTATTGATGAGTCATTATATACTACAGTATTTTCAAGTTAAAGTAAAAAGCAGTGTAAAACTTTCCTTGCTTTTGATTAGTGCAATTTTCTAACTGATTTGCCACTGTTATATTTGTTATACTTAAAAGCACTAAGATGAAATGTTGTAAAACCTTATTTCTCTAAAAATAATAGCAATGATATTGAATTGGGTTAATCAATCAAAAATTTTACTGCTTCTAGTTCTATTTGCTCTTGCTGGCTCAGGAGTCATTTTATCTCAAGACCTTTTTGCTGTTGCCTCTCAAGATGATGACTGCTCTCTAGAAGCGACAGAACCCCTTTATCGAGTTGATGAAGTTGCCTGGGAAACACATAATAAGCAACCTTTTTTGAAAGTTGAAGGAACTGCTCGCACGGGCGGTTGGACAGGAATTTGTCTTTATGAGGAAAGCAGTGATAATGAGACGAAAGTATTTCAATTACGAGGGGTTCCCCCAGAAGGAATGGCAACTCAGGCTCTAACCTCAGTTTCTACCAAGAAAGACTTGTCTGACTTCCCTACAGATGAGATTCTGGTTAAAGCAGAAACGAATTCTAAAACCCTTGCTCATGAATAATCATTATGTCTGAAAATAAAGAGTTTTCCGTTGGCGATAAAGTAAAACTAGTTGCTTCTCCTCCCTATATTAAAACTGCGGAACCGATGCCAATGTTACGTCCCCCAAACGTGGTTAAGCTAGGAGAAGAGGGAACAATTTTAGATCGTCGCCCTGGAAATTATTGGGCGGTGCGTTTTCAAAATGGCGCGTTTTTATTAGAAAGTAGTTATCTTGAACAAGTAACAACAGAAGACTCTTCTTCTCATGTAGAATCTCATATTGATGACGCTTGATTTTGTTCTCGTCGCCACCACGCGCGAACCAGTTTAATTGCTTGATAAGGGTAGTCTTCTTCTAGGGTTTCTTTAATCAATTTAAGGGATGTATCTCCAACTGTATTAATTGTTTCCCAAATTATCTTTTGCTCATCTTTCGGTACAAATTTTTCTAGCTCAATCGGCTGATTCATTTCAATTAGTTCGGCAATGTGGTTAATGATGGTTGTTGTTCTTAAGCCTCTCTCTTTGGCAATTTCTTCAATGCTTAAGCCCTGTTGAATTAAACTTAGGGTTTTCATTTTCGTGTTAGAAGGAACTGGGGTGGGTAATTTTTTTTCTTGTAAAAAAGCTTGAATATCAGAAATAAAGGCTTTGCCATATTGATGTAATTTATGTTCTGTTACGCCAGAAAAATGTTCTAATTGATCAAGAGTTTTGGGTTTAAATTTTGCCATTTCTCTTAAGGTGGCATCAGGAAATATCATATAGGGGGCAGTAAATTGAGCATCAGCTAATTGCTTTCTCGTTTTCCTTAGCTGTACTAATAGCTGTTGAGTTTCAATATCAAGATGTTGATAACGATGCTGTTTTTGAGAAGATTTTTGAGGAACAGCAACATAGACAGTTCGTTTTTGACGTAAAATTTCCCAACTGCGTTGATTTAATCTTAAAACGCGATAGCCATCACTGGTTTCTGTCATGAGTCCTTGATGCAGTAAAGAACGGGCTAAGTTTTTCCAAGCGTCAACACTTTGATCTTTTCCAATACCATAAGTAGATAATAAATGATGTCCATTTTGTTCAATTTTTTTATTTTTAGAACCCCGTAAAATATTAATAATATGAGTCATGCCAAAACGTTCTCGACAACGGGCAATACAAGAGAGAAATTTTTGCGCTTCTACTGTCCAATCTTCAATCGGTTTAGGGTTTAGACAGTTATCACAGTTACCACAATTCCCAGAAAAATGTTCACCAAAATAACTGAGTTGAATCGTTCGCCGACAGTCTGTTCCTTCAGCATAATCAATCATTTTCCGCATTTGTTGTCGGGCTAGGCGTTGGGATTTTTCATCTTCTTTTTGCTGAATTAAATATTCAATAGTATGGATATCTTTTCTTCCAAATAAAAGTAAACAATGGGCAGGTTCGTTATCTCGGCCAGCCCGCCCAGCTTCTTGATAATAGTTTTCGAGATTTCGGGGTAAATCATAATGAACCACAAACCGTATATCTGGCTTGTCAATTCCCATTCCAAAGGCAATTGTTGCGACCATGACTTGTACATCATCTCTTAAGAAACGGTTTTGATAGTCACTACGATTGCCATCACTCATTCCAGCATGATAAGGAAGGGCGGCAATACCATCTTTTTTGAGGCGAAAGGCTATTTCTTCCACGCGACGACGACTGAGACAATAAATAATACCTGAACCATTTTGACGAGAAATAAACTTAAATAATTGGTTGTAATGTTGTCGCTGTTTGGGTTGAACTTCGTAATATAAATTGGGGCGATTAAAACTGGTAATTTGTATTTTTGGTGGTTTTAGTTTAAGTTGATTAACAATATCATTGCGGACACGTTCTGTGGCGGTAGCAGTAAGAGCTATCATTGGTACTTGGGGAAATTGGGAGCGTAGAGCTTGCAATTGCCGATATTCAGGGCGAAAGTCGTGTCCCCATTCTGAGATGCAATGGGCTTCATCAATGGCGAATAGAGATAATCCTTGCTTGTGTTGAACTGATTGCAGAAATTTTTTTGCCCCTGCGTTGGCTAATTTTTCTGGGGCGAGATAAAGAAGTTTGATTTTTCCTTGGAGAATGGCTATACGGCGCGATCGCGCTTCTTCTGCAGTTAAACTACTATTCAGAAAGGTTGCTGGAATGCCATTATTTTCTAAACTTTCGACTTGATCCTGCATCAAAGCAATTAAGGGAGATACTACCACCGCTAATCCCGGTTTGAGTAGGGCTGGCAGTTGATAACAAAGGGATTTTCCTCCACCCGTGGGCATGACAGCGAGAACATCCTCTTGATCTTCTAAAATGGCAGTGATAATTTCCTTTTGTCCGGGGCGAAAAGTCTCATAACCAAAGTATTGTTTTAAAGCCGTTTCTAAATTAGACATCTTTTAATTCATGAATTATTGGCTAATTAAATCCGAACCCAGTGATTATAGTATTGAAGACTTAGAGCGCGATCGCGCTACGATTTGGGATGGGGTACGCAATTATCAAGCCCGTAACTTTCTCCGAGAAATGCAAGTTTCAGATATTGCTTTTTTCTATCACTCTAACGTTAAACCTCCTGCTATTGTCGGGTTAGCGCAAGTAATTGAAAATCAGCTTGCTGATCCTACCCAATTTGATCCCAATAGTCGCTACTTTGATGCCAAATCAACCCCAGAAGCCCCACGCTGGCAAACCGTCAAGGTGGAATTTATGGAAAAATTTAGTGAGCCAATTTCCCTCTCGCAACTGAAAACTATGTTTACTCCAGAAGAATTTCCAGTTGTGAAAAAAGGGAATCGTTTGTCTGTGATGCCAGTTCATCCAGAGGTGGCTCAACGTCTTCTTTCAAAATAAATCTAAGAAGAAGGTTTCGTTTTTGATGAACCTTGGGCGAGTTGGGAAACCGCTTGCGCGATCGCGCTATCTTCGTCGGTATGAATTACAAAAATACGGGTACTGGATTCAATAGTCGCAATTTGTTCATCACGAGGAGAATTTTCATTTTTCTTAGAATCTAATTCAATTCCTAAAAATTCTAGTTTCTCACACACAGCTTGACGTAAAACAGCAGAATTTTCTCCCACACCTGCAGTAAAAACTAGAGCATCTACTCTTCCTAAGCTGGCAAACATACTGGCAATTCCTTTGACTAAATGATGAACATAGGTATCAAAGGCCAATTGAGCGCGATCGTCACCTTTTTCCATTTCTTTAGTGATGCGTCGCATATCCCCAGAGATGCCAGAAATTCCTTTTAATCCCGATTCCTTATTCAGGAGTTTATCCACTTGTTCAGGCGTTAATTCTTGTTCTCGCAACAGGTGAATGACAATCCCAGGATCAATTGAGCCACAACGAGTTCCCATCATTAAGCCTTCTAGGGGAGTAAACCCCATGCTTGTATCAATGCTATGCCCATTTTTAATTGCTGCTAGAGAAGCCCCATTTCCCAAGTGACAGGTAATTAATTTTAATCGTTCTAAGGGTTGTTTGAGGAGTTTTGCCACTTTTTCAGCACAATATTGGTGGCTAATGCCATGAAAGCCATAACGACGGATGCCATCTTCATAAAAACGGTAAGGGAGGGGATAAATAGCAGCTTCTGGCGGAATTTGACTGTGAAAAGCAGTATCAAATACTGCCACTTGGGGAGTGTCGGGAAGGAGTTGTTCCATGAGTTCGATCCCTTGAAGATTCACGGGATTGTGACTTGGGGCAAGGGAGGCGAGTTGCGCGATCGCGCTTTTTACTTCTTCGTTAATCCAAGTAGGCTGTTGATACTCTCTTCCCCCATGTACGACACGATGTCCCACAAAATCAATTTCTTGCCACGTTTCTAAAACAGCCGTATCGCCATTACAAAGATAATGAAATAGTTGTTTGATCACTGTCAAGCGATCCTCATTGTTAGCCGTTTCTTCTAAAACAATGCCATTACTTTCGACTTTTAAATCAGCTAGTCCATCTTGTTTACTCCAATCTATACTTCCCGACCATAATTCAGTAATGACATACTCTGAGCGATCATCATCAGGAATATAGTAAAGACAAGTTTTTTGGCTACTCGATCCCGCATTTAATACTAGAACTTTCATTAGTTTGTTTTGCCTAGGAAACTCTCTTTGGTTATTTTACCCTTCACAAAGAGAGGAATCAGGATCAGAAGTAGTGAGGTAATCGGAAGCGCGATCGCAGCCTTTTTCTCGTAAGGAGGCTAAATCAAACTCCCACCATTTTAAGTGAGGATTACTTCCCCCTGCCACTAACTGATTCCCTTGTGGATTAAAATTAATACTATGAAGCGGTAGTTCTCCTTCTAAAGTAGCAAGATTATCTCCCGTTTCTGGATTCCAGAGTTTAACTGTGCCATCACTACTACCAGAGGCGAGAATATTACCTTCTGGCGTAAAACTTAAACTGGTCACTCCCTGATCATGTCCCACTAGGGTTTCTAAAAGTTCCCCATCTGACCAGATCTGAATGGTATTATCCCATCCTGCGCTAGCGAGAAGTGTTCCATCAGGACTAAAGGCAATTTCACTCACTGCAGGCTCTTGGGCGGGAAGTGTCTTTTTTAGTGTCCCATCGGTTTCCCAGAGCTTAACCTTACCATCATATCCAGTAGAGGCTAAGTAATCCCCTTGCGGTGCAAAGCGAACACTGGTTACTCCTCCTTCATGGGCAACCCATTCTTCTTGTCGTTCTCCCCTATAATCCCAAATTCGCACTGTTTCATCATCACTTCCCGAAGCAAGAAGCTGATTTTCTGTGCTAAAGTCAACACTGGTGACAAGATCTTGATGATCCCTGAGAGTTTGCTGTGTTTCGTTCTGTAAGTCCCAAATTTTCAGGGTAGTGTCAGCACTTCCAGAGGCAAGATAATTTCCATCAGGGCTAAAACTCAGGCTATTAATACTTTCATTATGATCTTCTAACGTTTTAGTAAGTTCCTGATCTTGCCATAGGTTAATTTGACCATCCCAACCCGCAGTTGCCACTTGCTGATCTTCTGGAGAAAACGCCACTGTATAAATTTCTCCCTCATGAGACGCATTTTCTGAGTCTGGCAGTTCCCAAGTTCTTAGAGTTTGATCATCACTAGCAGAAACTAGAATATTCTGTTCAGGGAAAAAGCTAAAATCGCGCACTGCCCCTTGATGCGCGGTTAAACTCACCTCAGACGATCGCTGTTTTCCATCTAATGACCAAGCCTTAATTGTTCCTTCTGCATCAGCAGTGACTACTTTACCATTGGGCATAAACCCAACACTCATGATCGCATTTTCCTGTTTGGGTAAGTCGATATTGCCATTCCCATTCCTGTCTTTAATCTGAATTTCTCCTGATAACGTCGCAATCGCAATAGATTCATTATCAGGGCTAACAGCCACATCGCTAATCCCATCTTCGTAGTCGCCTAATTCTTCTAGGAGGTTTCCTTCGGTATCCCAAACTTTCACGACAGAAGATTGTTGACTAGCAGAAACGAGAAATTGACCATCAGGACTAAAACTAAGACGATTAACCCCTTCTTCATGGGCGATAAATGCTTCTTGCTGGTTGCCATCATCATCCCAAAGCGCGATCGCGCCATCTTCTCCAGCAGTAATCATTGTGTCTCCATTCGGGCTAAAACGGATTTGATTCAGGGCTTGATTGGTGGTAATGCGATTAATTAGTGTTCCCTCGGTATCCCACCATTTAACTGTGCCATCTAAACCCACTGAGGCAAACCTTTCCCCTTCGGGATGAAAGTGAACATCCATCACTTCCCCCTGATGTTCTTCCAAAGTGGTAATTAGTTCCCCATTGGCTTCCCAGAGTTTAATCGTGCCATCCCAACTCGCAGACACCATTAACGTTTCATCGGGGGAAACATCCACAGCTTGCACCGTTTCAGTATGCCCAGACAAGCGGTTACGGGCGTGGGTATGATGTAACAAATTTTGGAGGGTGCTAGCGGTTTCCCACTCTAACTCTTGTGAGGAAAAAGTAATTTCTCCCAGTTGTTGTTCTGCTTCTAAACTGGTTGCCAGAGCTTGAAGGGGCTGATCTGAATCAAATAAGGCTTCTGCCGAGGCATTGAGCGTTTGTACTTGACTGATTAAGGTTTCTTGCCGTTGCCAATACGCAAACCCTCCCAAAGCCGTTGCCATGATTCCTAAAATGCTAATGGTCGCAGCCGCTACTTGCGCGCGTCTCAAACGACGTTGGGCTTGTCTTTGGGCTGCATCTCGTTGGGCGATTCCAGCTTCAATAAACTCTTGTACTTGTGGGGATAATTCATCAGTGGACTTGATATAAATCTCTTCTGCTTGGGCAAGTCGCGCTCCTTGCCAAAGGTAATCAGGATTTTGATCATTGTTGTGCCACAGTTTGGCGGCTTGTTCTAGTTGGCGCTGCAGTTGGAGGCGATTCCGATTTTGCTCTAACCACCACCGTAACGTTGACCAGTGATGAATGAGAATTTCATGGGCAATTTCAATGCTGGTTTCTAAGGGAAATTCTGATAAAGGTTGGGACGCTGGTAATGGGTTATCCTCCCCTTTGCTACTTCCTTCTGGGGTCTGGGGATGATCTAAATCAACTACCACTAAGTTAGCTTCCACGAGCGTCTGTAAGGTTCTTTCGACTAAAGTAGAGGGATATTTACTAACAATTAAATCTCTCTTACTAATCCGACGGGAGGTATCAGCCATCTCTTCTCCCACTTGGGTGAGAGCTAGAAAAATCCACTGGGCGCAACGACGGGCTTCAGCATCAAGACTTTCGTAAACCGCATTGGCTTTCTTTTCTAAAGCCCCTTCTAATCCGCCAATTTGGTTTTGATAAGCTTCCAGGGTAAGGATTCCCTGTTGACGGTATTGCCACAGTTGTTCTAAGACAAATTCTAATAGGGGAAGTTTTCCTGTAGCTGTACCAATGTCTTGTAAGAGGATTTCCACAAGGGCTGGTTCTACCTGTAAGCCCACACTTTTTGCAGGGTTAATGATGACGTTACGATAATCGGCTTCCGATAAAATGGGGGAAACAAAGAAACTGGCTTGTTGTAGGAGCGCTGCTAATTCGGAAAATTCTAAGCAATAGGTAACAAAGTCCCCTCGGAGGGTAATTAAAAGTTTAGCGCGATCGCTGGCATAGTTAATAACTCCTAATAACAACTCTAGAAATTGAGATCGTTCCACAGGGGAAGCAAGGGTAAACAGTTCCTCGAATTGGTCAACCACAAATACGACCATCGGTTCAGAACAAGCCCTGAGCCAACAAACCAATCCTTCTACGCCCTGATACAATAGGCCTTCCAGTTGGTTTTGTTCTTCTGTTTCCTCTGCTAGACTTTGAATCAGACTATTTAAGGGATGTTCTCCGGGGCGAAAATAGCAAATGCGCCATTGCTCACTGCCAGGTAATTGTTTCCCCTGTTTGAGTTGGGCAATCACCCCGGCCTGAACCACTGAAGACTTCCCACTCCCAGAAGCCCCCACCACTGCCAAAAAAGAACGGTGATAGAGTTCAGCAATTAATTTTTGGGTGAATCCTTCTCGACCATAAAAATAGGCAGTATCTTCTTCTCGAAACGCTCTTAACCCCACATAAGGACAAAGCCCTAAATCGAGATTAACTGCTGTTCCCGTTTGAGTCTCTGGGACAATTTCGATCACCCCTCGCCCTCCTGAAAGCCAAATTTCTAGGGGGATAGTGGTGGTGGCTAAATGGGCTTTGAGTTGATAAATCCAACTTGCTACGGATAAGCCAACTTGTTCTACGGTTAGGGTTTCTAAAACTGCTTTTATAAAGCGATCTGGGGCTTCTTCTCCTGAGCTAGCAACGATTAAACATTGCCCATAATCAGTTCCTAATTTTAATTCTTCAAGGCACTGGTTAAGGTAAGCAGTATCCCCACAATCAAGGATAATAATTTGTTGGGCATGGCTAGCCCTTGCTAATTGTTTACCTAGCCAAGATAAGCTAATACGGTTTTGTTCCCCGAAGGTGAAATAAACTGTTCCTGTTTCTTCAATCTCAACATTTCCTCGGAGATACAGTAAGACGGTTTCGTTTTCTTCCTGATGTTCTAGTTGCAGACAAGTTTGAATTTCTTGTTGTAATTGTAGGGAGGAGGCTTGATTCGGTAAGCAATAATTCAGTTCAAATTGACTGCGACCGCGCAAGACTTTTCCTAATTCTAAACTGGTTTGGGTTTGAGGGGGCGGTTCAATGACAAGGGCGCGACGAGGATAAACAGAAGATTGGCTTTGAGGGGTTCTACCTAAAATGAGTTCCCCTACCCCTTCAACAATTCGTTTAGGGGTTTGTAGGGGATATTCCGATTGAATCTTGGCTTCTCCTCGATTCCGTTTTTGTTGATTAATTAATCGCAGTTGTTGATTAGTTTGATCAATATATTGTAGGGTTTGATGATAAATGTAACGGTAAAGTTGATCCGCTTCAATGAGGCCGTTTTCATTAGCAGCGTTTCCCTGTAAGCCTCGAATCAGGTAGTACGTAAAAATGCCATGTCCAATTTCAGGAAATTCCCATGACTGTTGAGCGCGATCGCAGGATAATAACGCATAGAAACCTTGATTATAAGTGGCTTGTTCTTGCAAACGTTGAATGAGCTGGGGCGTGGGATTATTAAGAGAAGACTGCCAGTTTAATCCGCCACTATGACAAGCATCTAGCCAAATAAACTGAACTGAAGCAGCACAGTTGCCAAGTAGTTCTAATACTTCTGAAATTACTAAGCCAGTTCCAATTAAATCATCAAAATTCGTATCCTGAAGGCACAAAACCGCTTGTTCGGTATCAGGTTCAAGAACGCCGTGACCAGAAAAATAGAAAACGACTTTATCTTTTTCTGTTGCCTCACTGGCAATTCGTTTTAAGTTTTCTCTAACAACCTTTAGTGTTGGGGAATTAAGGGCATAGTCATGATGAGTAAGCAGTTCACGTTGAGGAAACTCTTGAGTCACCTCTTCTAATGCCTTACTTAAATCCTGACAATCGGCGGCGGAGTAATTCAAGGAATTTAAATCCTGACTTTGATACTCATTAACCCCAATGAGTAACCCCCAAAACTTTGCAATCTCTTGTGAGGTTTGATCATTTTTGGTACTGCTTTTAACGCCAATTGGACACATAGCATTTCAACTTCTAATTTTCATCCTTAAAAAAGACATGACAAACCAAATTTGCCACAATCTTCCTCGCTTGCACTTTCAATAACGTCTATCTCGCCCCATTCTGTACCAACGCCATCAACCTCCATAGTTTCCTGTTCAAAATTATCACTGGGATTGCCTTCTTCTTGTAATTCTTCCTGTTGTTCTTGTACGGCTAAAGAGGTATTTTCTTGTGCTGTTTCTAAAATTTCCCGCATTTGTGAGGGGTAATGAGACAGATCATCGCCTGGTCTTAAGCCATCAGCAACCCCACTAGTTTCATAAAAAGTGGGTAAGCTAAATACTTGAGTTGGACTCATGCTACTTTCTACAATATCTATAACTTGACCTGCTTCTAGTTCCACTGACTCATCTGCATAGGGTTCAATCCCAGAAACCTGAACTGAAGTCTTGGGATTAGCAAAAACTCCAACTCTTGTCTGCTTGGCTTCGGGATTATAACTCACCCAAAACACTGTTCCAGCGTCAGCCGTAACTTCTGCAGTGGGAGTTCTGAGAGTTCTTTCACTGCTTCCAGGTTGAAGAATAATGAGGGCGGTTCCATCGGTTAGTTCAAAGCGTCTAGTGCCTGCTCGAAAATGAAATTCGGTATTAGAGGGTGCTCTAGCTAATGTACCTTCATTGAATAACATATCTGCCCTAGAATCAGTACCAGTTTCTAATAAATCTCCCGGAATCAGTCTTTCCTCGTCACTAACTTCTGTCTCATTAATAAACACCTCATTAATGGATTGATAAACATTCGCCCGTCTCAAGGGTTCTTCAGCAAAGGCTACGCTACTACAGGCAATTGCGACAGGAATGGAAATAAATGGTAAGTAGTTTCTTACAGTTTTAAACATCAGCTAATCATTTTAGACAAACTCTGCACCCTAAATTATAAATTTGCTACCCAAAAAAATGACTTAATATTATGAATTTGTAAAGTGAGGAAAAGGAAAATTTTTGAAAGTAATTGTGCCATCATCTCCCTTATTCCTATCTCTTAGCTGTGTCTCTATCTCGACCAAACTTGTCTAGCTTTAACTGGGAAACAGGGACCAGTGCTACAGTTTTCGACATTGATTATGTCATTAGGGTTGTTACCAAGCTCAAAATGAAATTGGTCTGGAGAATAATTAGGATGGGTAGGATTAGAGCCTTGCAGGATAAAGCCTTTGCGAGTGCGCTGAAGTCTTATGTTTTGCCGAATCGGTCGCCGAGTTACGTCGGTATCAACATAGAGCTTTCCAGAGTCACCGTTCATCAAGAGTTTACCCTGATGTTTTACGCCACCTTCTGTCCATTCTAAATACCATTTACCATTCAGGTCAGGATTAACACTCTGGGTATCGATATCATTTTGAGCATAACTTAGAGTCATTACACTTTCAGAATTAGAAGTAGAAATGGCTTCAGCCGTAGCAGGAGAGCTTAAGCTAGTGAGAGCTGTGCTAGCAATTAGAGCGGATAATCCGAATTTAGCAATTTTGGTGAATAACATTTGCTGTCCTCCATCTTGTTAACTTTCATCTTCATTACTTCTTTAGGTGGGAAATGAGTGTTTTATGCAGTTATAGATTAAATTAACTTTTAACGATCAGTAAATCTAAAAAAACAGCTCATTTTGACTGTTGGTTAAAATCTTAATTAAGTTCGTTAAACTAAAAAATAAAGTGCGGACTGTTCTATAATTAAATAATCCCTAAAATAATTAAGAAATAGATTCAGGTTAGTGGATCAAATTAAGCTCCAATGGCGTGGAGCATTTCAATAGCCTAAATCAGTTAATTAGTTACCAGAATGGTAATTCTGGTGGCTCTACTGGCATAGTTTCAGGTGGTTCAATTGGATTTGGCGCTGATTCTGGTGGTTCTACTTGAGGAGTAACAGGTGATTCTGGCTCAGGTATATTGTAAGCTAAATTCGTATTATTCGGAGAACTTAAAGTAGAATGATCAGAAGCAATAGCAACCTCAGTATCCATCATAGTTGCTGATAAGGCTAGGGGGGTTGCTAAAAGGAATAAACTCAGAATAGTTTTTGCTAGGCGTTGGTTAAATAGTTTCATAATTATTTCCTAAACATTATTCAATTACCTTCAATATTTCCATAGGTTTTATCGTTAATACTTATGCAGGTAGGAAAGCTTTACTATAGCAACATGATCTCATTTGTAAAAACTAGCTCAACATTACGTAGGCTGAAGCCGTGCCGAAGGCTTCCCCCCCACCCCCCTTAGTAAGCAGGGCTGTTTCATTCTATCAAAATGGGGAGTAGCCAAAGCCTCTGTCCAAGCCATCTTCGCCCTTCGGTAATTGATAAAAAGCCTAATAATCTAAAAAGATTGAGACAAATGGTCTTTAAAACTGAAAAGTTGACTGCTGATTGAAGATGGTGTAACGGGGAGGTATCTTCAGCAAAAATAACGTCTTTGACCCAATGTAGTTGGTTTTCAATTCCCCAATGTCCCTGAATTTTTTCACTAAATTTTTTAGCTGTTTGATAACAACTACTTAAATAATAAACGATTTGATGATAAAACTTGTCTTTTCGATAACCTTTCCTTTCTACTTTAATAAAATACTGGCTTCCTTGCCAAATGTTAGGAAGATTTTCTGTAACTTCAAAAACAGAGACTTGGCGATTGATTTGTCGTCCATATTTTCCACCATATGTCGAACACAGTGAATTTCTGAAGTCTTTTTATTTTCCAATTTTTCCAAGGCTAAAACCAATCCATTTTCCTGAGAAAACCAAGAAACCATCGAAGCAAAGTTCTGTTTATTTCCGTAGTAATCAGTTAAAGTTGATTTAATGCTCTTGCCATCGACTGCGATCCAATCTGGAATTTCTTCTTCTGAAGATAATTGAGTTGCCCATTGATTAAAAATTGGAATTAACTTGTCATTTTCTATTCCCATCATTATTCTTCTAATAGTGGAATAGGATGGAACTTTAAGCTGCGGATTTTTCGCAATGCGAAGAAGATAGTCCTGATAATTCTTAGCAAAAGCAGATAGATCTCTATAACTTAAACAGCCTACCATTAATCCTAAAATAACAATTAAAAGTATCCACCATAAGGGGTGTCTTTGTCCACTGCGATCGCGCCAATCATTGACTTGTTTTAAGAAATTGATTAAACTAGACATCTTAGAAATTTTTCTAAAAATGCGCGATCGCGCCACTAATTTATTATCGCGATCGCGCTTTACATTTACAATTTTACCCCGAGAATGAAACAGCCCTGCCCTTAGTAAGGGGGGAATTAAAGGGGGGATCCCAACTAAAAATTTACAACTGATTTAGGATTGCTATATATTTAAAAAGGGTTTCAACAAAAAGCAAAACAAGCACTGGCAAAAAATCAGATAATTATAACTGATTATAGAGATTTTTAAGTCAATCAAAAAATAATAAAATTGAATTATAATCAAACAATCAAAATCAAATTAAAGTAATAAAAAATATTGAATAAATCAAGAGTAGCCTAAAAATAAGACTACCCCCATATTGAGTGTTATTAGCTTGTGCAGTAATCTCTTAAAACTCCTAAAATTTTTCAAAATCATGTATAAAAAAGGAGCTTCAAGAAATATGTGATCTATTCAATCTCAGTTACATTAATGAATTAGAAAAGTTTTGATTATTTCCCAGAACTTGATTTTGACTGACTGTATCATTGTCAAACACTTGTTGATAAAACCAAACAAGATTACTAAATCCAAATAAAGTAGCGACAATAGAAACCAATAAAGCAAATAACCATTGTGATTGATTTTTACGGGTAATTTTTGGATAAGACATAAGAACCTCCAAATTAATCTTTCTATATTCAGTCTTCAATTTTTTACGTTCATTACTTCTTTAGGTTGGAGATTATTATTTTATGCACAGCAAATCAAATGAATTTTGAACTATCAGCCAATCATTAAAAAAACAGCCCATTTGGACTGTTAGCATGATCCTTTAGATGTTCCATGATTATTTAGGGAATGACTGGGCGATTGGTGCGACGGGGAAGATTAAAATACCAGCTATTATCTGTAGTATCAGCATTGATAGCGCGATCGCGCACAATAGAATTATTAGTAACTTCAGATGTAATCATTGTTGTGAATAAGACTAAGGGGACTACCAACATAACTAAGCTGAAAATGCTTTCAGTTTGATTTTTAGTAAAGAACTTCATCATTGCTTCCTGCTTGTTACCTTCACTTCTCCCATAGGTCAAAGAGTCAATACTTATGCAGGGATATTGAATCTTGATTTCATAAACATTTGCTCATACGATCAGACATTAAAAGTCGGTCTTAGGAGAAGCGTTATGGGTAATACGATGAAAGCCGCCCTAGTCGAAGAATTTGGCAAACCCCTCCAACTAAAGGAAGTAGAGATTCCTAAACCAGAGGCTGGGCAAGCTCTTGTGAAACTTGAGGTGAGCGGAGTTTGTCATACCGATGTTCATGCTGCTGATGGAGATTGGCCCATTAAACCCAATCTTCCCTTTATTCCTGGACATGAAGGGGTTGGTCATGTTGTAGAAGTAGGCCCAAACGTAACTCATTTAAAAGAAGGAGATCATGTGGGAATCCCTTGGTTACATACCTCTTGTTCTTATTGCGAGTATTGTGTCAGTGGGCGAGAAAATTTATGTCTCTCTCAAGAAAATACAGGGTATAGTGTCAATGGAACATTTGCCGAGTATGTTCTAGCCGATGCCGATCATGCCACTAAAATCCCGCAACCTCTAGACTCAGCACAAGCTGCTCCAATTCTATGTGCAGGGGTTACTACCTATCGGGGACTGAAAGAAACCAATACCAAACCCGGAGATTGGGTTGTTATTTCTGGCATTGGCGGACTTGGTCATTTAGGAGTGCAATATGCCAAAGCGATGGGGCTTCATGTTATTGCCTTATCTCGTACCCCAGAGAAGTTAGAATTAGCGAGACAATTGGGGGCTGAAGAAACAATTAATGTCACTGAAACTGACCCCGGTCAAGCAGTTCAAGACAAAATTGGTGGCGCTCATGGGGCATTGGTAACTGCGGTTTCAACACAGGCTTTTCAACAAGCTGTGAGTACTCTTCGGCGAGGTGGAACTCTTTCTATGGTGGGATTACCGCCCGGTGAATTTCCCCTTTCTATTTTTGAGATGATTTTAAAGGGAATTGATATTCGCGGTTCTATTGTCGGAACTCGTACTGATTTACGTGAGGCTTTACAATTTGGAGCGGAAGGAAAAGTTAAAGCTCAAATCGAGACGCAACCTTTAGATCATGTCAATACAATTATGGAACGTCTGAAAAATGGAGATGTTAATGGACGGGTGGTATTAAGTATTACCTAGAGCATGACTAGCCATAAAAAAAATTCATACAACTTTTAAGAAGAGTGAATGGTTTTGGTGAGGGGTGATTGTCTTCTATTATAAGTTGCATTAATGCTTTGCTTGTAATAGAATGATAATCGTTTTATAAATAAGGAACATGACCCGCTTATTTAAGATTAGTTTAATTTTCCTCCTGACGATCGCTGTAATTATCCCGATTAGTAGTTGCGAGCTAGACCAACAAACTCAAGACATCACTCCCATTTCTGAACTATCTCCTCCTGAAAATGAAGCAGTAGCCGAGGAAATCATTAACTATCGTCGTGAACAAATGCAAGGGTTATCCGCTCATTACCGCTCTTTAGAAGCAATTATTGATGAAAATGCTCCTTTTTCCGATCAAGCTCTGATTCATGTTGAAAGTCTGATGGCAATTAACCAATTTCTTACCCAAGGGTTTCCGCCAGAAACAGCCATGGAGGAAGGAGAATGGGGAGCAAAGCCTTTAATTTGGGATGAACCAGACGAGTTCACTGCAATTGTAGTTGCCTTTCAGGATCGCCTAGCGTCTCTAAAATCAGCAATTACTGAACAGGCTTCTCAAGAAGAAGTTTCTGAGGCTTTAAATCAAGCTCGTCAGCAATGTTTGGACTGTCATCAAGTTTATCGTGTGCGACAACCATAAATTTCACTGACTCTTCATTTGCCATGATTACAATAACGAGAAATAAAGCGCGATCGCGACAGTAATCACTTAAAGCAAGGCTTATGTCCAATTCTAACCTGCAGCTATCCACGATTGACCGTTTTGCCGTTCATACTTTTAGCCGACGAGACAAAATTCCCTGCAACCCAAATATTTTGTGGAAAATCGAAGAGGGGGCGGTTCGTAGTTTTGCCCTCTCTGAAAATCGCAGTATAATTCCTTTAGGCTTTTGGGGAAAACGAGATGTTATAGGACAACCTCTGACTTATGTACAACCATGTTACCTAGAATGTTTAACTGAAACAAAAGTAATGAGCATAGAATCTAATCAATATTGGGAAATTGAACCAATTATGCTTGCTCATATTCAACAAATGCAGGAACTGTTACGAATTAGACATGGGCAAATTCGTCGTCGCTTAGAATGTTTTCTCAACTGGTTGGGCTATAAATTCGGTTGTCTTTATGACCAGAAAGTGATCATTGAGCTAAGATTAACCCATCGAGAAATAGCAGAAGCTATTGGAACGACTCGCGTAACTGCAACACGAGTATTGCAAGAATTGGAAGAGGAATCCTTAATTAGCTATTCTCCTCATAACTACTTAGTGCTACATCGCTTTTCCCCTTTTCGCTGTCATTAATCAAAGAGAAACAAAATCCTTAGCTTTTGCACAAAGTTGCTGTTCGATTCTTTCCCATTCTGCTGCTAAGGTATCTTGACTGGGTGAATTTCCCGCACGTCAGTACCAGTAATTTGCATTTCCGATATCCCGTTCTTCACGCTTGCTCTCGGGAATTTTGCACAATTTGGTGGGCTTGATTCCAGTTGCCTTGTTAATCAATCCATAATCCTTCTAATGCTGGAAAATGGGCAAGGTTGCCCTTGCGCGATCGCGCTTTTAATAGCTTGTAAGTTCATTCTAACTCACCTCCTGTATCAGGGCACTACAAAGCCATTAGAAGTGCAAGTTTATAGGTGTAGCCAGCCAAAATATTAGTATCTATGTTAAAGTTCATGTAGGAAAAAGTAATAATTCCACTCATAACCCTCCCTAAAAATCCTCTTCCCTGAGTGGGAACTCACGGCAGAAGGGGATTATGATTGTCAAAATTGTCAAGGGAACGCAAAATAATACGCTTTTAGTCTAGGAACTCTGGCTTCATGTTCACAAAACAAGTAACGGATTCTAAAATTTATCAATGGTTTGACGAGCGTCTGGAAGTTCAGGCGATCTCAGATGACATTGCTAGTAAATACGTTCCGCCTCACGTTAACATCTTTTACTGTCTCGGTGGAATTACACTCACCTGCTTTTTAATTCAGTTTGCAACGGGCTTTGCAATGACCTTTTATTATAAGCCCACGGTCACCGAAGCCTTTTCTTCTGTCCAATATCTAATGACTGAGGTCAACTTTGGTTGGCTTATTCGCTCAATCCATCGCTGGTCAGCCAGCATGATGGTATTAATGATGATTCTTCATACTTTCCGAGTTTATCTCACTGGTGGCTTCAAAAAGCCTCGGGAATTAACTTGGATTACTGGAGTTGTCTTAGCCGTAATTACTGTTTCCTTTGGTGTAACCGGCTATTCTCTCCCTTGGGATCAAATTGGTTATTGGGCAGTGAAAATTGTTTCTGGTGTCCCCGAAGCTATTCCTGGGGTTGGTCCTTTAATTGTTGAATTGATCCGCGGTGGTGCAAGTGTGGGACAAGGAACACTCACCCGTTACTATAGTTTGCATACCTTCGTTTTACCCTGGTTGATTGCAGTGTTTATGCTACTGCACTTTATCATGATTCGGAAACAAGGTATTTCGGGTCCTTTATAAACCAAACCTCATCAGAAGCTGTCTTTAACACTGTCAAGAGGAGAACAAGAAATAATGTCCACCTTAAAAAAACCTGATTTAAGTGATCCCAAACTGCGGGCAAAATTAGCCGAAGGAATGGGTCATAACTACTATGGCGAACCTGCTTGGCCCAATGACCTACTTTATACATTTCCTATTGTTATTTTAGGCACAATTGGCTTGTGTGTAGGGCTAGCAGTTCTTGACCCTGCAATGATTGGCGAACCTGCTGATCCGTTTGCTACGCCGTTAGAAATTCTTCCTGAATGGTATCTTTACCCTGTTTTCCAAATTTTACGGATTGTTCCCAACAAACTGTTAGGAATTGCCGCGATGGGTGCGATTCCTTTAGGGTTAATCCTGGTTCCGTTCATTGAAAATGTCAATAAGTTCCAAAACCCTTTCCGTCGTCCTGTCGCAACTGCAGTATTCTTATTCGGTACAGTTGTGACTCTCTGGTTAGGTATTGGTGCAACTTATCCATTAGATGAATCTCTAACTTTAGGCTTGTTCTAAAATTAAGTTTCTTGCTTAATTAGATTTAATATCCTCCCTTTTTTGGGGGGATTTTTTTTAAGAAAAAGGAGATATAGTCGTTCCAATTCAGTTCCGTAGTGCAGCCATCTTGGCTGCTACTAGGGAGCAAGATGCTCCCACTACTTTTAAGTTGCTGTTTTTTATTTGGAATGACTATAATATTAATCCCAACATTGCCCCGCCTAAGACAAGCCATAACGCACCAATTTGAAAGCAAAACTGCGCGATCGCGCTGACAGCAAAAATTAACATTGCGATATAGTCTAAAGGTTCTAAAAATAAGGTTTGGGCAAGTTGTAGAGTAACAATAGCCATTAACGCGACGGCACTAACATTAATCGCATCTAAAAAGGCACTACTCCATTTAGATTTTCGTAATTTAGGGATAATGGGATTGAGAAGTCCCACTAATACAAAAGAAAGGAAAAAGATAGAAATTGTTGAAACAATTGCCCCCGAAATACCAGCAACAAGATAACCAATAAAAGTCGAAGTGGTTAACACAGGGCCTGGGGTAAATTGCCCGATCGCGATCGCGTCTAATAACTCACCTTGGGTTAGCCAGCCATATTGATTCACTAACTCTCGTTCAATAAAAGCAATTAACACATAACCACTACCAAACAAAATACAACTCACCTTAAAGAAAAAAAAGCCTAGATTCCAAAGAGTTGGTTGTCTAGTTGTCTCTGTAGCAGTGGCAGTCGGTAGCAGACTTGCCATGGTTATTCCAGCAATTAATCCCTCAATTCGGTTTTTGGCTAAATAATCCCGTAATCTTAGTAGTAACATTCCCCCAATTCCCCCAAGGAGTAACGCCACTACTTCATCTATTCCCAGTAGTAATAAAATGGCAACAGCGACACCAATAAGAAAAATTTGATAGCTTTTAACTGCCTTTTTTCCCAGTTTCCATAACGCGCCGAGAATCACAGCTAACACGGCAGGTTTAATCCCGTAAAATAGGGGTTCAATTTGTGGCAAATCTCCAAACGAAACATAAATCCAAGCCAATATTCCTGTAATGAGGGCTGCTGGCATTAAAAAGGCAACCCCTGATAAAATTAACCCGAATAGCCCCCCATGAATATAGCCGACATGAATCACCATTTGCGTAGAATTAGGGCCAGGAACTAAATTCGTCGCCCCCATTAAATCGAGAAAGCGCGATCGATTTAGCCACCCTCGCCGTGTCACTACTTCTTCCTCTAGCATGGCAATATGGGCAGCAGGTCCTCCAAAACCAATCACGCCTAATTTGAGAAAAAGTTGGGTAATATCTTTTAAGCGTTGTCTTGGAGTCATTGACCTAGATTAAATGAATCATAGCTGATCAAACTATAATCGGTGAATTACCCACAACCAATTCCTACGGAATGTGGTTGGACGGGGCGTATAAACATCTGAGGAAACCTCAGATGACAGCCCCTCAGCTTCTCAGGAGCACCAGCTTGCGCTTCGGTTCGTGACTGAGCTTTACTACTGACGGAAATCCCTGCCGCCAAATTTCTTATATTTATGGCTGCGTTTTGATCTCGATCTATAGAAAGACCACAATGAGGACAATTATGGATTCTTTCTGATAGCTTCTTCGGAACTTTCTTGCCACAGCCTGAGCAATTTTGTGATGTATTTTTGGGATTAACTTCTACCGTTAACTGCCCAGCATTCTCGGCTTTGACAGCTAACCTGCTTAGAAATGTCCCCCAACCAGCATCATAGATGGATTTGGCTAGTTTGGTTTTGGCAAGTCCCTTAATGTTGAGTTTTTCATGGGCAATTACATCTCCTTTGCTGAGAATTGATTTAATGGTGTTAAAGTGAAAATCTTTTCTCTGTCTAGCAACCTTCTGATGGTGTTTTCCTAGTTGCTTGACTGCTTTTTGATAGCGTTTACTTCCTTTCTGACGACGAGAAACCTTCTGCTGTAGCTTTTTGAGTCTATCTTGTCCTTTTCGATAAAACTGAGGAATTTCTACTTTTTCACCTTCAGAACTCACCAAAAAGTCCTTCAATCCCAGATCAATTCCCAACGTATTTTCTGAGGTGGGAACAATGTCAATGGTTGACTCTGGAACTGAGATATCTTCTAGAGAAAGCGTTAAGTAGTAACCATCAGCTTTCCTTGTTACCTGAGCGGTTTTAATCTTGAACCCATCGGGTAGAGGACGATGTTTAATCAACCGAATTGTCTTAAACTTAGGTAAGGTGATGTAATCACCTTGAACGCAATCAGGTTTGACTTGTGGAAAAAGAATTGTTCGATAACGTCCTTTTCCCTTAAATCTTGGCTTACCTGATTTCTTCCCATTCTTATCCCCTCTAAGCCAACGCTGAAAAGCTAAGTCAACTCTTTTTACACAATCTTGAAGGACTTGTGACTGAACCTCTTTGTACCAAGGTCTATCCTTTTTCAGTTGAGTTAGCCTTTGTTTTTGCGAAAAATAAGTGGGACGGTCAGATAACTCTGGGAGATGACAGATTAAAAGGCATGAGTTAACAGCCGTGCGATGAGTTTCCCACCAATCAAACCTTTGACCTAACAAGTAATTATATTGACACCTTAATAATTCTAGCCATTTCTCAATTTTGGCTATTTGGTCTTTGTCAGGTTTGAGGCGATATTGATAGGAAACTCGCATTGCTTTCATCAATTAACCCGTATTACCTTTAATATAATACATAACTTTCACATTGACATTAATTAATGAAACAAATAACCATAAGATGTACTGAGGAAGAATATCAGCAACTTCTCTCTTACTGTAAACATAAGGGTAGAAGCCACGCACGAAGTAATAAGAGAACAGATCAGAAAGTTATCAATTTCAGGGGTGTTGAACCTCCTCGATTGATAGCGATTCATCCCCACCCAAATCAAAGATTGTGGATGGGGGATTCTCGCTTATTATGCTAAACAAGTTGCTAACGTTGCGCGGTTTGGTACTCCTCTAAAAGTTCTTGGGCAAGCCGGCGTTCTCTTTCAAAAGGACCACTTACAGATTCGGGAAGCTGATCCGATCGCGCGATCGCTTCATCAAAGTGTTTCACTGCTTTTTGTAATAAGTCAGTATCTTTGGCTTCCTGTCCTCGATGATACAGAATTTGTCCCTTAAGATAATGAATTTCAGGATTATCAGGCGTGGCGCTAATGGCTTTTTTTACTGCATCATGGGCTCGATCATATCTTTCTAAGTCCCGATAAGCAACTGCTAATCCGCGATCTACTAAATAACTAGGAGCGGCGTTATTCTGAAACTGCGCGATCGCGCTATCAATGTTGATAAAGGGCAAATTAACTGCCAGCATTAAATCCATATACCCTTTCACCAAATTCAACTCAGGGTCACTAGAATCATGTCTTTCTGCTGCATCTAAATGGTGAAATACTTGTTGGACTTTCCGCATAACTTGAAAAGGACCTCGGACTTGATACAGATAACTCCCCTCTAAAAAATGACCAACCGCTAAATATAATTCCCTACGTAGGGGATCATCATCGCCAATTCTTTGCGCTGCTGCTGTTGTTTGATCCGCTGCTCTTTTCACCTCTTCCCACTCTTCATTCGTATAAGCCAGAGAAGCCATTAAAGCATAAGCTAGGGGATCAGCATCATTTCCAACTTGTCCCAATATGGTTCTAGCTTCGTTATAGTTACCATCTTTAAACATGGCTTCAAACGCAGCTTCTGTGTTATCGCTAATAGAACGGGGGTTACTCGTCCGAAAGGGATCCCCGGCAAACGCTGGGTTAATATTGATGACAAGAAGCAAGCCAGCAACGGTAGCAACACTACCCTTTTTAACATGAGACAGTAAACTTTTCATGGTTATAAAAATCCATCATTAAAGTGACATACTCCCCAACCAATCTTTCGATGTGGTTGGGGCTTCTCACCAACTCCACCTATCGGTTCGGATACTCGATGAGCTTTATTTTACTTCTCCCGGATGCCCCTCGGTTGAAGGTTTCTCAGAAATTAATTCTGTATCAATTAGTAGGTGGCGATTAGCTCTTGAATATAAGGCCTACTTGATTTATCTTACTACAACTGGGCTGATTCATCTACCGACTAAATTAAAATTGTAGTCGTAGGATTCTCAGCCCTTCTGCTAAAACAAGTAATGGTCAATTAACCCTATGTTACAACTAAACCAAATTAGTTATCACCCTGCAGCAACGCCACAGCCAATTTTAAGAGATATTAACCTGAAACTTCCGCCGCAACAACTAGGATTAATTATTGGCCCCAGTGGGTCTGGAAAAAGTACCCTCCTTGAAATTTTATCTGGTTTAGCCGAACACACTTCAGGGGAAATTTACTGGGGCAACCAAAGTCTAATATCCTATAATTTACAAGAAATTGCAGGCTTAGTGTTCCAGTTTCCAGAACGTCATTTTTGCGGTAATACAATTCTAGAAGAATTACGCTTTGGTCATCCTGAATTGAGTATGAACCAAGTTAAGGATGCGTTAGCAGAAGTGGGATTAGATCATCTCTCTTTTAGCACCTCTCCTAATGCCCTTAGCGGTGGGCAACAAAGGCGATTAGCCTTAGCGGTTCAATTAATCCGTAGCCCCAATATTCTGATGTTAGACGAACCCACAGCTGGTTTAGATTGGTCCATGCGCGGTCAACTTGCGAAGTTATTAGTCAAACTGAAGGAACATTGGACATTATTAGTGGTCACTCACGATGCCAAAGAATTAACCCCTGTTGCTGATAACTGTTGGCATATTCAAAATGGGCAACTATCCGAGGTTGAAATGTGATATTTAGTCATTAGTTATTGGTCATTAGTCATTAGTCATTAGTCATTGGTCATTGGTTTACAAACAACGAAGGACAAATAACATTATTTGATACCATAGAAAAGGCTCAGTTACCGTTAGGACGCATGGGAAGCGAAAGGATTACTCTTTTATCGAGTCGAGAAATCGACAAAATGCGCGAAGCAGGTCGTTTAGCGGCTGCCCTTTTAGATCACTTAGAACCTCTTGTTAAACCGGGAGTTAGTACCCTAGAACTGAACGATGAAGCAGAACGTTGGACACAAGCCCATGGGGCAACCAGTGCGCCTTTAGGCTATCATGGCTTTCCCAAGTCTATTTGTACCAGTGTCAATGAAGTAATTTGTCATGGTATCCCCAATGAAAAGCAAATTCTCAAAGATGGGGATATTATTAACATTGATGTTACCCCAATTTTAGATGGCTATCATGGGGATACTTCGCGGATGTTTATGGTGGGAACGCCCCCTCCCAATGCACAAAAGCTGGTTGAAACGACCAAAGAATGTTTAATGCGGGGAATTAAGGCAGTTGAACCAGGGGGAAGAATTGGTGATATTGGGGCAGCGATTCAAGAATATGCTGAAGCCCAAGGCTTTTCTGTCGTTAGAGATTTTGTGGGACATGGCATTAACCGTGTCTTTCACACTGCGCCACAGGTTTTCCATTATGGCACGCGAGGAAAAGGAAAACGGATTCGCCCTGGAATGGTCTTTACAATTGAGCCCATGATTAATGAGGGAACTCACGAAGCAAAAATGTTACCTGATAAATGGACAGCGGTTACTAAAGATGGCAAACTTTCGGCACAATTTGAACATACCATTGCGGTAACTAAAGAGGGAGTAGAAATTTTAACCTTACCCGAAAGATAGTTTTTCTCCCACAGTTAAGCGCATTCCATTAACAAAATCCCAACCTGACTGGGGGCGTTTACCAGAACGTTGTACTTGTGAGAGTAACAGGAAACCTTCTCCAGTTTGTACAACAGCCCCCCATTTTTTTATTACTGCGACAATTTCTCCTGCTTCTCCTGTTTGGAGGGTGAGATTGTCCCATTTTTCTTGTAAGGACTTATAATCAGGGGGAAGTTCTGACCAGTAAGGTTCACCTAGGGGAATGGTGGCAAGAATTTTTAACGGTTCACCGCGTAAAGAGGTAGTACAAGAAGGATAAAAGCCTCGAATTTGATTATGGAGCGCGATCGCGCTTTTTGACCAATCTAACTCATAATCCTGCTTGCCAATTAAGGGCGCATAAGTGGCTTCTGCCTCATTTTGGGGAGTTGCTTCAATATTTCCCTGATCCCATTGCCAAAGGGTTGTAACTAATAACTCTCCCCCAATATTAGCTAATCTTTCCCCGACTGTTTCTGCATTATCCAACAGAGACACAGGCGTTGAGGCAGTTAATAACATCGCGCCCGTATCCATCCCCGTATCCATCAACATCGTTGTCACCCCCACTTCAGCTTCTCCGTTATATAAACTCCACTGAATGGGGGCAGCCCCACGATATTGGGGTAAAATTGAGCCATGAACATTAATACAACCAAGACGAGGCATTTCTAAAATTTCTGCTGAGAGAATTTGCCCATAGGCTGTTACCACAAACGCATCAGCCTCCATTTCTCGTAGTTGCTGTAAGGTGGCTTGATCTTTCTTGACTCGCTTCGGTTGTAAAACAGGAATGTTATTGCTAGTTGCCATTTCCTTAACAGGAGAAGGAATCAATTTTTTCCCTCTCCCTTTTGGTTTATCTGGCTGAGTTACCACAGCTAAAACCTCAATTTCTGAGTCTTGAATTAAGGCTTCAAGGGTGGGAATCGCAAAATTAGGTGTGCCAAAAAAAACAACTTTCATGTCGATTTCACTTATGTTATTGCCATTACAAATCTATTAAATAACCAGAGAAATTTATAGTTTAAGTATTATATAATAGTCTTTAATTATGAGTAGAAAAAGTGATCCGAAACTTTAAGGATAAAGAAACAGAAAAAATATTTAATCGTCGTAAGTCGCGTAAATTGCCATCCGAGATTCAACAAGTAGCCCTCCGAAAGCTAAGAATGTTGAACCGCGCAGAAACACTTCAAGACTTACGAGTTCCACCAGCAAATCGTTTAGAACGCTTAACTGGTGATCGCCAAAACCAATATAGCATCCGAGTTAATAACCAGTGGCGAATTTGCTTTAAATGGGAAGAAGGTAATGCTATAGATGTAGAAATTGTTGATTATCATTGAGGTAAGCAAATGAAAGAAGATAAATTGTATGCTGTCCATCCTGGGGAAGTTTTATTGGAAGAATTCTTAAAGCCAATGAATCTTAATCCTAGTGAAGTTGCTTTGGCGTTAAACATTCCAACTCAGCAGATGAAAGATATTGTTAATCATAAACAGGGAATAACAGCCGATGTCGCCTTGCGGTTAGCTTATTTTTTCAATATGTCACCTCGCTTTTGGCTAGGATTACAAATGGATTACGATTTAGATATAGTGGAGGATCGAATAGGAGAACAATTGAAAAAAGAAATAACGGTTCGCAGCTTCCACTCCCATGAATCATAACAAGAAAGGGCTAATTACCCCTCCTTGTGGGGATTCCTTGTGGGGATAATAAAAATCGTTGAAAAGGCAAACTAGAGAGTGCCAATGACTAATTAGCTACGATTGATTTTGAGACGAACCAATTAGCGGGCGTTCAGTTGTTTCTCGGAAACGTTCCACATTTTCACTATAAGCAATGGGTAACACACATTCCACATTTTCGTGGGGACGGGGAATAATGACCCAAGTTTCTAAAACACCGCCATAGGCTTTATCAACAGCATGAATCCCTGCATCCATAGCTGTTTTCACTTCTGAGACATCACCGCGAATAATAATCGTAAACCGCGCACTACCAGCTCGAATATATCCTACTAACGTTACTCTTCCTGTTTTGACCATGGCATCTGCTGCCGCCAAAACTCCCGGAAATCCTCTCGTTTCAAGACTACCAACCGCATCTAGAGACATTCACATCGCTCCTTAATGTTTAATTACGTTTTAAAATGATTTTAGACTAATTTTAAACTCTAAATTGTTCTACTTCGTCACTATAAGCAATGGGCATCACTGCTTCTAAATTATCAGGGGGATTGGGAATCATGTAATGAGTAAGCACTTTTCCGTTGTAGGCTTGTTTTTCCGCTGCTTCAATCCCTGCTTCCATAGAACGTTCCACTTCCGAAACTACTCCACGCACAGCCACAAAAAATTGACCCCGTTCGGCTTTATCGAAAGAAACGAGGGTAACGGAAGCTGCTTTCACCATCGCATCCGCTGCCGCTAAAACAGGCGGAAACCCATCAGTTTGTATTACTCCCACAGCAACTGGCATTTTCCTTGTCTCCTCTTCAAAATACGCTTTAGACTTATGCTTACTATTGTAGCTAATCTATGGGTTCAACTTTTGCCCGATATAAGAGCTTATTACCTTTTTGATAGCCTACATAACGCACTCGCACTGTTTCACCTGCTGTTACATTCCCTGATAACAATTGGTGCTTCTGAGGATTATAAGGCATTTCTTCCCCCACCTGTCCAATTTTGGAGACTCCCCACGATTGAATTAACTTTTCTACGGGATTAAGTAATTTTATTACTCGTTGTGCTGGTAAATCAGGATTTTGCGCGATCGCGCTTACAGCAGTGGGCCATTGTAAAAGCCATGATTCAAGGATTTCTAAACTTTCCAGTTCAAATTTTTCTCGCGATGATTGCTTCTCCCTAGATGGG